>JABJAB010000088.1 GCA_018666235.1 Ilumatobacter sp.
AGACAAGTAACGGTCAGCGATCCCTGGGTCGGGGCACCGATTGATGACCGACCGCGCTTCAGTGAGGAGGGCGTGTCCAGCTGGATCACCCAGATCAATGAGCGTGTCGCCACAGATGGTCAGGACGTAGGCCAACGCGAGTCGCTGCTCACCGGTGCTCAAACGAAAACCGTTCGCCAACAGAGAGCCCACGATGATGACCACATCGCCCGCCATCAACAGCGTCGGGGCCGTCCGCTCCACCACCACCGACGGACCCGCCGCTGTCGACGATCCTGGGTTCAAGCGTTGGGAGGGACGGCTCTTCGGAGGGCTCGTACTGGCGGCGTTCCTGCTCTACGGAATTGGCAGCGCACTCGTTGATGATCCGCTCGGTGTTGGCCTGGTCGCCGTCAACTCGGTTGCTGTCGCCATCGTTGGAATCATCGGCTTTCGCTTACTCCGGAACCACAGCCCCCGGGTTGGCGCCGGTTACCTCGTCACTCGCCTCGCCGAGGCCATCTTGCTTGTCGGCGGCGTTGCGCTCTACACGTACGCCGACCGTTCCGACGCCGACACTCAGGGATACCTGCTGGGCATGTTGGTGCTGGGAATCGGGAGCGTGCCTTTCTGGTACGTCGTTGGCCGAGGACCTTGGCTCTCGACTCGTTTCGCTCTCTGGGGCGTGGCTGGGTACGTGGCGCTCGCCGCAGGCGCGCTGATGGAACTGACAACGGGCCGAGAGGTCACGTACTTCTTTGCCGCTCCTGGCGGCCTCTTCGAAGTCGCTGTCGGGCTCCACCTCCTCCGGAGGGGCTTCGGCACCTCGACCCACCGACGCTCAGACGATCCCCGTTCACCCACAGAATCACCCACAGAAAAGGCCTGACCATGAACGCTCCACCAGACCTTCGCACTCCTCGAACAGCGGCTGACACGGTCGCAACGACCTCCAGCGCGCCGATACATTTCGCAACGTCACCTCGACGGGCCGCTCAGATCGCCGGTGCCGGCTACGTCCTGCTCTTCGTGCTTGGCATCTTCGCGAACTTCTTCGTCCGGGAAGGCCTCATCGTGAATGGCGACGCTCAAGCCACGGCCGCAAACATCGTTGAGTCCGAAGGCTTGTTCCGTCTCGGGCTGGTCAGCTTCCTGGTCGTCTTTGTCCTCGATGTCATCGTTGCGTGGGCCTTGTACATCGTGTTCCGGAACGCCAACCGGGACGTCTCGCTGCTTGCGGCATGGTTCAGAATCGTCTACACGGTGTTCCTCGGCGTTGCCGCCGTGTTCTTCTTCCAAGCACTGCAACTCCTCGGTGGGTCAGATTTCCTCAACGCGTTCGACAGTGAGCAATTGAACGCACAGGCGCTCGTGGCGCTCGACACGTTCAATGCAACCTGGCTGATCGGGCTGGTCGGTTTTGGCATCCACCTGATGCTTCTTGGCTACCTCGCCATCCGCTCGGGTTCCGCTCCGAAAGCGCTCGGCTACGTGCTGATTGCCGCCGGTACGGGCTACGTGATCGACACTGTTGCCAACGCGTTCCTCGCCAACTACAACGACTACGAGTCCATCTTCTTGATCATCGTTGCAGTGCCGTCCATCCTCGGGGAGGGATGGCTCGGACTCTGGCTTCTGTTCAAAGCAGGCAGGACCCAGGAGGCAGGTTTCGATCGAGCGACGAGCTAGGCCGCGAGGAGGAGTCCGAGTTGGCGTGAGCGGGCGACGACTCGGCCTGCGCTGTCCCACAGCGTGCCGCTCTCGATCATTCGGCCGCCGATGAGGTCGTCGCATTCGAAGCGGGCCTGGATCCATCCGTCGGCTGGTCGTCGGCGGACGTGCACGGTGAGTTCGATTGTCGGGACCCAGCCGACGCTGCCGAGCTTGGCAAACAGCGAAGGCGGGAAGGCATCGGCGAAGAGCGGCAACGACAGCGTGGTGGGCGGCGTGCCGTCACTCAGCCGAACCCAACCTTCGCTGATCGCAGGCTTCGACTCACTTGCGACAGCGGAGTCGGCGGGGACGCGAACGTCGATGCGTGAGGCGATCGGCAGTGCAACGCCCTGCAGGAGTTCGGCGCGGTTGAGACATTCCTCGGGTGGCGGAATTGTCGGCGCTGGAATATCGATCCCCGTGCCGAGCTCATGGTCGTCGATGTCTCCGAATACTGCACTGACGGTCAAGCGTTGTGTCTCTGCCACGGTCAGGGCGCCGGTCAGCACACTGACCGATCGACCGCGCCGGACGAGCGACGTGTCGATCTGGGCGTCGCCGCCGCCCTGAATCGGTCGCAGGAAATGCGTGGTGATCGACAGTGGGTCGGAGTGGCCGGACTCCTGACGGAGTGCGCGCAGCACAGGGAGCATCGCGTAGCCGCCGTTCGCGTTGTCTCCGATATCCCACGCGGTCGAGAGACGGACGTCGTATTGGCCGGCGCCTCGAGTGACGACGGCGGTCTCGGCGTCGAAGGCGCTTGCGGACATCGTCAGTGCTCGAGCGACTCTTTGATGCGGTTGAGTGTGGCCTGCATGCCGGTGGTCATTCCCTTCGACCGGTTCAGCAGTCGTCCGTAGACCAACTTCTGCCAGCCGGCGTACGGCGGGTAGCTGAATGACTCGGTGACGACTGTCGCGCCATCTCGTTCGGCGAACTCGTACCGCCACGTCGAGTACCCCTCAGCGATGAACTCGAACGAGGCGTTCGGCTCGATGTCGACGACCTCGGACGTCGTGGTCCATCGCTTGAGGGTGACCGGGCCGACGGCGGCGACGTTGTCGCCCTCGAATTTTGCGCCGACAGCGGGGCCCGTAGCATCGTCAACCCATCTGCAGGCGACACATTCGGGGCTCCACTCGCCCATCCGCGTGATGTCGGTGACTGCGGCGAACACTGCGCTGATCGGCGCAGCGATCGTCGTGGTGGCGGATCCGGTCACGGGTTGGGTCGTTACGTCGTTCACTTCGTCAGTGTCGCGCGCGGGCGCAGCGCTGCGCGCAGCCTGGCGACCGGGTCGGCCAGTAGCGTGCGGCGGTGAGGTCGGCCGAACAGCAGGAGTCAAAGGGTGGCATCTGGTCTGCCGGCTACCTGCCGGTCACGCTTGCGAACCTCACCATCGTCGCCATCGCAGCGTTCGACGGCCTCGCACTCGTTGCCGCTCTGCCGTCGATCGCAGATGATCTGGGAGGCGTCGCGCTTCTCCCCTGGGTGATCACCGCCTACCTCGCGACGTCTGCTGTGGCCGGCATCACGGCAGGCCCCATCATTGATGCTGTCGGCGTGCGACGAACCTTTCGCGTCGCTGGTGTGTGGTTTCTGTTTGCGAGTGCTGCTGCGGCAGCGGCTCCGAATATGGAGTTACTCGTCGCCGCCCGTGCGCTGCAGGGCATCGGTGGCGGCCTCGTGATCTCGGTCGCGCTGACCGCGGTCGGCCTGGCCTACCCGCAGCGATTGCGGGCCCGGGCGTTTGCAGCAAACTCCATGGTGTGGGGGACGCTCGGCTTCGGTGGGCCGGTGATCACCGCTGGCCTGCTTGCTGTCGCGGGCTGGCGAATGATCTTCGTGGTGCAACTCCCGATCACGGCCCTTGCTCTCGCAGCGGGGTGGCGGACATTGCCGAGCACGCGTGACAAACCGCAGCGGATCGTCATGGACTTTCGCGGCATCACGCTGATCGTTGGCTTGGTCGCTGCGTCGTTGTTGGCCGTGGAGCAGATGGGTGACCGCTGGTGGCTGGCTGCTGCCGGTGCCGCCGTGACCATCGCGTGCGGAGCTGCATTCTGGGCTCATTCGAGCAGCGCGGAGGCGCCGCTTGTCGCCCGAGTGCACATCACGCGGTTCCCGTTGAAGCGGATCCATGTGACGTCTGGTCTGGTGCTGATTGCCGGCCTCGCAGCCGACAACTACCTCCCGCTGTATATGCAGACCACGCGCGGTCGATCTGCATCATTCGCAGCGTTCTCGGTGCTGTTCCTCACTGTTGGCTGGTCGTCCGCGGCGTTCCTCGTCAGTCGACTACTCGAACGCTGGCGCGAAGCCGACGCCATTCTGCTCGGCTCGATCCTGATGATTCCGGCCGTGATCTGGGCGGGGGTCGGAGTCGCGCTGACCTGGCCGATCCCGGTGATCTTCGGAGCGTTCTATGTCATGGGCGCGGCGATCGGATTCGTCTCGACCGCCGGGCTCACGCTGCTCCAGGCAAGCGCCGACGATTCAGAGATGGGGCGCGTCAACAGCGCGCATCAGTTCATCCGGACCATTGGGATCACCTACGGAGTTGCTGTTGGTGGGGCGATTTTGCTGTTCGTCGTCGGCAATCAGGTCGGCGACGTCGAGGTCGTGCGCGATGTGCTCGGCGGCGAGGACGTGATGACCTCGGCGGCCACCCTCGACGCGATTCGGGACGGGCTCTTCTGGGTACTCGGCTTCAGTGGCGTTGCGGGTGCCGGTTGCCTCGCTGCTGCCATGGTGCTGTGGCGCAACACCCGACGGTTGGCATCGAGCACCGTCGGGATGAGTGAACGCAGCGAGTAACCCTCGGGAACTACCCAGCGTCATTCGTGGAGGCGATCGCCGCTGCGCTCATTGCCGAGTTCGTCGACGAACTTGCGGATGTCGTCGTTCTTCTGAGCGATGTCTCCGATGAGCTGCACTTTGGTGTGGTCGCCGCGCAGCTTGGAGAGCGCATCTTGCTGATCGCCGACGTAGCCGAGCGCGAAAGCCCCCTGCTGATAGCCCATCATTCTCAACAGGTCGTCGTCGAGCGTTCGTGCGACTTCCTGGGAGCAGGCCAGGTACTGGTTCTCTTCCTGACGCACCCAGCCGACGGCATAGGTGATGTTGACACCCTGGCGTACCCCGTCGCTCTCGTTCGCTCCGGCGCCGTGGAGCACCTTGCCGTCGTAGAACAACACGCTGCCGCGCCGCATCGTTGCTTGTTCGCTGGGCACACGCTGCGCCGCGTCGTCGTCTTGGGCGGACGTGCCAGGGTGGATGTGAGTTGCGCCGTTGTCGACCGTGAAGTCGGTGAGCGCCCACATCGTGTTGCACTGCACGTGGTAGTCCGCGGGGAACTCGAAAAAATCGAACGCCATTTGGTCGCGGTGCGGCTTCTGTTTCGTCTCGCCGGGGCCGACCGAGATCAGTTGCGTGAGGTGTAGTTGCTGAGCCGTGGCATGCCCGAGAAAATGCCGCACTGTGTCGACAACAGTGGGGTGCATCACCAACTCGCGTGATGCGGGACATCGTTCGATCAGTGATCCGGTCCGTCGAGTGAACTGGCCGTCGTACTCGTCGCGCCCAGCTGCTGAGGCATCGACGTACGGTCCGACCTCGGCGGCGAGGCGATCCATCAGCTGAGTGTCGGCGACGTCATCGACGATGGCATACCCGTGGACGGACAAGAACGTACTCACCGCGATCGGGTCGGCGTCACGGTCGAAGTGCGTCAGCCCCATCCCGGAATGGTAGGCGCCGCGTGGGTCAGTCGGCCTGACTCCACAGTTCGTGCAAGGTGGAGAACACTCCTTGGTCCCAGGAAAACTCGACCATATTGCCATCTGGGTCGCGGAGCATGGTGATGTAGCCAATTGGCTGCGGCATCATCGTGGGTGGCATGGCAAGGCATCCGGCCTGCTTGCCCCGCTCGGCCATTTCATCGACGTCTTCCTTTGTCGGCAGCTCAATGCCGAAGTGCGCAAAGGGTGCGAGGGTTGCAAGCGGCGCACCGGCGAACGGGTCCTTGTCCTCGAAGAACTGAGCGAGCACGAGAATGAATGGGTTGTTGGTCTCGCCGGGCATTCCGAGCCATGCGCCGTATCCCATCTCGTCCTCGCGACGATCGATCAATTCGAGCGGTGAGAACTCGGCATGCCAAGCAATCGTGGCGTCGATGTCACTGACGCGGAGCGCGATGTGGGTCCATCGCGGCTCTGTCGGGTGGGTTTGTTCTTGCAGTTCGCTCACAGTGCGCTCCGTTGCTGTTGCCGGTTCTTGCTTCGCGGGATGATTCAACGGTACCAGACTGGTCCGTTGGTCAGACCAATCCGGTACCGACGTGTGTGTGCGATCGAGTATGGAGCACGGTTCGGCGAGGCCAAAATGTGGAGTGGTATGGTGGTCGTACCATTGGACCGAACTTCACTCGCAATGCTGAGGAAGGAGCAGGGTGTCAATTCCTGATACAAACCCATTCGCGCCGATTTCGCGAGAGACTGTGAGCTCGCAAATCCGCAATCAGCTGTTGGAGCGAATCTCAAGCGGCGACCTCGCGCCGGGGGCACGAATGCCTTCTGAGCGCGAGCTCTCCGAGAGGTTCGAGGTCGCACGAACCTCTGTGCGAGAAGCGATGCAAGGACTGGTGTCGATGCGCGTGGTGGAGCGTCGAGGCAATCGTTCATATGTTGCCGAGCATCTCCCGGAAGTTGTTGTTGAGCCCAGCGGCGACGGCAAATCGTTTGTCGCTGAATTGTTCGAAACACGCCGGGTTCTGGAGCTGCCAATTTTCGAGATGGCGGCCGAACGTGCCACTGATGAGGAACGGGCCAAGATCGCAGCGGTTGCTGCACGATTTCACCCGTCGCTCGATATCGGTGAATTTCGACGGCTCGACCGGGAGTTCCACACGACCGTCGCCTCCGCGTGCGGAAACCCGCTGCTGATCGAGTTGTACGGCAAGGTGCTCGATCAGCTCTTCCGGTCGGTTGAGTTTTTCACGCTCTTGTCCGCGGAGAGCAACCAGGCTGAAGTCGCGCGCATCGTCGCCGACTCATGTGCAGCGCACTTGCACATTGCAGAGGCGTTCTCGGCGCGAGATGCTGCTGCTGTCCGTTCGTCGACCAAACACCACCTCGATGCTGTCGAGCAGTCGATGGTCGACGATCTGGACTGAACCGGGCCTCGACCAGCCGATTTCGCACTGACTGGCCATTGTGTAGGATCAGATGATGGTCAGTTGGTCAGACCATCTATCTGTCCGTGTCTGTCTGTAGCCGTCTGGGGTTTGAAGGGATCGGAAAATGACTCGATTTGTACATCGTGACGCCTTACGCACCGCCTGGTACCCGGTTGCTCAGAGCGGAGACGTCAGCGATGCTCCGCTGGCTGTCCGCTTGCTCGGCGACGACCTGGTGGTGTGGCGTGGCGTTGACGGCGCGCTTGCCGTTGCGCCCGATCGATGCCCTCATCGCGAAGCGCCGTTGTCAATCGGAACGGTGACCAACGGTCAACTCGCGTGTGCGTATCACGGCTGGACCTTTGGCTCCGACGGAACCTGCGTCTCGATTCCTTCGTCGGGGCCCAGCGCAACGATTCCGCCGATGGCGCACCTCCCGTGCATGCAGGTGCAGGAGCGATACGGCTTGGTGTGGGTGTGTCCCGGCGAGCCAGCGACCGACATCGTGCGCATCGTCCAAGATGATGACCCGGCCTTTCGTCGGCTGAACACCGAGGTCGAGCCGTGGGCCACGTCGACACCACGGCTTGTCGACAACTTCATGGACTTCAGTCATTTCCCGTGGGTGCACACCGGCACGTTTGGCGGAGCGCAGGATCCGTACGTTCCGCAGATCGAGCTCAGCCAACTCGATGAGGACTTCTTCGGCTATGCCTATGAAGTTGACGCATCCAATCCCGATGAGGCAACTGCGGTCAGCGGGAGCGACGACGACGTCGTTCACCGCACGATGAGCACGGGCTTTGCACTGCCATTCGTCGTGCGGAGCACCATTCGCTACGACGATGGGCTCGAACACATTCTGTTGTTGTGCAGCACGCCGGTCGACGACCTCAACTCGCTCTTCACCTTTGTTGTTTGGCGCAACGATGACCACAGCACAGACCCCGAGGAAATCTTGGCCTTCGACCGAGCGATCGGTGCCGAAGACAAGGCGATGCTCGAGCGGGTTCCCGGAACACTGCCACTGGGCCGAACCGGAGTGGTCAGCGTCCAGTCCGACAAGCCATCGGTCGAGTGGCGTCGTCGATTCGCCGAGATGATCGGTCAGGAATGATGCGGCTTGCGAGGAGCTGAACACGTCTGTTATGGTCTGACCATCAGTCCATTCCGAAGTGGGGAGCTACGTTGAGTATCACGGGCATGAATCATGCGGTCCTGTATGTCCGCGATTCGACACGTCATCGAGAGTTCTACGAGAACGTTCTCGGCTTTATTACAGTGATCGACCAGCCAGGTCAGTTCGCATTCATGCGTGCGCCGCGCTCTGCGAACCATCACGACATCGCATTCTTCACCGTCGGCGAAGGCGTTGGTCCATCGGCCGCCGGTCAAGAGACCGTCGGGATGTACCACCTCGCGTGGGAAGTCGAGACGCTCGGCGACCTCGTTGCGATGCAGGAACGGCTCAGCAAAGCCGGAGTGGTGAAGGGGTCCTCTGATCATGGGGCCAACAAGAGCCTGTACTGCATGGATCCGGACGGTCTCGAGTTCGAAGTGATGTGGCTGGTGCCAGCTGACCGATGGGGCGATGAAGAACACGAAGCGATCGTCCGCCCGCTTGATCTCGCTGCCGAGGCGCGGCGATTTCCCGACATGATGGAGTTGTCATCGTGAATCTCACGAGCGAGTACTGCCACTTTTTTGACGACGACGAGTTTGTCGAAACCGGGCGTCCCGGCTTTCGGCGGCGAGTCCTGACCGGCGACAACCTGCAGCTCTGCTTCTGGCGGATTGCGGGTGGGTCAGTGGGGTCATTCCTGCACAAGCACGACGAACACGAACAACTCGGCGTCATTGTGCGAGGGGGTCTCGACTTCCGCATCGGTGACGATGAGAGCGACCAGGATCGTCGATTGGTCGGCGAACACCAGGCGTACCTCGCGCCAGCGGGCGTGTGGCATGGCGACAGCATCTTCGTGGGTGACGATGAGTTCGACGAGTGCTGGATTCTCGACGTGTTCTCCCCACCGCGTGATGATCTGCGCGAAGAGGCGGCACGCTGATGGCCGACTGGAGACTTGCCGTCGACATCGGTGGCACATTCACCGATGTGGTCTTGCTCGACGCAGCATCGGGACGGGTGGTCGTCGACAAGACCCTGACCACGCCGAGCGCGCCACTTGACGGTGTGCGCACTGGCGTGACGCAACTCCTCGCGAAAGCCGGAGTGCAGCCGGGCGACATTGTCGCACCGATCGTGCACGCCACGACGCTCATCACCAACGCATTGATCGAGGGCAAGACCGGCCGGGCTGGCTTGGTCACCACCAAGGGCTTCGGCGACACACTGCTGATTCGTGACGAACATCGTTACGACATGTATGACCTGCAAATCGAGTTCCCCGAGCCGCCGATCCCGCGGAGCCTCACTTTCGAAATCGACGAACGCACTGGCGCCGACGGCTCGGTCCTGACCGACCCGACTGACGCTGATCTTGACGCGCTCGCCGCCAGCCTGCAGGCCGCCGACGTGGAGTCGGTGGCGATCTGTCTCCTCAACTCCTACGTCAACGCGTCGAACGAACGCCGCATCGCGGAGCACCTCCGCGCCGCACTGGGAGTGCCCGTGTGCATTTCCGCGGAGATCTCGCCGCAAATCCGCGAGTACCCGCGCATGATCACCACGGCCTGCAACGCCGCGACGATGCCGGTCATCGGGCCCTACCTCGACGAGCTCCAAAAGTGGCTCGCCGCCGAGGGGTTTGGCGGCTCGGTATTGATGATGCTCTCGAATGGTGGCGTCGTCTCAGCTGACGATGCTGCGAGCGGTCCGATCCGCCTCGTGGAGTCCGGCCCGGCTGCCGGCGCTCTTGCGGGCAGTTGGTTCGCGAACCGACTGGGCATCGATCGTCTGCTGTGCTTCGACATGGGCGGCACGACTGCCAAGGCCTGTCTCATCGAGCATGGCGAACCCGAACTCACCAACACCTTCGAGGTTGCTCGTGCATACCGCTTCAAGAAGGGTTCAGGTTTTCCTGTGTCGGTCCCGTCCGTCGATCTCGTCGAGATCGGAGCCGGCGGGGGCAGCCTGGCGCGCGTCGATCAGTTCGGCCTGCTGAAAGTTGGACCCGAGTCGTCGGGAGCTGACCCCGGCCCGGCGAGCTATGGGCAGGGTGGCACGATTCCCGCAGTGACGGACTCCGACGTCATCCTCGGACTCCTCGACCCGGCCGCATTCCTCGGTGGCGACATGCCACTCGATCGGTCGCTCGCCGAAGGCGCAGCGCAAACGGTCGCCGACGGACTCGGCCTCGAGATGCTCGACACGGCTGCGGGCATCCATGAGGTCGTCAATCAGAACATGGCAGCCGCCGCGAGCATGCATGGTGTCGAGATGGGCATTGACCTGCGCGGCATTCCACTCATTGCGTTCGGCGGCGCCGGACCGGTGCACGCATGTGGCGTGGCCGAACTGCTGCAGTCCGATCGCGTCATCTTTCCGGTCAACGCTTCGGTGCTCTCCGCCTTTGGCACGCTCGTCTCACCGGTGCGCATCGACTTGGCCCGCTCAATGCCGCGCCTCATCGACAAGGTCACCGACGCCGATCGCGATTCCTTGCTCGACGACCTCCGCGACGAAGGCCGCCGCGTGCTTCGAGCCGCGGGTGTGCCCGACGATGCCATCAACTTCCGATACGGCGTCGATGCTCGCTACGCAGGACAAGGTAACGAGATCACGATTTGGGTCGGCGAGGGTGAGACGTGGCCTGCGTCCGCCGCCGAAGTGACTGCGGCATTCGAAACGGAGTACCGCCGGATCTATGGCATGACGATCCCCGATGTCGCCGTCGAGGCGATTACGTGGCGGCTCTCGGCGTCGGCGACCACCTCGGTGGTTGAACCCGACGACTCGATCGCCGACCACGAGGGCGACGTCACACCGAAGAGCTTCCGCCCCATGGTGTTCTCGCGAGGTGCCGACGCAATTGAGGCTCCGGTCTACGATCGGGCATCGCTCGGCGCCGGCGCCGCCTTCGCCGGACCTGCCGTCGTCGAGGAACGAGAAACCACCTCGGTCATCCGTCCGGGATGGAACGTCGAAGTTGCTGCCGACGGCAGCCTGATCGCTAGCAAGCAGTCATCGTGAAACAGCGCCCCGTGAGGAGCAGGTCATGACCATCACCGAAGAGCAGCCGACCGCTGAAGGGTTCGATCCGATCGAACTCGAGATCCTGTGGCAGTCGTTGATTTCGACCGTCAATGAACAGGCGAGGGCGTTGCAACGTTCTGCCTTCTCACCGATCGTGCGCGAAGCGGGTGACCTCGCAAACGCGGTATTCGACCGACGCGGGCGGATGGTTGCGCAGGCCGTGACCGGAACACCTGGCCACATCAACTCGCTCGCCATTGGTGCAGCGAAAATGTTGGAGGAGTATCCGATCGACACCCTCGATGAGGGCGACGTTCTGATCACCAACGATCCCTACAAGACGGCTGGCCAGCTTCTTGACGTGACCGTGCTCGTGCCGGCTTGGCGGAACGGCAAGATCATTGCGCTCTTCGGGTCCACCATCCACCACACTGACGTCGGGGGTTACGGCATCGGTGCCGGAGGCCGTGACGTGTTCGAAGAGGGCTTGTGGATTCCGATCTGCAAGTTGCTCAAGCGAGGCGAGCGCAACGACGACGTCTGGAAGTTCATCCTCTCCAACGTGCGTCAGCCCGATCACATGGCCGGCGACCTTCACGCACAAATGGCGTCGGGCGAAGTCGGTGCCCAGCGTCTCAACACGTTGTGCGCAGCCCATGGCCTCGATGACATCGAAGCGTTGGCCGACGAGATCATCGACCGCTCCGAGGAAGCAACGCGAGACAGCATTCGCGGTCTGCCGAGCGGCACCTACAAATCGAGCGCGGTGCTTGACCTGGCCGACGGTTCCAAGATCGACATCGTGTGCGCACTCACGGTCGACAGTGACGCCGGCGAAATTACCGTCGACTACGACGGCACGTCTGAAGCCTCACCGTGGGGCATCAACGTGGTCATGAACTACACGCATGCGTACACCACGTTCACGGTGCGGTCGGTGCTCAATCCTGACATCCCGAACAACCATGGCAGCCTCGGCCCCATCAAGGTCAAGGCTCCGGAGGGTTCGATTGTCAATGCGGTGTCGCCGCAACCGGGCACGGCGCGCCACGTGGTGGGGATGTTCCTCCCGAATGCGCTCCTCAAGGCGCTCGCACAGGTTCGACCCGAAGCAGCGATGGCTGAAGGATCGGGGGCGGTGTGGACCATGCAGGTGAACGGCAACCATCCAGACGGCAGCCCGTTCATCACCGCGATGTTCACGTACGCGGGCGGTGTGGGCGCTCGCGCGACGAAGCCTGGCCTGAGCGCGTGCTCGTACCCGACCGGAGTGTCGGCGGTGCCGATCGAAGTGGTCGAGGCCTCCGCACCGATCCGATTCCACGAAAAGTCGCTTCGGCCTGATTCCGGTGGCGCCGGTGCACAGATCGGCGGCCTCGGCCAGGCGATCGAGTTCAGCGTCGACACTGACAAGACGTGGCAACTCAACGCTGTCACGAGCCGACTCGCCGACCCACCACTCGGCGTCTTTGGTGGCGAGTCGGGCGCAACCGGCAGCTTCCTCGTCAACGGTGAGCAGGTCGAAACGCAGGCTCGAATCAGCCTCAGCGGGGACGACGTCATCAGGCTCGAACTGCCCGGCGGTGGCGGATACGGAGCAGCGGAGTAGGCCGTGGCGGACTGGCCCGACGCAACGACGTTCGCCCAGGTGTGGGCCAACGCAGTCGCAACGCGCCCCGACGCAGGCTTCCTCACTTTCGAAGCACCCGATGGCAAAGTCACCGACTGGACCTATGGGGAGTTCGATCACATCGTGGCGTCAATGGCCACCGAGTTGGTCGCCCACGGCGTCGTGCCAGGCGCATCGGTTCATCTCGCCCTCACGAACTCGCCGACGTTCATTGCGGTGTGGATCGCAACGGTTCGCCTCGGCGGGTGGATCGTTCCGTCCGATCCGATGGGCCGCACCGCCGAGTTCGACGACCACATCGAACGCACCAATCCGGTCGCCGGCTTCTTTGGGCGAGATCGAGCCGATGTCTACCGCTCGGCCGCCAGCGACATGGCGCTCTTTCCGATCGATGAGGCTGACGCGGCATTCGACTGGCTTCCCGACGAGCGATTCATCGATTGGCCGACTCCCGCAGTTTCCGACACGGCTGCAGTGATGTTCACCAGCGGAACGACTGGACGTCCAAAGGGTGTCGTGATCTCGCAGGCGAATTACGCCTTTGCCGGCAAGACGATGTCCGAAGCCGCAGGTCTCAACGAGGACGATCGCCACATTGTCGTGTTGCCGCTGTTCCACGCGAACGCGCAGTATTACTCGTTCGCCTCCGCGATTTGGGCGGGCGCTTCCGTGGCACTCATGCACACGTTCTCGGCGAGTGGTTTTCTTCCCCAGGCGGCTCGCCATGGGGCCACGTGCGCCAGCTTGTTCGCTGCGCCACTCCGCATGATCCTCGCTCGTGGTGGCCCGGTCGACGGGGTGCAACTTCGGCACTGTTGGTTTGCCCAGAACATCTCCGACGATCAGTACGCCACGGTCGTCGACTGGTTCGGTTGCCGGCCCCGTCAGCTCTACGGGATGACCGAGACCATCCCGGCAGTGCTCACCGATTCCACTGACGAACCTCGACCCGACTCGATGGGCTTCGTGACCAACGGCTGTGAGGTCGCAGTACACGACGCAGCCGGAGTCGAAGCTGTCGCGGGCGACGTCGGCGAGATTGTCGTTCGCGGCACGGCGGGGACCACGCTGTTCACCGAGTACCTCGGTGAGCCGGTGACGACGACAGCAAGTTTCCGAGGCGAATGGTTCCGCACCGGCGATCGAGCTTTCCGCGATGGCAACGGTCGGTTCTTCTTTGACGGCCGACGGTCCGATGTCTTGAAGGTGGCTGGCGAGAATGTCTCGACCGTTGAAGTCGAAGCCGTGCTCACCGCTCACCCGGGCGTGCTCGAAGCCTCCGTCGTTGGTGCGCCTGACGCGGTTCGCGATGAGGTTCCGGTCGGGTTCGTCGTGCCGAGTGACCTGCAGTCACCGCCAACGGTCGAAGAACTGTTGGCCTGGTGCGAGAGTCGGCTTGGCAAGGCCAAGCAGCCGCGTGAGATCACATTGCTCGATGAACTGCCACGAACGAGCGTGGGGAAAATTCGTAAGTTTTTGTTGAAAGAAGAGGTGTCGCGAGCATGACCACATTGAGTGACGGGCTGATGGCGGCCCTTGACGCGTCGATCGAAGACGTCTCGAAGGCATCGACGCTCCCAGCCGAGTTGTACACGTCTGCTGATGTGCTTGCGCTTGAGACTGAGGCGATCTTCATGAAGGAATGGCTGTGTGTCGGACGGGCCGAACGCATCCCGAATGTGGGGGACTGGTTCACGGTCACGATCGTCGACGAACCGCTGATCATCGCGCGGAACAAGGCTGGCGATGTCTGTGCCATGTCGGCGGTCTGTCAGCACCGGGCGATGCAGGTGTGCGAAGGCGAAGGCAACAGCACCACCTTCAAGTGCCCGTATCACCATTGGAACTATGGCCTTGACGGTCGCTTGCTCGGCGCGCCGGCGATGGAGCGAACCGAGGCCTTTAACAAGGCCGACTTCGGGCTCCCGCAGTTGCGTGTCGAGGAGTGGCTCGGCTTCGTCTTCGTGAACTTCGATCAGGATGCTTCGCCGTTGGCTCCGACACTCGAGCGCTATTCACCTTTTGTTCACAACTACGACCTCGAGAACGCGGTTTGTCCTGGCACCTTCACCTTGGAGGGAATGCCGTGGAACTGGAAAGTGATGTTCGAGAATTTCAACGACGGCTATCACGCCAACCGGCTGCACGAGTACGTGCAGGATTTTTGCCCGTCGAACCTGTCGGACTTCCCTGTTCCCTGGAGCGACGACTCGAACGTCATCTTTCGAACCGGCGGATACACGCACATCGACGGTGGTTTCAACGCCACACACCGCGTGATCATGGAGGTCTTCCCCGACCTGACGGAGGAAGAACGGACACGTTCGACGTTTGCACTGATGCCGCCGACGCTGTGCTTCGGTACCGCGCCGGATCAATGCTTCTTCTTCCTCATTCGCCCCACCGGTCCCGAGACCATCGACGTCGAGATCGGCTACATCTTCCATCCGTCAGCACTCGACGATCCGCTCTTCGAACAGAAGATGGCGTTGTCGGATGCGGGAGTGCAGGTCTTCGTCGACCAGGACCAAGACGCGACCACCAAGGTGCAACGGGGGCTGAGGTCGAGGTTCGCGCCGCGTGGTCGCTACTCGTGGCAAGAAGAAAGTCACATCCAGTTCAATCGGTGGCTTGTCCAGCGGTATCGGGCAAGTGCGGTTGCAGCGTCATAAACGCGGCGATGCATCATCGGAAAAGTCAGTAAGACAACCAGCAACAAGGGGAGCCATGAACAAGCAAACAAGACAATCAGGACGTCGCGGCGCTATTGCGCTGTGCCTATCGCTCGCGATGGTGGCGGCCGCATGCGGCAGCGATGGGGAGACTGAATCTGAGCCGGCAGCCACCGAGGCCGCGGCAGAGGAGCCTGCTGAAGAACCAGCAGAAGAACCAGCAGAAGAACCAGCAGAGGAGCCTGCTGAAGAACCAGCAGAGGAGCCTGCTGAAGAACCAGCTGAAGAACCCGAGACCGATGAGATCGTCGCGGCGTTCGACGCCAATGGCGACGGCACTGTAACCATCGGTGTCGCTGCTGCTGGGCCCCGTGATGACAACGGCTACTACCAGTCGCTCGTCAATTTCGCCGAGGAGTACTCGGCCGCCAACGGGTTCGCGCCGCCGATTGTGAGCGACAACATCGGCCCGGCGGAAGCCGCCCAATCGTTGTCAGACCTTGCGCAGCAGGGTGTCGACATTTTGATGGTTGGCGCCAGCGAGATCGCTGAGCCGCTGCCGGATCTCACCGAGCAGTTCCCGGACATCTTCTGGTATTGCAATTGTGGCGCAGGCTTCCAGGAGCTTCCCGGGCTGGCGCAGGCCACAGACTGGGGTGCGGCCGTGCACTACTCGGGTGGAGTCGCAATGGGCGCTGTCATGCAAGAGCAAGGAAGCACGAGTTCAGTGTTCCTCGGGTGCTGCGACATCAACTTCGAAGTTGAGGCGTACCAAGCAACGTTGTACGGACTGCAGTCCGTCGATCCGAGCTTCACGATGGAGTACGTCGGCACCGGTGACTTCGAGTTTGACTTCGACAACTCGGCGAACGCCACGGCCGCGCTGACGAATGCAAAGGCGAACGGCGCCACGCTCGCATACGCCTACCTCGGCGGTGCGCTCGACCCGGTTGGTCAGCTCGCGCTCGACGAGGAGATGGCAGTCTTTGCCGCCGGACCGGCTGACGCGTGTGAACGTGACATCGCCTGGACCGGCGCCATCGTGTTCGATGGCGGCGTCTACGCCTCGCAAGCTCTCACGTTGATCATCGACGGTGAACTCAGCGAAGGTTCGACGTATCAGTTCCCGACCGAGGCCGGACTCAACGGCGCGCTGCTGTGCGATCCGTCGGCTGAGGCGAGTGCCGCTGTCGACGAAGCCTTCGGGTTGCTCGCATCGTTCGACGAGACGCTGTACGCGGACCTCGGTGCGATTTCCGGCGCTGCATACGGCGGCTGATGAACCCTGGTCCTACTGGCCGCTCTGGTGCGGACCCCCATGCGGGGTCCGCACCCGCGGTCGACCTTCGACAAATCACCAAACGCTTCGGTGCCGTCACCGCGTGTGACGGTGTCGATCTCGTCCTGCAACGTGGACGTATCCACGGAATCTTGGGTGAGAACGGTGCTGGCAAGTCGACTCTGATGAAGATGCTCATCGGCCTGGTTTTGCCCGATGAGGGTTCGATTCACGTCGACGGCACCCCGCAACAGATCCACAGCCCGCTCGATGCTTCGGCGCTGGGCATTGGCATGGTGCACCAGCACTTCAGTCTGGTTGACGCGCTCACAGTGTGGGAGAACGTCGCGCTTGGCGAAGCAGGCCGCCTCGATCCGCGAGCGATTCGAAATCGAATCGGCGATATTGCCGACCACTACGGACTCGTCATCGAACCAGACGCGCAGGTCGGCGACCTGACTGCAGGTCTGCGTCAGCGTGTCGAGATCATCAAATGCCTGCGACGCGATCCCACCATCGTGATCTTCGACGAGCCCACTTCGGTGCTGACGCCCGAGGAGTCGTTGCAACTCTTCGAGTCGCTCCGTCAGGTCGTGGCCGATGAGGGACGTGCCGTCGTGCTCGTGAGCCACAAGCTCGACGAAGTACTCCATGCCACCGATGACATTTCCATCATGAGACAGGGTCGAGTTGTCGACCGCATGTTGTCCGTCGATGCCGATGCGCCGACTCTGGCCCGCGGCATGGTGGGTCGTGAGGTGTCGTTGCGGTCCGAACGCGCCGCCCTCGGGGTCCTTGTGGTCGACGATGCGGACACCGTGAACGAGAAGGCTCATGCAGAAGCTGCGGGCGACGCGGTGCTGGCCATCAGCGGAGCGACCGTTCGTGCCGGCGGAGGCATCCTTGCTCTCGACGATTTGTCACTGGAACTGCGCGCCGGTGAAATCGTGGGCGTCGCCGGTGTTGAAGGCAACGGCCAGCGGGAACTCGGCGACTTGCTCTCGAGCCTGATTTCTCTCGACAGTGGATCCGTCACCGTTGACGGCGTGCGCATTCCCGACGGTCGTTCCGGTGCGATGGCAAAGGCTGGCATCGGCGTCATTCCGGAAGACCGCCACGACAGCGGCGTCGTGCTCGACATGACCGTCGCAGAGAATCTCGTCCTCGTTGACCAATCGAACGTTTCGACCCGTGGGGTGATCGACCAGCGCGCGCTGGAGACGTTCGCCAATGAGATGATCGAGCAGTTCGGAATCTTGTGTGCTGGGCCCGATGCTCCGATGTGGTCGCTTTCGGGCGGCAATCAGCAACGTGTCGTGCTCGCTCGTGAGCTGGCGCAACACCCCAAAGTGCTCGTTGCCGCGCAACCAACGCGTGGTCTCGACGTCGGCGCCATTGAGTACATGGGTGAGCGCCTGGCTGCGGCCGCCGAGGCAGGTGTTGCGGTGCTCCTCATCTCCAGTGAGCTCGAAGAGATCCTTGATCTGTCCCATCGGATTGTGGTGATGCACTCCGGTCGCATCGTCGGCGAGATGGACCGATCGGCTGTCAACCTCGAAGAACTCGGCCTGCTCATGGGCGGCGCAGCCGCATGACCGAGCCGCGGACGACAACGCAAGGAACACGGCTCGGCGAGTGGATCGGCTTGTACTGCCTCAGCGTGCTCGCCGCGCTCGTGCTTTCGGCGTTGCTCGTCGAGGCGACCGGAGGGGATTGGCGCCCCGTGGTCAATGCGCTCCTTGATGGCAGTCTGCGCAAGCCAGGCCGGTGGGGCGAAACGCTCGGAACTGCGGCGCCGATCTTGCTCGTTGCCGTCGGCACGATCGTGTCGGGCAAAGCTGGCCTCATCAACATCGGCCAGGAAGGACAGTTGTTGGTCGGTGCGGCCTTCGGCACGTACTTCGGTTTCCTGATCGGGGGACCGGGTCCGTTCAACCTGGTCGTGATCGTCCTGTTTGGCGCTCTCGGTGGAGGGCTGTGGGCTGGCGTGGCAGCGCTGCTGAAGTTCTGGCGCGACGTTCCCGAGGTGCTCTCCACGTTGCTGCTGGTCACGGTCGGTGGACAGCTGGTCGCCTATGGATTGAGTCAGTCGTGGCTGCTGCTCGCGCCGCTCGGTGACCGCGGCAACCGCAACCAGGTCAGCAAACAGCTGCCGAAAGACAATCGCCTGCCGAGACTCGAAGTGTTCGGCAACGAGATCCCGTTAGCGGTCTTCATCGCCATCCTGTCCGCGATCGTGATCAGTCTGTTGCTGGCGCGGACAGTCTGGGGTTTCCGGTTGCGCATGCTTGGTCGTAACCAGCGCGCAGCACAACGGTCGGGTGTGTCTCGAACCGGCTATGGCGCCTCAGCATTGATGATCAGCGGCGCGTTTGCCGGGCTGGCCGGAGCGGTGATGTTCGCCGGTGGCGGCTTCGCCTTCGGCAACTACCAATTGGTTCCGGGTTTCGCCACAAACATTGGTTGGACTGGTTTGCTCGTGGCGCTGGTGGCGCGAGAGAAGGCGCTCATCGCGATTCCGGTGGCGTTCGTGTTCGCTGGCCTCCGCACCGGCTCCAGCTTCGTCGGCGCGACCGGGGTCGAAGGACGAATCACTGACGTCATCCAAGGGTTCTTGGTGCTTGCGTTGCTGGTTCCTCCTGCGGTGATGTTTCTTCGTGACCGTGGGCGTGCCCGCGCTGCAGCAGGGGAGAGGGCGTAGCCATGGCCGGACTCGTTGAGGCAATCATCGACATCTTTTCCAGCGAATCGACGTACATCAATGGTGCGCTGTTCGCCGCGTTCTTGGCCTTTGCGGCGTCGGGCGAGTTGGTTGCTGAACGTGCTGGAACACTCAACATCTCGGTCGAAGGCATGCTGTTGGGCGGAGCGTTCACCAGCGCAATCGGCTATCACATCACCGATTCGATGTTGCTTGCTCTGTTCACCGGCGTGGCCGGCGGACTCATCGTTGCGGGTGTGCAAGCAGAGATGAGCCACCGACTGAGCGCGGATCAGTTTGTTGTTGGTTTGACGCTGAACATCTTGGTGTTCGGCTTGGCCGGGTTTCTCGACAACGAGATTCAGCCCGAGACCAAGCTTGCGGGCAAATGGGAGATCCCGTTGCTCAGCGACATCCCCATCGTCGGTCAAGCCTTGTTCGGGCAGCGCTGGCCCTTCTATTTCCTGTACGTGTTGCTGCCCCTGACGTGGTGGGCCCTGTTCCGGACCCGCTGGGGCCTCGAGCTGCGGTCAGTCGGCGAGAACCCCCAATCTGCCGACGTGTCGGGGATCGATGTCAACAAGCGACGCCGACAGAGCATCTACTACGCCGGATTCACCTCGGGCATGGGCGGATGGTTCCTGATCTTCGGCCAGGTCGGCCTGTTCGAGGATTCGGTGGTCGGCGGACGCGGATTCATCGCAATCGCGGCAGTCATTTTTGGTGGATGGACGCTGCGCGGCACTGTTGCTGGTTGCGTCATCTTTGCCGGAGCTCTGTCGTTCCGGCTCTCGGTGCAGGGGCTGGGTTATCAGGTGAACAGCGAACTGTTGCAGTCCCTGCCCTTCATTGTCACCCTCGTTGGCATGGCAGTGTTCGCCCATCGCGTGCGCGCACCGGCTGCACTGGCCCAGCCGTTCATTCGCGGACTGAAGTAGCCAACCGCCTCGATGACCCTCTGGGAAGCGCTGCTGTTGGTCGGCGGTGGACTGGCTGCAGGAGTCATCAACACGATGGCGGGTGGTGGTTCGGCGCTCACTGTGCCCCTGCTCGTGCTCGCAGGTGTGCCTGGCAACCAGGCAAACGGCTCGAACCGCGTCGGCGTGCTTGCTGCGAGCGGGGCCGCGGTTGTTTCGTTTCGACGGTCGGGTGTCGATGGGCTGAAAGGCGCTGCGCCGGTGCTTGGTCCGGCGGTGGTGGGCTCGATGATCGGCGCGTTTGGAATCAGCCAGGTCGCCGATGAGACGTTCGAGACGATCTTCGGGTTCCTGCTCGTTCCGATCATCATCCTCACGATTTTCAAGCCGAAGCCGAACGTGGACGCCGACCCATGGTCGGTGCCCGTCACGGTTGGAGTCTTCCTGTGTATCGGGATGTACGGCGGCGCATTCCAAGCAGGGGTTGGCCTGGTGATGCTCGCGGCGCTGACGCGCGCTGGGTTCGACCTGGTGACCGCCAACAGCGTCAAGGTCATGGTCAATTTGATCGTCACCGTGATTGCCCTTCCGGTGTTCATTCTCCAAGGCAACGTGGTGTGGGCTCCCGCCCTGGTGCTTGCCGCTGGGTTCTTGGCTGGCGGTTGGTTCGGTGCCAAGCTCGCGGTGCGCGGTGGCGAGCGGTTGGTGCGTGTGTTCATGGTCGGCGCGGCGCTCTTTCTTGCCGGCCGCCTAGTCGGCCTCTGGTAACGCTCGCCGCAGAAATCTGATGGTGACCCGGTCGAAACGAAGCGTTCACAGAGTGGTCTTATGGTCAGACCACTATGAGCGCTCCTCGACTGACAGCGACGCCGGACACGTGCTTCTGGGGGTACCTCGACGCTGCTGAACCGTCAGTGCTCAGCGTCGAACCCGGTGACACCATCACCATCGAAGCGGTCACCCACCACTCGGGCGATGCCCCCGATCTCCTCATGGACGAAGGCGTGACGGCGATTTGGGATGGCATTGCGCCGGAACAGCGTGCGCCCGGTGTCCACATCATGACCGGCCCGATTGAAGTGCGCGGTGCCCAGCCGGGCGACACGCTCCGCGTGGATCTGTTGTCGATGACGCCGCGCATGCCGTACGGCTCAAACTGCGCAGCGAACTGGGGCCTCTTTCACGAGCAGTTCGGCAAGGAGCGCATCACCATCTACGAACTCGTTGACCTGGACCCATCCGGCGGATTTCCCACCTCAGCGTCTCCGATGTTCGGGTTCGACTTCACTGCACTGGAGCTCTACGACGTTCCAGGAGTCATCTCGCCTCCGGATCCGACCGCCCGCCAGCAGTTCAGCCGGCCGGTGCAAGTACCGGTGCGGCCTCACCTGGGGGTGATGGGGGTGGCGCCCGAGGGCGGTCGAGTGAGCAGCATTCCGCCAGGCGTCTTCGGTGGCAACGTCGACAACTGGCGCTTTGGTCCCGGGGCGACGGTCCACTACCCGGTGTTCCACGAAGGTGCCGGCTTCTATGTCGGTGATCCGCACTTCGCGCAAGGCGACGGCGAGATCTGCGGCACCGCGATCGAAGCATCGCTCGACGTGACGCTGCGCCTCTCGCTCGCCGACGACCTGCCAGTCGCCGCACCGCTCTTGCGTACCGACACTCATTGGTACACCCACGGATTCTCTGGTGACCCGGAGCAAGGCGTCGACGGCCTCGGTACCGCGATGGCCATGGCTGCCGAGCAGATGCTCAAGCTCATGGTCGACAAGGGCGGCTTCACGATGGACGAGGCCTACTCGCTTGCCTCCGTGGCAATCGACCTCGGCATCACGCAGGTCGTCGATGGCACTGTCGGGTGTCATGCCGGCATCGCTCACTCGATCCTCGACCGTTGAGCTGACAGCGAACGATCACGATGCACCTCTCACCACATGAACAAGAGCGACTGCTGATCCACGTGGCAGCCGACGTTGCTCGCGCTCGCCAGGCCCGTGGCCTGCAGCTGAACCACCCTGAGGCGATTGCGATCCTGACCGATTGGGTCCTCGAGGCCGCCCGCGATGGGCGCACGGTCGTTGACCTGATGGAGATGGGGCGCCACGTGCTGACGAGGGATGACGTGATGGACGGCATCGCCGAGATGATTGCTGACGTCCAGGTCGAAGCAACGTTCCCGGACGGCACCAAGCTGGTCACGCTGCACGACCCGATCGGGTCGAGCAGATGATCCCCGGCGAAATCGTGGGACCCGACACGCCCGTCGAGGTCAACGTGGGCCGACACGTGCTGACCCTGCGCGTCGAGAACGTCGGCGACCGGCCGATCCAAGTCGGCTCGCACTATCACTTCGCGGAAGCGAATCCGGCGCTGGCCTTTGATCGTGACGCGGCCCATGGTCGGCGTTTGGATGTGCCGGCGGGTACGGCCATCCGATTTGAGCCAGGTGTCGCGGCCGACGTCGATCTCGTGCCCTTCGTCGGCGCGCGCGTTGTCGCCGGACTGCGCGGCGAGACTGCTGGCCCCCTCGATGAAGCGACTGCTCAATGAGCCGGATCGATCGCTCCCGGTACCGAAATCTGTACGGACCCACCAGTGGAGACCGAATCAGACTCGCCGACACCGACCTGTGGATTGAAGTCACGCAGGACTACTGCGCAGGCGGCGACGAGGTCGTGTTCGGCGGCGGCAAGGTGATTCGTGAGTCGATGGGCCAGTCCACGCGTACACGCCGTGAGGGAGCGCCCGACCTCGTCATCACCGGCGCCGTGATCCTCGATCACTGGGGCATCGTGAAGGCAGATGTCGGGGTCAAGGATGGCCGTATCGTCGGCATTGGCAAGGCTGGCAATCCGGACACGATGGACGACATCGACCCGGCGCTTGTGATCGGGCCATCCACTGAAATTCTGTCCGGCAACGGAAAGATCATGACCGCTGGCGCGATCGACTGTCACGTTCATCTCATTTCACCGACCTTGCTCGACGAAGCACTGACGTCAGGCATCACCACGATCATCGGCGGCGGCACCGGACCTGCCGAAGGCACCAAAGCCACCACGGTGTCGGGCTCGTGGTACCTCGAGCGCATGCTTGAAGCGCTCGACCACTGGCCGATCAACGTTGCGTTGATGGGCAAGGGAAATACGGTGAATCCCGAAGCGATGTGGGAGCAGTTGCGATCCGGTGCCGCGGCGTTCAAGCTGCACGAAGACTGGGGCACCACGCCCGCTGCGATCGACGCCTGTTTGACCGTTGCCGACAAGTCCGGCGTGCAGGTCGCGATTCACACCGACACCCTCAATGAAGCGGGGTATGTCGAAAGCACCCTCGCGGCGATCGGGGGGCGATCCATCCATACGTTCCACACCGAAGGCGCCGGTGGTGGTCACGCTCCGGACATCATGAAGGTTGCTTCGTATTCGAACGTCCTCCCGTCATCGACCAATCCGACGCGACCACACACGGTCAACACCGTGGCTGAGCATCTCGACATGTTGATGGTGTGTCATCACCTCAACCCGGCGGTGCCCGAGGATCTTGCATTCGCCGAGAGCCGCATTCGTCCGTCGACGATCGCTGCCGAAGACATCCTCCACGACATGGGCGCCATTTCGATGATTGGCTCGGACAGTCAGGCGATGGGCCGCATCGGTGAGGTCGTGCTGCGAACCTGGCAGACCGCTCACGTCATGAAGGCACGCCGTGGGGCGCTCTCCGTCGGTGGCGAGTCAGACGGTCCGAGCGACAACTTGCGCGCCCGTCGCTACGTGTCGAAGTACACGATTTGTCCTGCGGTCGCTCACGGGTTGGCCGGCGATGTTGGTTCGGTCGAGGTCGGCAAGCTTGCGGACCTGGTGCTCTACGACCCGGCCTTCTTTGGGGTTCGCCCACACGTGGTGGTCAAAGGGGGCATGATTGCCTGGGCGCAGATGGGTGACGCAAATGCATCGATTCCCACGCCGCAGCCCCAGCTTCCCCGACCGATGTTCGGTGCTTCGCCCGGGGTTGCGCCCGGCCTGTCGCTCGGCTGGGTGTCGAATGCTGCGCTTGACGACGGATTGCCCGATCGGCTGAACGTGCGACGCGATCTCGTGCCCGTGGCTGACACGAGGCGCGTCGGGAAGGCCGACATGGTGCTCAACGACGCGCTGCCCGACATCGACATCGACGCTGACACCTTTGCGGTGCGCATCGACGGCGACCTGGTGACCGAGTCGCCGGCTGAGTCGCTGCCGATGACGCAGCGCTACTTCCTGTACTGATGGCCGATCACTCATGAACTCGGCGTTGATGATGTTGGTCGATGGCCGGTTTCCCGCGGGCGGTCACACCAACTCCGCCGGAGTCGAGGCTGCGGTACGCCTTGGTGACGTGCACGATGATGCCACCCTTGAGCGGTACCTCGTCGGCCGCCTGGCCACGACGGGGATGGTCGATGCCGCGTTCAGCGCGCATGTCGCAGCGCTCGTCGACCCGACCGAGGGGGTGCTCGACGAGATCGATGCCGAGTACGCGTCGCGCGTGCTGTCGCCCAGGCTGCGCGACGCAAGCCGGCGCTTCGGGCGACAGATGCTGCGTGCCGGAGCGACGGTCTGGAGCGCGCCAATGATTGACACCATCGCGCGGTCCAAAGTTGCCGTGCATCAACCGGTGGTGCTCGGTGCACTGGTCGCCGCGTCCGGTGGGACAGCGCACGACGCGGCATTGGTGTCGTTTCATCATCTCTCTGCAGCGGTCACGTCGGCCGGGGTTCGATTGCTTGGCCTCGATCCGATGTCGGTCGCCGCAGTTCAGGCCGCGGCGGGTGAGCACGTCGATCGTTGGGCCGACGATGCGGCGTGGTTGGCGCTGTTGCCGGTTGCTGAACTCCCGGCGAATGGTGGTTCGTTGACCGAGATCCTTGCTGAAGACCATGGGCGTTGGGACGCCCGCCTGTTCGTTGCCTGAAAAGAGACCGATGCCTCCCCATGAAATCCCCCACGAAATCCCACACGACGATGTGCCGTACGATTCGGCTTCGCCCAATCCTGCCGATCCGGAGGCGCGGCGAGCGCTGCGCGTCGGCATTGGCGGCCCTGTCGGCTCGGGCAAGACCACGCTCGTCGGCGCCCTGTGCGCGCTCCTGCGTGACCAACTGTCGTTGGTTGTCGTGACCAACGACATCTTCACTTCTGAAGACGCCGATGCGCTGCGCGAGGCGGCGGTGTTGCCAACGGAACGCATCGTCGCGGTCGAGACCGGCTGCTGTCCGCACACAGCAATCCGCGATGACATTGCTGCCAACCTCGACGCGGTGGAACAGCTCGAGGTGCTCCACGGCGATGTCGATCTCACCTTTGTTGAGTCAGGTGGTGACAACCTCACAGCGATCTTCAGTCGGGGCCTTGTCGACGTGCAGATCTTCGTCCTCGACACCGCTGGTGGCGATGATGTTCCACGCAAGGGTGGTCCCGGTGTCGCGATGGCCGATCTGTTGGTGATCAACAAGGTTGACCTTGCGCCGTACGTCGGCTCCGACGTCGACCGGATGTTGAGCGATGCGCGGGAGCGCCGCGACGGCAAGCCGGTCTTTTCGACGTCGCTCGTCGACGCGTCTGGGGCGGCTGAGGTTGCAGGTTGGATCACTGCGCGGATCGCAGCGCGCTCGACGTGAAGGCACAGGGCTCGATGGTCGTCGCCGGCGGCGACGGCACTCGCAAGTCGACGCTGCGGTCGGCGCATTCTGAACCACCGTTCAGTATCCGACAGTGCGGCGAACGGATCCTGGTCGCGGCATCTGCGGCCGCCCCGGTTGGCGGGGACGAACTTTCACTGAACATCGCTGTGCTCGCCGGTGCACGTGCCGACATCGGCACCGTTGCGGCGACTCTCGCGCTGCCCGGGCCCACAGGTGCACCGTCGGCGATGTCAATGAAGTGCACGATTGGGATGGACGCGCACCTTGACTGGATTGGTGAACCGACGGTCTCGGTCGTCGGTTCGGACCACACGATCACCACGGTGGTGGATCTTGACGAAACAGCGACCTGCCGAGTGGTCGAAGAGGTCTCGCTCGGCCGTTCAGGTGAGCCGTCGGGGCGACTGCAATTGGTGTTGCGCGTCAGGCGCGCCGGTCGACCCCTTGTCCACCATGCAGAAGAGTTCGGGCCGAACGTTGCTGGCGCCGGAAGTGTTGTCTCCACCGGTG
The DNA here is from genome assembly GCA_018666235.1 of Ilumatobacter sp. Taxonomy (GTDB): domain Bacteria; phylum Actinomycetota; class Acidimicrobiia; order Acidimicrobiales; family Ilumatobacteraceae; genus Ilumatobacter_A. The sequence continues at coordinate 26,414 of JABJAB010000088.1, forward strand.
GGGCGCGGCACCTGCTGTCGGAAGTTCTGGTGGGCGTCGACGCTGGTGAGTCCCGCGTCTCGATGTCTCCAACTTGTCGTGCCGCGTGGTTGCCCGTTGCGGCTGACGCTGTGGTGATCCTCGCGGTCGGCGCGGATCGGCCGTCCGTACGCTCCGCTGTCGCCGACCTCCGGCGTGGTCCAGTTTGACGCTCGCTTGATCTGTTCGAGTTCTGGACTACTCGATGGTCCAGCCCTCGGGCAGCGGAGTGTCACCGATGACTTCGTGGGTTTCTTCGTCGACTTCGACGCCGTCGAGGTGCGCCCACAGCATGACCTGGTTGCCCCACGGGTCCATGAATGACGCGTTGGCACCACCGAACTCGGTCCAGAAGTGATCGCGCCAGAGCTCGGTGCCGCCGAGGCGGACCGCAGCTTCGAGGATGCGCTCGAATGAATCGTCGTCGCTGACGAGAATCCAGGGTCGCACAGTCCGGCCACCGGGGTTGAGGTTGGTCGGTTCTTGCGGAGCGCTCGGAGGGCGTGGGCGCATGTCGGCGGAGTTCGAGATGCCCATGTGGAAGTTGCCGCTTGGCCCTTGCGAGCCATCATCGATCTTCTGATTCTGGCCAGGAACGATCCGCGCAAAGGTGTCGGCGATGCGGTCTTCGATCTCCCAGTTGAAAACCTCGGCGTAGAAGGCGCGCGCGGCGTTGACGTCATCAGACGGGAAGTCGACGAAGACGAGCGTGTTTGGATAGGTCATGGTGCCCCCTTGAACAGATGTGAGCCCCCAAACTAGCCTGTGGTCTGATGGTCTTACCACTTGGAATGTCGCTGGAAACTCTCCGCAAGTCGAGCGGAACGTTCGAGACTGCCGTTGGCCTGCCGCCAGAGGTGTATTCCGATGCTGAGTTCCACCGCTTTGAAATGGATGCCGTGTTCGGATCCGAATGGTTGTGCGTCGGCCGTCAAGAACAGATTCCGACCGTCGGTGACTACCTGTCTGTCACACGTGCAGGCGAGCCACTCATCGTCGCCCGGTCGAGCGACGGATCCATCCGGGTCATGTCGGCGGTATGTCAGCACCGGGCGATGTGCCTGACTGCATCGGTTGACCGGTCCGACGAGGACATGCTCGACCCGCCCGACCTCCAGTCTGGCTCCGGCCGCATGTTCAGATGCCCCTACCACTACTGGGTGTATGACCTCGATGGGCAGTTGGTCGGCGCGCCGGAGATGAGCAAGACCACCGGCTTCGACATGGCCGACGTGCAGTTGCCGAGTCTTCCCGTCGAGATCTGGAATGGGTTCATCTTCACCAACTTCGACTCAGCCGCAGCACCGCTCGCGCCGCGACTCGCCAAGCTCGACGAGGTGTTGGCGAACTACCACGTCGAGTCGCTGGTGACCGTCGATCCCGTCACGATCCCAGACGTTCCGTTCAACTGGAAGATCATGGTTGAGAACTTCATGGAGATGTACCACCAGAGCCGTCTCCATCATGGCATCCATGACTTCGCCCCGTCCTCTGGTGCCTCGTACGCCGACTATGCAGCTGGGGACGGCGCGATGTTTGGCTACAGCGAGACGCTCGAACCCGATGGCGGATTCAACCCGACCATGCAGGCGCTCTTTCCGCCTCTGCCTGGGATCACCATGCAAGATCGCCAGCGCATCGTCTTCGCCCTGGTGGCTCCCTCGCTCCTCATGGGCTTCCAGTCAGATTCGGCGTTCTGGTTCTATGTCGATCCCACCGGTCCAACGACGCACGCGCTGAGCATGGCCTACATCTTTCCTGAGTCGACCGTTGAGTTGCCCGATTTCGGCGAAACACTCGAGGAGGCGATTGCGGGTGTATCGACATTCAACCGACAGGACATGCCGACAAATGTGGCCACGCAGCTCGGCATGCAGTCGAGGTTCGCGCCCCGCGGTCGCTATTCCTGGCAAGAGGGTGTGCTCGCCCAGTTCAACTCCTGGCTCGTCGATCGCTACGCGGCCGCAGCGGGCGAGTGACGCTCAGCTCGGTGGATTGATCATGGCGCTGTAGCGGCGCCGCCACTCGAGCGACGCCTTGTCGGATTGAACGTCAACCAGTGCGCCGCGTTCGAGGGACAGTTCGCCGGAGAGTCGTTCGAGCATCTCGCGGTCTTCTCGGGCGACCTGCTGCTCGAAATCTACGATGTCCTGCCCCGATTCCGATACGTCGTCGTTGCGCCACAGCACGAAGGTGAAGTAGCTCCGCTGAGCACTGATGGGGGAGGCGGTCATGAACAGGGTCTGTTCGATTCCGTTCTCGTATGACATGGTGCTGCGCACTGAGAACGGGAGAGCGAATCCTGTCGACATGTCGAGTTGGATGATGTCGTCGCCACCGCCCGACATCGACTTCGCCTCTCCTTCGTTGTTGACGGTGACCGAGTAGGCATAGCCGTAGAAGGTGTCGTCGAGTTGCTCGAGTGTGAACTTCGGGACGATTTGTTCCTGCTCGCGTCCGAACGTTCCGGCGTGCGTGTACGGAAAGTGCGCGACGTCGAGCATGTTGTCGATCATGCGTGTCACCGAGCAGTTCCAGACCTCCATCGAGGTGTTGAGGCGTGTGAACGAGCTGTTGTCGTCGACCCCGAGGTACGGAATGGATTGTGTCGGTTCACCTGGGCAGAACCAGACGAGTCCATACTGCTCGACGACCGACAATGGACTCAGATGGGCAGCGGGCGCGATGGCGGCGTGCGGGCCGGACGACGGAACGCTGACGCATCGGCCGGCGTCACCGAACGTCCAGCCGTGGTACGGGCATTGGAGGCAGCCGTCGGTGACGGTGCCGAGTGAGAGCTTGGCCTCGCGATGCGTACACCGATCGGCCGCGGCGATGAGCGCCCCATCGGGGCCCCGCCACAGGACGTACGCAACCTCACGTACCTCGATGGGAGACGGGTCATTTCCGATTGCATCGCTGGTCGCGACGGCGTACCAGCAACCGTCCAGTGGCTCGCCACTCGTCGTCATTGTGCAACCCTTTCGTCGTGGAGACGATGAACACCTTGTTCACGCACAGTTTCGCGTGTGATGGTCTGATGGTCTTACCATAGAGTTGTGCCCAGACGGGCGCAACAGAGCTGTCCTGCGCGGCGAACGGAGATCACCGATGAAAGCGATGCTGTACAACGAGGTCGGAGGCCCTGAGGTGTTCCAGTACACCGACGTCGCAGATCCCGAACCGGGCGCGGGTGACGTGATTGTCGACGTGGCTGCCACGTCGCTCAATCGGCTTGATCTCGTCCAGCGCAATGGCTGGTTTCAGATGCCCGGCTTCACGTTGCCGCACATCGCCGGGATGGACGTGGCCGGAACCGTGTCTGCTGTGGGTGCAGGCGTGACCGCGGTGGCCATCGGGGACCGGGTCGTGGTCGATCCGTCGCTTGCAGGCGTCGCCGACAACTCGAAGTTGGCCGGACTCGGTGACCTCTACGGCGATCTTGGTGTGATCGGCGCCACGGTTGACGGCGGCTACGCCGAGAAGTGCCTCGCACCGGCCTCACACGTGTACGCGATCCCCGATGAGATGTCGTTCGAGCACGCCGCAACCTTCCCCACCGCGTACCTGACAGCGGCGCACGCACTGTTTGACGTCGGCGAACTCCAGGCCGGCGAGACCGTGATGATCCATGCCGCCGGTTCCGGCGTATCGACCGCCGGCATCCAACTTGCCAAGCAGGCCGGAGCGACGGTGCTCGCCACTGCTGGGACCGACGAAAAATGCGAACGCGCGCTTGCGCTCGGCGCAGACCACGTCGCCAACAACAGGACCGCCGACGTGGCCGGCTTCGCCCGGGAGGTCACCCAGGGTGCCGGCGTCAACATGGTCTTCGACCACGTGGGTACCGCTCTCTTTGGCCCGTCGCTCTTCGGGCTCGGTGTTCGCGGCCGACTCGTCAACTGCGGGAACTCCTCCGGCGACGAGGCGACGATTCCGTCGCTCGGGTACATGTTCCACTCGGGGATCAGAATCCTCGGGTCTGATCCGTATCGGCCCGAAGAGTTCGGCCCCGTCTGGGACAAGTTCTGCAGCGCTGACTTCGAGGTGGCAATCGACTCGGAGTTCGCGCTCGCCGACGCTGCCGAGGCGCAGGACAAGATGATGCAGAGCGACTTCTTCGGCAAGATCATCCTGCGGCCGTAGGCCGAACAAGCAGCCATGTCCGAACCTCGCGATGCCCCGTATCCGGAGCTGAAGAAGACCCACACGATGGCCCACAAGGGCCGACCATGGACCGACTACAAACCACCTCCAGCTGCGCCGGTCTGGGCCGCGATCGAGGGGCTTGGGCGCTACTACATTCTGCTGGCTGCACTCGAGCTCGATGTGTTCGACACGCTGCAACGGCTCGGACCCTCGCGGGTCGAGGTTGTTGCCGAAGCGCTGGGCGCGCCGGTCGATCACGTCCGGTCGCTCCTCGACGGAGTGGTTGCCCTTGAGTTGCTCGACCAGTTCACCGACATCTATGAACTCAACGATGCTGCTGAGCGCTACCTCGTGTCGAATGGGCCGGCGACGATGGCGGAACTCATTCCGATGGCACCCGGACCGCACGAAAACTGGACGAAATTGGCTGACACCGTGCGCAACGGTCGTCCTGCGTCGCCGATCGAAGACGATGCTGCAGCCTTCTACGTCCCGTTGGTCGAAGGCACCTTCACCACGATGTTCCGGTGCGCCACGCGAGCCGATCTGAAGATCCGCTACTCGGCAATGCGTGCGCCAAAAATCCTTGATCTCGGAGCAGGTGGCGCTCCCTGGGCAATCGCAATGTTGAACGGCTGCCCCGACGGTACGGCGGTGGTCAATGACCTGCCGGGCGTGATCGACGTTGCATCGGCGAAGACCGCGGAGCACGGAGTTGCCGAGCGTTGCGAGTTTCGCCCCGGCGATTTCCACACCATCGACATCGAGCCGGCGACGTACGACATCGTTGTGCTCGGACACATCTGCCGAACCGAAGGCGCTGCGGGAGCTCGGCACTTGATTGCCCGAGCCTTCGAAGCGCTCAAGCCCGAAGGTCGGCTGGTCCTTGCTGACTACTTCACTGACATTGAGCGCAAGTTCAACCCACACGCCGTGATCATGGGAACGACCATGATGGCGAGCACCGAGAAGGGCTTCTGCTTCACGCATCAGCAATTCTCAGAGTGGATCCGAGCCGCTGGCTTTGGCGAGCTTCGCCTCGTCGAACCCATTGGCTTTCAACAGAGCTTCGTCGCCACGAAACCGCGCACCACCGGAGGAACACCATGACCGAACAGATCGACACCCTCATCGTGGGCAGTCACGTCGTCACAATGAACGCGACCCGCGACGTGATTCGCCACGGGGCGGTGGCGGTGCGCGGCAACGAGATCGTCGACGTCGGCAAACAATCTGACCTTGAAGCGCTGTACACCGCGACCGCCACGGTGGGCGGTGACCGTTTCGTCGTGACGCCTGGGATGGTGAACACCCACATTCACGTCACGGGAGAACCACTGACGCGTGGGTACGTTCCCGACGACACGCCGTTTGAAGAGAACGTGTTTATGTGGTTGTGCCCGCTATACGCGGTGTACACGGCGGAAGAGGAGCGGCTCTCGGCGCAGCTAGCGGCGGTCGAGATGCTGAAGTCCGGCACGACCACATTCCTCGAGGCGGGCACCATCCGGTTCCTCGATGAGGTGATCGACGGACTCGTCGAGGTGGGTATTCGCGGTCGCGTTGGTAACTGGATCTGGGACCTGCCGCCCGAGCCAGACGTCTATAAGCAGGACACAGACGCAGCAATCGACATGATGCAAAAGCAACTGGTCGACTATGCATCAGTCGCGAACGATCGCCTGGGTACCTGGTCGATTCTTGTCGGTCACACCACCGCATCAGACCCGCTTTGGCGAGCTGCGCGCGAGCTGGCGGACGAGCACGGCACGGGCATGAGCTTTCACATGTCGCCGGCGAAACTCGACCCGGAAGGCTTCGTTGCCGAGTTCGGTCAGCGCCCGATGATCCACCTCGCTGAGTTGGGAATCTTGCGAGACGACGTGGCGATGACCCACTGCGTCCAGATCGACGACCAAGAGCTCGCCGTGATGGCTGAACTTGGTGTCAACGTCGCTCACTGCCCGACAACGGCACTCAAGGTCAGTTACGGGGTCACCCAGGTCGGCAAGTTCCCCGAGATGATGCAGATGGGCATCAACGTCAGCATCGGTACCGACGGCAACAACGCATCCAACTACTCAGATCTGATGCGCGCCACGTACCTGGTTGCCGGACTGTTCAAAGATGCTCGGCAGGATCCACAGATGTTCCCGGCCGAGATGGCCTATGAGATGGCCACCCTCGGTGGTGCCAAGACCATGCAGATGCAGGACACAATCGGCTCGCTTGAAGTCGGTAAACGTGCCGACATTGTGTTGCACGACACCGACCGGCCCGAGTGGCGTCCGCTGCTCAATGTGGCCAACCAGTTGGTGTGGTCTGCTGACGGTCGCGGTGTGCACACGGTGTTCGTTGATGGCGTCAAGGTTGTCGAGAACGGCCAGATGACCACGATTGACGAGGGGACGTTCTACAACCGGTGCCAGATGGCAGGCGAGGCGATCACTGCGCGGTCGGGCTTGCCTGACAAGGCGAAGTGGCCGGTGCTTTGATGTCGACGCAGCCGGTGGGTATTTGAACTAGCGCCGGGGCCAGCGCGACACGTCGGGGATTCCGCTGCGTTGACGTAACGCAGTGCCCGCTGCGACTGCGTCGTCGACGAGTGAGTCGACGTCGACGGTCGTGAGTCTGCTGTCGGCGACGACCTTGGTTCCAGCGACGTAGACATCTCGAACCGATCGTCCGTCCGATCCCCAGATCAACTGCAAGACCGGGTCGGGGCTTGGCGGGATCCATTCCACGCGGGATCGATCGTGCACAACAATGTCGGCCTGCTTGCCAACCTCGATCGACCCGACGCGATCAGCGATCCCGAGTGCTTGTGCTCCTCGGATCGTGAGGAGCTCAAGTGCGTCGTGAGCGCCGAATACCGTGGGGTCGAGGTCGCGTTCCTTGGCCAAACCGGCGAACAGCGCCGCGGCTCGTACGCCGTCGACCATGTCGCCGGCGTTCTCCGAATCGCAGCCGAGTGCGAGTCGGCCGTCTTGTTGCCACAGGTCGAGGTGTCGAAATTCGTGGGAGAGTCCTTGCCCGAGCCGAATGTACGCCCACGGACACGACACCACAGAAGTACGGCTGTCGACGAGCAGGTCGACCTCCTCGGTGTCGATGTGCACTGCGTGAGCGATGGTGAGATGCGGGCCGAGCACACCGAGTGAGTCGAGGTGCACAACGGGCCGTGTTCCCGTGCGGGCGAGGTAGCTCTCGGCATCGCTGGTGCTCGGGGAGAGGTGGAACGTCATGCCGACGTCCCGCTCGCGTGCGAGCGTCGTTGCGGCGACGACAAGTTCGTCCGACATGAGGTCGTGGCCGACGAGGCTGACCCAGCTCGAGACCAGGGGGCCGGTGGCCAGGTCAAGCGCCGCGGTCTGGCGTTCGATCACTTCGTCGACCGAACCCGTGAATGGGCCGTGCTCGATGTCCCACCCCCATGTGCCGATCGTGAGTCGGGCACCGACGCGTTCGGCCGCCCGAGCGATGCGGTCCGGGTGTGCGACGGTGCCGGCTTCGAACGTGGTCGTGATGCCGTTGGACAACGACTCGGCGAGCGTCAGTGTTGCCGAGAGTTCGTCGTCGTCGCCGGTGTGTTCGGCATGGACCGGTATGACCCACGTGAAGATCGCCTCACCGGGTGCCAGGTCGTCCGGGATCGATGATTGGATCAGCCGGTCACCGGTGAGGTGTTGATGCCCGTTGATGTATCCGGGGAGCAGCAGATCGGTGGCGGTCCCGCTGACCGGTGCACCTGGAAGTTGCGACTGGACAGCGGCGAACGTGTCGACGTGCGTGATCGTGGTGCCGTCGATTCCGATCGCGCCGTTGGTGATGATCTCGCGGCCAGGATTCATCGTGACGACGGTGCCCCGGATGACGTGCATAGGGACACAGTATTGGGGCCGGTCTGGTCCAAGCGGGCGGCAACGCTTATCGTCAGCGGACATGAGTACAGCATCCGGTGTCGTGCAGGAGTACCTCGGCGCGTTTGTGCGTGGAGATCCCGACGAGATTGCGGGTTTCGTCGCACCGGGGTTCAACAACGAACACCTCAGTTCCATTGCGTCGAGCTGCGTCGGAAGAGACGAGTATCGACGTCGGCTGCCGGGATTCTTGGCTGACTTCGCTGGTCGCAGCTACGAGGTGCAGGCGGTCGTCGAGCAAGCCAGGTGGCCGCTCGTTGACGTGGTCGTCCGCTACTGCTTTAGAGCGACATTCGCCGGCTCTGCGATCGACATCCCAGGGGTCATGTGGTTTGCGGTCGAAGACGGATTGATCTCGAAACGCACCGACGTGTGGGACAGCGGAATCTTCCTCGCTCAGACTGCCGCGTCGGAGTGATCTCGTGACAGAGGGAGCCAGTTCCGGGGGTCAGCACGCGCGTCGTGACGCGACTCGTCTGGTCATTCACGCCGATGACGTCGGCATGTGTCACGGAGCGAACTCGGCGTTCGTCGAGCTCAGCCATCAGGGAGGTATCACGGCAGGCTCGGTGATGGTGCCGTGCCCGTGGTTTCCGGAGATTGCCGATCTTGCCGCGCGCGATGACCTCCTCGACGTCGGGGTTCATCTCACGCTCAACGCCGAGAAGGCGCACTACCGCTGGCGTCCGGTCAGCGGTGTCCGGGCGTCATCGGGCCTTGTCGACGCCGAGGGTTACCTGTGGCACCGCGTTGCCGACACGCGAGCGAACGCTCATCCCGAAGCCGTGGAGACCGAGTGGCGGGCACAGATCGACACCGCTCTTGGCGCCGGAATCGACGTTACGCACCTTGATGCGCATATGGGATCGGCACTCGGACCCGAGTGGTGCGATCGCTATATCAACGTCGGTATCGACTACGACATCCCGGTGTTGATCACCCGGGCGTTGAGCATGTATGGACCGAACAACCACCTCGCCGACGTGACCGATGTGGACTTTGAGCGTTTCGTCGCCCAGGCGGAGGCGGCGCGGATGCCCGTGTTCGACGAGGTACTCGAAACCGACTTCTCTCGACCTCGAGGTGAGCCGACCGCCTACGAGACCATGCTGACCGCGTCGGATGTTTTGGCCCACGATCTTGTGTTCTGCGCGTTTCATCCGAACGCACCGGGCCCTGGAGAAATCGAGGTGATCGAACCCGACACCTGGCACGTCCGGACCGATGAACACGCGCTGTTCGGCACCGATGAGTGGCTGGCCTTCCTCGAGGCTCAGCCGTTCGAACTCACCACGATGAGAGAATTGCGCGCTGAGTATCGGACAGCGACCGCTCGTCAGCGGTGAGCCTGCCGGGGTCGTTCCCACAGAGCATCACCCGCACAGGAGAATCAATCTGCACGGCTTGGTTTAGACGGCGCCATCGTGCAGGGATCGATACCAGTGGCGTTCCTCGCGGCAGGCGTCCCAGGCTGCACATGACGAATAAAATGTCGGCCACGCGTCCTGCGCTGGTGAACCACTTTTCGCCGTTGATGACCCACTCGTCGCCATCTTGTAAGGCGGTTGTCTTGAACAGGTTGGGATCAGAGCCACCTTGGGGCTCTGTCATCGAGTAGGCGGAGAACATCTCCTGGTTGATCAACGGCGTCAACCATCGTTGCTTTTGCTCCTCGGTGCCGTAGGCGGCCAACATTTCCATGTTGCCCGTGTCTGGTGCGGCCGCACCGAAGAGCTGCGGCGCAGCTGGATACTTGCCGAGGATCTCGTTGACCAGTGCGAGCTTGAGCTGCCCAAAACCAGGGCCACCGAGCTCTTCGTCGAGAAAGAGCGCCCACAGGCCCTGGTCCTTGACTTCTTGCTGGAGCTCGCGGACGTAACCTCTCACTGCGTCGTTTGGCCAGCGCACTGCGTGAGGGAAAACCCGGTGCAGC
>JABJAB010000089.1 GCA_018666235.1 Ilumatobacter sp.
CGCGTTGTGCGTCGAGGACTGGTCGTTCGATGAGTGAAACGCATAGTCGCTGGGCCGTCTCGGTTGTGTGCAGGACCTCAGACACCGCCGTCGACGCTGGCTGTTTCCGTGAACAGCTCGGCGATCCGTGGACGCCAGTCGATGGCTTCCGTCGATCCTCCAGCGGCCTGGACCGACGCTCGTTCATCAGCGAGCGTGTCGGCGATGATTGCTAGGTCCGGAGTCAGCACCTCGGCGAGGCGGTCACGGAGGTATCCGGCCAGCGCCGGACTGGCTCCATCGGTGCTGATCGCCCCGGTCACCCTTCCTGACCGGGTGATCGCGGGGAGGATGAATTCGCAATCGACGGGCTGGTCGGCTGCGTTCGTCCAGATCCCACGCTCGCGCGCTGCCGCCGAGATCGCTGTATCGGTGCCGACATTCCCCGTCGCAGTGATGACGAGCCGCATGCCATCCAGGTGGGCGTCGCCGAACGGGCGCTCGATCACCTCGCCCCCGGCGGCGGCGACCACGTCGCGATCGATATGTTCGCTTACCTCCGTGGCGACCAGTCGGACGATCGCACCCGCAGTCAGCAGCCCGCTCGCCTTGCGCCATCCAATGGGCCCGCCGCCGACCACGAGGACCGGCACGGCATGGAGATCGAGGAAAACGGGGTAGGTGAATCGACTGGTCGAAAGCTCCATCACCCCAGTTTAGGAGCCAATCTTTCGCTATTCTCGATAAAGCCGATCATTTTAGTCGGGATTTGATTAACTGTGCCCATGTCACGGCTCATCGACACCGCTCCCATCGAGAGTTCCGATCCACGCACCGACGCGAGCGCCGTCCTGTGTTGGGCCGCCAAGACCTTCGCCAGCGGCCTCTGTGTCACCGCTAGCTTCGGCGACGCCACACTCGCCCACGTCGCCCACAGCGCAGTCCCCGGCATCACGATCACGCTCCTCGACACCGGCTACCTGTTCGCCGAGACCGAATGGTTCGCCGATCACCTCGTCGAACGATTCGCCATGTCGGTGCGAATCATCCGCCCTCGAGTAGACATCGAACGCGACGTCTGGACGACCAGCACCGACGCCTGCTGCGCCGACCGCAAGGTCGAGCCCTTGCAGCGCGCACTCCTCGGCGCCACTGCGTGGGCCACCGGCGTGCGACGTTCGGACTCCGAGTCGCGGGCATCGACCAAGCTCGTCCACCACGACCTGATGAGATCGGTGATCAAGGTCAATCCACTCGCCGGATGGACCGACGACGACGTCCAGTCCTACGCCGCAGACCACGGCCTGCCCGAGCACCCGCTCGTCGATTGCGGCTACGGCTCGATCGGCTGCTGGCCCTGCACCCGGCCCGCAGCCGACCGCACCGGCCGCTGGGCCGGCAGCGACAAGACCGAATGCGGCCTCCATCTCTGAGCACCGCCGCCACTCCCCTCCGTTCCACCCGCCTCTCCGATTCCCCTGACCGACAGGACCACTCACCGCCATGACAACCAGCACGACAACCACCACGATCGCATCTGCCGACGACGTCAAGCGCACTGCTGCCGAGCAACTCAAGATCGACAGCGGCTACCTCGCCGGAACGATCGCCGACGAACTTGCCAACGGCGAAACGAACTTCGAAGCCGACGCCGAGACGCTGCTCAAGTTCCACGGGATCTACCAGCAGGACGACCGCGACATCCGCCGGAGCCGGACACAACAGCAGCTCCCCCTCGACTACTCGTGCATGGTCCGCGCATCGGTTCCCGGCGGCGTCATCACCGCTGCGCAGTGGCTCGCCCTCGACCGAGTCGCGTCGCTCGCCGACCAGAAGCTCCGCCTCACGACTCGCCAGGGCGTGCAGTATCACGTCGTCCACAAAGGCGAACTCCAACAGCTGGTCGTCGGCATCAATTCCTCCCTCCTCACGACACTCGGGGCATGTGGCGACGTTGTCCGCAACGTCATGGCCTGCCCCCTCCCGCACCCCGATCGCGAAGCCGTCATTGCGCCCGTGGTCGATGAAATGGTCCGCCGGTTCAGGCCGCAGACCGAGACCTACTGGGAAATGTGGGTCGACGGCGAACGCGCTATCTCGTCCGAGGTCCACCCCGGCCACGCCCCGATCGACGACGTGGAGCCGGTTTACGGCGAGGCCTACCTCCCCCGCAAGTTCAAGATCGGGATCGCCTGGCCGGGTGACAACTGCGTCGACATCTACACCCACGACGTCGGAATCGTCCCAACGCTGTCCGGCCCCGACGGCTTGACCGGCCACGTCACCGGCTTCACCGTTCTCGCCGGCGGCGGGATGGGCATGTCACACGCCCGACCCGACGACACGTATCCGGTGCTCGCCCGCCCCATCGGATGGGTGCCTGCAGCTTCCGGTGCTACCGACGTGGCGGCACTCGGCGACGTCGTCGAAGCGATCGTCACGACACAACGCGACCACGGCAACCGCGACGACCGCGCACTCGCCCGCCTCAAGTACCTGCTCGAGACACGAGGGGTCGACTGGCTCCGTGAGCAAATCGTGGCACGGTCCGGCCGCTCACTCGGCTCGCCCACCGAACTCCCCGTGTGGGAGGTGCACGCCCACCACGGCTGGGAGCACGGCACCGATCACGACACCGATCACCGCTCTGAGCGCGATGCGCTGACGCACACGCTCGGGCTGCCCGTTCCGTCAGGCAAGGTCGCGGGAGGCCTCCGCCTTGCGCTGCGACGACTGATCTCCGATGGAACGGTCAGCTCGCTCCGAGTCACTCCTCGCCAGGACCTCCTCCTGGTCGGCATCACTGATCGCGAAGCCGTCGAAAACACCCTCCGCTCCAATGGAATCTCCCTCGCGAGCGATCAGACTGCCACTCGCAATCTGGCGATCGCCTGCCCGGCGCTCCCGACCTGCTCGAAGGCCCTTGGAGAGGCCGAGCGCGTCTTGCCCGACGTCGTCGACCGCCTCGAGAAGGTGTTGGCAGACACCGGGAACAGCGGGCTGCCGCTCCGCCTCAACATGACCGGATGCCCAAACGGATGCTCGCGACCGTATGCCGCCGAGCTCGGCATCGTCGGTCGCTCGAAACGCGGGTACGACATATTCATCGGTGGTTCCCCCGCAGGTGATCGGCTGGCTCGACGCCTGCACACCGACGTCTCGCTCGCCGAGATCCCCGACCTCCTGCGGCCCCTGTTCGAGCGATACAGCCGAGAGGTCGACACCGACCAGCACATGAGCTTCGGTGATTGGGCGATGGGATCGGATTGGGACTCCCTGGTCGCGCTCCTTCCAGCCGTCACCCGTCGTCGTGCGCAGACCGACGAGACCGCGGCGACGTCATGACGGTGTCCTTGGTCGGTGCGGGGCCAGGTGACCCCGACCTGTTGACGATGAAGGCCGCGCGACTCATCGCCGGCGCCGACGTCGTGCTCCACGACGCGCTCATCGACCAGCGCGTGCTGGATCTGATCCCCGCATCAGCGGAACGCATCGACGTCGGCAAACGCTCCGGCCGGAGCACGCCACAGGAGATGATCTCCACGCTGCTGGTCGAGCTCGGCCGGCAAGGCAAGCGCGTGGTCCGCCTAAAAGGGGGCGATCCGTTCGTCTTCGGTCGCGGTGGCGAGGAAGCTCTTGCATTGCTCGATGCCGGAATCGACATCGAGGTTGTGCCCGGGATCAGCTCCTCGATCGCTGCGCCCGCAGCGGCCGGAGTGCCCGTGACGCACCGCGGTGTCTCAGCAGCGTTCACCGTCGTGACGGGGCATCGCCGCATGGATGAGCACGATGTCGATTGGCGAGCGCTGGCCAAGGTCGGTGGCACCATCGTCGTCTTGATGGGCGTGTCGCATCGAGCCGAGATCGCTTCGGAGCTGATTGCCGGCGGACTCTCAGTCGACACTCCGGTGATGGCGGTCAGCAGTGCAACGACGTTCGGTGAGGTCGCGCAGCGCTGTCGGCTCGACGAACTCGGTGCGGCCGCAGTCGAGTCACCCGCGACCATCGTCGTCGGAGCGGTCGCGGCCTTCGAATTGACCGACGCAACGTCGCTCGCACCGGTGATGCACGCCCGCTGACCAAATAGTTGCGAATTGGGTCAGGCCACAGAAGGACCGGAGGAATTCGAGCGATGAGCGGGCCTCGGCTTTTGCGACAGCGCTGCGACAGCGCTGCGACAGTAAACCCGCGAAATCGACAGCAAATCGAGGCAAACGGAGGAAGTAAATGCACGACCAGAAAACGTCGATACAAGTAGAAAACCCCTGCTCAGCGAGGCCAGACAGGGGCTTGGAGCGGATGACGGGAATCGAACCCGCGTTCTCAGCTTGGGAACTGCTCTTCGCCCCTGAAACCCGCATGAACGCCGGGATTGGTGTTCCAACGATGTCGGCTGCGACAGCGTTGCGACAGCACAACAAGGTTCCGGCGGCGCTCGCCGGGTTCTCGCGGACGCCGCTCTTTCGGAATGAGCTGCTTGCGCAAATCGGTGACGTCGACACAGACAGAGCGATGGGAACCACATCGGCGTCTCCCGGCGCATCACACGACACACCAAGCCACGACCTCACCGGCGACGTTCACGACGCTTGGGCATGCACGGGATGTGATCGCATCTTGGGTGTTTGCGAACTCGAAGTCGTCCTCGACCTGCCCCGCAACACCCTCTACAAGCGCTCCCGGCTCGGCGACGCACGATCCCGCACCGGCTACCCGCTGTTTCCTCGCCGGCTCCAAGACCGCTCGACGATCGCCGTGCGCTGCCGAGACGCCAAGGCCTACCTCGAGGAGGTGACGGCATGAGACTTCTCAGTGCCCACGTCGCCGCCAAACAGGTCAACACCGCCAAGGGTTCGCGCTGGCAGGTCCGCTGGTACCTCGACCCTGGAGCTGGCCAAAACCAGGGCCACCGAGCTCTTCGTCGAGAAAGAGCGCCCACAGGCCCTGGTCCTTGACTTCTTGCTGGAGCTCGCGGACGTAACCTCTCACTGCGTCGTTTGGCCAGCGCACTGCGTGAGGGAAAACCCGGTGCAGC
>JABJAB010000001.1 GCA_018666235.1 Ilumatobacter sp.
AACACGGAAGTTAAGCCTGTCAGCGCCGATGGTACTTGGAGAGAGATCTCCTGGGAGAGTAGGACGTCGCCCGATTACTTACGAAAAACGCATCATCCGGATTTTGCCGGTGGTGCGCTTTTTTCGTTTTCACCCCAAATCCCCCCAACCAACACGGTTCGGCAAGGATGGTGCGATGGCAGCGACGAAAGACAATGGAGAGGGTGGCGGGGGACAAGAACAGGCAGCGAAAGTCGTCTCGGAGTTCGTCAACGCCGACGTCCGGCGATCTCTTGGAACCGACGCGGCTCAGCGCTGGAGCGGGCTCCTCCGAGACGGCGCCGCTCACGAGGTCTTGGTCTCGACCCTTGATGCTCTCGTGGTTATCGACAGCCGTGGTTCCGTTGTGGAATGGAATCCATCAGCGACGGAGATATTTGGCTACTCCCGCGACGAGGCAGTCGGGGTGACAATCGCCGAATTGATCATCCCCGATGAACTCCGGGGAGCGCATCGGGCTGCTGAAGGGGACCCGGTAGTTGGTCCAGTTGTTATGCGACTTGGGGTTGGTGTTCGGTCTTCCACTTGGTGGCGAACTCGGTTGGGGTGAGGTCGCCGTGGGCGGTGTGGGGCCTGTTCATGTTGTAGTCGATGCGGTGGTCTTCGATGATCACTCGGGCCTCGAGAAGGCTGTCGAAGTGCCAGCCGTTGAGGAGTTCGTCACGGAATCGGCCGTTGAATGACTCGATCCACGCGTTCTGCCACGGGGACCCTGGGTCGATGAAGATCGTGTTCACCGAGTTGAATCGGCACCAGTCCGCAACGGCTTGGGCGATGAACTCGCCGCCGTTGTCAAACCTGAGATAGATCGGGAAACCGTGCTCGGCGGCGAGACGGTCCAAGACGTTGACGACGCCGTCGGCGTCGATCGAGCGGTGCACGTCAATAGCGTGGCATTCGCGGGTGAACTCGTCGATCACGTTCAACATTTTCAGGGTGCGGCCGTCGATGGTGGTGTCGAACTGGAAATCGAGGGCCCACAACACGTTCGGCCGGATTGGTGACATCGCACCGATTTGGGTGCCGATCCCGGACAGGCGTTTCTTGCGTTTCTTGGCCGGCACGCGCAGCCCGTGCAGGCGCCACAAACGTTTCACGCGTTTGTCGTTCACGTCCCAGCCGTCACGCCGCGCTGCTTTGGCGGCGCGGCGCCAACCCCAGCGGGGCCGCTGTTTGGAGAACTTGATCAAGAACTCGACCAGCAGCTGTTCGTCGTCGGGCACGACGCGTGCAGGGAGCCGCTGGGTGGAGCGCGGCTGACCGACTGCTTTGCAGGCTTGTCGTTCTGACACCCCGAACCGTTCGCGCAGCATCATGACTGCGCGGCGTTTGCGGTTCGGGGTCAAAATTCCCCCTTTGCGACCTCGCGCAACATGTCAATGTCGAGCGCCTGGTTCGCGACCAGCTTCTTCAGTCGGGCGTTCTCGCCCTCGAGTTCTTTGAGTCGTTTCGCGTCGTTGGCTTTCATGCCGCCGTACTGGGCGAGCCAGCGGTGCCAGGTCGACTCGGCGATCTCGAGATGACGGCACACCTCGTCGAGGTCCTGGCCCGCCAAGAGCAGTTTGTTGCCCTCGGCCAGCTTGCGGATGATTTGCTCTGGCGTGTGACGCCGGCGCTTCTTGCTCATGATCGTGATCCTCTCACGCCCCCTCACGGAGGCAATCGAGTCGCACAACACCTGGATCAGAAACCGGGGCTCACTTCAGGTTATCGATACAACCAGCGTTCAGCCTGACAGCGATCTGCACACCGACAAGCCAGCAGCGCGCTGGGTTTAAAAGTGGGGTTCGAGACGACACGCAACGTTGAGTTGCGCGACCGACGCCGTGTTCGGCAGCGAAATGGTCGTTGAGATCAGTTCAGCAAGATCGGACGCATCGATCATCGTGGCGGAATCCTCGCCAAAGTCACTCGTCATGTCGGTCGCGATGAATCCAGGGCAGACCGACGTGACGCGAACGCCGTCATCCCAACCCGCCTGTTTCGTTGCCTCCGACAGAGCGAGCACAGCGTGCTTGGACATCGCATAGCCCGGTGCGAACGTTCCCATGACCCGCACACCGGACAACGAGGCGATGCTGACAACACGCCCGCTGCCGTCGGCGCGTAAATGTGGCAGCGCAAGTTGGATCATCCGAAACGGTGCCTTCACATTGACCGACCACAATGCGTCGAGCCCGTCTTCGGTGAGAGCTTCGAGCCCGGCGGTGTCGATGATCCCCGCATTGTTGACGAGACCGGACAGGGATCCGAATCGCTCGATGGTTGCGCTGACCCACTCGGCGTCGGTGCCGGGTTCGGTCGCGTCGTAGCGATGGCACAGCACCCTGTCGTCATCGCAACCCTCCATTGAATGGCGCAATGCTTCGATGTCGCGGCCGCCGACGCTGACGTTGTATCCGTCGCTGTGGAGCCGTCGTGCAATGGCGTTGCCCAGACCTCGATTCGCTCCGCTGATCATGATTGTTCTACCGGTCGGGTCAAGCATGACGCGACCGTAACCGACCCAGCTCGTCGGGAAACTGGCGGCGACGCAGTTCCAGCAGGCGAGGCGGGCTCCGGCTATCGAGCGACACGTCAGCGTCGCGCTCTGACGTGCGAAGATCATTCGAGCACACAGCCGGGGACCAACGTGCGCCCTGATCGACAAGGAAGAAAACACATGACTGGCAACCGAACCGCAGCTGTCGCTGCAGCCATGGATGACATCCGCCGCATCGAAGCCAATGTTGGCGTGACCACCAAGGGCGTCGAGGCCATTCGCGATCGGATCATCGAGCTGAGCCAACAACGCGACCTCTTCCCGCTCGAAGACTTTCCCTCCCCGACCGCCGAGGACGACTCGAACAGCTTCCTGTACCGCCTTGCTCAGGACACCGACGATCGGTTCGCCCTCTACGCCCAGTCGAGCAGCGGCCAGTTCGAGACACCGGTCCACAATCACACGACGTGGGCCGTGGTGGTCGGCTTTGACGGTCAGGAGCTCAACAAGTTCTTCGATCGAACCAGCGACGGTGTCACCCAAACCGATCGGCACATGGTCGAAGCCGGTACTGGCGTGGCGATGCTCCCCGACGATCTGCACTCGATTCACATCAACGGACAGGCTCTGAACTTCCACTGCTATGGCCTCGCGCTCGAACGACTTGATTCTCGTGAGTACTTCAGTCCCAGTGACAAGACGTGGAAGATCTTCAACAACGTCAGTGGCATCCGCGAGGCCCGCACCAGCTCGCACATCTGCTGATGGACGTCGATGCTCCGACGCTGAATCGGTGGCTCCAAGATGGTGACGAGTTGGCCGTCCTCGACGCACGTGAACAGGGGGTGTACTTCCGGTCGCATCTGTTTCACGCCGCCTGCATTCCACTTTCCCAGCTGGAGCTGGTGCTGCCGGGATCGGTGCCGCGCAGCGACACCAGAGTGGTGTGGTGCGACGATGGGAGCCACGACGAAACCGGCAGCACCCTCGCCCAGCGCGCGGCCGAGAAGGCTCAGGAACTCGGCTGGAGCAACCAGCATGTATTGGTTGGCGGCATTGGAGGCTGGGCCGCCAACGGAGGCGAGCTGTACTCAGGCGTGAACGTTCCCTCCAAGGCGTTCGGCGAGTTCGTTGAGCACACCTACGGCACGCCGCGCATCACCGCTGCGGAACTCAACACGATGATCGATGATGGTGCCGACATCGTGGTGCTCGACTCTCGTCCGCTCGAAGAGTTCCGCAACATGAGTATCCCGAGTGGCATTGATTGCCCTGGCGCCGAGCTGGTCCATCGTGTCAAAGAAGTCGTGACCGACCCCGAGACACTGGTGGTCGTGAACTGTGCCGGCAGAACACGCAGCATCATCGGGAGCCAATCGCTGATCAACGCCGGGCTCGAGAACAGCGTCGTGGCGCTTGAAAACGGCACGATGGGCTGGGAACTGGCCGGCTTCGATGTGGTTCGCGGCCACGATGTTCATGCACCAGATCCGGGCGCGACGAGCAAAGAATGGGCGATGTCCGCAGTGGCGGAAGTCGCCGAGCGGTTCGACGTCGGCCGGATCACGATCGACGAACTCGAACAGTGGCAAGCCGACACGACCCGCACGACGTACCTCTTCGACGTACGGACACCGGCGGAGTTCGAGGCAGGCCACCTCATCGGCAGCAGCAACGCCCCCGGCGGTCAGCTCGTGCAGGCAACCGACGAGTACGCAGCGACTCGAAATGCCCGACTCATTCTGGTCGACGACAATGGAGTGCGAGCCACCATGACGGCGAGCTGGTTACGCCAATTGGGGT
Organism: Ilumatobacter sp.; assembly: GCA_018666235.1. Classification (GTDB taxonomy): domain Bacteria; phylum Actinomycetota; class Acidimicrobiia; order Acidimicrobiales; family Ilumatobacteraceae; genus Ilumatobacter_A. The sequence continues at coordinate 4,325 of JABJAB010000001.1, forward strand.
GGAACGACGCGGTGGTCCTCGACGTCGATGTGCGCGAACTGGACGTGGTCTCCGGCAGGGTGGAGCGGCTGCCCGTGGAGTCGGCGCCTTCGATCACGGTGAGTGAATTGGGCGATCGTCTCAGCGCGGACGGTGTCGCGGTCCTCGATGTGGGGACCAGCCTGAAGTACCGGAAGAAGGGTCACATTCCAGGTTCGTTCTGGGGTGTGCGCAGCCGTTTGAACGCAGCCCGGGCTGTGGTCGGTGATGTGGAGACGTTGGTGATCACTTCAACCGATGGTCAACTCGCCAAGCTGGCCGTGCCTGACGCGCAGAAGGTGTGGCCCAATGCCTCGGTGCTGGCCTTGGCGGGCGGGAATCGGGCGTGGCGTCATGCCGGCAATGCAATGGAGTCTGGCTTTGAACGGCCCACGACCGAGCCCGACGACGTCTGGTACAAGCCGTATGACCACGACGGCCAGGCCGCTCCGAAGCACATGCAGGAGTACCTCACCTGGGAGATTGCCCTCGTGGATCAACTCGAACGAGATCCCACGGTGCGCTTCACGTCCTGGGCCTGAGTAAGCGTGAGCGTGCAGCAGACAACATCGGCAAGACTCTCCGATGTGGTCGTGCATTCGCTCATCGAGACAGAACGATTTGGGCAGCGTTATGCGGTGTCTGGCGAGGCAGCGCCGCGGACGGTGGAGCTTGAGGCACTCGGCAGCGACTATCGCGCGACTGGATATACGACGCGCGAGCAGGCGGACGACATCGGTCGGCTCCTTGAACTCGGGCCAGGCAGCGTGCTCCTCGACATCGGCGCCGGATGCGGATGGCCGGGCCTCTATCTGGCGACAACGCTCGGCTGCTCCGTGGTCAGCGTCGATCCGATCATGGAAGGTTGCAGTGCTGCTCTTGACCGGATCGGCAGCGATGACCTCGGACCCCGAGCACTCGCACTGCTCGGAACCGGCGAGCAGCTCCCGATCCGGTCGGGGTCGATCGACGCGATCGTGCACGCCGATGTGATGTGTTGACTGCCCAGGAAGCTCTCCGTGCTGAGAGCGTCTCGTCGGGTTCTGCGTCCGGGCGGCCGGCTGGCGTTCCATACGATCCAAGTGCCGCCGGGGCTCAGTGCAGCGAAGCGCCGGCGCGCAAGCTTGATCGGGCCACCCGGGGTGGCGGTTCGGACGACCTATCCGAGCTTGCTCCGCTCAGCAGGTTTCATCGAGATTGACGAGGTCGATGTGACCGCTGAGTACCTCGCCACCCAGCGGCGCTGGCTCGCGGCCACGCTCCGGCACGAAGAGGGGCTGCGCTCAGTTCTCGGCGACGACGGAGTCCATGAAGGAATCGAGCGCCGGCGGCGCACGGTTGACGCGATCGAGGGGGGCTTGTTGTCGCGGACCCTGTATTCGGCCACTCGCTCACACCGATTGCGCTACGGACGCGACGCCCGGTCCAGCCCAAACCGGTGAGCTAGGAGGAATCGCGTGATTCGCTCGGAGTGGCATCGTTCACTGCGAGCGTTGATTCGATCTGGTCGAGGCGCTCAGCGAGGGTCGACTCGATCTGATCAAGACGCTCGACGAGCGTCGAGAGTGTCGAATCGAGACGAGTGAAGGGGTCAGTTTCTGGGGACGCCGCTTCGGCGTTGGCGCGTGCGGTCCGAACCCGTGCCGCCTCAATGAACGTTGAGGTCACTCTGGCTGTCACAACGGTGACGAGCCCGATGGCGGTGAGCATGACGACTGCCGCCACGGTTTTACCCACCGTGCTGATCGGCGTCGCATCGCCGTATCCGACCGTCGTGACCGTCTGGAGGGTGAACCAGAGCGCACTGCCGTAGGTGGGGTACTGACCGTGGTCAAAGACCCACATCATCAGCGCACCCAACAGAACGACCGCAACCGTCAGGCTGGTGATCATTTGGGTCGCGTGCCTCAACGACGACGGATTGTCATGGAATCGTTCATAGCCACGGCGGAGAATTCCCATGACCACATGGTCCCAGAGCGGGCCGCGCCGTCGCTGGATGGTGGCTGCGCTGGGCGGCTACTGGGTAGCTTCAGTAGTAAAACGGCAGCCGATGAGGTCAGCGCGAAGATGACGACATCCTTCAGAACCTTGTCGCCTCGAAAGGACCCGATTGTCATGAACCCAGACGTCAGCCAGCTCCCGCCGTTGGAGAACGATCTGAAGCGGGTCTTCGGATCGAACGCCACGATCGCCCCGCTCACTTCGACAGAACGGCTCGGCCGCCGCGTCGCCGGCATCGATCTGACCGAGCCGTTGACGCCGAGCCAGGCCGCGCTGTTGGTGGCATTGGTCGACTGGCACCGCATCGTGTCGTTCCCCACGCAAGACACACACGGCTTCAGCGTTGGCCATCTCGAGCAGGTGGCGAACCACTTCGGGGCGCCCCTGCCGCACCCGCACAACTACGCCAACTACGTCGGGCACGCTGCTGGGGACCTGCTAGAACTGCACCCCATCGAGGAGCGAACATCGACTCTGGTGGACCAGGCCTTCCCCGGCTCCATCATGTCGCTCGACGGGGCCGATAGCCCTGCGGTCTACATCGTCACCAACCTGGCCGGCAGCGGTCCCACGGTTGAACCCGAGGTCCGTGGCGGCCAGCACTGGCACACCGACATCGAGTTCGAACCTGCGCCTCTGTCAACCAGCCTGTTCTACGTCCAGCGCACCCCAACGACCCGCAACAGCTCACGCGGCACCTGGGTTGACAATCCTCCAAGAGAGCCAGGCTTCTATCACCCAGACTCAAGCGCTACGCTGTCTGAGCTACGTGAGGCTCTACCTCTGAACGCAGAGACGGCCTATGCCGACACGGCCGCTGCGTTCGCCGCGCTGCCGGAACAGGAGCGTCGAATGCTTGAAAAGGTCATGGTGCGACGTCGCCTACGTGTCACCGACGGCGGGTGGATGGTGCCGCTCGTCTACACCAATCCGAGGAGCGGCGTGAGGTCGCTCCACAGCCCGGTGTGGGCCTCGCGCGGCCGCCGGGTGGCTCCGGTCGAGGTGGACGGAATGGGCAGCGACGAGTCGCGCCGCTTCCTCGACCGGCTCGAGGAGCATTGCCTCCAGCCAGAGTTCCGCTACGACCACGTTCACACTCCAGGCGATGTGACGATCTGGAACAACTTCGCCACGCTTCACACGGCGCCTCCATCGAAGCCGATCGTTAACCATCCCGACGACGCTCGGCTGCTCTACCGCATCAGCTGCAAGGGAGACCCGAGCTACGAACTGCCTCGCAGTGACACCGACAAATGGATTGCCGCCAACATCTCCCCGCCGTATCGCACGCCGCCTCAGATTCCGAGGGTGAAACATCACGGCCGCTGAGGGGGCCTAGCGTGCATGTCATGTTTCGAGCTGCGACCGCTGTGGCGTGCACCATCGCCGCTGTCGGCACGCTCTCGACAACAGCGCAAGCAAGTTCGACGGATTCAACGCAACCAGCCATTCAGCGCGTCGTGACGCTTGGCGATTCCTACAGCTCGGGCAGTGGCATCCATCGCAACGCGTCGAGCTATGACGACCACGGGCCCGCGACCCATTCCTTCGGCCACTCGACCCGACTCGGTTCGAGTGCCTGCCAACGCGAACTTGACGAGACCCCTGGTCCCCGTTTCGCCGAGCAACTCGACGCCGAGTCGGTTTTTGTTGCCTGTGCGGGCGCAGTGATCCGCGAGATCCCCGCCCAGGTACGTGCTGCAGGCATTCGCGGCGACGGCGACGGGACGTTGATTACGATGACGATTGGCGGCAACGATCTTCGAACCGAACGTGATGAGAACTGGCCGGATGCCCTGTTGCGCTGCATCACAACGGCAAACTGCGACAAGCCACCACAGAATCAGATGGCCAACTTCGATGAGATCCGGCGTGATCTGATCCGAACATATGTCGCGATCGGTGACCAGTATCCCGACGTCATGGTGCGAGCGCTTGCGTACCCGCGGCTGATGCAGAGTGATCGCTGGTGCGAGGGCGTCTTGGGGATTAGCCGCAACGAGGCGGACTTCATTGATGAGCAGGTTGATCTGTTGAACCGCGAGATTGAGACTGCAACGAACATTGCTCGAGTCCGCACCGGTGCCGACATTCGCTATGTGTCGGTCATTGATGAGTTCGACAACCATGGGGCCTGCCGGTTCTGGCAGCGCGATCGGTATGTCAACGATGCGGTGTTCGGTGATTCCCTGCGTCGCAGCAAACTCGAAGATGGCACGATCCGCGAGCATTGGACCGATGGTCCCATCAACGTGTCGACGGCCTCTTTCCACCCCAGTTCGAGCGGCTATGACGCTTACCTCGACGCGCTGCAGGGCAGCTTGACCGCCACCGCCGGCTGAGCCCGTTCGTTCCGCGAACGTTCACCAGATCTGGGATCGTTCGTTCTACCGAACTGGATGGTTTGGGCGATGTTGCGACGCAGCGAACTGACGTCGAACAGCACAGTGTCCCAGGCAACGAGCGGCGCAGGTGTTCCCGCTCCGGCTATCGCCAGGCGATCGTTCGACATCACTGCCACCCAGACCTTCGACATGGTGTCACTCGTGACGATGCTGGCGCCGAGCTCGGATTGGTTTGTCGGGCTGCGCAACTTTGACCTGTTTGACGGGGAATGGGCGCCGAGCACCACGGTCAATGCTGGTAGCTATGACGCTGGAACATCGGGTGGTGACAACTTCGGCGTCTCAAGCCGATCTGGGCCAGGATTTGTCACCGGACCCGTCGATTCCGGCTACGTCGCCGCAGCATCTCAGAATGCTTTCGCAACGATCACGATCACCCGCACCGGCTGAACGCCGACCGAGCAGGTCGTTGTCGCATCTGGTCCGAACCAGAACACAACGCTCGGTTCCTGAGCCATGCGGGATTGTCACAATGTGACAGTGGTTGTCACGCCTTGTTGGTGTCCAACACAACCACACCCAGGAGGATCAGAACATGCGCATTTCAATGCAGGACGTTCCCGTCAAGATCGATGTACCTGGCGCGGCAGCTTCCCGACTTCGGAGTCGCGTCCGGCACGATCGGTGCGGAGTACTTCTCGATGGCCGCTGGCACCGACCTCGCTCCGCTTCTCGAAGGGCTTGAGGGCGACATGTGCCACGGGCCGCACTGGGGGTTCATGCTCAACAGCGATGTTGTCGTCAGCTACAGCGACGGTTCAACCGAGCAGTGTGTGAAAGGAGATCTCTTTCACTGGCCCGCCGGCCACAGCGTTCGGGTGAACGAAGACGCAGAACTCATCATGCTCAGCCCGCAAGCCGAGCACATGGCCGTGATGGAACACATCAACGCCAAGCTCGCCGGCTGACACAAGACGGGTCGTCCGATCTCGCTACCGCACTCCAACGGGCACGTACTCACGCACGACGTCCGGGTCGAATTGGAAGCCACACCCGTTCGAGCCGACAACATGCAACGGGAAGACAGTGACGTCGACGAACTGTGGTCGTCGGAGCCGTCGAGCGCGGGCAGTGCTGATTTCGAGGTGTGAACGAAACGCCGCAACGTCGGCGACACTGACGTCATGAGCGATCTGTGGGATGAGACTGATGATGGCGATATCTCACCGATCTGCGCTTCGTGCGGTGTCAGTGCGTTACCACCTGAGGCGCCCGGTGAGCCATCGATGTGCGAGAACCCCAACTGCTCAGAATTTGGCGAGCTGATGAGCCGATGAGCACAGACCAAGACGCTGCAGCATCGAGTGGCGAAGTTGAGGGTGTGACGTACATCGTGGACCCGGCTGACCCGCGGCTCGACGACTACCGCGAGCTGAACAGCATCGCGGTTCGTGCCGAAATGGAAGCCGATGAGTATTTCATGGGCGAGGGGTACGTCCCGATCGACCGCATGCTCGACTCTGGGCATCGCATGCGTTCGGTGTTACTCCACCCAAAACGCCTCAAGCGGTTCGTTCCCACGATGTCTCGGCCTGAGATGGCTGGCGTGCCGGTCTATGTTGCGAACCAAGCGGTCCTTGCCGAGGTCGTTGGCTTCAACATGGACCGGTGTTGTCTCGCGTCCGCCTTCCGTGCTCCGATGCCGACCGTTGCTGAGTTGTCGAGCACGTGTCGGCGGCTCGTCGTGCTTGAAGCGCTCAATGACGATCAGAACGTGGGCGCAATCGCCCGCGCGTCGCGTGCGTTTGGCATCGACGGCATGGTCATCAGTCCAACCTGCAACGATCCGTATCAACGGCGCACGGTGCGAGTCAGCATGGGCGAGATCCTCCACATCCCGGTCGCCCGAGCAGATGCCGAGGATTGGCCGAGCGCCCTGCACACGCTTCGTGACGCAGGCTTTGAGACATGGGCTCTCACCCCCGATGTCGTCGCGGTCGACCTCTGGGACATGGACGTACCCGACCGGGTCGCAGTTGTTCTCGGCGCGGAAGGCCATGGCTTGGAGCCTGAGACGATGGACGTTGCGACGCACCGCGTTCGGATCTCGATCTCGACCGACGTCGACTCACTCAACGTCGGCCATGCTGCAGCAGTTACGTTCGCAGTGATCGGTCGCCCGGCGCGAGCTCGATGAGTGCAATGCCTCCGGTTTCGGTGGCGGCGGAGATGCCGAGACTTATTCCGTTTGGTCGCCGTGGTCGAGGAGGGCTCTGGCCGCCATCTGCCCGAAGTTGTTGGCGGCCTCCGGGCTGGCCGGACACGAGTTTCCGGTCGATGTGGCCCGAGTTGTTGGCCTTGTTGTTGAGGATCTCGACGCCGAGTGCTTCGAGCTGCTCGCCAAAGTGCCGCTCTTGATGCAGCAACTACCGCGCCCGGATCTGCGGGCCGTCTCGGTGAGGTCTGGTACTTCTCGGCGCGGTTCCCAGGCGCCCGATATGGGCCGATATCGGGCGATTGCTCGGCGCAGGTTCTCTATCGGCAGCAGGCCCACGGAGCGCGCGTTGTGTGCTCATTGCTGCAGAGAACGTGCCGGTTGTGCGCGGCTTTGGGCACACGCGTGGGCGTTCAGTGGAAGATCGAGAAGGCGAGACGCGCTTGGGCGCGTAGGAGCTGAGGATCTTCGCCGGCGGCCATTCTCAGGAGTACGGCGTTGCACTCGATGTCCACCATCGCCGCAGCAACCTCGGTCGGGATCTCCTCGGCCACCTCACACCGGGCCTTCGCCAGCTCGATCAGAGTGGCATAGGAATCCCGAGCCTGCTGGCGCAGTCCTTCGACTCGGCCTGTGGCCAGTGGCCCCAATCCGTCGGCCTGCTGGAGTCGAGCGAGGAGGCACCCTGGCGGGCCGGCGCGATCGGCGTCGGTGAACGAGGCGACGATTGCCTCAAGCGTGTCGCGCAGCGGTGTGTCAGGGTCGACCGCCGCGAAATACGGGGCAAGGACAACGTCGGCGTAGTGCTCCAACGCTGCGTCCAACAGCTTGTCCTCACCGCCGAACGCTCGATACAGACCTGGTTTCGACACCCCTGCCCGCCGGCAGATCTCATTCAAGGACACAGCGTCGGGCCCCTCGCGCCAGTACGCGTCCATCGCAACCTGAACAACGTGGTCACGCCGAAACGTGCGAGGGCGCCCCCTCACTGGCAAAGCCGGTGTGTTCACGAATCACTCCTCACAGCTCCAGCAGACCTGTCCCGCACCCGAAGTCGAGGACCTTGGCGCCATCAAGGCTCTTGTCAGCACTGGCGAGTACTGCGAGCAGCGAAGTGTGCGCGGCCGCGGTGTACGAGCGCACGGCCTCGTCGTCGTCCCAGCCGACAGCAACGTCATCCCACTCGTTGCTCATGGCCGGAAGCCGAACTGGGCCGATTCGCTCACGCTCGGCTCACGGCTCATGTTCGCGACAGTAGCGGCCTCTCAACGCTGCGATGCGCGCTGAAACTCAGCCCGGGATCCGCTCGATGCTGGCGCCAACAGCGCTCAACCTGCCGACGAGGTCGTCATAGCCGCGGTCGATGTGGTGCACGCCTGAAATGATCGTCTCGCCTTCGGCAGCGAGTCCGGCAACAACCATCGCAGCACCAGCGCGGATGTCGTGCGCCTTCACTTCCGCACCCGACAGACGCGGCACGCCGCGAATCACCGCGTGATGGCCGGTCGTGCTCACGTCGGCCCCGAGGCGCTGCAGTTCTTCGACGTAGCGGAAACGCCCCGGGTACAGATTCTCCGTGACGATCCCGACGCCGTCGGCAACCGAGAGCATCGTGATGATCAGCGGCTTGTAGTCGGTGGCGATGCCGGGATACGGCAGCGTGGCGACGTCAATCGACCGGAGCCGGTCGGGGGCAGCGACATGGAGCCCCGTGTGTCCAGCCATCTCGACGGGGCTCATCTGCAATCCCATATCGGCGAAGCGGTCGAGCAGCATCGTCATGTCATCCGGTCGGATGCCCAGCACATCGAGCTCGCCGTTCGACACGGCGGCGGCGGCGAGATACGTAGCCGCTTGAATGCGGTCCGGCACGGTGTGATGACTAATCGGATGCAGCTCGTCGCGTTCGACACCCTCGATGACCAGCGTCGATGTACCAATGCCTGAGATGTTGGCTCCCATCGCCACCAGAAAGTTGCAGAGGTCGGTGATCTCGGGTTCACGAGCACAGTTGTCGATCGTGGTCCGCCCCGTGGCGAAGACGGCTGCGGTCATCAGATTCTCGGTGGCGCCGACCGACGGAAAGTCGAAGGTGATGTCGGCACCGTGCAACCGCTCGCAGCGCGCCTCGAGGTATCCGTGGCTGAACTTAAACTCGGCGCCCATCGCTTCGAGACCACTCACGTGCATGTCGATGGGCCGGGCTCCAAAGTCGTCGCCACCCGGCATCGACAAACGAACCTCGCCGCATCGGGTGAGCAATGGGCCGAGCACGTTGATCGAGGCCCGGATCTTCTCGACGAGTTCGTACGGTGCGACGGGATTGATGTCGCCGGTATCGGTGAGGAGGAGTTGGCCGGGAGCAGGGCGCAGCATCTCGACCCCAAGTTCGGCGAGCAACTCCCCCATGATCGTGACGTCGACGATGTCGGGCACGTTGGTCAGTTCGAAGGTGCCATCGGTGAGCAGCGTTGCCGCCATCAGTTTGAGGACCGAGTTCTTGGCGCCGGGCACGTACACCGATCCGCTAATCGGGCCGCTGCCGCGCACCACGAACTTCTCACTCACCGGATCTGGATTCACAGGCACCAGTATGCTCCCGCTGTGCGACCAGGTGGGACCATGGTGACCCGAACCTGGCCCGACGACGCGGAACACGTCGCAACGGTCGAGCAACCTCGTGATGACCTTGTCCTTGAGGTTCGCTCAGACGACGATGATGCCGTCTACCTGCAGAAACATGGTCCGTTCTCGAGCTATCGGCGTGTGGTCGAGCGATCCGAGGAAACGATCACCGAGACGACCACCTATCGGCTCACCATCCCGTGGTTTGGTTGGCTGTTCAAGCTGCCGGTCGGCCAGGTCATCCGTCGCCGAATTTCACATCGTGGCTTCTGGTCACCGCCGGACCGCCTTGATACGACACAGGTGTTGGTCATCGGGTTACTCGCTGCGGCGTCGATGAGTGCCGCATTTGTGAACACGCTCTTCACCCAGACGGCGGAGTTTGCAGCGGACGACTTTGGGGTCGGTGATGCGGGTGTCGGATACGCCGGGGCGATCGTCCGCGCCGGCATCATTTTCGCGCTGCCCGCTGCGGTGCTCGCAGACCGCATCGGGCGTCGCCGCGTCATCGTCGCCGTCGCATGGATCGCTCCCATTTTGTCGTTGATGGGCGCGCTTGCACCGAGCTTTCCGGTGCTCGTCGCGTCCCAAACACTCGGCCGCCCGATGGGCATTGCCCTGTCGTTCCTCATCGGCGTGATCGCTGCGGAGGAAATGCCGAAGAACACCCGAGCCTTCGCGATCAGCGTGTTGGCGATGGCCAGCGGTTTCGGCGCCGGCATTGCGGTGTCGTCGCTGGCGCTCGCCGACCTCGGGCCGAGTGGCTGGCGCTACGTCTATGTCGTCTCGGTGATCTGGTGCGTCGTCGCCCTTGACCTCACCCGTCGACTTCCCGAGACACGCCGGTTCACGGCGACCGAACGCGACCCGCATGCCCATGCGCCACGTCTCGATCGCAGGCGCTTGGCACTGCTGGGCGCCGTGGCATTCATTGGAAACATCTTCATTTCGCCCGCGAGTTTCTTCCAGAACAGTTACCTGAGCGACGTGCGAGGCTGGGACGCCACGACGATCGGCATCTTCTCCCTGGTTGTCGGCACTCCGGCCGCCCTCGGCCTCCTCATTGGCGGTCGTTTTGCAGATACGCGCGGCCGAAAACCGTTGATCGCCGTCGTCCTGCCGTTCTCGACGCTGATGGTTGTCCTCGCGTTCTCCTTCGGCGGCCCGTTGTTGTGGCTGTTTTCGTTCTTGGCCGGGATCACGGGAAGCATGGCGTTTCCCGCGATGGCTGTGTATCGAACCGAGTTGTTCCCGACCGGCAACCGCAGCCGCGCGGCAGGCATCATCACCGCGCTTGCACTGATCGGTGGGATCGGCGGACTCCTCGGCACTGGTCAACTCGTTGACCGAGGATGGTCGTACAGCTCGGTGATTGGCATGATGGCGATCGCACAAGTGGTCGTCACCATCATCGTCCTCACCTCGTATCCCGAGACAGCGCACCGCGAACTCGAAGAAATGAACCCCGAGGACGCAACCCTGATCATCACGAGTTAGCGCGCGCTGTTGAATCGCAGCGCTGTCGTCACGCCGTGATGCGGGCCACGAACGTGACCACGTGTGCCGCAATTTCAGCGTCGCGACCTTTCAGGTCGTGGCGGGCAGCATCGAGCCAGACGTGTTCCACCGAGCCCGTCATCGTCGCCGTCCAGCGTTCAAGCTCGTCGGGGGTTCCGAAGTCGTCGCGCGTTCCCGAAATGAACAGGCAGGGAACCGTGATGTCGGGAAAATGTTCCACGCGGAGCTTGTCGGGCTTTTTCGGAGGGTGCAGCGGATATGCGAGGAGCACCAGCCCCGCGAGATTCTTGATCCCACCCTCACCGTCGACATCGGCGGCAACCATCGATGCCATGCGTCCACCCATCGAGTGGCCGCCCAGCACCAGAGGGCTCCGGCGGCGAGCAATCTTCGCGAGGTCGCCGCGGATCGATGCCATCAACTTTGGCGCCCGGTCGGGCGGGCCCTTGCGGCCCGCTTTGCGATAGGGAAAATCGTGGCGATCGACTCGGGCTGACCGGCCGAGCTCGGCTTCGATTTCCACGAGTCGAGGATGATTGCTGTCCGAACCCGCGCCCGGATACAGCAGCACACTCGGCGCGGCCACAGTGCGCCCCGTCAATCCCTGTCAGTCTTTCGCGGACAGAATCCGGCGGGCTTCGGCAAGATCACTCATCGCCTTGGCCGCGTCGATGTCCGCGCCACCGTGGTCGGGGTGCACTTCGCGCATCTGGACCCGGAATGCTCGGGTGACCTCACGGTTCGAGGGCTTCTTGCTCCCGAGTTCAAATCCGAGAATGCCCAGCGCCCAGCCAAGCGGATCGGCCATTGCTTCCAGCGTGGTGGTCTGCGACCCGGCAAGGTGGGCGATGAATGAGGCGCCAATTGGTCCACGCCAACGCGCCGACTTCTGTAGCACGTCCAGCACACCACGTCGGTGCTCCGGCGCAAGGCGCTCGGCGGCATACACCGCACCGAGCACTTGACTGAGGTCCGTGCCGATGCTGTTGAAATCGAAGTGGATCTCGTCGCCGTCGCCGACCAACCGATGGTGACTCACGGCGAGGCCGTGCCGGTCGATCTGGAATCGGTGCCGCAGTCGCGGTTGGACCACACGTTGACCGTCACCTACTTCGTTAATCAGCCGGTGGACATCACCGATCTGATCATCATCGATGCCACCGAGGTGCGCGGCAATCACCGCACCGATGAGGAGGCCGCCGAACCCTGGAGCAGGGTCGACCGGGAGCACCATGTGACCGAGCGCGACACGTCGCGTCGGCACCGTTGGCCGTGTGTGCCAGATCTCGAGTTCGGCAAGGAGCACGGAGATAAGTTCAGACGTACGGGCGGAGCAACGAACGGAGTTCTTGGGCCAACTCGATCACATCAGAGTCGCTGTCGCCGTGCCCGTCAGCGTCAACCATGATCCGCTTGACGATGCGATCGACCCCCGCAACCGCGCCAACCCAGGTGCGCGGCGCCAGAGCGTAAGGCGGATGCTTCTTATCAATGATGGCGTTCAGCTCGATGAGCTGCTTGCGCGACTTGGCGTCGATCGGGTCCTTGGCAAGCTTGTCGGCAGCGAGGAAGATGGTGCTCAGCGTTCCCTGCGGCGGCTCGTTCGCACCTGATTCGTCGGCCGTCATCAGCTCACCGGCTTCAATTGCGTCAAGCAGATCATCGACGGCATCCTCGGCATCGGCGGCAACCACGACAGTGGCGCCCTCCCATCGGAACGGCACCTCAGATTCGATGAGTGACTCGGTCAGGACCTTGCGGTCGGCGTCGGTCCACTCATCGAGATTGAACTCGGTCGACTCGGCATCTTCCTCGAGGACGATGGGGAACGGGCCGAGTTCCTGCTCGAGTCGCTCGAAAATGACGTCGACGCGCTCTTCATGCGTCTCAGGCACGACCAGCTCGGTGCCATCCCAACCGTGCGGGATGAACGCCTCGGCCATTGCTTCAGACAGCTCGGCCTGCTGATCGAAGTTCCAGACGGTGACGTCGTAGTGCACTTTGACCACGGCGTCGTCAAACGGATCGAAGTCGATCGGATCACCGATACCCGCGGTCTCGTTCTGCTGCTCTGCGCCGCCGCCTTTGCTTACAAATGCCACGTGGGCACGCTATCTCTCAGGAACGCTGCTGTCCGCTTGAGCTCATCTTGCGTGTTGGCCGAATCGCGGAATCCGTGTCCTTCACCCTCGTAGACCACGAGCGTCACGACATCGCCCGCGCACTCGACGAGTCGTTCACTCTGTTCGAGCGGCACCACCGGATCCTCGCTGCCGTGAAAGACCAGCAGCGGCTTGGTGATCTGTTCGGCGCGGTTGACAGGCGAGAGTTCGACGAAAAGCTCCTGGTCCGTGCTGTCGCCGACCAGGGTGTCGGTGTAGTGCGCTTCGAAACGGTGGGTCACCTCGGCGAGCGCACGCACATCGCTGACGGGGTAGGACGTCACCCCTGCGGCGACGAGTTCGCTGTAATCAGCAAGCATCGCCACTACCGTCAGGCCACCCGATGAGGCGCCAATGACCACGGTTGTCTCGGGCGTTGCCCAACCCTCGGCATGCGCATGGCGGATCAGCGCAGCGGTGTCGTCCACGTCGAGGCGACCCCATTGTCCGTTCAGCGCACGCTGGTAGTCCCGGCCGTGGCCGGTCGTGCCGTGCGGGTCAACCACGAGGACGTCCCATCCACGGCTCCACCAATACGAGATGCGCGGACGGAAATCAGCCTGCCACTGGTCGGTCGGGCCCCCGTGCACCCAGACGAGCGTCCGTCCCGCTCCGGCTGCGTACCGACGGGCGTGCAAGCCGTCGACCTCAATCACTGAGGGCTCGGGCAGCTCAAATTGGTCCCACCCTGCGGCCGGACCGACAGCGAGCACCGTCCGCGCCGGTTTGACAGAAAGATCGCTGAGGTCATAGGCCACGATTTGGGTGGGTGTCACCGCGCCCGATCGGAGGGCGACGAGAGTATCGCCGACCCAGGTGAGCTGACCGTGCCCACCCTTGCCGACGTTGGTCACCCGGCCGGATGAGCGGTCGACGACCACGAGGCGTCCGAAGCCGCCTTCGTTGCGACACAACGCCACATGCGAACAATCCGGACTGACCACGAAGCTGCGCTGGCCCATTCCCCACGTCGGGCCGGCTTGTTCTGCCGACTCGGCGAGAACCGACTCACCGTCGATGCGGACGTTGAGCCAGCCGCTTGCGTCGTCGACCCACACCCGGGCCCCGTCGGGCACGAAACGCGGCTGCTGTACTGCTGCATCGCGTGGTTGCCACCGGGATAATTCGCCCGACTGCACCGTGCAGGTCACCACACCAGCGCCGTCCCATGGCATGTCCGGCGGGCTCCACCCCTGCCACACCACGGTGGACGAACACGGTGACACCACTGGGTCGAAACAGAACGAGTCGGAACCGTTGTCGAAACGCACCGGCGCAACCGCGCGCACGTCGACATCCATTCCCTGTTGCCATACCTCGGCATCGTCGACGGCGAACACGAAGTACTCGCCGTTTGGCGCCACGTTCGGCGCCCGGCACTCACGACCGAGCGCAGTGAGTTGCACCGCTGCACCACCGATCGGCTGCCACCAGATCTCACCGTCGACCGCTGCGTAGACGACTCCCAGTCCGCTGGGATGCCAGCAGAAGCACCCCCCACCCATTCCCCGGCCCGGCGCCGGGTCAGGGCCCGTGGAGAAGAGACGCTCTGCGCCGCCATCCGGCGAGATCACCATGATGGAGGCAGCGCCGCGCCACCGCTGCACGAACGCCACCCTGCTGCCATCCGGCGACAATGTCGGCTCAGTCAGGTCACGTCCAGCGGTGAGCAGTTCGATCGGCACATGCACCTGTGCGAATCTACGCCGCTGACACACCCCAACCGGCCGGACTCCACGCGACCAAATGTCCCCAGCCGATGTCCCGAGCAGCCGACCGGCTGGGTCGTCACTGCCACGCTCGCTACTGTGCGGAAATGTCCGAACGCGAAAACCCCGACCGCAACCTGGCCATGGAGCTCGTACGAGCCACCGAATCTGCCTGCCTCGCTGCTGCCCGTTGGGTCGGCCGCGGAGACAAGAACGCCGCCGACGGCGCGGCGGTCGAAGCGATGCGACTGTCGCTCTCCACGGTCGCGATGACCGGCACCGTCGTCATCGGCGAAGGCGAGAAAGACGATGCTCCGATGCTGTACAACGGCGAGGAAGTCGGCGACGGCAGCCAGCCGGAAGTCGATGTCGCCGTCGATCCGATCGACGGGACGACGCTCACCGCACTCGGCAAGACCAACGCCCTGTCCGTGATCGCCGTGGCGGATCGTGGCTCGATGCTCGATCCCGGGCCCTCGTATTACATGAACAAGATCGCCGTCGGCCCGAACGCCGTTGGGGCCATCGACATCACGGCCAGCCCCACACAGAACCTGCGGTGGATCGCCAAGTCATCCGGCAAGGCGATCGGCGATCTCACATGTGTCATCCTTGACCGCCCACGACACGCCGAGTTGATCGACGAGGTGCGCTCCAGCGGGTGCCGCATCCGATTGATCACCGACGGTGACGTCTACGGGTCCGTCGCGACCTGTTGGCCCGACGCCGGCGTCGATGTACTCATGGGCATCGGCGGCACCCCCGAGGCAGTTGTTTCCGCGGCGGCGATGAAGGCGATGGACGGCGAGATTCAGTGCCAGTTTCTCCCGCAGAGCGACGACGAGCGCACCGCGATGCTCGATGCAGGGTTCGACCTCGATCGCATTCTGATGCAGGACGACCTGATCACGAGTGACAACTGCTTCTTCGCCGCCACCGGGCTCACCGACGGGGCATTGCTGCGCGGCGTGCGCTTCGACAATCTCGGCGCCCGCACACAGAGCCTCGTGATGCGCTCACGCAGCGGCACGGTCCGCATGATCGATGCGCGGCATCGCATGAGCAAGCTGCGCGAGTTCGCAGCAATCGACTACTGAGCGAGGCGCGGTGAAGCGGGGCGAGTCTCCGCGCTCTGGAGGGCCGTGTTGTACCTAAAAAGACCGAGGACGGCTGGCTGGGGCTCTTCGTGCTCGGCATCACCGTCGCGGCATATCGCGCGTTCCATGACCGAGCGGCACCACTGCGTCAGCCGTCGAGCACACTCCGGCGGAGCCACTGGAAGACCCGCCACCCAGTGAGATCGGTGGACATCGTGGCGGCGGCAACGGCGGCGGCTCCGTCGGAGATCGCCTTGCCGTTGGGAGCCTTCACGTGCACTTCGGCGACCCGCTCTGCCATCACAAACCATCCGACCGCTTCTTCGACCGTGCGGCCGACCGTCAAGGATCCGTGGTTGCGAAGAATGCAGAACTTCGCGTCGCCCATCGCGGCCGCAATGCGCTTGCCGCCCTCGACCGAGAGGACCTCGACTTCTTCGTCGTCGAACAGCGCCTGGTCAAAGACGAACGCGGTCGACTCCTGGCTGAGCGCTCGGAACGGCTCGACGTTGGCCGACCATGGCGTGCCATATGCGGTATGCGTGTGACAGGCGCTCACGACATCGGGTCGCGCCTCCAGCAAAGGAGCGTGGATGTTGTATCCGGCCGTATTCACCGCACCGGTCGGGTTGCCGTCTTCGTCCATGACATCGCCACCGGGGCCGACCAAGACCAACCGATCAGGCGTCGCCGCGCTGAACGCCACACCCCAGTCGAGGAGCCAAAAATGATCGGTGAGGATCGGATCGCGTGCCGAGACGTGGCCGTCACCGAGTTGCCCCCATCGTTGGGCACCAAAGATCCGGTACCCCAGGGCACACATCTCTTTGCGGTGGGCCCGTTCGTCCTCGGGTGAACGCTCAGCGCCATATCGCTCAACACCGGGGAAGCCTGGATAGCTGTCGTGCTTCTGGGCCGAGATCTCCGTCATGTTGACAGCGTAGAACTTCTACGATGAGCCAATGCCTGCCGCATCGCCTGACCTTTCCGGATCTGTACTCGCCGTGCATCGCAGCGGCGAGCACACGTTCTCCAAGCAGACCGTTGACGCGGTCACGCTGCTCCCGGGACTTGGCGTCGAGGGCGATGCCCATCTGGGCGCACGGGTCAAGCACCGATCACGCGTCGCTGCAGATCCCAACCAACCGAATCTCCGGCAGGTACATCTCGTCATGTCCGAATTGCTCGACGAAGTGGTCGAGGCGGGCCACCAGGTCGTGCCCGGTCAGCTTGGTGAGAACGTCACGACGACGGGACTGGATCTGGTCGGGTTGCCGGTCGGCTCGATGCTGCGTCTCGGCGACACTGCGCTGGTGGCGCTCACCGGCCTGCGCAACCCGTGCAAGCAGATTCGTAATGTCGGCGACGGCGTGTTGAAGATGATGTTCGTCGACGGCGAACGCTACGGCCGGCCAGGCGAGCAAGTCGGGCGAACGGGCGTGATGGGCGTCGTCGTCGCTGGTGGCCCCATTCGGTCGGGCGACCCAATCGAGGTGCGCTACCCCGCCGGTGTGCTCACACCGATGCAGAAGGTCTGAGTCTGCAGCCATGGGCTCAATCGCTGATGGGAACTCCAACCGCTCGGGAAGCGTCCAACACAGATGATCCGACGCGCGTTCCCCTTTGTCGTTGCGTTCGCCGCCCTTCTCGCTGCATGCGGATCCGATGACGCAGCGCCAATCGACACCCTGCCCAATTCTGCGGCGAACGCGACGGTCGCACCATCAACCGCGCCCCCCATCACGGCAGTTGCGGTGACCGACCCGCCGGTCGGTGACAGCGGCCTGGACCCAGCCGAGGCCCAGGCTCAGCTCGATGCCGCTGTCGCTCTCTGGAACGCTCAGGGCCTCACGTCCTACACGATCGTCACCCAGCAGCTCTGTTTCTGTCCGCAGCAGGAGTGGTCGGACACCGTCGTCGACGGCGAAGTCACCGAGCATGTCGCGCTCACCGATGACGCGTTCTTCGACCCCGGCCCCGCCACCATGTTGTCGCTGTTCACCGCCGTGCAGATGGTGATCGATGAGGGCTATGCCACGCTCGATCTGGAGTTCGATCCTGAGACCGGCGCCCTGGTCCGCTACTTCGTCGACATTGACAGGCGGATGGCCGACGAAGAGTCCGGCGTCGAGGTCCTGTCACTCAAGCCGACCGGCTGAACGAATCAGGACGACTGCGTCAGGCGGCGCAACAAGTTCGTGTCGAGGTGCGCTTCGACGGCATCGGCCAGTTGCACGAACGTCTCGTCAAGCACATCGCGCGCGACCACTCCCAATGTTGCTTCGATGAAGACAGGGTGTTCGAACAATCCGTGCACCGTGGTCGCAGTGACGTTCCCCAACTGCCACGCGACGGGACCATTGGGCGACGTCGCAACCACCAGGTCGTCGCCACCGTCCACGACCCCGTTGCGGATCTCGTAGCCGTCGTAGGTCTGGCGTCCTGCATCACCGTGGTTGAAGTCGATGGCCACATGAGCGGCAAGCTTCTTTGGCTGCATCGTCGTCCGGAGCGGCAAGAGGCCAAGCATGCGGGTCGGACCGCCGGTCCCGTGACGCCTACCTTCGACACCGTGAGGATCATCGAGTCGATCGCCGAGCATCATCGCCCCGCCGCACACTCCGATGATCGGCATGCCCGCGTCCGCAGCCCGCACCACAGCGTCGGCAAGGCCCTGCTCGCGCATCCACTCCATGTCGGCGGCGACGTGCTTCGAGCCCGGCAGGATCACGACGTCCGCCCCGAGGATCGACCGCGGGTCGGCAGACCACCGCACATTCGCAACGTGGCTCAGCACATGGAACTCGTCAAGGTTGGACCCGAACGGCAGTCGAGGGATGGCCACAACGGGAGCGTCGATCGGCGCGTCGGTGTGCTCGCTCGCCCCTTCTTCTTGCGGCAGGCGGTGCGACAGCATCGGGACCGTTCCGGCGTGGACCATGCCCGTCATTGCAGTGAGCCGGTCGGGGCCGGGAGCCAACAACAACGGGTCACCCCGGAACTTATTCAGGACGAATCCAGCCAGCCGGGAACGGGTTGCATCGGGCACCAGCGACCACGTGCCAAACAGGTGGGCGAACGAGCCACCGCGATCGATGTCGCTGACCAGCAAGGCCCCAGCATCGGCGTACTCGACCATGCGGTTGTTCACCTGATCGACCAGATTGATCTCGGCCGGGCTTCCCGCTCCCTCGATGACCACGAGGTCGAAGTCAGCCCTGAGCTCATCGAATGCCGATGCCATCGGGGCCCACAGCGCGTCGTGGCGTGCTTGCCACGGCGTGTCGGTCAGCGCTCGATCGACTTGGCCACGAACGATGACCTGGCTCTGCGTGTCAGCTTCGGGCTTGAGCAGAACAGGATTCATCCGGACGTCCGGCTCGATGCCCGCAGCGCGCGCTTGCAGCCATTGCGCCACGCCGATCTCGCCAGAGCCGTGATCAGTCGCCACGACGCGCGCATTGTTGGACATGTTCTGCGCCTTGAACGGAGCGACCCGGACTCCCTCGCGCCGGAACCAGGCACAGAGCGCTGTCACCAGCAGCGACTTGCCGGCATCAGACGTGCAGCCAAGCACCATCAGCGGACGCATCGTCCTCCATCCATCATCGTGTGCTCCCACTCAGGCCGGGAAGCCGCGCCGCGGGACCACGATCACTTGGCCTTCATCGTGCTCAACGGTGACACAGACGTGATAGATCTCGCCGAGTCGTTCGGCGGTGAGCACATCTTCGGCGCTGCCGGACACCACGACGGCGCCGTGGTGCAGCATCGTCAGGCGATCGGTGTAGGTGCCAGCGAGTGTGAGGTCGTGCAATGCTGAGATGACGGTGAGCTGTTCGGTCTGACGGAGTTCCGTGACCAACTCGAGCGCTTGCTGTTGATGACCAATGTCGAGTGCCGAGGTGGGCTCGTCGAGCAGCAGGATTGGCGCCTGCTGCGCAAGTGCACGAGCGAGCACGATCCGCTGGCGCTCGCCGCCACTCAGTTCTCCCATCATGCGGTGCGCGAATTCTCCGAGGCGGAGCCGTTCGAGCACGTCGTCGACGATCGTTCGGTCGCGACGCGACGGCGAGCCGAAGTATCCGATGTAGGGCGTCCTCCCGAGCAGCGCGTACTCGCGAGCCGTCATGTCATCGGGAATCAGTGGATCCTGCGACACATACGCAACGCGACCAGCACGCTCTCGATCGCTCATCGAACTCAGGGCGACGCCGTCCATCAGGATCTCGCCCGTGTGGCCCACGAGTCCGACAATTGCTTTCAGCAGCGACGACTTGCCAGCACCGTTCGGGCCGATCAACCCGAGCCACTCCCCCGACACGACAGTGTCGGAGTGACCTGTCAGCGCGAACGCCGAACGGCGCGAGTACTTCACACCCACATCGACCAGGGTGAGCGTGCTCATGCTCCGATCCTCCGCGTCCGCAGCAGGTACAGAAAGAAGGGCGCACCGATAAAGGCCGTCACGACCCCGATTGGTGTCTCGGCTGGGCGAGCGATCATGCGACCGGGCACATCGGCAAGGATTAAGAAGCCGGCCCCACCCATCAAGGAGAGCGGCAGCACCCGTCGATACCCCGCGCCAGCGACCATCCGAACGATGTGCGGCACCACGAGGCCGACGAACCCGATCAGGCCGCTCACCGACACCACGGCGGCGGTGCCGAATGTGGCCGCGATCACGATGACGAGGCGCGTCCGGGCCACCGAGACGCCAAGTGTCGCCGCTTCCTCATCGCCCACGCGAAACACGTCGAGGTGCCTCCGATGCAGCAGCAGCACCACCGTGCTCACGGTCACGTAGGGGATCACCAACCAGACGTCGCCCCAGTCGGCTCGTGAGAGGCTGCCAAGGATCCAGCGAAAGACCTCGCGGATTACTTCGACGTTGCGCTGCAAGATGAACGTCTGCATCGCCGACGTAAACGACACGACCGCGACACCGGCGAGCACCAGCGTGACACCGGATCGAGAACCGCCGAAGGCGGCACCGACGGTGTAGGTGACCATCACCGTGGCCAGGGCAAAAATGAACGCAATGGTCGGGACCGGGTCAATCGGCCACGTCGATGTGGCGTCACGACCGATGGTCAAGGCAATCGTGGCACCGAGCCCGGCGCCGGCTGCCGAACCGAGCAGGTAAGGGTCGACCAGCGGGTTACGGAAGACGCCCTGGTAGGACGCGCCAGCGATGGACAACATGCCTCCGACCAAGCCGCCGAGCACCACGCGGGGCATTCGCACCTTCCAGACAATTGCCCAGTCGGCGTCGCTGACCCCGGTCTCGAAATCGATCAACGGCAGCCGGTTGACCAGTTCGAGCGGGACACGCCACCAGTCGGGGCCGGCCGGCCCGATCGAGACCCCGATGACGACAGCGAACAACACGAACACTCCGCCCGCGGCAAACCAGCGGGTGTCGTGTTGTTCGCCGGACATCAGATCAACTCACATCGTTCCTGTCACTTAGACCGCAACGGCTGCCTGCTGGATGGCGGCCGCAACGGCGGCGTAGTACTCGACAATCCGTGGGCCCCAACGCGAGGCGATGTCCTCATCGGCCTCGATCACGTTGCCATTCTGGACAGCAGATATGGCATCCCAACCCGGGCGAGCGCCGACGTCGTCAGCCGTGGTCGTGCAGAAGTTGCCACACGGAACGAAGATCAGGTCGGGGTTCGACGAGATGATTACCTCGGCGTTGAGCTGAGGGAACCCGAAGTTGTCACCCTCGGCGCGATCAGCAATGTTCTCGAGACCGAACGCCGAGTACGCCTCGCCGATGAATGTCGTGCTGTCAGCACTGAAGTAGGTGCTGTCCACTTCGTGGTAGATCTTCAACGGTTCCTCGGTGGCGGGAGCCGCAGCAAGGGTCTCGGCGAGTTGGGTCTGCATTGAACTCACGACCTCGGCAGCATCACCGACATGGCCGGTTGCGGCACCGAGCTGCTCGATCTGGGCATAGGTGTCTTCGATGGTCGCGGCTGCAGGGCCATCCCATGAGGCGATCCCAAGTTCGGCAAGTTGGTCGCCGAGACCGGTGAAGTCGCCGCCGATGAGCACGAGGTCCGGCTCGAACGCGGCGATCTCTTCGATGTTTGGCTCGAACCCAGAAAGTTCGTTGGGCAGGTCAAGCGCTTCGGCTGGGAAGTTCGAGAATTGGTCGACCGCGACGAGTTGATCGCCTGCACCGATGGCAAACATGATCTCGGTGTGCGTCGGGCTCAACGAGATGACGCGCTCTGGAGTGGCCTCGGTGTCAGCCGGCGCCTGAGTCTCAGGCGGTGCTTCGGTGCCAACCGGTGCCTCGGTGTCCGCTGGCACCTCGGTCTCGGCGGGTGCCGCTGTGTCAGCTGATTCCGACGTCGAGTCGGAGTCGCTCCCGCATGCGGCAACAGCGAGTCCGAGCGCGATGAGGACGCCGGTGAATTTCTTGCGGGTGTGTCGTTCCTGTGAACGCATTGTTCCTCCAACCTCGTGATGAGGGGTATTTGGAGAACAAGCTGGGCCCATCCGACGCGATGCGCCGGGAGCGAACCTTCCCTTGCCTCGAGGGGTGATGGTCGCATCGAATGCACAGGCGATCGGACAGGCTCGATATCTGCCCTGTCTGGTACAGAGCAGGCTCGAGACCACCGTTGCGGGACAGCGCCGGATTCTCACCGGACTTCGCTGGGCAGACGACGTGTTGTGTTGAGAATTCGACAGCGTAGTGCGGACTCCGTAGCCTCCCCCATCTCATGGCCGACACAGAGCACGACGCAGCGCCCACCGACGACCCTCGACCCGACGGACTCCGACGCGCCGACTCACTCGTCATCGTCAACACCGGCAACGGCAAAGGCAAGTCCTCATCAGCCTTCGGCATGATGGTTCGCGCACTCGCTCGCGACTGGAAC
Source organism: Ilumatobacter sp. (assembly GCA_018666235.1). Lineage (GTDB taxonomy): Bacteria > Actinomycetota > Acidimicrobiia > Acidimicrobiales > Ilumatobacteraceae > Ilumatobacter_A. Next base: position 26,920 of record JABJAB010000001.1, read on the forward strand.
GTCGCGGTCGTCCAGTTCATCAAGTCCGGCAACTGGAACGTCGGCGAGGAGAAGATGGGTCGCCAGCTCGGCGTCGATTGGTTCTCCTTCGGCGACGGCTTCACCTGGGACTCCAATGACCTGTCGAACGATCGCGCCCATGCCGCCGAGGGCTGGGCCAAGGCCATCGAGCTGATGCAGGCTGGCGAGCACCAGCTGGTGATCTTCGACGAGCTGACCTACCTGTCGTCATTCAACTGGCTCCCGATTGCGGACATCGTCGGTCCGATCGCCGACCGACCCCGACACGTCAACGTGATCGTCACCGGGCGCGACGCGGCGCCCGAACTGATCGAACTCGCCGACACCGTGACCGAAATGACCGAGATCAAGCACGCCTACACAAGCGGTATCCGTGCCATGCGCGGCATTGACTACTGATGCACCTGAGCGGGCGAGTTGAACCGTGTCGCTGACCCTGCTGGTCGGCGGCGCACGGAGCGGCAAAAGCACCTTGGCCGTTGAGATCGGGCGACGGTTCGAGAAGAACCATGATGACGCAACCGTGACGTTCATCGCCACGGCACCGCGCAGTGACGACGACATGGATCGACGGATCGATCGGCACCAAGCCGAACGACCGGGCAATTGGGCCACCGTGGAAGAACAAGTCGATCTCGTACGTGCCATCGGACGCTCCGCTCCGGGCCTCGTCATCGTCGATTGCCTCACGTTGTGGACTTCGAACCTGATGTGGGCTGATCTCGACGAAGCAGATGTGCACGAAAGGACGACGAGCACCGTGCGAGCGGCGGTTGATCACCCCGGCGACGTCGTGGTGGTCACGAACGAGGTTGGCCTCGGCATCGTGCCAGACAACGAAATGGCCCGGAGCTACCGCGACCTTCACGGTCAGGTCAACCAACAGTTCGTCGCCAGCGCAGATCGATCTCTGTACCTGGTCGCGGGACGAGCCACCCCGCTCGTCGATCCCTGGACGCTCCTCGACGGACTGGCGTGAGTATGGAACCTTCCGTTGCCGACCACCTCTTGAAAAGACTCTCATCATGACGCTGCTCCACGACTGCCTCGTCGACCTGCCCAGCTGCGATGCCGATGCGCGCGCTGCGGTCACGGCCCGCGCTGCGGAGATCCTTCGTCCGAGTGGAGCACTTGCCTGGCTCGACGAAACAGCAGCGTGGATTGGTGGGTGGCACGGGACCGATCGGCCGGTGATCGAGCGGCCGGCCGGCGTGATCTTCGCTGCTGATCACGGCGTGGCACAGGCCGATGTGAGCGCCTACCCATCTGACGTCACCGCCTCGATGCTGCAGGCGTACAGCAAGGGCCAGGCAACGATCAACGCCTTTGCCCGAGCCGCCGGGGCGGACCTGGTGGCGGTCGACGTCGGCGTTGGCCACCCCACGGGCGACATCCGCACGGAGTCGGCGATGTCACCGGAGCGATTCGACAGCGTGGTCCAAATCGCCATCGACACCATCGACGCCCTCGACTGCGACCTCCTCGTCCTCGGCGAGATGGGCATCGGCAACACGACGGTTGCTGCGGCAATTGCCGCGTCACTCGCAGGTGGTGAGACCGCATCGTGGGTTGGGCGAGGAACAGGTGTGGACGACGCCGGTCTGGCTCGAAAACGCGAGGCCGTCCAGCAGGCACAACGCCGCATTGTCGGCATCACGGATCCAATTGAAATCCTCCGCGAAGTCGGAGGTGCCGAACTCGCCGCACTTGCCGCAGCAACCGTGGCGGCTCGCCATCGTTCGATTCCGGTCGTGCTCGACGGATACATCACAGCGGCCTCAGTCCTTCCGCTGGTGATGGTCGAGCCATCTGCGATCGACCATTGCATCGTCGGGCATTGCTCGGCGGAACCCGGACACCGCAAACTGCTCGAACGCCTCGGCAAGCGTCCCCTCCTCGACCTCGACATGCGACTTGGCGAAGGCTCGGGAGCCATGGCTGCCGTCCCACTGATTCGCATGGCGTGCGCCGGCATTACCGAAGTGCCGACCTTCGGTGAATTCTTCGCGTGAACTGGATATGAACGCACCGCGACCACCGGCTCCGGCGTCAGGGTTACCGGCGTGGGGCCTGCTCGGAGCGATCCAGTTTTTGACCCGGATACCACTTCGATTGCGGTCGGCTCCCGATCTCGCTGGCGCCGTGCCCTGGTTTCCCGTGGTGGGCGCGATGGTCGGCGCTGCCGTCGGTGGCGTTGCCGTGGCGATGATGGAGCTCGTGCCGCCACTCGTCGCCGCCGCCGTTGCGGTGCTGTTTGGTGTCGCTGTGACCGGCGCTTTTCACGAAGACGGCCTTGCCGACACTGCAGACGCGATGGGCGGATGGTCACCGGAGCAGAGGCGGGAGATTCTCAAGGACTCGCGCCACGGCAGCTACGGCGTGGCTGCGATGTGCGGCAGCATCGTCGTGCGGGTGGCCTGCGTCGCCGCGCTCGGACCAGCAGTCGCGTTCGCCTCGCTGGTCGCGGCGCACACCCTCGGCCGCGGCGCGGCGGTTGCGGTCATGGGGGTCGCCCCGCCGGTTCCCACAGAAGGACTCGGCGCTGACTCTTCCCGGGCGCTGTCACCACGGCGCGCAGCGGTGGGTGTCACGGCGGCAATGGTGATCGCTGCACTCAGTGTTGGCTGGTGGATGGTGCCCTTCATGGCTGCTGCAGCGTGCGGATCCGTTGTCGTCGCGATCATGGCGCGGCGGGCGTTCGGTGGGGTCAGCGGCGACATCCTGGGTGCGGTTGAGCAGGTCGGCGAATGCCTGGTGCTCATCGTCGCAACCGGGCTGACCCTGCGTCACCCACTCTGGTGGGCGTAACTGGTGGCCGACTGTCGTTGAGCAGCATCGCTAGCCTCTCGGCGTGAACATTCCAGCTCCCGTCGCACAAGTCGTTCGCGGTTTCGCCATGGGCGCGGCCGACATCGTGCCCGGCGTTTCTGGTGGCACCGTTGCGCTCGTTCTCGGCATTTACGACCGGTTGATCAACAACGTTCGACTCGGCGCCCGCGGACTCAAGCAGCTCCTCACCGGCGACATCGCCTCGTTCAAAGAGACGCTGGTTCGCATCGAGTGGGTCTGGCTCATTTCCCTGCTGGGTGGAATCCTCGTCGCTGTCGCTGCGCTCTCATCGGTGTTGGAACAGCTGCTCGACGATGAGCCGGTCAAGATGTCAGCGTTGTTCATCGGCCTCGTCGTGGGAACGATCTACGTCGCGATCCGAATGCTCGACCGCATCGATGCGACCACCGTCGCCATCATGCTCGGTGTTGGTGTTGCCCTGTTCCTGCTCCTCGGATTGAAGTCGGACACCGTTGTCGCCGACGACGCTGCGGAGGTGGTGACCCGCTCGCCGCTGATCTTCTTCCTCGTTGGGGCCATCGCGATCTGCGCGATGATCCTCCCGGGGATTTCCGGGTCGTTCCTGCTCGTGATGATGGGTATGTACACCGAGGTTCTCGGAGCGGTCAACGATCGCGACGTCGTCTCACTCGGCGCATTCGCGGTCGGTGCCGTGCTCGGTCTTGCACTGTTCTCGACGCTGCTTCACTGGCTGCTCGACAATTATCACAACTGGGTGATCGCCGCGATGGTCGGCCTGATGCTCGGCTCGACACGCGTCCTGTGGCCCTGGCCCAACGGCACAAATACCACCACGTTGTCCGCCCCGGCAGACGACGTGGCATTTCCGTTGCTGCTTGCAGCCATCGGCGTCGTCGTGGTCATCGCCGTCGAAATGTTGAGCACAAAGCTCAGCGCGGCCGACGAAAGCGCCTGATCAGCCGACGAGATCGGCGATGCGCTGGATTCCTTCGACCAAGTCGTCGTCGCCGAGCGCAAAGCTGAATCTGCCATAGCCGGGCAGTCCGAACGCCTCACCGGGAACGAACGCGACCTTGGCATCTTCCAAGATGATGTCGGCCAGTTCGATGGTCGTCGTCGCGGTTTTGACCGTCCCATCGGAAGATCGGATGTCGCGGCCGAGCAGACCGGTCATGTCGGGGTAGCAGTAGAAGGCGCCCTGCGGCTCGGGGCAGGTGACGCCGTCGATGGCATTGAGCATCTCGTGCATCATTGCCGCACGACGAGCGAACGCTTCGCGCATCATCACCACATCGTCCAGCGGTCCCGACACCGCTGCGATCGTGGCGCGCTGCGCAACGTTGCAGACGTTCGAGGTCGCATGGCTTTGAAAGTTGGTCGACGCCTTGATGACGTCGGCCGGGCCAATCATCCAACCGACACGCCACCCTGTCATTGCATAGGTCTTCGCCACGCCGTTGACGATGATGCACTGTTCGGCAAGTTCGGGCACCAACACCGGCATCGATGAGAACTCATGGCTGCCGTAGGTCAGATGTTCGTAGATCTCGTCGGTGATCACCCACACACCGTTGGCCACGGCCCATTCGCCAATCGCCTTGACCGACTCGGGCGGGTAGACCGCACCGGACGGGTTGTCCGGGCTGACAAACAGCAACACCTTGGTCTTGTCGGTCTTGGCGGCATCGAGCTGCTCCACGGTGACTTGAAAGCCCGACTCGGCGTCGGTGTCGATCACCACGGGTACACCGCCGGCAAGCGTGATCGCCTCTGGGTAGGTGGTCCAGTACGGCGCCGGGCAGATGACTTCGTCACCGGGGTCACACAGCGCTGCAAAGGCGGTGTAGACCGCATGCTTCCCACCATTGGTGACCAACACGTTGGCCGGCGCACACGAAAAGCCTGAGTCGCGCATGGTCTTGTCGCAGATTGCCTGCTTCAGGTCGGGCAGGCCGCCGGCCGGGCTGTACTTGTGATTCTTCGGGTCGGCACACGCGGCGGCTGCGGCGTCGACGATGTGCTGCGGAGTCGGAAAGTCGGGCTCCCCGGCACCGAAGCCAATGACGTTCTCACCGGCGGCCTTCATGGCTTTGGCCTTGGAGTCAACGGCGAGCGTGGCCGAAGGAGCAATGGCGGCAAGACGAGCGGATGTCCGAGACATGGAGTTCACGGTCCCTCATCCTACGACCTCGACCCATCCCCGGCCCCCATCGTTTGCGTACCCGGGACACGTCGGCGGCGACATCTGCCGGGTACGCAAACGCAGGGTGGCGACGCTTGTGCCCGCAAACGCTACGGTCCGGTCCATGTCAGCAGACGCAACTATTCGATCGAACGTGACGGGAATACCCGGCCCTGACCTCACTCCCACCGCCACGGTGCTCGACAAGCCGTTAAGTGAGTGCAAGGTCGCGATCTGCACCACCGCCGGTCTCCGCCTCGCCGGCGACGTCAAGCTCTGGCTGGACGCCTCTTTCACGGTGCTGCCTGCCGCTGCTCGCGACGTGCAGCTCAGCCACTTCTCCCCCAACTTTGATCGCTCCGGCCTCACCGCCGACATCAACACGGCGTATCCCGCCGACCGGCTCTCAGAGCTTGCCGAGGCCGGCGTCATCGGGTCCGTCGCCACCAACAACCTGTCGTTCATGGGCGCACAGCTGGACGCGACGTTCTCGTCGATCATCAACGACTCCGGGCCCGCTGCGGCACAGGTCCTCCTCGATGACGGCGTCGACGTCGTCATCTTCACCCCGGTTTGACCGCTTTGCACGCGCACCGTGAGTGTGCTCTCCCACGTGTTCGAAAAGGCAGGACTCGCCACCGTTGGCATCTCACTCGTTCGGGGCCAGGCGGAAACCGTCAAGCCACCGCGGATCCTGAACGTGAACTTCCCACTCGGCCGACCGCTCGGCAAGCCTGACGATGCTGAATTCCAGACGAGCGTGCTGATGGCAATGTTCGACCTGCTGCCCCGTACCGACGTACCGGTGCTCGTCGACTTCCCCGAGACGATCGAAGAACAGGGCTCCGAGCCGTCGTCGTGTCCGATGCCGCCGCGCCACAACCCCGACCTCAACGCAGCCGTCGACGAGGCAAACGGCCTGCGCAATGCATACGACCGCAACCTCGAAGCGACCGGCGGGCGCACGCTGCTCGGACGCGTTGCCGATGTCGACGGCGTGGTCGGCCTGATCGAGAAGATCATCGAGATCGAAGGCGGCGCGTCGATTGCCGACGTCGGCTGGGATTCCACGGCGGCCATCGCGGCCAGCCAGGACATCCGGGCGTACTACGAAGAGGCTGGCCTCCAGCTCGCGGACAACACGGGAGCGCGCCAGCTCGAAACCTGGTTCTTCCACCAGACCGAGACCGGGCAGTTGATTCGGCGGGCCCGCGACGGCATGCGCGAGCGCGACGACGACAAGCTCGCAACGACCTATCTTGCTCCGATGACGCAGGGCTGACCCGCACCCTTTCTTTTTGGAAAGCTGCGGTCGGTTCTTCTGACTCGGCGCCATCATGTTGCGGTGACTGAGACCCCCGCGATCACCATTCCTGCTGACCTGTTGCCCGCTGATGGGCGCTTCTGCTGTGGCCCATCCAAAGTCCGCCGCGACCAGATCGATGCCGTCGTTGCCGCTCGCAAGACGCTGCTCGGAACCTCCCATCGCAAGCCGCCGGTCAAGAACCTCGTCGGCGACGTGCGGTCCAAACTGTCCGAGCTGTTCTCGTTGCCCGATGGGTGGGAAATCGTGCTCGGTAACGGAGGCTCCACCATCTTCTGGGACGTCGCCACGTTCGGGCTTGTACGCGATCGCAGCCAACACCTGGTCTTCGGCGAGTTCTCTTCAAAGTTTGCCGACGCCTGCGCGGCCGCCCCGCACCTGGGCCAACCATCGGTGATCAAGGTCGATCCCGGCTCGCATCCCGAGCCAGTCGCCGAGGACGGCATCGACCTGTACGCCCTGACCCACAACGAGACGTCCACGGGTGTGGCCATGCAACTGCAACGCCCAGCAGGCGCCGGTGACGCGCTTGTTGCCGTCGACGCCACCTCTGCCGCTGGCGGCCTGCTGTGGGATCCTGCCCAGGTCGACTGCTACTACTTTGCCCCGCAGAAATGCTTCGCGTCCGACGGTGGCATCTGGTTGGCAGCGTGCTCGCCCGCAGCGATCGAGCGGATCAACGAGATCGGATCGTCTGACCGCTGGCGCCCCGCATCACTCGATCTACAGATCGCACTCGACAACTCGACGAAGAACCAGACCTACAACACGCCCGCCGTGGCCACGCTGGTGATGCTCGACGCTCAGCTCAACTGGATGCTGGCAAATGGCAGCCTTGCGGGCATGGCCGGCCGCAGCGCTGCATCAGCGTCGGTCCTCTACTCGTGGGCCGAGGCGCGTGACTGGGCGACCCCGTTCGTCACCGACCCTGCGCATCGCTCCAATGTTGTCGGCACCATCGACATCGACGATTCGATTGACGCCAACGAGATCTGCGCGGTGCTTCGGGCCAACGGCATCCTCGACACTGATGCCTATCGCAAGCTCGGTCGCAACCAGCTCCGTGTCGGCATGTTCCCGGCCATCGACACCGCCGACGTCGAAGCGCTGACGAAGTCCGTCGATCACGTCGTCGAACAACTGAGCTAAGCCAATAGATTGCCTGGATGCAGGCAATCGATGTGCTGAGTTTCGGGATGGGCGACATCGGCTCGCTCAATCGCCCGGTCATGCTGGTCGGCCTCGAAGGGTGGTTTGATGTCGCCAGTGCGGCGACGCAGGCGGTCAACGCTTTCACCAGCGCTGACCACGCCGTCATCGTGGGAACCATCGACCCTGACCCGTTCTACGACTTCACGCAGCAGCGACCGCACGTCACCATCGATGACGACATCAGAGAAATCGTCTGGCCGACGAATGAGTTCGTCCTCCAACGCAGTGGTCCAGCGCCCGACGGTGGCCCCGGCCAGCGCGACGTGGTCGGCCTGATCGGCGTCGAACCCCACCTCAACTGGCGGACCTACGTCGACGCGATCATCACGGTGGCAGTCGCGATGGGCTGCGAGGCAGTCGTCACCGTTGGCTCCGCAGCCGAGGCGCTCCCCCACACTCGGACTCCTCCGGTCACGGGCAGCACCGCCACTGCGGGCCTGGCATCACGGCTGGGACTATCCCAACCGTCGTATCAGGGGATCACCGGTGTCGCCGGCGTGTTGAATGCCGAACTCGAAGCCCGTGATATTCCGTCGATCTCGCTCCGTGTCGGCATCCCGCACTATCTGATGAATGCCGAGCACCCGATGGCCGTCGCGGCACTCGTTCGCCACCTCGGCCATGTCCTCGACGTCCCGACGAGTGAGTGGATGGGTGGCGATATCAGCAACCAGATCGACAGCTGGCGCGAGGTCCACGACGAGATCACCGCAAACGATGACCAGCTACGGATGTACGTCCGCATGCTCGAAGCCGAGTTCGACCGGCGCGCCGAAGCACAGATTCCGACGGCCGACGATCTCGGCGATCAGTTCGAAGAGTTCCTCAAGGACCAGCGCGACGACTGATCCCGACCCGCCGATCAGACCGCTGCGAAGGCGGTTTCGAGATCGGCGATGATGTCGCTGAGAGTCTCGAGTCCCACGCTCAGACGGATCAGGCCAGGCCCGACGCCGCTCTGCACCTGCTCCTCTGGCGACAACTGGCTATGGGTCGTGCTGGCCGGGTGGATCACCAGGCTGCGCACGTCACCGATGTTGGCGACATGGCTGTGCAACTCGCATCCCTCGACAAACCGCTTGCCAGCGTCGACGCCGCCCTTCACATCGAAGGCCACGATCGAGCCGGCTCCGCGGCCGCCGCCGTACTCCTGGGTGCGCTCGTACCACGGGCTACTCGGCAGACCGGCGAACTGCACGTTCTCGACCTGGTCGTGCGCGTCGAGGAACTCTGCGACGGCCTGGGCGTTGGCGAAGTGGCGCTCCATCCGCAGTGACAGCGTCTCAAGTCCCTGCAAGATGAGAAAGGCGTTGAACGGCGAGATCGCCATGCCGAGGTCACGCAGCATCTGCACTCGCGCTTTGAGCGCAAATGCACCGTGGCCAAGCGCCGGGAAGTAGGCGAGACCGTGATAGCTCGGGTCCGGCTCCGTGAAGTTCGGGAAGCGTCCGGACGCTGCGTAGTCGAAGGTGCCACCGTCGACGATGGCACCGCCGATTGATGTTCCGTGTCCACCACAGAACTTCGTGAGGCTGTGCAGCACGATGTCGGCACCGAGTTCGAGCGGACGTACGAGGTAGGGCGTCGGCACGGTGTTGTCGACCATGAGCGGGATGCCGTTGTCGTGCGCGACTCCGGCAACGCCGGTGATGTCGAACATGTTGTTCCGCGGGTTCGCCAGCACTTCGCCGAAGAATGCCTTGGTGTTGTCTTTGACGTGCGCGGCCCACTGGGCAAGGTCGTCGGGGTCGTCAACGAAGGTGACCTCGATACCGAGCTTCGGCATCGTGTAGTGGAGCAGGTTGTACGTGCCGCCGTAGAGCGAGGGCGAGGCGACGACATGATCGCCCGACTCACACAGCGTGAGCAGCGCCAAAGTCGCTGCGGACTGGCCCGATGCGACGACAAGCGTGCCGGGGATCCCGATGGCCGTCGTGCAGCCACCTTCGAGAGCGTTGATTCGCTCTTCCAACGCAGCTTGCGTCGGGTTCATGATGCGGGTGTAGATGTTCCCGACTTCGGCCAGACCAAACAGGTTGGCGGCGTGCTCGGTGTCGCGGAACTGGTACGACGTCGTCTGGTAGATCGGCACGGCGCGAGCGCCCGTGGTGGGATCGGGCTCACCGCCGACGTGAATCTGCTTGGTCTCGAATCCCCAGTTGCTCTGCTCAGACATGGAATTTGAAGATAGCCGCCAATTCCCGACTCAACAAGTCGGATTTCGCCACCGGGTGTCAGAACGACCGCTTGCGAGCGCGACGCCGACCGAAAGCGGCGAGCTGGTGATGCCGTAGCGTGTCGACGTGGACGAATCAGGTGCGCCCGCGCATGAGACGCTCAGGGACCCCGTCGATCCGCCTGACCCTCGCCGCACGCTGTACACCCTTGCCTTCGTCGACGAATTCGCGCCGCTCTATGCCGTGTTCACACTGTGGTTCATCGACAATGACGTGTCGACGTCGGAAATCTCGGTCGCCTTCATCGTCTGGGCCGCCCTCGCAGTCGTTCTCGAAGTCCCGTCGGGGGCACTTGCCGACCGACTTGACCGCCGCAAGCTGATCGCCTCGGCATTCGCGCTACGCGCTGCCGGCATCGCTGTCTGGTTGATCTGGCCAACCGTTACGGGACTCCTGATCGGCGCGGTGCTGTGGGCGGTCCATGACGCCGCCGCGAGCGGCGCGTGGGAGGCGATGATCCACGACCAACTCGACGCCGTCGACCGGGCGTCGACCTACGGGGTCGTCATGGCCCGAGTTGGACAGTTCAGCAACCTCGGCCTGGCAGCGGGCACCATCGCAGCGAGTGGGCTCATTCGGCTCGGAGCAGGCATCGACGCGATCGGGTGGATCAACGTTGCCGTACATGGTGCCTCGATCGCCCTCATCCTCACGCTCCCCGACGCCGGCTGGGTGTCCCGGCTCGACGACCACCGACTCGGACCGTCTGGGTCCACCAGGATCGATGAGCCGACGAGCTACTCCGAGTGGCGACACACCCTCCGCGCCGGGCTGTCGGCAGGCTGCCGTCAGCCCGAGCTCCTCCGCCTCACCGTCGTCGGCGCCCTGATCGCCGGGTTGTTTGTCGTGGACGAATACGTCCCGCTGCTCGCACGTGCACGCGGCGCTTCCGACGAGGTCGTACCGCTGATCGTGCTCACCGTGTGGTTGGGTCTCATTCTCGGCGGCGAGGTCGCTGCCAGATATCCCGACATGCACAGTTCAACGCTCGCCACTGCGCTGCTCGCTGGCACCGCGATTGCAGCGGTGGTCATCGCACTCGACTCGCCGTGGGCGTTGGCCGGAATCGGCGTGGCGTACGGCGCCACCGAGGCGACCTGGGTCATCAGCGACGCCCGATTTCAAGCCGCCGCGCCTCGGGCCACGCGCGCGACGGTCACCAGCGTCCGCGGACTCGGTGCGGGCCTGGTCGCCGGCCTTGCCTTCCTCCTCGTCGCGGTACTGACCACGGACGACGACCCCACACCCGGCCTCCACTGGGTGATCGGTCTCCTCGCCCTCGCCTCCTTCCTCGTCTGGCGCTGGGTCCCCAACCGAAGCGCCTCGCCTCGAAAGGCCGGCTGACCACCGCGAGCCTCCCGCTCACTTCTGACAGCGAGTGAGGGACTCAGCGGAAAACAGCGGAGGGCCGGTCTCGATTGAGACCGGCCCTCCGCGTGTTCGATTGTGCTGACCGGGTCAGCTGTCGCCGCCTGAAGCTTCGGCGACCTTCTGCTTTCCGGCGTTGATGAACGGCATCATTGCGCGGAGCTCGGCGCCGACCTCTTCGATCGGATGCTGCTTGCCCTCTTCCTGCATGCGGTGGTAGTTCGCGCGACCGGATTCAGACTCGGCAATCCACTCCTCGGCGAATTGGCCGGTCTGGATCTCGGTGAGGATCTTCTTCATCTCGGCCTTGGTTGCCTCGGTGACAACACGCGGACCACGAGTGAGGTCGCCGTACTCGGCGGTGTCGGAAATGCTGTAGCGCATGCCGGCAATGCCCTCTTCGTACATGAGGTCAACGATCAGCTTCACCTCGTGGAGGCATTCGAAGTAGGCCATTTCGGGGGCGTAACCCGCCTCGGTGAGCGTTTCGAACCCGGCGCGGACGAGCTGGGTGACGCCACCGCAAAGCACGGCCTGCTCACCGAACAGGTCGGTCTCGGTCTCTTCGGTGAACGTGGTCTCGATGACGCCCGCACGCGTGCCACCGACTGCATCGGCGTACGACATGGCGACGGCGCGGGCGTTGCCCGTGGCATCTTGCTCGACGGCGATGAGGGCTGGCACGCCACCACCTTCGGTGAAGGTACGACGCACGAGATGGCCGGGGCCCTTCGGCGCAATCATGATCACGTCGACGCCTTCAGGTGCAGCGATCCGACCGAAGCGGATGTTGAAACCGTGAGCGAATGCCAGCGCGTTTCCAGCTTCGAGGTTCGGCGCAATGTCGGCGTCGTAGATCGCCTTCTGTTCCGTATCGGGGGCGAGCAGCATGATGACGTCGGCTGCCTTGGTCGCGTCGGCGACGTTCATCACGGTGAGGCCAGCGGCCTCGGCCTTGGCCCTCGACGAGGAGCCCTCACGCAGCCCGACGATCACATCGACGCCTGACTCCTTCATGTTCAAAGCATGGGCGTGGCCCTGCGAGCCGTAGCCGATGACCGCAACCTTCTTGGAGCGAATGATCGAAGAATCTGCGTCGGTTTCGTAATAGACGGTGACAGCCATGCTGTGAATTACCTTTCAGGAACCCGGGACACGAGTCGATCCGGAACCGGGTGTTCGGTGTTGATGTGTGGTTGGGAGACGGTTGGGAGACGGTTGAGAGACGGGTGGGAGATCAGGTTCAGTTCACGGCGCGCAGACGCGAGCCACGGTCAAGTTTCGGAAGCGCCACGCGCCCAGTCCGTTGCAGCTCAACGATGCCATATCCGCCAAGCAAATCCTCAAAATCATCGAGCTTGTTCGGATGCCCTTCAAGGCTGACCGTGATCACCGCCTCAGAGACAGCGATGATCTTGCCCTCGAAGATGTCGACCAGGCTCGCCACTTCGCTGCGCTGCGTCGCCTCGGCCTTGATCGTGGCGATCAACAGCTCGCGCTCGACGCTGAGCTCCGGGTCGAGCTCGGAGATTTTGATGACGTCGATGAGCTTGAACAGCTGCTTCGTGATCTGTTCGAGGGGTGCCGAATCGAGGTCGACCACGATCGTGATCCGGCTGCGTCCCTCGACCTCGGCCGGCGCGACGGCGAGGCTGAAGATGTTGTAGCCGCGCCGGGCAAACAGACCGGCGACGCGGGCGAGCACGCCCGGGCGGTTCTGGACGAGCACCGAAAGGATGTGGTGGTTCATCCCTTCGGCGTAGGTGTTGGCGCTTCGTGCGCCCGGGTAGTCACGTGTGCGAGGCATGTCAGTGACCGTCCTTCAACTTGGTGTCGACCGGCTTGGGTGCGGGTTTGAGCACCTCGGCCCGGTCTTGCTGGGTGGGGTGCAGGATCAGGTCGGAGTTGCTCGCACCCGCCGGCACCATTGGGAACACACCCTCGGCGGCGTCGGTGCGGAACTCGATCACGACCGTACGGTCGTTGATCGAGTTGGCCTTCTCGATTGCCGGGCCGACTTCTTCGGGTGACTCGACGAGGATGCCGACGCAGCCCATCGACTCCGCCATCATCACGAAGTTCGGCACGTTCGAGCTGTCGAGGAACACCTCGGAGTAGCGCTCGTCGTAGAACATTTCTTGCCACTGCCGAACCATGCCGAGGAAGTTGTTGTTCAGCAACGCCACCTTGATCGGGAGCTTCTCGAGTGTCGCCGTGACCAACTCGGTAGCAGTCATCTGGAAGCAACCGTCGCCGTCGATGGCCCAGACGGTCCGGTCAGGCATTGCGGCCTTGGCCCCGATTGCCGCGGGCAGCGAGAAGCCCATGGTTCCGAGACCGCCGGAGTTGACCCACGTGTAGGGCTCGTTGAACTTCCAGTACTGCGACGTGTACATCTGGTGCTGGCCCACGCCGGAGGTGACGATCGTGCCCTCGGGAGCGCGCTCGTTGAGCTGCTCGATACAGAACTGTGGCTTGAGCAGAGCCCCCGGTTCAGATGGCTCGTAGGTCATCGGGAACTGTTCTTGCCAGCCCGACACTTGGCTCTTCCATGCCGAGATGTCGGCCTGTCGCGCACCGCCCTGCAGCATTTCCTTGATCTCACGGATGATCTTGGTGATGACGTAGTTGGCATCGCCGACGATCGGGACGTCGGGTCGCCGCACCTTGCCCTGCTCGGCTGGGTCAATGTCGACGTGGATGATCTTCGCGTCAGGAGCGAACGCGTCAACCTTGCCGGTGATGCGGTCGTCGAAACGCGCACCGAGCGTGATGAGGAGGTCGCTCTGCTGCATCGCGGTGACAGCGGTGGCGTTGCCGTGCATGCCCGGCATACCCAGACAGTTCGGGTGATCGTCGGGGAAGGCGCCGCGGGCCATCAGCGTGGTCACGACGTGTCCATCGATCAGTTCGACGAGCTCGCGCAGTGCTTCTGCGGCGCGGGCCTTGAGGATGCCGCCGCCGGCGTAGACGATTGGCCGCTCCGAAGCGAGGATCAGCCTGGCAGCTTCCTTGATCATGCGCGGGTGGCCCTTGGTATTCGGCCGGTACCCAGGCAGCGAATCCAAGACCTCTTCGTCGGTGGGCCACTGCCACGTCATCTCGTTGGTGAGCGCGTCCTTCGGAATGTCCACCAGGGTGGGGCCGGGGCGACCCGTCGTTGCGATGTGGAACGCCTGGCGAATGGCCATCGGAATCTCGTCGGCGGACATGACCAGCTCGTTGTGCTTGGTGCACGACCGGGTGATACCGACCGTGTCGCACTCCTGGAACGCATCGCTGCCGATCGCTGCCGTCGGCACCTGACCGGTGATCGCGACCATCGGGATCGAATCCATGTACGCGTCCATCAGGGGCGTGACGAGGTTGGTGGCTGCGGGGCCGGAGGTGACCATGGCGACGCCTGGCTTGCCCGACACATGGGCATAACCCTCGGCGGCGTGGCCCGCACCCTGTTCGTGACGCACGAGCACGTGCCGAATCGGGCTGTCCATCAGCGGGTCGTAGGCGGGCAGGATGCACCCGCCGGGGTAACCGAACATCACATCGACGTTCTCGTACTCAAGTGCGCGGATCAGAGCTTGTGCCCCGGTGATGCGTTCTGGTGCTGCTGGTTCAGTCATGTGACTGGGTCTTTCTTCTGGTGTTGTCTGGTGGCAGAGCGGGTGGATTTCGGGAACCGAGGGCGAAAAAGCAAACGACCTCCCGAGTGGGAGGTCGAGGAACGCACGCAGCAGGAGCTGGGTGCGTTACCGAATAAGTACGACGAGCACGAAGGTGGTTGCGCTCATGCAGTTCATAATCGTGTCATTGTAGCGTCGAAATCACACCTTGAACACATCGTCCCACCGAGTGAGGCGGTGTTGTCAGGCGGGGAACGCTGACTGCAACCGTGCTGCGCTCAGCGTGTTTTCCATCAGACAGGCGATCGTCATCGGTCCGGTGCCGCCAGGCATGGGGGTCAGCCACCCGGCAACCGGCTCGACCGACAATCGGTCGACGTCACCGACGATGCCTGCCTCAGTGCGCGAGACGCCGACATCGATCACGGCCGCGCCGGGCTTGATCATGTCGCCAGTAATCATTCCTGCCTGACCTGCTGCACCGATGACGATGTCTGCCTCTCGGACAACAGCGGACATGTCGGCCGTGCGCGAATGCGCCATCGTGACCGTGGCGTCAGCACCTTTGCGGTTGAGCAGCAGCGACAGCGGCAGGCCGACGAGTGTCGAGCGTCCGATGACGACGGCGCGAGCACCCGAGGTGGGCACTTCATATTTCTCGAGCAGCCGCATCACGCCAAGCGGCGTGCAGCCGACCAGACCGGGACGATTGCGCACGAGTCGGCCCATCGAGCGTTCGGTGAGGCCGTCGACATCCTTCTCCGGCGGGATGAGGTCGAGCACGGGCTCCGGGTCGAGGCCGTCAGGCAGCGGGAGCTGGACCAGCACGCCGTGGACTGATGCGTCCTCGGTCAGCTCGCGGACCGCCGCTTCGACCTCACCCTGAGTTGCGGTCTCAGGCAGGTCGACATGACGCGCGACGAGGCCGGCCTCGACCGCCTTCTTGTGCTTGCTTGCGACATAACGCTGCGATGGTCCGTCATTGCCCACGAGCACCGTCGCCAGGCAGACCGGAGGCGATCCAGCTGCCTCGACCGTCACCCGTAGTCCAGCGATGATCTCATCGCGCAGCGCATTTCCGTCCATCAAGATCGCAGCCATGCCGTGAAGCTACTCCCCTCGAAATCGGCCCAGAGCGACCATCAATCAGCTGAGCTGATCCGGCATCGGGCGAACCGGATCGAATCAACCCGCCTCTGAATGGGTGACGGGTTGCTCGCCCATCCATTCGCGGAGGGTGTTCTTGAGCTTGGTCTGCTGAATGAAGAGGTCGGCCTCGGCCGGCGCATCTCCGGCGGCCTGCGGCGCCTTCAGATAGAAGCTGAGCCACTCCTGCACTCCGCTTTCGCCCGCACGGTGGGCGAGGTCCATGAAGAGTGCGAGGTCGAGCACGATCGGTGCGGCAAGGATCGAGTCGCGGCAAAGGAAATCGACCTTGATCTGCATCGGGTAACCGAGCCACCCGAAGATGTCGATGTTGTCCCACCCCTCTTTGTTGTCGCCACGGGGCGGGTAGTAGTTGATCCGCACGACGTGGTCGATGTTGCCATACAGGTCGGGGTACACCTCTGGTTGCAGGATGCCGTCGAGCACGCCGAGCTTCGAGACTTCCTTCGACTTGAAGTTCTCCGGGTCGTCCAGCACTTCGCCATCGCGGTTGCCGAGGATGTTGGTCGAGAACCACCCACGGACACCGAGCATGCGAGCCTTGAAACCCGGCGCCAGCATGGTCTTCATCAGCGTCTGACCAGTCTTGAAGTCCTTGCCGGCGATCGGCACGCCGTTGGTCTTGGACAGTTCGACAATGCAGTCGAGGTCGGTCGTGAGGTTCGGCGCACCGTTGGCGTACGGCACGTCGCTTTGCAGCGCGGCGTAGCAGTAGATCTGCGACGGCGAGATGTTGTCGTCGTTGTCCCGCAGCCCTTGCTCGAACGAAGCGACCGAAGCGTGCACTGCGGACGGCTCCTGGTATGCCTCGGTCGAGCCGCACCACACCATGACCAGCCGATCACAGCCGTTCGCTTCCTTGAATCGAGCAATGTCAGCGATGAGTGCTTCGGCCTGGTCCCACTTACTTGCGATGTCCTTCACACGGACGCCGTCGAGCCGGCTGACCCAGCGCTGATCGAACACGGCTTCCATTGGCACGATGCCTTCCATCTCTGCAGAGATGGCATCGAGGTCGTTGCCTTGCAACACACCGGCGGTCTTGGCGGCTTCCATCGCGTTCGGCGAGATCGGATCCCAACCGCCGAAGACGATGTCGTCAAGCTCGGCGAGTGGCACGAACTCCTTGATCAGCGGGTTGCGGTTTTCCTCTTTGGTGCCGAGGCGAATGTGAGCCATCTGCGCGATCGATCCGATCGGCGGGGAGATGCCTTGCCGAGCAGCGATGACGCCGGCGATGAATGTGGTTGCCACGGCGCCCATGCCGGGCGTGAGAACGCCGAGCTTGCCGGTGGCGGGAGTGATCTGTCGAGCATGCGAAGTCATGGGTCGATGATAAGCAGACCTGATTGAATATATTTGAGTGTGAAGTAAGTCTGAACTATGCTGCGCAGGGTGCCACGACGTTCGCTCCCCGACATTTCCATTCGGCAGCTCGAGTACCTCGTTGCGGTCGCCGACGCTCCATCGTGGGCAGCGGCCGCCGGTGAGATCGGCGTCTCTCCGTCGGCGCTGTCACAGGGACTCGCTGAACTCGAGCGCCGCGTCGGCATCCAGCTCTTCGAGTCCGTGGGCCGGCGGCGCAAATTGCGCGCAACCGTGACCCCGGTCTTGGATCACGCGCGTCACGTCGTGGCACTCACTCGCGACGTGGTGTCATGGGCCGATCGGCTCCGACTGGCCGACACAGGACGCGTCAGCCTGGGAATGATCGACGTTGCCGCCGTCGTTCACTTCCCCGACGTCCTCCGCGGATTTCGCTCCGAACACAGCGACGTCGACCTCCGCCTCACCGTGGCGCCTTCGCGATCGCTCCTCGACGACCTCCAGCGCGGCACTCTGGACCTCGTCGTGTGCGTCGAACCGCCCCAGCCAATGACCGGCATCGAGTTCGTTCCGTTGCTCATCGAGCCGATGATCGTCTACGGGCCACCTGGCGTCCCGATCGACGGTCCAGCGAGTTGGGGACCTTGGGTGTTGTTTCCAGAAGCCTCACACAGCCGCAGACTCGTGATCGACCGTCTCCGCGAACTGGGTGCTTCCACCGAGGTTGCTGCCGAGTCGCACCAGCCCGACGTGCTGCGCGAGATGGTGCTGCTCGGCCTGGGCTGGACGGTACTGCCACGCAGCCAGGGCGAATCAGAGCGCGGCGAGCTGGCCGTCGGCGAGCAGATCCTGGAACGTCAGCTGGTTGTGGCACGACGCGCGGGCGCGGTCACCGACCCGGCAGTCGACGAACTCGCGCGACGACTCACTCGATAACCAGCGACCGGTAACGAGTGACAGACATGCGCCGAGATGGCTACACCGGAATCGGCAGTGCCGTGGTGCGCTTCATCTCCTCCATCACGAAAATCGTCCGGACGTCATACAAATCGACCGCAGCGATCAGCCGTTTGTAGAAGGCGTCGTAGGCGTCAATGCTTGCGACCATCACCTTCAACGTGTAATCGATGTCGCCGCTGGTGCGATAGCCCTCGACGATTTCAGGGAACGCATCGAGCGCAGCCTGGAATCGATCGATCCAGTCCGGGCCGTGATCATTGGTGCGAATGTTGACCAGTGCGGTGACGCCGAGATCGACCGCCGCAGGATCAATCAACGCGACGCGACGCATGATCACGCCGGCCTCTTCAAGCGCACGAACCCGGCGCCAACATGGCGTCGCAGTCAAGCCCACGGCATCACCAAGCTCGCGGGCACTGAGGCTCCCGTCGTCCTGCAGTAAACGCACAATTTCCCGATCAAGTTCATCCACAATCGATGATTCTTGCACGTTCTGAAGATTAAACAAAATATTCTTGCACCATTACTGACTTCGTGCGCGAGAAACGCAATGCATCGACTTGGCGACTTCTCTACCGTGGTGCCATGACCTTGAAGCAGCACTTCACCGAACACCCGGCGTCGGTCGACGAGACCTACTTCGAGCACTTCAAGGTCGCTGCTCGGTTCGCGCGCTGTCTCACGATTGCTGCCGGTGCCGCTGCAGTGCATGCCGTGATTCCGTCGATGTGCACGAAAACAGCCAGCGAACGGATCTGTGAGCTCCACAGCGAGATGACCGCAGGCAAGCGCGGTGCCGCCCGCTCACTCGAATCTGCTGCCTGACAACCGGCCTCAGTCGGTGACGACGGCATCGAGCACAACGTCGTGCTTGTCCGTCGGGAGATGGTCAACGAGTTGAGGAGCGAAGCAGACGCCGATCGTCGTGCAGTCAGCTCTGCGCCCCGGAAGAAAACGGTCGTACCACCCACCGCCCTGCCCCAGTCGGCGGCCGTCGACGGTGAATGCGAGGCCGGGCACAACGATCATGTCGGGCCAT
Organism: Ilumatobacter sp.; assembly: GCA_018666235.1. Taxonomy (GTDB): domain Bacteria; phylum Actinomycetota; class Acidimicrobiia; order Acidimicrobiales; family Ilumatobacteraceae; genus Ilumatobacter_A. The sequence continues at coordinate 46,190 of JABJAB010000001.1, forward strand.
GCCGGGTCGAGATCGGCGTCCTCGGGCAATGCTGTCGACTTGCCGGCTGTGTGGAGCAGGTCGATCAGCGACGCCGTTTCCGGCTCGCCAGGAATCGAGGCAAACACCATGACTCGCCGTGCGGCGCGCACATCATCACGATCGAGGAGCGCCGACCACATCGCCGCCGACCGTTCGGGCCGGTCAGTGAGTCCGTTGCGAAGTTGTCGCATCTCGCGTCGCAGTGCCTGTTTGGTCGCGTCGACATCAGGCGCGGGGTTGGCCGGGACATCAGTATCCGAGACGTCGGCCATGAGCGCGGATCGTACAACTGGCGGCACCTACAATCGGCGACGATGAGCGACACAACTGACTCAACTGCATTCGATTCGGGACACTTCCGCACGATCATGGGGCACTTCCCCACCGGCGTCACGGTCGTCACCGCCATGTCACCCGACGTCGACGGCACCGGGCCCCAGCCAGTCGGGTTCACGATGGGCTCATTCACCTCCGTCTCGCTCGATCCACCACTGGTCGGGTTCCTTCCCCAACTCGGCTCATCCACCATGGATGGAATCGAGGCATCCAGCAGCTTCTGTGTCAATGTGCTGAGCGATCAACAGAGTGATCTCTGCTGGAAGTTCGCGAAGAGCGGTACCGACGACACACGCTTCAGCGGCGTCGACTGGCATGCGGCTCCGTCCGGCTCACCGATTCTCGATCGTGCCGTTGCCTGGATCGACTGCTCAGTCGAACAGATCCACACGATGGGCGATCACCTCTTCGTCCTCGGACGCGTCGGGGCGCTCGACGCGGACGCCGACCACGATGGCGAGCCGCCCGTCCCACTGCTGTTCTTCAAAGGCAGCCTCGGCGGTTTCGAAGCCGCCGGCTGACGCACAGCACGGTCGTTTGTGTGGCGATTTCTGCGGACCGGTCCGCAGAAATCCGGACACAAACGGACTGGGCTGCCGGATCGGCGACAGACTGGCCAGATGCATCCGCGCACTCCGCTTGCAGCCGCCCTCGACACCGCCGTTGTGGTGTCATTCATCGCAATCGGGCGCCGCAATCATGACGAAGACGAAGCGATCTCGGGCCTCGTTGAGACGGCCGCTCCGTTCCTGATTGCACTCGCCGTCGCCTGGGTGATCTGGCGCGTCTGGCTGCAGCCCGACGCGGTGATGACCGGAGTGCGCGTGTGGTTGACGACGTTGGGTCTCGGCATGCTGCTCCGCAATCTGGTGTTCGACGACGGCACCGCTGCATCGTTCGTCATCGTTGCGTCCGTCTTCCTCGGCACCTTTCTCGTCGGCTGGCGCGCCATCGCCGGCGCTCTCGCAAGTCGATCCACCAACCGCCTTCGCTGAGGACTCTTGCGTACTCCCCTGCGATCATCACGCGATGGCAGTTACAGGAACCGCACAAACGATCACCCCCGCCGACGCAGGCTTCGACGCCGGACGCCTCACCCGAATCGATGACCACTTCAAGCAGTACGTCGACGACGGTCGACTCCCCGGGTGGCAAATCGTCGTCAGCCGAGCCGGAGAAGTCGCCTACAGCTCGACCTACGGCAAGCGGAATATCGAGCAGAACCTGCCGTGGGAGTCCGACACCATCTGTCGAATGTTCTCGATGAGCAAGCCAATCACGTCGGTCGCCGCGATGATTCTCTACGAAGAAGGCAAGCTGCAGCTCAAGGACCCAGTGGCGAAGTACATCCCGTCGTTCGGGGAGTCCGAGGTCTATCGCAACGGTTCGTTCGTCTCTCCGGTGACCGAAGGGCTGACCGAACCAATGCGGATCTGGCACCTGCTGACGCACACATCAGGTCTGACCTACGGCTTTCACAACAACCACGTCACCGACGCACTGCACCGCAAGGCCGGCTTTGAATGGGGCATTCCAAAAGGGATGGACCTCGCCGCCTGCTGCGACGCGTGGGCCAAACTCCCGCTCGCCTTCCAGCCGGGGACCGAGTGGCTGTACGGCGTATCAACCGACGTGCTGGGCCGCGTCGTCGAAGTGGTGTCGGGCCAGTCGCTCGACGAGTTCTTTCGCGAGCGGATCCTCGACCCGCTCGGTATGACCGACACCGAATTCTGGGTGGAAGGCGACAAGCGAGACCGCTTCGCCGAGCTGTACTTCCCCAAGCCGACCGGCAATGCCCGCGGCGAGGGCCCATCTGCCAATGCCTCGGTGATGCCCGCCGCTCCCCTCGACCGCAAACCGACCATGCTCGGCGGCGGTGGCGGTCTCTGCGGCACGGCAGCCGACTATCTCCGATTTGCCCACATGTTGCTCAATCGCGGCGAACTCGATGGCGCCCGCATCCTGGGGAGCCGCACCGTCGACTACATGACGCGCAATCACCTGCCGGGTGGCGCCGAACTCGAAACGTTCGGTCGTCCGTTGTTTGCCGAAACCGAGTTCGCCGGCATGGGCTTCGGCCTCGGATTCTCGATCGAGCTCGACAGCGCCGAGCACAAGGTGATCGGATCCGCCGGATCGTATGCGTGGGGCGGAGCGGCAAGCACTGCGTTCTGGGTCGACCCGGCCGAGGAGATCGTCGTGTTGTTCCTCACCCAACTCCTCCCATCAAGCACCTACCCGATCCGTTCGATCCTGCAGCAACTCGTCTATCAAGCACTCGTCGACTGACGCCTGTCCGACTTCAACCTGACGCCGAATGGACCGTGGGCACCGATTGAGCATGAGGTTCGCCTGCATCGAGCCACGTGCGTGTGGTCTCGGCAGCGCGCTCGATTAACTCAGCGGACTGCGTAAAGTCGATGGGCGACACCAGGACCGGGCACGGTGGTGGGATCAGGTGGATCGGTACGTCGTACGTGTTGGCAGCCATCTCGAGCGCGAACCGGCGCTGCACCATCAAGCTCACCGCGTGCAGTGCTGCTGCCAGTGCGGTGTCGGGCGGCTCGGTCAGGTCGCATGAATAGCCAGTGGACAACACCCACACATCGGTGGCACCAGCGTCGACCGCGGTGGTAATCGCGATGTTGTTCACAATCGCACCGTCGACGAGGAGCCGTTCGCGACCGCCGACATTCACCCGAGCAGGAGGATAGATCGCAGGCAGCGACGCGCTTGCTGTCACTGCGTCGACAGCGTTGCCAGAAGTGAGCAGCACTTCCTCACCCGAGAGCGCGTCGGCGGCAACGACGATCAGCGGCGTCGACGCGTCTTCGATCATGTCGAACGGCAAATGTCTCGACAGTGTGGAGCGAAGCGCCGCGTCGGGGACGAAGTGGGTCGACCTCCCGGCGAACGCACGCAATCCCAGCAGCGGATGCAGCGGAAACAGATCTGCACGCTCAAGACCGTGCCACAGATCCGCGAGGCCCACTGCCGGGCGGCCACCGGCGAGCCATGCCCCGTTGATCGCCCCAACCGAGGTACCGACGATCAGATCCGGCGTGATGCCGCGCTCCTCCAGTGCGATTGCCATCCCGACTTGGATTGAGCCGTGGCTGGCACCTCCGGAGAGGACATACGCCGTGGTCATGTGAGTGAACCGCGTCAGTCACCGTCTCGGAGACGGAAGTAGACGGTCAACAGCGCGCCGACCACGATCAGAAACAGGACCATCCGGATGATGAACCCGATGGCGCCGAGAATGCTGCCGAAGAACACCCAGACGATGAACGCGACGATCATCCACCCGACGACACTCGCAAGAATCGACCGCCCAGCGGAACTGCTCATTTCCCCAGGCTATGCGCGCCGTTGTCAGCGGCGTGTCGCCACCGGACGATCCACCGTCTGGCACGCAAATCAGAGCGTGTTGGTGATTGCCCCGGTCTCGGCTCCCTGTACGAGGCGGGCGTACTTGCCAAGCACGCCGGTGGTGTAGCGCGGAGCGTTGGGCTGCCAGCCTTCCTTGCGGGCAGCGAGCACGTCGTCAGACACCTGCAGGTCAAGCGTCTTGCTCGGCACGTCGATCAGGATCATGTCGCCCTCTTCGATGAAAGCGATCGGCCCGCCGTCGGCCGCCTCGGGAGCAACATGGCCGATGCAGAAACCCCAGGTACCGCCAGAGAACCGGCCGTCGGTGATCAGCGCAACGTCGCCACCTCGACCAGCACCCTTGAGCGCCCCCGTGATGGCGAGCATCTCGCGCATGCCGGGCCCGCCCTTGGGACCTTCGTAGCGGATGACAATCACATCACCGGCGTTGATCTGGCCCGCGAGGATTGCCTCCATTGCGAACGACTCGTCGTCGTAGACCCGCGCCGGTCCTTCAAAGTGCATCTGCTCAGCGCTGAGGCCGGCGACCTTGACGACAGAACCCTTCGGGGCGAGCGAGCCCGTCAAGATATTGATCCCACCTTCGCTGTGAATTGGCGCGTCGACGGGATGGACGACCACACCGTCGGGCTCGGCAATATCCATCGCTGCGAGATTCTCAGCCATCGTCTTGCCGGTGACCGTCAGGCAATCGCCGTTCAACATTCCGTTGTCGAGCAGATGCTTGAGAACGCCGGGAACGCCGCCAACCTTGTCGAGGTCGCTCATGTGGAACTTGCCGCCAGGCGTCATGTCTGCGATGTGCGGGACCTTGTCCGCAATCCGGTTGAAGTCGTCGAGTTCGAGCGCGACGCTGGCCTCGTTGGCAATGGCCAGCAGGTGCAGCACGGCGTTGGTGGAACCGCCCAGCGCCGACGTGAGGGCGATCGCATTCTCGAACGCTGGCTTCGTCATGATCTGGCGCGACGTGATGCCGAGACGGAGCAGACCGACGACAGCCTCACCAGCGAGGCGGGCGTCGACTTCGCGACGCGAGTCGATCGCCGGCGGCGAAGCCGAACCCGGCAGGCTCATGCCGAGCGCTTCAGCAATCGAGCTCATGGTGTTCGCGGTGAACATGCCGCCGCAGGCACCCTCACCCGGACAGGCCTTGACTTCGATGTCGTGGAGTTCCTGGTCGTCGATCGTCCCTGCGGCGTGCGCGCCGACTGCTTCGAAGACGGAGGTGATGTCCAGTGCCTTGCCGTTGTGCTCACCCGGCATGATCGAGCCGTTGTAGACGAAGACCGATGCAAGGTCGAGTCGAGCCGCTGCCATCAGCATGCCGGGAATCGACTTGTCGCAACCGGCAAGGCCAACGAAGCCGTCGAGCCGTTCAGCGTGCATGACGGTCTCGACCGAGTCGGTGATGACCTCGCGCGACACCAGCGACGCGCGCATGCCTTCATGGCCCATCGAGATGCCGTCGGACACGGTGATCGTGCCGAACTCCATGCCGAAACCACCGGCTGCATTGACGCCGGCCTTGGCATGTTCCGCGAGCTTGCGGAGTGTCATGTTGCAGGGTGTGACCTCGTTCCATGACGACGCGATGGCAACCTGCGGCTTCTCCCAATCGTCGTCGCCCATCCCGATCGCCCGGAGCATTGAACGCGACGGCGCCTTCTGCATACCGTCAGTGACGTCGCGCGAGCGGGGCTTGATGTCCACGGGGGTGTTCTGGTCGTCAGCTGACATGACGTCCAGGATAGTGGGCCGTGTCGACGCCGGTCCTGGTGGTCCGAGCACCGGTGTCTCGGCCCTGCCACCGCTGACTCACGATCTCATCGGGCTCTCGTCGAACGCCCGGGCGTTCGACCCCAGCGACTACATTTGCTGGCAGTGCTGATCTCTCAACGACTTGCTCGTCGAGACAATGACCGTCGCCATCGACCTGGTCGCGGAACCGCAGCGTTCCACCACGGTGTGAGGGACTGATGGTGTTCTTCTTCATGAGCGCGCTGGTGGCGATCGTCGCCGTACCGCTCGCACTGTGGGCTGGGCACCGCAAGAAGGAGCGGATCGCGTTCGCCGAGCGGCTCGCTGCTCAACACGGGTTTTACGTCGACACCTCGACCAAGGGTCCGCCACCACAGCAGTTCGACCTGTTCGGAATGGGGAGCTCTCAGCAGGTCTCATTTCAGTTTTGGCGCCACGGCGAGCAGGACAGCGTCTTTGAGTATCGGTTCACGACCGGTTCAGGGAAGAACAGAACCGTCCACCTTCGCACCGTTGCGCTCGTCGAGCTTCCATTCTTGGCGCCGCACACCAAGATCGGACCGGAAGGATTCTGGTCCGGTGTCGGTCGCATGGTCGGCATGCGCGACATCGAGGTCGAGTCAGTTCAGTTCAACGAGCAGTACCGGGTGACCGGCGATGACGAACGCTTCGCAGTTGCGTTGCTGGACCACCAAATGTTGGCGTGGTTATTGTCCAGTCAAAGCGGACAGGGCTCGATCAAGTTTGAGCTCTGGGGACCGTGGCTGCTGTGTGTGTCAGACCGAATCGACATGAACCGAATGTTCGGTTTCCTCGACTGGGCGCAGAGTGTTCGCGAGCACATGCCCACCGTGCTGAGGAGCCTGTACCCCTCCGGGTCGGCGCAATGACCGCAGCGCTGGTCCTCCTTGCGTTCGCTCTCGGCGCTGGCCTGGTCGGCTACCTGTTTTCGTACAACTCACTCGTTTCGGCGCGCCAGCAAGTCGCCGACGCGTGGGCGGCGATCGATGTCGAACTCGAGCGACGTCATACCCTGATCCCCGGGCTTGTCAGCGCCGTACAAGCAACTGCGACGCACGAACGCGTGCTGCTGGAACGACTGGTCAATACTGATCGTCAAGCGCGGCAAGCAGCCGGCAGTGCGGCAGAACGATCCACCCCAGAGTCAGAGCTTGCCACCGCAGCGCGGGCCGTCGTTGCACTCCGCGAGCGATACCCGGCACTCGACACTCAGCGGAACTTTCTCCAGCTGCAACAGGAGCTCGCCATCACCGAGGACCGCATCGGCGCTGCACGCCGGTTCCACAACATCAAAGTCGCTGAATACAATCGCCGCACGGAAGCCGTGCCTGGCAATCTCGTCGCCCGACGTCATCATTTTGCGCTTGCCGACTACTTCGACCTCGCTGCAGACGACTGAACGGTGGCCGTCGTCAGGGCTTCTTGGTGTTGAGGAGTGCCGTCACGGCTTTGCCATCGGCTTGCCCCTTGCTGGCCTTCATGACGGCGCCGACCAGCGCTCCCATCGCCTTGCCCTCGCCCGCGCAGAACTTCTCCCACGCTTCGGGTTGGGCAGCAATTGCCTGGTCGACCATGGCTTCGAGATCGGAGTTGTCCATCGCCTCGAATCCGAGTTCGGCCGCAATGGCCTCGGGGTCGATGTTGCGTGACTCGATCATGGCCGCGACGATGGTTTTCGCCTGACTGGCGGTGACCGCACCGGACGACTCCATCTTCGAGAGCGTCGCAAGGCTTTCGGCCGGTACGTGCTCGGCAAGCTCGGGCGCTTCCTTCACGTGCTTCAGGGCAACTCCTGCGTCGCCCCCGAGTTTGGCGGCGTCCATGACGTATCCGTCCTGGCCGCGCTCGGCCACGACCATGACCGCTTCGCTGTTTGCGGCTTGGCCCGTGGCATCGGCAAGAATCGCACGCCGCTCGGCCGGTAGCACCGGCAGCGCATCACGCACTCGTTCAATCCACTCGACACCCGGGTCGACGACGACGAGGTCAGGCTCGAGGAAGTACCGGTAGTCATCGGCATCTTCTTTCGACCGCAACGTGTGCGTGCGCCCGTCGTTTTCATCCCAGTGCCGGGTCTGCTGCACAACGGGCTCGTCAGCTTCGTGCAACGCGATTTGACGGGTCGCCTCGTACTCGATCGCACGCCCCAGCGAACGAACTGAATTGACGTTCTTGATCTCGCAGCGCGTGTTGAAGTCCTCACCGGGCTTGCGGACGCTGACGTTTGCATCAACGCGCATCGAGCCTTCCTCCATCTTGGCGTCTGAGGCGCCCACTGCGACGAGGATCCCACGCAATTCGTTGATGTACGCCTTGGCCTGCTCGGGATGGCGGATGTCTGGCCGGCTCACGATCTCGACCAATGGCACACCAGCGCGGTTGAAGTCGATGAGCGAGTAGTCCGAGCCATGGATGCGACCACCGGCGCCACCGACATGCGTGGACTTTCCGGTGTCCTCTTCGAGGTGACCGCGCTCGATACCGACGCGGAATCCGTCCGGCAGGTCGAGCCAACCGTCGATGTTGATCGGCTCGTCGTACTGGCTGATCTGGTACGCCTTCGGCATGTCGGGGTAGAAGTAGTTCTTCCGAGCAAATGTGGACTTTTGCACAGTGCAGTTGAGTGCGAGGCCCAAACGCATTGCGAGTTCCACTGCTTGGCGATTCAGCACCGGGAGCGCACCGGGCAAGCCAAGCGTCACCGGGTCGATGTTCGTGTTGGGCTCATCACCGAAGCGGTTCGGCGACGCGGAAAAGAGCTTCGTCTTTGTGGCAAGTTCGACGTGCACTTCGAGCCCGACGACCATCTCCCAGCCGTCTTTGGTCCACCGTTCGTGGTCCTCGTTGGATGGGTGGTAGGCGTCGTCGTTGACGTAGGTGATGCTCACGATGCGCTCCCTTCGCCGGAGCCGGCAGATCGTGGAGGCGCACTCCGTTCGAGAGCGGCGCCCACCTGGAACATGACGTCGTCTTTGAGCGCCGGCGCCAGAACTTGCACTCCGACGGGCAGGCCGTGGTCGCCTGTCCCGAACGGCACGCTCATGCCGGGGTGTCCCGTGAGGTTCGAAGGGATGGTGTACGTGTCGCAGAGGTACATCGCCAGCGGGTCCGAGGCCTTGTCGCCCATTTCAAATGCGACGGTCGGTGAGGCGGGAGTGAGCAGTACGTCGACTTTCTCGTAGGCCGCTGCAAAGTCGTTGGCGATCAGGCGGCGCACCTTTTGTGCCCGCCCGTAGTACGCGTCGTAGTAGCCAGCCGACAGGGCGTACGTGCCGAGCATGATCCGCCGCTTGACCTCGTCGCCGAATCCTTCGGTCCGCGTCGCCATGTACATCTGGTTGGTGTCGGGCGCAGCAGTGCGCATGCCGAATCGCACACCGTCGAAACGGGCAAGGTTGCTCGACGCCTCGGCAGGTGCGATGAGGTAATAGGCGGTGAGCCCGTAGCTGAACGCCGGCACCTCGACATCGACAATCTCCGCGCCGGCCGCGCGGAGCGCGTCGAACGCCTCTTCGATGCGCTGCTCGACGTCCGGGCTGGCACCGGTGGGCAGATCGGTGATCCGACCGACGCGGAGGCCAGCCACGCCGAGTTCGAGCGTGCGGCTGAGGTCGAGTGGACCCTGCTGAATGCTCGTGGAGTCGCCGGGGTCGTGCCCCGAGATGGTCTCGAGTGCGACGGCGGCGTCGGCAACGGTGTGCGTAAACGGGCCAATCTGGTCGAGGCTCGATCCGAATGCGATGAGTCCGAGTCGGCTCACGGCCCCGTAGGTCGGTTTGACGCCGACGACGCCGCACAGCGCTGCGGGCTGACGAATTGAGCCGCCCGTGTCGGAGCCGAAGCTGATGGGTGCGAAGTCGGCGGCTACCGCCGCGGCTGATCCGCCCGATGAACCACCCGGCACGCGAGTCGTGTCGAGCGGATTCTTTGTCGGGCCGAAGGCGGAGTTTTCCGTGCTCGAGCCCATCGCGAACTCATCGAGATTGGTCTTGCCGACGAAGATCGCGCCGGCATCGCGGAGCCGGGTGACGACGGTGGCGTCGTACGGCGGACGCCAGTCAGCGAGGATCTTCGACGAGCACGTGGTGGGAATCCCCTGCGTACACATGTTGTCCTTGAGCGCAACAGGCACGCCCGCAAGCGGGCCGGGGTCGCGACCTGCTGAGATCATCTCGTCGATCTCGACCGCGCGGGCGCGGGCCTCATCGGCCAGGACCAGGTTGAAGGCGTGAATCTCGCCGTCACGTTCGGCGATCCGGGCGAGGTGTTCTTCGACGACGTCGGCGGCCGTGGTGACGTTGCTGCGAACATTCTGTGCAAGATCGATGGCTGAAATGCGGTCGTTGTTCATGGCGGTACCGGTCACTCTTCGATTCCGACGATTGGCGGCACGCGGAAACGTCCGTCCTCGGCGAGTGGGGCTTGGCCCAGCACCTCGTCGCGATCGAGCGTGACGCCGACGACGTCGTCGCGCATGACGTTGGCAAGCGGCGTTGGTTGCATCATCGGCTCAACGTCGTCGAGATCGAGTGCATCGATGTCCGCGAAGTGGTCGAGCATGGCGCTGAGTTCGGCGGTCGCCGTGGCAAGTTCGTCGTCGGTGAGGATGAGGCGAGCCAACGTGGCGACTTTGCTCACGTCGTCGGCCGTGATGCGGGGGGATTCGTCTGACACGCCGGTGAGGCTATCCGGCACCGCCCGCCCGTTTCTTTCCAGGTTGACGACAGCCGAAACCTCATCCCTCACCCCATCCCTCACCCCGCCCAACATCCCGTCAGAAATCCCGTCAGAAAAATGATGTCTCATCGTCGCTGGGCGACGCTCATCCCCCACAGAAGCGCAAGGAGCCCGCCGGGCCTCAGTTCTGTGCAGGAAAATGTTCGCTGAGCGACGCTGTCCCAACATTTTTCGGTGGTGGTTGTGCGGGTTAGAAGCCGGTGGTGGCGTGCGGCATCCGGTCGGCGGAGAAGAAGTGGTCGGCGCGCCGGAGCACATCTGCGTTGCGGGCCTCGATGCGACGGCCGCGGACCAGCTCGGACGGTCGGAATCCACCGAGATAGATCGAACCGAGCGCAGCACCTTCCATCACCAGGTCGGGTCGCCGCTTCGCGGGCTTGACCACTGCCCCCTCGGGCGATCCGTCGATCTTCCATCGATCGCCGTCGACTTCAATCACGAGCGAATCCTCGGTGCCATACGTACGAGCGCTCAATGCAGCACGTGCATCACGTACGTGGATCCACAACATGTCATTGAGCTCAACCGTTCGCATCGCTCGCGGATCAGTCAGGAGGTGCGGGAGGTGGTCGTCGACGGTGACGGCACGGAAACAGCGAATCGGCCCGACCAAGTCGACGGACAACACGGTGTGCCAGAGCGCGACGTGCGCCTCAGGCGTGGCCGCGACGAGGTCGTACAACTCCATTTCATGCGCAGGGTGGCCGTTGTTCCACTTCGCCGTGACCTTCCAGGATGCATACCCGTCGGCGTGGACCGCCCAACGCGTCCCGGCACCTCGATATTGGCGAGCAAGACGGAAGTTCGCGAGCGAGCGATCGATGTCCCCGACGCACTGGCGCCGGACACGATCGTGGAGCGCGGCGATCTGTTCGAGCACGTCATCGTTCTTTCCGTCGACAAGCAACACCTCGCCCGGTTGCGGGCGGTGCTCCGCCCGGATTTCCGTACGGCGCCGATCGATTTCAGTCACTCGGCACTGCGACGCGACGCCGTAGCCGAAGCGCTGATAGATGGCGCCTTCGCTGGCGGTGAGCATCGCGACCGCCTCGCCATGGGCATCAGCGTCGGCGTGCAGTTCGGCCATCATGCGCGTCAGGATTCCCTGGCGGCGGTGTGTGGGGGCGACGGCGATCCAGGTGACTCCAGCAGCGCGCTCGACCGCCAGTCCGGGAACTGTCAACTCAAGTGAATAGTTGCCCGACACGCCGACAAGCGTCTCGCCGTCGTGCGCCAAGACAAACCGATCGAGCTCGAGCGTCGGTCGGAGCAACTCGAGTTCTTCCTTCGGCCAGACCTCGCCAAACGCGGCTCCGTCGAACTCGGCGATCGCCATGAAATCGTCAGCGGTGGCGCGGCGCAGTGTGATGTTCCCCATACGCTCCAGTTTGGACTATTGACCGGTGGCGATCCGCTCGGGTTTCGCGGCGCGCCACGAATCAACCCGCTCAGCGAGGTGTTCACCCAACTCCACCAGCGCATCGAATTCGACCTTGGTGAGATATTGATCCCCGGTTGAGTAGTTCGGATACGGCGGATGTGCTGCTGCGTATTGACGCAATACCAGCGGCGTTGTGTCCGAAATTTGGGCCTTTGCGTAGATCACCCGCGTCACAAAGCCATCTGCATGGGTCGCGAAGCCCGCAGCAACGCAGTCGGGCGCCTCATCGTCGGGCCGCGGCATCACCGAGGCGAGGTCGATGTCGATCTCGACCCCGAGTTCGATCCCGGCGAGTTCAATCGCTTCTTTGAGGGTGGTGAACGTGCCAGGCGCATCGCCCGAGGCATCGAGCACGATCGTCTCCGACGGCCGTTCGCGGAGCTGCTCGACGAGGCCGAGATTCTCTCGATGCCCACCGTCGGCGACGTACACAAACGCGTCACGCTGCGGGTGGTATTGATTGAGGAGCTCCTTTGCGAAGTATCCGAGGTGAACCCGTGGTGACGTGGTCGGGTCGACGAACCAGTCGGCGTGACGAGGGTTCGGCACCCACATGCCGAGGCGGAGGTTGAGCGCCGCGAGCAGTGAGTTGGTCGAACCGAACGATTGTCGTCCCATTGCCGAAGCGAACGCTGCTCCGGTCAATGCCATCGAACGAGACACAATCCACGCCCGCGGAAAGCCGTCCCACCACGACCCCGTCGGGAAACAGCGCCAAGGAGCAGAGGCGCCATCGTGCAACGTCACGCCGTGCGGCCTGAAGGTAAAGCCGAGCGCTGGCAGCCCACCAAACTGGAGTGTTGACGCATGCGCCGTGCCGCAGAGGACCAGCTCGGGCCCATCGGCGTGGACGTACGCATGCCACGGCGGTTCTTCCGAGTAGCGCACACCAGGCATGAATGTGTCGGCAAGGCGCTTCCGGTACACGCCGTTGAGCGTCAGGCGATGCGCAGGCGGGAACTCGAGTGCGAGCAACCAAAGTGCCGCAACGATTGGTACCCAGGTGCCGCGGAAGAATCGCTCGAGATTGGCCTGATCGTCAGCCACTTTGCCGGCGAAGAGCAACAGTCCCAGGAGGAGCAGGACGCCGCCGAGTCGACTCCACCGCTTCTTGAACTCCTGAGTGAGCAGTTGTCGGACCGCAGCCACCACACCGATCACAGCGAGCAACGCGAGCACCCCGGCCCCGCCCTCGGCATCCGATCCACCGAGACTCGACAGCAGCGGACGGCCGTACCTGATGCCGATGGGGATGATGACAAGCAGTGTGAGCAGTGCGAGCCCCAGCGTCACCAGGAGGCGTGCAGCTGGGCCAGCGCGCTGACGGAAGACGTCGGAGTTGGCCGCACGAGTCGCAAGGAACGCCGCAACACCGCACACGAGCGGAATGAGTCCGGGAAGGATGAGCCGCCATGCAAGCAATTCGTCGAGCGTGGTCGCGCTCGAATCGCCGTTGCTGAAATCTGGGTGGACGGCCCAGCTCCGGGTGAGCCGCCCCACCGTCCATCCGACCAACGCTGCAGCAGCGAGCACCCCACCGAAGACCAGCACCGTGCGGAACATCGCTCCCGCGATTCCGCCGAGCAACGAGCCGAATCCGTTGTCGAGGTACCGCCGCCGTGACCGGACGTGCTCGAACCAAGGGTGGTCCGGAGCGAAGAGGTTCTCTTCTGGCTCGAGCGCAGTGCCCGATTCGTCATGGCCGTCAGTTTCGGCTTGCGCCATACTCGACACACGCCAGCCGCCAGCCGCGTACCCGCCGCCCGAGACTGCGTGCAGCCACTGGGCGCGCTGGAAGATGCCACGATCACTGAGCCCGCGGAAAGCGCCGATCATCACGCTGGCCGACCGGATCCCGCCCCCGCTCGCGCAGATGCCGAGTCCCGAGCCGGGGGATGCGTTCCGGCCAGCGGTGTCGTCCCGCTCAATCTGGCCAAGCCGACGATCGATCACGCTGGTTCCTGACCGCAACGCTGGCCGCAACATCGGCGCTGCAATGGGGCCGAGGACCAGGCCGAACCACCCGGCCAGGGCAACGATGTATGCGATCCATTTCCACCACGCGATCGACGTCACGAGGTGCGTCATGACGACTGGAGGCTGCAGCGAGTCGACCCAGATCAATTGCGCTGATGTCTCGATCACGTCGAGGACCCCCGCGGCGACGGCGACAAGCGGCAGCGCCCACCACCATCCGAAGGTTCGACGTCGCTCCGGCGCCCAGTGTCGCCAACCCGTGCCGAGCAGCACGAAGCCGATGATGGCGAAAGATGCTGCGAAGGCCAGATCGAGCGCGAATGCAGTTCGGATGTTGTCGAGGTCGGCTCTGTCGCCGGCGACCACCGCGCCGCGACAAACATCAACATCGAGTTGCCGTGCAGCTTGGATCCATCGGCATGGGCTGCCGGAGAAGTACAGCCGGGTCTGATATTCGCCCGACGCGAACGCTCCCGCGGTGACGAACAGGCCGAGTGGGATCAGTGCAGTGAGGGCCCACCACCGTGATGGCGTCGGCGACTCCCCCATGCCGCGACGCTACTTCGTTGCTCCCGACCAGCCGATGAGATCGAGTTGCGACGGGCGCACGTTGCGGCGTGGCGCACGTTGCGGCGCGACGCAGTCAGCCGCGGGCGTTCGAGGCGCGTTCGAGACGGCCAGATTTGTCGACGGGGAGCCCGGTGAGGAGCGCGACGGCGGTGGATCCGGCTGCGATGCACCAGATGATCGACCAGCGATAGCCATCGGTGGTGTCGATCAGCCACCCGGCAGTCGGCGCCCCGACCAGTGCGCCAATACCCGGCGCCGTGTACATCAACCCAAGGATCGAACCCAGACCGGCGACGCCCATCCGATCCGAGATGACGATCGGGCTGAGCGCGACAAACCCGCCGTACCCCACGCCCAACGTGAGAACGAACAACACCAACATGACGTACGACGACCCGGCGGCGAGCCAGAGCAGGAAGCTCCCCGTCGTGATGATGAGGCAGGCACGGTAGAGACGAAACGATCCGAAACGCCGAACCAACGACCCGAAGCCCACGCGGGAGAGCACACTCGATCCGCCCAAGACACCGACGAGCACCGCTGCTTGCACCGATCCGATGCCACGTTCCTTGGCGTATTGACCGACGAAAACGAACGGCACGAACAGCGCGAGGCCAAGGGCGAACGCGGAGAGCGCGAAGCGGCGGAACACGGGACTCCCCAACGCATCCTTGAACCGAGACGGCTGCGGCGAACCGTCGCCGGGAGGTCGGTCGACCAGCGGCACGCAGGCGAGCATGACGCCGGCGCCACCGACAGCAAAGAAGACGTAGGTGTCACGCCAGCCCCACCGATCGATCAGCGCTGCTGACACCGGCGACATCACCAGCGTGCCGACGCCGATGCCGGCCACGGCCAATCCGACCGCAACCGCCCGGTGCTGTTCGAACCAGCCGCCGACCACCGCGACCATCGGTACGTAGCCGCAGGCTGCGGCGATCCCGACACCGAGGCCGTAGGTGACATATCCCAGGCCGAGCGACTGCACACGGCTCGTTGCAATCAAACCAAGAAACAACGCTGCCGCGCCGGCGACCAGCACCACTCGTGGGCCGAAGCGGTCCGACATGCGACCCGAAATGATGCTGAGCGAGAAGAACAAGCACGTCGTGATGCCGAAGATGAGCGCGGTGGAACCGTTGGCCGCGTCGAACTCCTCGCTCATCGATTCGAAGAAGGCCCCGAAGCTGTATGCCGTACCCAGCGTGACCCCGGATGCGAAGAAGGCCGCAACGACGGTGAGCCAGGCTCGCCGCGAGTCGACGGCATGCGCAGCGACGGCGGCGTTGGCGGACATCGGGCCGACACTACGCACCGCACCCGAGTTCGAACGTGACGGGACTCGGACGGAAGTCTTCGCGATCGCTGCCGAACGGTCGCTGCGCCAACGTGAGCGCTGCGACGCTGGTCAGATTCGAGTGAGCTTGAAAAGCAGAGCGCTCTCGGGATGCAGCGTCGGGGGTTGCACGCCGTGGGCGGCGAGTTGTCGTCCGGTGAGTTCCACACCGGACGCGAGCCAGCTCGGCTGCACCCGGGCTGGACCCCATCGCTCGCCGGGGATGCGGAGGTGTTCGATGCGGTAGGTCGCGGCATCGTCGAGTCCGGGTAGTCGGAGCGGCGGAGGCGTCAGACTGGGAGCCGTGGCGAGTTGGGCGAAGGCCACGATTCCTTCCGATCGGTCAGCTGCGTACACGCCGTGTGCGCTGTACGCAGGGTCGGTGTCGAATCGAACGACATCGCCTGAGTGGAGCAACTCGCGATGCTCCTTGTGCAGAGCGATGACCGCTTGCAGCGCGATCCGTTCCTCGTCAGTGAGTTTCGTGACGTTCCACTCCACGCCGAGGTGGCCGAACATCGCAGTGGCAGCTCGAAATGAGAGTGACTGCGTGCGACCGGTGGTGTGTGCCCGGGTCGGCCCGATGTGGGCCCCCATGAGTTCCGGCGGGATCAACATGGACGCACCGCGCTGGATGGTCTGACGTTCCAGTGCGTCGTTGCAGTCGCTTGTCCAGACTCGTTCGGTGCGCTTCAGGATCTCGTGATCAATCCGGGCACCGCCGCTTGCGCACGACTCGAACTCGACGGTCGGGTGCAGGCGGCGCAGCTTGTCGAGGAGGTGGTAGAGCGCAATGGTCTGTGCGTTGGTGCCAGCCGCGCCGTGTTGATTCGAGCCGTGAATATGGTCGCGGTTCATGTCCCACTTGACGTAGGAGATGTCGTGGTCGCTCAGCAGTCGATCGAGGCATCCCAAGATGAAGTCGAACGCTGGGCGGTTGGCGAGGTCGAGGACAAGTTGTTGCCGACCGAGCACCGGTTCGTACCCGGGGGTGGCCAACGCCCAGTCGGGATGGGCGCGGAAGATGTCGCTGTCGGGGTTGACCATCTCGGGTTCGACCCAGATTCCGAAGTCCATTCCAAGGTCCGTGACGTGCGCGATCAACGGGGAGAGTCCTGCTGGGTACGCCGCGTCCGATACCCACCAGTCGCCGAGCCCCTTGGTGTCGTCGCGGCGCGAACCGAACCAGCCATCATCGAGCACGAAACGCTCGATGCCGAGATCCGCTGCGGCGTCGGCCAGCAACATCAGCTTGTCGGTGTCATGGTCGAAGTACACCGCCTCCCACGTGTTGAGCAGGACCGGACGCGGCGTCGACGGATGATTCGGCAGCGCTCGCAGCGAACGGTGAAAGGCTTGCGTCGCATTGTTTAGACCATGCGGCGAGTACGCGGCAATCGTCTCCGGCGTGGTGTATGACTCACCGGGCTCAAGCACGACTTCGCCCGGGTGCAGCAGCTCTCCGGCCTGCAGATAGCGGCGGCCATCGGCGAGGCGTTCGGCGAGCATCGTGTGGTTCCCGCTCCACGCGAGGTGTGCGCCCCACACCTCGCCACTCCACTCGTCGAAGCCGCGCTTGCCTGTAAAGAGCATCGGCGGTGACTCGTGCGAGGTGCGACCGCGTCGGTTCTCGGCAAGCAACGAACCGTCGAACCAATCGCTGCGCAACGGTTGAAACTCCCGCGACCAGCGCCCTTCGAAGCTGAGCAACTCGCTCGCGTGTTCGGCAACAGGAAGTGTGACCGTCAATCCGTCCAGGCTGTACCGCCGCTCACCAGCGTTGGTGACCGTCGCCCAGATATGCAGCACGTCGTCGAGCACGATGGTCACGTTCAGCCCGAGTTTCGCGACTGCGTCAACCGCTTCGACTGAGAGACGCGTGCCGTCGTCGGACAGGTGATGTGACACCGCCGAGAACCGCGGCGCCCACGCGAGGCCTCCCCCGCGCCGACCGACGAGGCCCGGGCGGCCGGTGAACCCCGAACCGTGCTCGGGAACTGTCGACACTGGAGCGACCGAGTCGACCGTTCCGTGGACGATGGGCCGAGAAAGCGACGGGAGCACCGTCGCCAGGTCGGCCTCGGCGCCAAGCGGCGCGCCCCAATGCACGATCGTCGGGGCCCCCGTTGTGACGTCGACCACCACGTCGGTTCCAGCGTTGGACAAACGAATCATCTCGGGCACAGACCGCCATTCTATGGAGGGCAGGTCAGCCGTGTCCGAAACACAGATCCTATGTTCGATTGACCTGTGCGGACTGCGCGCGATTCGCACAGATTTCGCACAGCTGATGTTCGAACCTGTTGATTTCGGTTGATTCTTGCGTACAAATCAACCACGATGGTCGACATGTTCGATCGGGGTGGCGGGGCAGGACCCGATCAAAGCTTGACCGCAGGGCGCTCACTTGCGCAGCAACGACACGAACAGATCGTCGCCGAGGTACGTGCCCGAGGATCGATGCGCGTCACTGAGCTTGCGTCGCTGCTCGATGTCAGCGATATGACGATTCGCCGCGACCTCGACGTCCTCGACGAGGCAGGCTCGCTCGTCAAGGTGCATGGAGGCGCGAAGGTCTCCACCGAGCACTCCGCCGACGAGCCCGGCTTCGACGCCAACTCGGCGCTTCACACCGCCGAGAAAGAGGCAATCGCTCGTGCTGCCGCGGACCTCGTTGAGGGCGGGGCAACGATCGGGCTGATGGCCGGCACGACGACCTGGCGTCTCGCCGGCGAGTTGGCGATGGTGCCGAACCTGACCGTGGTCACCAACAGCATGCGCGTCGCTGAGGTGTTCAACGAGTTCAGGCGACCTGACCGCAACATCATCTTGACCGGCGGGGTGCGCACGCCCAGCGATGCACTCGTCGGCCCCATTGCAGCAACGGCGTTGAGCGCCCTGCATGTCGACACGCTGTTCATCGGCGTGCACGGCATGGGCGAGCAGGCCGGTTTCACCACGCCGAACATCCTCGAATCCGATACCAATCGAGCATTCATCCGCGCGGCTGGCCGCAAGGTCGTGCTCGCCGATCACAGTAAATGGGGCGTCACCGGCCTCAGCAGTTTCGCGGCATTGAGTGACGTGGACACGCTGATCACCGACCACCTGCTGTCCTCGGATGCCATCGACATCCTCGGCGCACATATTCCTGACGTCCGTCAGGTCGGCCAGCCAATCTGACGCTCGCTGATCAGTCGGTGTCGGGCGCGGTCTCGGTCGAGGCGTCGTCAGACTCATCGACATCGGTCGCCGTGAGTGACTCGGGGGCCACGTCGTCGTCGATTTCTCCGTCCAGCTCACCATCCAGCTCACCGTCGGCGGCGAGCACGTCCGTGACGAGTTCCTCACGGTCCTCGAGCGGATCAGCCGACTCAAGGACGGGATGACGACGCATGAACGCCAACACCACTCCGCCTCCGATCACCGCGGCGACGGCAACCCACTGGTTCCAACGGAGGCCGGCCAATTCATCGGCACGGTCGATGCGAAGTCCCTCGACCCAGAAGCGCCCGAGGCCGTAGCCGATGACGTACATCGGCATCAACTGGCCAAGCGGCGGACGATACTTGCGATCGATCCACAGCAGCACCGCGCAGAGGGCCAGGCTCCAGAGCATTTCGTAGAGAAAGGTGGGATGGAACGTCGTGCCGCTCGCGAACCCCTCGAGTAGGTGCGCGTCGTCAATTTCGAGTGCCCATGGGAGATCCGTCGGTCGGCCGTAGAGCTCCTGGTTGAAATAGTTGCCAAGCCGGCCGATCGCTTGGGCAAGCGGGATAGCCGGCGCTGCGCAGGTGGCCGCCATCGACATCGAAATGCCCTTGCGCCTGGCGACCAGTAGGCCCGTGGGGATGCCGAACGCCAGCCCACCGGGGATGCCGAGACCACCCTCCCAGAGCTTTGGGATCGCGGCGTAGTTGTCGATGAATCGATCCCAGTCGGTCGCAACGTGATAGAGCCGAGCGCCGATGACACCGGCGAGCACCGCCCAGATCGCGATCGAGCTCGCATCGTCGGTCGTGCCAGCGCCGCGTTCTTCGAGCCGCTTGCCGAACAGCCAGACCGCGGCGACGACGCCCAGTGCGATTGCCAGGCCGTAGATGTTCAGGCTGAGCGGACCGATATCTATCGAATTGAACGACGGCGACGGAATACTCGCCACAACGCTGTGCGAGCCGGCGAGTGCAGAGATCGGCATCAGCAGTCAGGCTCCCGTAACCCGGGCGACAAACGTCGCGGCGCCAGACGTGATGGTGTCGCGGTCATAGTCCTGGGTGGCGACGTGGAAGCTTCGGTCGAGCCAGACGTGATCAAGTTCGCCACCGACGGTCGCTGCGAGATGCTCGCTGCTCTCGGGCGGAACAACGTGGTCATTGTGCGACGTGTAGAGCAGCACCGGCATCTTGAGTTCGCCGTAGCGCTCAGCCATCGGAGCGAGGCCGTCGTTTTGCAGCGAGAGCAGCGCAACGAGCGGGGTGCCCTCGTAGGCGATCTCGGTGACGTCGGGGTCAGCGATGTCAGAGCCGATTCCTGGCATCACCGTGTTGCCGTCGTCGACCATCTCTTGGAGCATTGCCACGACATCGTCGGGTTGGGCCTTCGTCGCCGGGTTGACCAGCACGAGCCCGGCCACGTCGCCATGCTGCAGCCCCGTCCACAGGGTGAGCGATCCACCCATGCTGAGCCCCATGACCACGATCTTGTCGGTACGAGCGGCGAGGCGCTGATAGGCAGCTTCGACTTCCCCCGTCCAATCGGCCCAGTCGGTGGTGAGCATGTCGTCGACCGACGTGCCGTGCCCAGGCAGCCGCGGGAGCTCGACGTGATAACCGAGCTCGGCAAACGCGTTGGCCTGGATTCGCATCGAGGATGGGTTGCCGGTGAATCCGTGCAGCACGAGCACCCCTGCGCCCCTGGTGCCGGCGTGCGACATCGGTTCGCAGCCAGGAATGATCGTCACGTCGCTCATCGGTGCCTTTCTACTTGCTGATGCGGCCCGACCGGTCCCAACGCAACTCGTTCAGCGAATTGTTCGCAACGGTCGCGCGCTCTCGACAAGCTCTCACCGACGACGATGCTGGGTGGCTCGGCAGGCTCCGCGTTGCCGAAGGCGGCGCAGCCTGCCAGTCTGACTGCGCGATGACGGGGCCGAATCACGACGAGGTTGGGGACGACGACCTTGACCCGTGGGCGCCTGGCGGCGCGATGGCCCACGCGCCCCAGTCGCAGCGCCCGGACACGGAGTTCAAGTTCAGGTCGATCGACGCGGCGGCACCACCTGCATCAGGCCGTTCTCGAGCCGAGGCAAACGACCTCGCTCCGAGCGGCCTTGGTCCCACTCCGACCGACGCCGGTGGACACCGTGGACGCTGGCTCGCCGGAAGCGCGCTGGTGATGGCGTTGGCCGTCGGCGCGGTTCTGGTCACCGCAGATAACGACAACGGCGAGACGCAGGACACCTCAGGTACGTCCGAGCAAACGAGCCCCTCCACCGACGCAGCCGACAATCTGCCAGCGGTGACTGCACCGCGCTCCACCCCTCCGCCGCTCCTCGCGGACGTACCGGCTGCCGAGTCCCAAGTCGGGGGGCCGGCAGAACGACTCGTCCTCGCGGCGGCACCGCGCGAGTTCATCGTCGACCTCGCACCAGAACTCGCCACAATCAACCCCACCGAGGTCGTAGCGCTCGGTGTGTCCGGCCTGTACGAGATCTCGCTTCCCAGCGGCCGCGTGCGCGTCACCGACATCGGCTTCTCGACTGAACGAGCACAGGCTGTCGCCAACGATCAGGTTGCGATTGTCTGGCCCACGCCAGAGTCGCGGGCGCAGGCGATCGGTATCGACGGCACGGTGGCGGTCCCGGAGCCAGCGGTCGACGCTGTCAGCTGGTCCCCCGCCACGAATCAGATGTATCTGTGGACCGAGCAGGACAACGGCGCCGTTGCGACAGAGTTGAGCGTCCGCGATCTCGAGCTGCGGTGGCAAGCGGCCGGTTGGATTGACCCGACGGACGGAGCCTCGCCATTGATCGACCTCGACGGGGCGCTCTTGCGTCAAGACACCGGCGGCGTCTATCGCGTGAACTCGGCGTCGACCGATCTTCTGACAACGGGCGATGTTGTGTCGACGGGGGCCAACCATCTCCTGCTGCGCGAGTGCGACGCGACACGCTCGTGCGAACTCCTCACGGTGGATCGGAATGGCGAGCAACGCGCATGGCCCGTCGACCTTCCACCGGACGTCAGGCCACAACTGGTCGGGGGGCTCTCACCGGGCGGAGATGCCCTGCTGTTCAATCGCCAACGGATCGCTGCCGACGTGGCATCCGATCTCGGCGTACTGGAGCTCACGGACGGAACTTCCCGAAGCTTGCGGGCGCCACCGGGCCAGGAGTTGACCGCGGCGTGGGACACGAACGGCACAGGTGTTGTCATCGCCGACTCCGAACTCATTTACATCGACCGGTTCACCGGGACGGCGACCATTGTCGCAGCCGGCCTCCCGACACTGCGTTCAGTTTCGACGCGGCGACCGGCGGCAACGCCCGTGTGCGAAATACTGGCCATCTCGCAACCGCGGTTCGCGCTGATGGCCGCTGGTGGCGATACGAATACTGCGTCACCACCAGCGTCAGCCGTCCTCAACCGGCTTGTTGCAGTTCTCCCCGCCGGGCTGGTCGGCCCGGCAGCGCCGCTGATCAACTTTGTGACCGGGTTCGTGTCGCCTGAAGTGGCCGATAGCCAGACCGTTGCCAACTGGCCGGCCGACGTGCAAGCCGGCCTCGACGCGCTCAACAGCTACGCAGCTACAGAGTGTCCGCTCATCGTTCGATAGACGCCTCGTCGAGCAGTCAGACGTACGGATCAGCGTCGGTTCGCGGGAGCCCCCACCAATCATCAGGAGCTGTCTCCGACGTCCAGTCCGGGTCGGGATAAATGCAATCGACGGGGCATGCCGGGAGGCACTTGTCGCAGCCGCTGCACAGCTCAGGGATGATGACGACGTCGGCGCCGTGGTTGAAGATCGCCCCGAAATTGGGGGGACACGCCCGCAGGCAGGCATCACAGTTGATGCACTCAAGCATCTCGATTCGCACCGGGATGTTCTGCCACTTCGGATTGCGGGTGCGCTGGTCGATCCGTTCGTCACGGGTCAATGCCACGCTGTCCCCTGCCATGAATGAAGCGTAGAGCGTGCGCCTGCCCTGCGGAGAGTCCAGTCGGTTCAGGCGAGTTCTGCTTCGAGCGACGGCTCGCGGGCGACCATCACGGAGATGAAGGCATCGATCAGCTCCGGTTGGAACTGTGCACCGGTCCCCGATTTCACGAAGCGAATCGCTTCGGCCACATTCCATTCGCGCTTGTAGACGCGGCGCGTGGCCAGCGAGTCGTAGACATCGGCGACGGCAACGATGCGACCCGACAGCGGAATGGCCGTGCCGCTGAGGCCGTTCGGGTAACCCGAACCGTCCCACCACTCGTGGTGTGACCAGGCTGCCTCAGCAGCAAGCGAGAACAGGTCGGTCGAGACGCCGCTGAGCAATCGCCGCCCAAGCACGGTGTGCTGTTTGACCTCGTCGAACTCTGCCATGGTGAGCGGTCCAGGCTTCAGGAGCACCGAGTCAGCGATGGCGACCTTGCCAATGTCGTGCAGGCGCGCTGCGAGGCGCAGCCGCTCGCACCACTCTGGCGGTTGACCGATGGCGTGGGCAATCTCAGCAGCGAGGTCTCCGACCGCGTCGGTGTGCTTGGTGGTATTGCCACCGCGGAACTCTGCGAGAGAGGCCAGGCGCTCGAACGCTTCAAGGTGGTACGCATCAACATCGACATGTTCGGCGGCAAAGCTGCTGACCAGTTCAGAGGTCTGCAGCCGGGTGATTTCTGTGCGATGGCGGGCCGTCGTGTTGGTGTGAGCCACCTGCAGCGTGCGTAGACGCAGATCAGCCGAGTCGTTGAAGATCTCGCGGTGGAGCGCGAAGTGGCGCTCGCGGTGGTCCAGCGCTTCGCTGAACCGTTCGGACTGTTTGTACGCCAAGGCAAGCAGGTCGTGGATCTCGAGTTCGAGCTCGCGATGATCGGTTCGATCAGCGAGGTCGAGCGCAGAGGTGAGCGATGCGATTGCCTCATCGGTCTGGCCGCTGCGCAGCGCGACTCGACCTTCGGAGAGCATGATCCCGAGCTGGTCGGTCGGGGCCAATTGCTGGCCGTCGGCCATTCGGTATTCCCAATCGGCGCGGGCTTCGGCGAAGCAAAGTGCTGCGCTGGCATGGTCACCGAGTCCGACATACGCCTCGGCCAGGTCAGCGAGGAGACCACCGACGAGTTGCGGAGCATGCTCCCGTGACAGCTCGACAGCGCGACGACCCAGGTTGACCGCCGGGAGATGCTCGCCGCGACGGCCCCGGATTCGGGCAAGGTTGCCGAGCACCATTGCGTCGAGGTCGCGACGTCCGAGCGGCTCGTTGATCGCCAAAGCGTTCTCGTAGGTCTCGATCGCGCGGTCGTAATCGCCCATCGACTGGTAGACGACGGCGATCGTGTGGAGAATCTTGCCCTCGTCGATCTCGTGGCCGGTCCCGCGGTAGACCTGGAGTGCTGCGAGTGACTGTTCGAGCGACGAGGCAAAGTTGCTGGCTTGGTAGTGCACAACGCCGAGCAGGTGATGCGACCAGGCCAGAGTCAGCGTCGGCTCACCGTCGGCGCTGATCTCAACTGCTTCGGCAGCGAGTGCAAACGCGTCGTCGGTGTGGCCGCGTTGGTGAGCGATCGATGCAAGTGAGTAGAGCGCTTCGGCTTCGTCGTCGACGATTGCCGATGCTCGAGCGATGGTGCGTGCTGCGAGGGCAAGTTCGCGTGCCTGAACGGGGTCATCGACGCGGCACGACGCGGCATCGTCCAACAGTTGTCTCACTTTTGACCGTTCGGTGGTCGTCGACTCGTGCACTAGTTCCCATTCCCGATGTGGCTGATTGCTGATGGCTGATTGCTGATTGGATGGTGACGCTCTCGTTGGTGTATCGACGGCATCAGGGAGCTTCTTGAGCGATTCCACACACGCCGGCCGGCAGCCCGCAGCAATAGCATGCAGCGCAGTGGGAGGCCGACGGACGACGCGACGCCAGCAAGGCCGGGGCGCGCGCACTGTCGAGCGGGCAGCAGTGTGGGCCTTCGTTCCCGTCGCCGTCATGGCGCCGTTTACTCTGCTCGCGCTGGCCGTGTTCTGGCTGCCGTTGCAACTCGTCAGCGACGTGCCGTTCTGGTGGTTTGTCGTCGCGTTCTTGTGCCTCGGCCTGCTGCTGTTCGTCCGCCCGTTCCAAGCCGCCGTGCTCACTCCCCTGCTCGGCGCTCGCCATCCTGACCCGACCGAGACCGACAGGGTCACCAGGGCCTGGCGTGCCATCGCCCAAGCCAACAACCTTCCTGCCGACCGCTATGTGCTGAGGGTCTTGCCATCGGACGAACTGAACGCTTTTGCCTGCGGCGGCCACCTCATGGTGGTCACCTCATTCGCAGCTGCCCGGCTGAGCGAAGAACAGTTGCGCGGCGTGTTGGCCCATGAGCTCAGCCATCACCTCGGATTGCACACCGTCGCCATCACGATCGGCCACTGGATGTCGGTACCGGTCGTCATGCTGGCGCGCATCGGCTTCTTCTTCGAGAACGTGTCGCACGCAGCCGCGCAGAGCTTCGGTCGCCAATCACCGGTGATCGAAGTGGTCGGAGTCCTGACAGCTGCGGTGTTTCGAGGCGCAGGGTGGGTCTTCAGTTTGGCGCTACGCGCTGTCGACGCGATTGGCAACTACGTCGGCCACTCATCGGAGTTCGAAGCCGACAAGCGGGCGGTTGCGATGGGTTTCGGCCCTGATTTGGCCAGCGCATTGCGAGCCGTCCTGGCCGGCGGTTCCGGGCCACGGCCTATCGGCTGGCGAGGACGCCTCTCCGCCTCGCACCCGGCAGCACGTACCCGCGTCGCACGAATCGAAGCGTTGGCGCGCAACCCCGCACGCTGACCGGTCACGCTGTGATCGGAGCGATCGTGGCGTCGAGCACTCGCGCGAGGTCCGCAGGTGCGAGCCCGATATCGAGCCCTCTGCGGCCTCCGCTGACGTAGATCGTGTCGAACAGATCGGCCGATTCGTCGATCACCGTGCGGAGCTGACGCCGTTGGCCGAGGGGACTGATGCCACCGACGACATATCCGGATGACCGTTCGGCCAACGACGGATCGCACATCGACACCTTCTTGACCTTCGCAGCCGCGGCGACCAGCTTCATCGACAGTTGGCAACTCACCGGGAGAACGGCAACGATCAATTCGTCGGACTCACTGACGACAACGAGCGTCTTGAAGACCTCATCGGCCGACAAACCCAGTGCCTCGGCAGCCTCGCGGCCGAAGTCACGTAAGTCGCCGTCACCGGACAGGTGCCGGTCGTACTCGCTGACGTTGAACGAGATCCTCGCTGCTTCGAGCATCGTCAGCGCGGGCGTCATGATGACCATGTTGCCCGCTGACGTTGTGCCATGCACAACGTCAGCGGGCAGACTCATCAGGTGCGCCTCTCTGTCGAACCGTCAACGTCACCTGCCGACTACGACTTCACGCACCAGATTCGAGTGCGGTTCGTCGAGACCGATGCGATGGGCATCGTGCACCACAGCAACTACCTCGCCTACTTTGAGGAAACTCGGGTCGCGTTTCTCGCCCACGTCGGGCATCCGTTCACCGAGTGGCGTGAGGCCGGTCTCGAATCTCCGGTGCTCGAATCCTTCGTCACGTACCGGCAGCCGCTGCGTTTCGACGACGTGATCAGCGTCCATCTTGCGCTCGCCGACGTGACCCGAGCGACGTTTCAGATGGCGTATCTCATCACGGTGGGCGACACGGCTCACTCGACCGGGGTCACCGTGCACGGCTGCATCACGGCCGCAACCGGTCGCCCGACGCGCCTGCCGCCATGGCTCGTCGCGATGGGCAGCTGACCCGACCCAACTGCTGGTGACCGCGTTCGACGCGCGACCCGGCCCGAGCGGGCAGTGTCACATGCGCTGGGTGAGGCCACCGTCGACGACGAAGATTTCGCCCGACGTGTACTTGTTGCGCAGCAATGCGAGCACCGCTTCAGCACAGTCTTCCGGAGTGGCCGAGCGAGGGATCGGTGCGGTCGCGGCGACAGCAGCGTGCATTGCGTCCCAGTCCTCCGTCCACGGTGTGGCAACCAACCCTGGTGCAACCGCGTTGACCCGGATGGGCCCGTACGACTTCGCAAGCAGCAGCGTCATGTGATTGAGCGCGGCCTTGGTCATCGAGTACGCCATTGAGGATCCCATCGGACGGACACCGGCAATCGAGGTGATGTTCACGATGTTCGGGTCATCACTGTTGCGGAGGTGTGGGATTGCCCGCTTGGTGAGCCACCACGTACCGAACACATTGACGTCGAACGTCTTGCGGAAGATCTCGTCAGTGAGCTCGTCGAGTTCGTGATGCGGCACCTCGGTGGTCCACCCGGCGTTGTTGATCAGGAAGTCGAGCTTGCCGAAACGCTCGATGGTCGAATCGATCAACCCGTGGGCTTCGTCTTGATTGCTGATGTCGGCACGGATGTAGGCCGCCGTCCCCGGCAGTGAAGCGGCAACTGCCTCGCCGGCTTCGACCGACGAGGACGAGTTGACAACGACCGTTGCGCCGAGCGCCGAGAGGCGTCGAGCAGTCTCTTCACCGATGCCGCTGGACGACCCCGTGACGATTGCGACCTTGTCTGCAAATTCTTCGCTCATACGCGCCGACACTACGAGAGCGGTCCAACGATGCGATCATCGCGCATGGCCGTCATCGATCACCTTGTTTACGCCGTCTCCGACCTTGCCGCCAGCATCGACTGGTTCGAGGAAGCGACGGGTGTCCGACCTGCAATTGGCGGGTCCCATGATGGGCTGGGCACTTGCAACGCGCTCGTGTCGTTTGGCGAGTGCTACCTCGAGCTCATCGCACCCGACCCCGGACAACCAGATCCACCTGAGTCAGGACTCCCGCGTCCATTCGGGCTCGACGATGTGCTCGCAGCGGATGGTGAGGGTCCCACGCTGGTCGGCTTCGCCGTGCGGCCCGAGGACGGGGAGACGATCGATGGTCTCGCGGACCGCGCGGCCGACGCCGGTTATGACCCTGGCCCAGTCGCCGACATGAGTCGGCTGACGCCGGCCGGTGACCGGCTGTCGTGGCGGCTGACGTTCCCGGCCGAGCGCACGCTGCCGTTCATCATCGATTGGGGAGACACGCCCAAGCCACACACCACGCAGCCGGGCGGCGTGGAGTTGTCGTCGTTCGCAATCGTCCACCCCCGCCCGTTCGACATCCTCGGCGTCGTGGCAGCACTCGGACTCGACATCACTGTCACCGCGACCGAGTCCAACGACGAACGAGCTGGACTCCGCGCCACCATCACTGGCGCCGGCGGCGATCTCCACCTCTGACCCCACCGCCTTTCGCCCACCACTCATCCAAACTCATCCGAAATATGTGGGAAAAACGTCGCTTCACGACGCTGATGCCACATCTTTGAGGAGGGGCCGGGCGCGA
The DNA here is from genome assembly GCA_018666235.1 of Ilumatobacter sp. Lineage (GTDB taxonomy): Bacteria > Actinomycetota > Acidimicrobiia > Acidimicrobiales > Ilumatobacteraceae > Ilumatobacter_A. The sequence continues at coordinate 74,362 of JABJAB010000001.1, forward strand.
CGGTCAGATGTTGGTGTCGAACGCTTTCGCCAATTGTTTGGCGAGCGACTTCTCACCAGCAGTTGCCTGCCAGCGTTCGAGCACGGCGATCAATGCCCCAAGCAGTGCGCCAGCCTGAGCTGCATCTCGGCCGCCGACGGATTTGGCGGAGCGGTGGGCCGCAAGCGTCGCGGCAACGTCATCTCGCCGACCGATGAGTTCGTGCTCAAACGCAATGGTGAGATCTTCGTTGGCAAAGATCAGCTCGAGTTGGGCGACGAACTCGAGTCGTGCGACCGGGTCGGCGTCGTCGTAGGTGCTGGTGGCAGCCTCGACAAACGCTTGGTGGACCGACCGCTTCTTACCGACCTTGGCCTCGGCGAACGTCGCAACCAGGCTCCCGGCTCGATCACCCCAGAGGACCAAGGCCTCCTTGGTCCCGAAGTACCGGTACACCGTCGAGGGCGAGACCCCGGACATCGCAGCGATTTCTTCGACGGTGACGTTGGCGAAGCCCGACGCCTGCATCATGCGCATCGCAACCCGCTGCACATCACCCATTGCCGCTTGCCGATTTCGTTCCCGCAAGCCCGTCATGGAATCGACCGTAGTCCCCACCAATTCACGACAATGGGCAGTCGGACGGCGAGACGCATCACGACAGTCGCTGTGAGTTCAGGGCATCTCGAGCACGCGGACCGAACCGGTGTTGCCATCAACTTCGACCAAGGCGCCATCCGGGATTGCCGACGTGGCTCCGGCGACAGACACGACGCACGGAATCCCCAGTTCACGGCTGACGATGACCGCATGGCTCATCACAGCTCCGACATTGACGATGACCGCTTCGGCAGCGAGGAACAGTGGGGTCCACGACGGATCGGTGATTGGTGCAATCAGCACGTCGCCCGGGCCCAGACCACGCGGGTCGGCCGGGTCGAGAACCACGCGGGCTCGACCTTGCGCCAGGCCCGGGCATCCGGGAATGCCCTCGAGCACATCGCCAACAGCGACCACACCGGCGGGCGAGGCCGCAGATTCCCAGCTGTCGATTGGCGGGACGACTCCCTCGACAATGAACGGAGCCGTCAATGTCGAGAGGCGGCCGTGCAGCGCTGCTCGTTGTTCGATGAGATCGATGTGTGCTTCGGGGTCGACCAGATACGCCGTGAAGTCATCGACATTGAGCAGACAACTCTTCCAGCGTTCCTGAACCCCACCTCGCGCAGCGGCACGTTCGTGGAGCGCTCGTTGTGCCCGACGAACGGCGTGGATCGCTGCGATGACGGTGGTCTTGGAACGTTCGCGGGCCTGGGAGAAGATGATCGTGGCGGCCAGTGCCTTGTCGAACTGGAATCGGTCGATGCGGTGCAGCGCGCTGCGAACCTCGGCCACAGCTGCGTCGCGGGCTTCGATCAGCGCCCGTTGGTGCTCCATCGGTGACCGGTCGTCGGCGACTGGACGCATCGCATCGATCGCGGCCTTGGCCATCTCGGGACGGAAGTCCCAGGGGTCCGATCCGAGGTCCCATTCGTTCGGACCACGAGACCCAAACCGGCTGATAAACGAGGCAAAGCCACGTTCCCAGGTCGGATCGTCACGCTCGAGTCGCGACAGCTCCCACATTGCTTCGGCGGGCGCGGCCGACTCGACATCGCCGATGCCGCCGAGGATCGACACCAACAACTCGTCTTTGCCGGCCTTGTTGACCAAGTCGATCAGTGCACCCGAGACGAGGGCGTCGGAGAACGTGTTCTCGATATGACGAGCGAACAGGGATTGGAAGAAGGGCGGAAATGACCTGCAGTAGTCGAGCAACTGCTGATCGCTCGCCGGGGTGCCATCCGCTGTAGCCGACGGATACTTCGATGCAAACCGTTCAGCCTTCACCTTGTCGGCACGCAGTGCCGGAAGGTCCTTTGTGTTCAGCAATCGGAGCACGGTCGCTGCGAGCTTCAGACTGGCTCGACGGTTCTTGTCGCCGTCGCGCTCGACATAGGCAGGCGCATCAGAGCCGCCGAAGAACGTCTGGTCGATGGTCGCAACGTCGCCCCCTGGGGCGCGGACACCGAGCATCCGGACGTAGCTCGCATTGATGTAGCAGTAGCCGCCGAACACACTGAGAATCGTCATCGGCTCGTCGTCGTCGAAGTCCCCGACCGCAACCAGGCCCATGCGGACAAACGCCTCGCGCCATCCATCTTCGGCCGCTTGCCCAATGAGATCCCAGGTGAACGGCAGGACCACTTCCGGGAAGACCTCACCAACGTTTCCGCGGGTGTACAGCGGCCACTTGGCACTCGGTGGATTGTCGGTTGCCCAGATCTTGGTCGCGGCGTCGATCGTTTGGTCGTTGACAGCGTCGTTCACTGCTGCTCCCAATCGTGCGGGAACTTGACCCCGATCAGGGCGCCCTCGACGATTCGCCGTGGCGCATTGTTCAAGACGTGATATCCGCCGTATCGACGCGGCAGCCGGACAAATCGACGGTCGCGCTCGACCGCGTCGATGGTCGCGTCCACCAACTTGTCGACCGACAGTTTGGGCAAGAAGCCCAGCCGTCTGAAACGTTTCAACCCGGCGGCGGCGAACGGTTTGTCATCGTTGTCCAGGCGCTCCCACATCTCGGTGAGGACCGGACCGGGGCTGACCACCGTGAGGCCGATGGGGGTCGCCTTCAATTCAAGTCTGAGCGTTTCGGTGAAGTTGGTCAGCCCTGCCTTCGATCCTGAATAGGCGGCGAGACCCGGAAAGGGAATGGCGCCCGCCACCGACGACATCTGCACGATGTGACCGGTGCCGCGTTCGAGCATGTGAGGGAGCACATCGCGCGTCAACATCAGTGGCGCTTCGAAGTTCAACCGTGCGAGTGTGCGCACATCGGCTCGGTCCGTGGTGGCGAAGCTGGTGCTCGTCTCGACACCGGCGTTGTTGACCAAGATGTCGATGTGGCCGAGCATCTCCAAGCAGCGTGGGATGAACGCGTCCACATCGTCAGAGGCGCTCAGGTCCGCGACGATGTGGTCACCGACGATGCGGTCGGCCACCTCGCGCAACTTGGCCTCGGAGCGTGCTGCCACGAGGACTCGGGCGCCGCGTTCGGCGAACTCGTGAGCGAGGCCGGCACCGATGCCAGCCGACCCGCCGGTGATGACGACATGTTTGCCATCAAGGTCCATGTGATTGTTCCGATCTCGGCGCCGCGCGCAGGGCACAGCGCCGTTGGTGGGGAAAAGAGTTGCGCCAGTTGCTCAGCTGGCGTCGAGTACAACCGGGATGTTGCGCGGGCCGCGAATCTGGCCGTTGGTCCACGTCGTCTCGCTGGTCTCATCGATCGAGTAGGTCGGAAAGGCGCTGATCCACTCGTGAAACGCGATGCGCATTTCGAGTCGTGCGAGGTTCGATCCAAGACAACGATGGATTCCGAGGCCGAACGCAACGTGGCGGTTTTCGGCTCGGTCGATCTGGAACTCTTCGGGCCGGTCGAAGGCAGCCGGATCATGATTGGCCGCCGGGAAGGTCACCAGCACCTGTTCACCCTTGCGAATCGGACAGCCTGAGACTTCGGTGTCGCCAATGACTTTGCGACCCATCGTGACCGGGGCGTAGTAGCGCAACACTTCTTCGGAGAACGTGAGCCACAACATGTCATCGGGGTCATCGACCACTGCGACGAGGCGCGCGAGGTCGTCGGGGTGGGTGGCGAGATGCCACAGCCCGGAGCCGATTGCACTCCACGTGGTGTCAATGCCAGCGAGGAGCAACAGCAGGAGGTAGCCGACTTTGAGTTCGTCATCGACAGCCACGCCATCGATCTCGGCGTTCGTGATCAGCGATGCCAGGTCGTCTTCAGGCTCGGCAGCCCGTTGATCGAGCAGCTCGAAGAAATACGCCCGCATCTCGGCGGTGACTTGCTCGCGCACCCTGTTGTCGCGCGGAGCGATCTGGAAGTTGCGATAGATCCAGTCGCGGAACAGGTCAGCGTCGCTGTCGGGCACGCCGATCATCTGTGCGATTCCGTGCACCGGGATGTGCTGGGAGTACTGCGCTGCGGCATCTGCCGTCGCGATGCCTGACGATTGAATCGCCCCGATCAGGCCCCGTGTGTACTCACGAAGTTCAGTCTCCATCTGCTGAATACGTTTCGGACTGAACGATGGCAGCAGGAGTCGGCGATGCCCGTGGTGGTCGGGCGGATCCGAGGTGATCGGCGGCGCCGGGCGCCGAATTGCGTCGGGCTGTGCCACCGAAACGAACTCTGACGAGAAGTTGACCGTGTCATTGGCAATCGCTGAGACCGCCTCCATTGTCACCGGCATGAAGGCGCGGCCGTAGCGTTCGGTCATCGCGACGGGACACTGCTCGCGCACGCCGTTCCAGATGTCGATGGCATTGGCCCCCCACGCGTCGTCGAGCCAGTCCCAGTCGTTCACCCAGTCGGTCACCGGCTCGGCCTGCACGGTGTCAGCAGCGTTGATACTGCCGCCTTGGTTCGTCGCTGCGCGTTCGCTGTCGTCGGCCATCATGATCCCCCGATCGTTGTTGGCTCCCCAGCAGCACCGTAGCGGGCCTCGATCGGCCGAACGAAGCGGAAGCGCACGACGCCCATTTGTCCGGATGTTCGAAAAGGTGCGACTTTCGACACACGGCCGGTAACGTTTCGCCGTCGACCAGATCTTATTGGTTGACCCGCTCGCGGCGGATCAGGTCTCCGGGGGGTGACCTGATCCGCGCAGCACTCTTACGCTCCGATCAGCACGTCGGCGATCGAGCGGTCAAGCACCGTCGAGAGCGCCAGTTGTGTTTGGCTGCGTAACACCGTCGGAATCGCAGCGATGAGTTGGAGGACCTCGTGCAGATGGTCGTTCGATCGGGCAACGACACGGCAGTGCAGATCCCCGGTTCCGGTCACCGTGTGAATCGCCAAGATCTGTGCGATGGACGCGAGCGACGCCGCTGTCTTGTCGTGGGAACCCTGTGCGATCTCGAGCGTGCAAAACGCCAAGACGTCGAGGCCGACGCCCGACGGAGCAATATCGGGGCCATAGCCGGAAATGGTGCCGGTGTTCTCGAGTCGATCGAGTCGGGCGTAGACCGTGCCGCGAGCGACGCCGAGCGAGCGGGCCAGGTCCGCCATCGAGGTTCGGGGATGCCGCCGGAGTTCGGCGATGATGTGCACATCAAGCTGATCCAGGGGCTGCGACATGTGTTCAACCGTAGCGTTCCCCATCCCCGCAGAGTGAACATTTTGTTGCTTAAACAGGCACTTACGTCTTCATCTGTTTGATTCAGTTGACGGTTGTTGAGCAGTTTGGCTCAATAGGGGTCATGTTGAAGAACGTCGATCACATCACCTACGCATGCACCGCCGGCTCGATCGAGCGCTGGGCATGGTTCCATATCGAAGTCGAGGGCGGCACGCTGATCAATCGGATCGATGACGTTCGGCCCGACGACGTTGACTCGAGCATGAAGATTTGGTGCATCGACTTCGGCGGGTTCGGCGTTGCCCTGATCGAGGGGATCGATCGCGCCAAGCCGTCGCAGGTGACGACGTTCGTCGAACGCCACGGCGACCACTCAGTGCAACACGTTGCGTTCGACACTGACGACCTCGCGTCGTTCCAGGCCCACCTCAAGTCAATGGGCGGTACACCCCGTGGCGAGACGCTGGTTCGCCACGACGGGTTTGGTGTCTTGAAGCAGATGTTTGCCCGGGGGTATGCAGCAGGCGACGCGGCCGAGGCATGCTTCCCGGAATACGTGCAGCGACCGCGCCTCGACTCCAGCGAGTCCGACGTCGCGATCACCTTTGCCGAGGAGACCGGCAAGGGGTTCTACGACCAGATCGAGGATGCCGTCGCGGCGGGCGACGATGCGCCATTTTTTGACTTCGACCGGATGCCCGGCGATTGGCAGGTGCCGGAGCCGCAGCCACTGGAACTCCTGAGCGCTCACTGACTGGCCCGACTGGCCTCACGGGGAGGCCGGCGAGCCGACAGAGTGAGAAGTTGGTGAATCTGGCAGCACTGTTGTGGATCGTCGAGTCGGCCGTGCCACAGTGACCGGATGCGTCGAATCTCTGCACTGCTGACCGTTTCCCTTCTTGCGTTGACCGCGTGCGGAGGGGGCAGCGACGACGCCGCTGACACGACGCCCGCGACCGAAGCACCCGCCGACACCGAGGCCCCTGCCGAGACTGAGCCCCCCGCTGACACCACGGCGCCAGTAGAAACCGAACCGGCCCCTGACACGACGATGGCTCCGCCGGACGCGCCGGACGGTGTCGTCTCGGTTGGCCTTGCCGAGTGGGCCATTGAGACCGATCTCGAGATCGCTGCCGGCACCGTCACCTTCGACGTGTCCAACAAGGGCGACTTCCCGCACCACTTCGCGATCGCACGCGGCACCAGCTACGAAGAGCTCCCTCAGATCGGCGGCGGCGCCATCGACGAAGACGCCCTCGGCGATGACTTCATCGGTCGAACGGAGAACCTGCAGAGCGGGGAGACCGAGATCATCGAGTTCGATCTCGATCCCGGCAACTACGTCTTCTTCTGCAACATCGCTGCCACGGTCAGCCACGCCGCGCAAGGCCAAGTACTGGCCGTGACGGTTGGCTAACCGCCACGCTCGTCGCTGCTGAAGCGCCGACGACGTCGAATGCCCGGCTCCGCCAAATCATCGGTGGACGCGATTCGGCTACCTTTTGCTGCACGGCAGCGCAGTGGGGATTGCGCGCAACAGACAAGGGGCGAACATGGTCGATAAGTGGCTGGTTGAGACCGATCTCAGCGAAGAATTCGATTTTTACACGAGAGCGAACATCGGCGAAGTCTTTCCCGACCCGGTTGCGCCCTTCTCGTTCTCGTACTTCCAGAACGAGAACGGTCTGGGAGGTTCCGAGATGGGTTTCCGAAACGCCTACTACCGCATCGGCGTGATGACCCCCGACGAACTCCCCGACGACCAATGCGTTTTCCTTGGCGTGACCGGCGGGTACGGCTACCTCAATGCGACCGCCCTGCGGATGCTCGGGCACCGCGCACCGGGGATGACGGCGGAGGACATCGACGCTTCGTTCTTCGGTGATGCCCCCGGTGTTCCCGAGTTCGTTGTCAAGGAGGGCTTCGACCGCCCTGACCTCACCGAAAGGATCGGCGAGACGTTCGGCTGGGTCCTGACCACGCCAAGCCTGCCGGACGTACTCGGCCACGAGCGCGAGATGAACGAACTGCGGGCAAACCGGCCCGACCTCGCATCGATGAGCGATCAGGAGTTGCTCGACTACACACTCTCTCTCGCCGACGAGCACTTCGAGAAGCTCTTCACCGAGCACATCTTCATCTCATTCCTTGCAACGTTGCCGATTGGCATCATCACGGCTGTCTGCACTGCAGTCGGCAAGCCCGAGGCCACGTTGAAGCTGCTCGCGGGGCTCGGTGACGTCGAATCTGCCGCACCGTCGATGCAGATGTGGAGTCTCGGCCGCCTCGTCGTGGAGTCGAACGAACTGATGGCGATGTTCGACGCTGGTTACACCGGCCTCAACGCCCGTCTGCGGGCGAGCGACAGCGAGGCTGCGCTCGGGTTCGTCGCTGCGTTCGATTCGTTCTTGTTCTCGTACGGCTGCCGCGGTCCGAACGAATGGGAGGCGCGCTCTCCCACCTGGGAGACCGAGCCGGATCTTGCACTCGCGGCCATCGATCGGATGCGCTTGTCGGACGCATCTGCTGCGCCGCAACTCCACAACGACGACCGGCGCGCCGAACGCGAGTCACTCGGCGCCGAGATCGCCGCGATGGTCGAGGGCGATCCGGAAACCCACGGACAGTTCGTTGCAGCGCTCAACTCCGCAACCGTGTTCATGCCCGGTCGAGAGCGGACCAAAACGAACAACATCAAGCTCGTTCACGAACTGCGTGTCGCCTTGCATGAGATCGGCCATCGTCGCGTGCAGGCGGGAACGTTCCACAAGCACGACGACTTCGGCTTGTTGACCCGGCCCGAGCTCAAGAACGAGGTGGCGAACCCGGGCACCTACACCGACCAACTCGCCGATCGCGAGGCGTTGCTGGACGAGGTTGCAGCGCTCCAGGAACCCTTCCTGTTCCACGGCGGCCGTCCCGACATGGCCACGTACCCACGTCGCGACGCTGTTGAAATTGTTCCGGTCGTCGGGGGCGAAATCATCCAGGGCGTCCCCGGCTGTCCCGGTCAGTACGAGGGCATCGCCCGCGTCGTCACCGACTCACACGATCCAACCGCACTTGATCCGGGCGACATCCTCGTTGCCCCGATCACGGATCCGTCGTGGACTCCTCTGTTCGTGCCAGCCGGCGGAGTGGTCGTCGACGTGGGCGCACCGTTGAGTCACGCCATCATCGTGAGCCGCGAACTGGGCATCCCGTGCGTGGTGTCGGCAACCGACGCCACCAAACGCATCCCCGATGGTGCGACCATCCGAGTCGACGGCGACACCGGCGCCGTCACCATCCTCGCGCTGCCCTAAGGGCTGCCCCTCAACCAACGCGTCGGGCCGTTGCGGCCTCGCCAGGTAATCAGAACGAGTGGAGAGCCCGGACTATCCCTTGGCGCGGCCGGTGATGCCGAACAACTTGCCAGCGACTTTGCGGATCTGGATCTCGTCGGACCCTTCGGTGATCCGGTAGCGACGGTGGTGCCGGTAGATGTGTTCGAAGGGCATGGCCCGGTTGTACCCCATGCCGCCACAGGTCTGCATGGCTTGGTCTGCCGCATCGCAGGCGAATCGGTTGGCGCGGTAATTACACATGGCTACCTTGTCGGTGATCTCCATATGGTCGACGCCGCTGTCGAGTTGCCACGCCGTCTTCCAGATCAGCGCGCGGAGCATTTCGGCTTCGGTCGCGAGTTCAGCGAGCGGAAACTGGATGGCCTGGTTGGTCGACAGCGTTTTGCCGAACACGGTGCGTTGGTTGGCGTAGGCGACCGCTGTGTCGATGCAGTGCAGTCCAGCGCCGAGCGACGAGGCCGCTTGGCGAATCCGGTTTTCGTGCACGAACAGTTGAGCAGTCATCAGCCCGAGGCCCTCGTCGCCGAGGATCGTGTCGTTGTGGACCCGCACTTCGTTGAGCTTCACGTGCGCATGGTCGGTCGGCATGTTGAACGTCCACATGAACTCTTCAATCTTGAAACCGGGTGAATCGGTCGGCACGATGAAGCAGGTGATGCCGCGACCGTCGCCGGGGTTGCCGGAGGTCCGGGCGAAGATGTAGTCGTGCGTTGCGTGGTGCAGCCCGGTGTTCCAATACTTCTCACCGCTAATCACCCACTCGTCGCCGTCGCGGGTCGCCGTGGTCTCCATCCACGTAGCGTCCGAACCATGCAGTGGTTCGGTCAACCCGAATCCGATGCGGGCCGTGCCCCCGAGCATCTTGGGGATCCACTCCGCCTGCTGCGCAGGTGATCCGTACTTCTCCATCATCAAGACGGTGACGAGGTTGCCGACGATCGAGCTCTCGTTCTGGAGGTCATTGTGCAGCCCAAGGCCCTTGCGCGCGAGGTGCTCACGAACGATCGCCATTTCGAGACTGCCAGCATCCTTGCCGCCGAATCGTTCGGGCAGCTGGTGTCGGTAGTAGCCAGCCTGGTCTGCCGCGACTCGCATCCGTCGCAGGAGGCCTTCCCACTCGGCGTTGGGGAGACCGTCGCGATCCCAGTCGGTACGACTGTCCTCGCGTCGATGATCGAAGAACCGGATGTTGTCGTCTTCGCCCTCCATCGGCTTGATCACATCGATGATGAACTGGTCAAGCTCTCCGAGGAACTGCTGCGTCGAAGCCGGAATGTCAAAGTCCATCGCCCGAACGTATCGGTCGACTCTCACCCAGCTTCCACTGAGCCCGCACCCGCCCGGGTCGCGATGACGTTGACCCCCGCCAGCGCGGGTCAACGTCATCGCGACCGGGTTAGGCGATGGAGCGCAGCACGGCGCGGGCGACGTCGCAGATGCAACCGGCACCACCGTGATCGTCGTGCGCGCCGGAGCCGGCGATGAGCTGCAGCGCACCGGGACCACGCGATGCAGCCGCAGCAGCTCGCTCGCGGACGTCGTCGGGGACGGCGAACCACTCGCCACGGAACACGGTGCCGATCACCTCGATCTCGTCGAGTCGGATCGGTGCAGCATCAAGCGGGTTTTCGTCGACGACGGTGAAGTTGGCGATCTTGCCGACTTTGATCGAGCCCAGGTCATCCTCCTTGCGCCACGAGTGCGCGGCATCGATCGTGACGGCTCGCAACGCCTGCTCAATGGACAGCCGTTGCTCGGGTGCAGCGACGCGACCGGACTGCGTGACGCGGTTGACCGCACACGACATCATGCCGATCGGATCGCTGCGACCCATCGGCAGGTCGGAGTGAAAGGACAGCGGCACACCGCGCTCCAACACCGACCGATTGCGCGTCATCAGGTCGGCACGCTGAGGGCCGAGGCCGACCTCGCCGAACTTGTCAGCGAATCCGACGGGGTAGTACGGGTTCGAACTGACGATGCACCCGAGCGCAGCGATGCGATCGACCTGTTCTTCAGTTGAGTTGGCGAAGTGCACGATGACCGTCCGGTGGTCGTCGCGCGGCGTTTCGGCCAGCCGCCGTTCGACCATGTCGAGCACCATGTCGAGGCCAAGGTCGCCATTGACGTGGACGTGGATCTGGAATCCGGCGTCCCAGTACAGCTTCGAGCGTTCCTCGAACATGTCTGGCGGCATGATCCACTCGCCGTGGTGATCGGGATTCGCATTGCCGTCGCGATCGAGGTAGGGATCACGCATCTGCATCAGCTGGCTGATGATCGCACCGTCAGCAAACAGCTTGACCTGCTTCGGGAAGAATGCGAGCCGGTCAGTGTGGTCCGGGCCGTCGGGGGCCATGGCGTACTCGCGCTCAGCTCGAGCGAGCGTGGTGTCGTGAGCCATCTGCTGCTCGGCGGGGCCACGACCGTCGGTGAGGAAGTAGCTGAAGAACGGAGTGTCGTCAGCTCCGAGAATCTCTTGGTACAGCTCCCACGCTCCGGGCACAAGAATTGCGCCGGGCTCGTTGAATGCCGTCACCCCGTTCTGGTGGAGGTAGCGGACCATCTGATGCAGGCCGTGGATCAGCCGTTCGGGGCTGAACAGCATCGGGGTGAGTTGGCGGAACAACAGGTTGAAGAAGCCGCGCTCCCAGAAGTGGCCTGACTCGACGTCCGCGGTCGCGAGGACCTCGGGGTCGATACCGTCGCCCCAGCCGTCGTCCAGAATGCCGAGCGACTGGAGGCCAGCGGTGTTGAGGTAGAACTCGTGGCACGAGCGTTGCCACACACCGATGGGACGAGTGACGCTCACCGAGTCGAGGACCTGCCGACTGAGGTCGCCGTGCCAGAGCTGGTGATAGCCCCACGAGAACAGCCAGTCGTCGTCGCCTGCGCCGTCGGCTCGGGTGCGCTGGTCGGCGCTGCGTAACGCGTCCACGTACTCCTCGTGGGTGTTCGCCGCCGGGTAGGTGCGATCGGGCAGCACCCAGTCTTCGGTCGCGATCACCTCCGTGGCCAACGTCGTCGCCCCGAGGATCGGATGGAGGTGCTGGTCGATCAGCCCCGGCAGTACCACTCGATCGGCGAATGTGTCGTCGATGACATGGGGGTGATCGCCGACTGCGGCCTCAACGTCGACACGACTCCCCACCGCGACGATGCGGCCATCTTCGACGGCCACTGCCTCGGCGCTCGGTTGCGTCGAGTCCATCGTGACGATGGTGCGAGCGGTGAAGACGGTAACGGTCACCAGTCAAGCCTCGCGGATCGAAGGATCAGATCGTCAGGCGTGGTTGCCAGGTGTCCAGCCACGATCGGCGAGCACGGAGTTGCCGAAGTTTGTCGGGCTTTCCTCAAGCGTGGTCGCGATGGTGTCGTTCCACCGGTTGAGGTACCCGAAAAACGAAGCAACTGCCACGATCGCGGCGAGCTGATCGTCGGTGTAGTGCTCGCGAGCAGCGGCAAACATCTCGTCGGTTGCCCCGTTCGGCACACTGCCGCTGCCCTGGGCAATCCGCAGGGCAGCCCGCTCGGCCTCAGTGAACAGGCTGCTGGTTTCGTACTCCCAGATCACCGCAAGCTTCTCGCCGTCGACGCCATTGCGTTCTGCGGTGTGACCCGTATGCGCCTGGCAGTACTGACAACCGGCAGCTGTGCTCGCAACGTGGGCGACCATCTGACCGAGTTCGCGGGAGATGAGGCCATTGCCGAGCACTGCCGCGCCGAGCCCTTGGAACGCTGGGAGCAGGCCGGGCACGCGGGCCATCGTGAACATTGAATTGGGGACGAACCCCATCATCTGCTCGACCATCGCGAAACCGGCCTCATGTGCGGCCAACTCGTCGCGCGGAAGCGGCTCGATGCGCGCCATCAGGCAGCGCTTCCCGGTAGCCGCGTCGGGTCAAGATTGTCTGCCGGCGGGTAGGCGCCACGCAGCAGCAGCGGAGCCCTGAAGGACCGCCACGACCCTGCGGGCTGGGCAAGTCGGTCAGCGACCGCGTAGATCACCGAGGTGTTGAACCCGAGCCCGATGTGGCTCCCGACGACCCGGATGTTCTCGGTGGTCGCGGTCTTGCGAACCAACGACGATTGCCAGTTCACGACGCCGTCGGTCCGCGAGTAGACCGACGTGGCGGGGACTTCAAGGTGGGGGCGGAACGCTGCTCGAACATCGCGCGTGAAGGTCGGCGAGTGCAGCGGACGAAGCCGTTTCCAAATCTGCTCAGCACCCGACGAGTCGTTCTCAACCATTTGGATCGGCGAGCCCAAGGTGATCACTTGGCGAACGGCATGCGGCGCGGCGCGGGCCAACTCGCGCGCATAGATACCACCGAGGCTCCAGCCAATGAGTGTGATCGGAGCGCCCGCTTGGCGGTGTACTCGCTCGAGGAGGTCGCCAAGGCCACCGAGGATCTCGTGGGTCGGGCCCAGGTTCTGGCCGAGGCGCCATCCGTGGGCGTGATATCCGAGGTCACGCAAGAGATGGCGCAGAGGTCGCGTCGACCCGTCGCCGGCGGTAAATCCCGGAAAGACGATCACGTGATGACCGTCGCCCTTGGGCAGCCGGCGCAGCAGCGGTAGTGCCGCCGTCATCAGGGCGCGTTCGTTGAACGCTCGGACTTCCAGTACGGACATCCATGATGGTGGCGCCGCGATTGCAGTCTTTTCGCTCATCTGTCCCCCCAGATTGCGGTCCGTTGGACCATGGCGTGTGACCGTAGTAGCTGTCACGCTAGGACGATGAGTCATACACCAGGCCTTCCGATGGATCACCTTCCACCCGATCCGGTTCCGTTTGGTGGCGTGGTCGCCAACACCTACGCGGAATCGACACCGGATTGGCCGCCACCGGTCCGGCCACCGGCAGGTGCACCGAACATCGTGTTGATCATGGTCGATGACCTTGGCTTCGGTCAGCTGTCGAGTTTTGGCGGACCAATCGAGGCCCCGCACCTCTCTGAGCTCGCCGCCAACGGTCTGCGGTACAACAACTTCCACACGACTGCGTTGTGCTCACCGAGCCGCGCGGCACTGCTCACGGGCCGCAACCACCACTCGGTTGGTTTCGCGACGATTGCCGAGATGGCCAGCGGCTTCCCCGGCGCCAACTCGTTCCTGCCGAAATCGGCGGCGTCGATCGCCGAGGTGCTGCGCCAGACGGGCTACGCCACCTACTGCGCCGGCAAATGGCACCTGACACCGACGAGCGAGCAGACCGCTGCCGGCCCGTTCGATCGTTGGCCGCTCGGGCTCGGTTTCGAGCGGTTCTATGGATTCCTTCCTGGCGAAGTCGACCAATGGCATCCGATGATGACCGTCGACAACCATCGGATCGAGACGCCGACACATGGCCGTCGAAACCCGGACGGGTCAACGAACGATTACCACGTCAGCGAAGACATCGTCAACGCGTCCATCAAGATGCTGCGCGACCAACAGCAGGTCGCGTCCGGGCGTCCGTTCTTCCTGTATCTCCCTTTCGGCGCACCCCACTGTCCGTTCCACGCGCCGCCCGAATACATCGACCACTACGCCGGACGATTCGATGACGGCTGGGACGTCCACCGCCAGGCCACCTACGAACGGCAGCTTGAGATGGGCATTATTCCGGAGGGCACCGATCTCCCACCGCGCAATCGTGCTGTCTCGGCGTGGGAATCCCTCGACCCCGAGGCGCAACGGCTCTATGCGCGCCTCCAGGAGACGTTCTGCGGTTTCGTCGATCACACCGACGCACAGATCGGTCGGCTGATGGATGCGCTGCGCGAGCTCGGTGTGTTCGACGACACTGCGGTGATCTTTCTCAGCGATAACGGCGCGTCATCGGAGGGCGGCCAGCACGGCACGACGAACACCGAGCGGTTCCGGAACCTCATGTTCATGGAGGTCGACGAAATGGTCGACGACATCGACCACATGGGCAGCCGCCACACCGACCCGCACTACCCGATTGGGTGGAGCCAAGCAGGCAACGCCCCCTTCCAACGGTGGAAGCGCGACACCCATCGTGGCGGCAACACCGACCCGATGATCATTCACTGGCCCGCGCAGATTGCCCCGGAGGATCGTGGGTCGATTCGTAGCCAGTACCACCACATCACCGACCTCTTTCCGACACTGCTCGATCTGGCCGGGCTTCCTGTGCCGGGGCGAGTCAACGGTGTCGACCAGCAGCCGCTCGAAGGGGACAGCTTCGCGGCCACCATCACGAACGGCGACGCGCCGAACGTGAAGGCCACCCAGTACTACGAGATGCTGGGGAGCCGCGCGATCTGGCACGAAGGTTGGACGGCGGTGACCTGGCACAAGCCCGGAACGGACTGGGCCGACGACCCGTGGGAGCTGTATCACCAGGACGCGGACTACAGCCAGGCTCATGACCTCGCCGCCAAACATCCCGAGAAGCTCGCTGAGTTGATCGAGTTGTGGTGGGAAGAGGCCCGCGAGCACAACGTGCTGCCACTTGACGATCGCGGCCGCGAACGGTTCATCGATCCCACTCGTCCGGCGGCGAGCGAAGATCGCGAGGTGTACCGCTACTACCGCGGGACCACTCCAATCCCGAATCCGTCACTCCCCGTCATCCTCAACACGCCGCACACGATCACTGCGCGCCTCACCGCGCAGTCGGGCGATGAAGGAGTGCTCGTGTCCCAGGGTGGCGAACTCGCGGGCTGGGTGTTGTTCGTGCAGGATGGCCGAGCGCACTACATCCACAACGTGCTCAAGATCGAGATGACCGAGGTGGTCAGCGCTGAACCACTTCCGACCGGGCGCGAGATCGAACTCGCCGTCGTCTACGAGCCGATTGAACAGGGATGGGGCCGTGCGACGATGACGGTGGACGGTGTCGAGGTCGGCGTGAACGAGCGGATGCGGATCACCCCAATGGGGTACTCGATGGTGCAGGAAGGCTTCGCTGTCGGCAAGAGCTGGGGCACCCCGGTTGCCTTTGACCGCTATCAGGGGGTCTATGAGTTCACGGGCGATCTGCGCGTGGTCGAGATGCGCACCGACCCGTCGCGTCAGGTCTGGACCCCGCGACCCGAGTGGAAGATGTCATAACGGTCAGCCCGCGACGCGGTGGGCACGCCCTGACCGCGAGACGGAGTTGGGATACGGAAACCAGCGCAGCTGCTCGAAGTCATCGGTGGTTTGCGGTGCGGTCCAGTCCCCCACCGGATCGTTCGCTGCGGCGACGCAGTGGGCACGTGCCGTGCGCAGATGAGCGGAGAGGTTGCTGGGCCCACGCGTCCGTCGGTTCTCGTAACGCATCTGGCCGTCTGCATACGAGACGCCAAACAGTGACATCGCCGGGTCCGTCCGCGCAGCGCGGTGATGCCAGAGACCGGTGTCTGGCTCGAAGCGATACTCCGGCATCAAGGCCGCGCCGTGTTCGGCGACGATGTGGACGGCGTCGACGATGTACCGGAACGTCTCTTCGTCGATGAAGTAGTTGAAGTTCACACGCACCCAGCCGGGTTTGATCCCCTCGCAGCCACGATTGATCTCGCGTTGAAATGCGTGCGAGCGATCGATGTCGATGCCGAGCAGCCGGTGACCGTATGGCCCCGCGCACGAGCAGCCGCCGCGCGACTGGATGCCAAACAGGTCGTTGAGCAGTGCGACCACGAAGTTGTGATGGAGGTACTTGCCGTCGCTTCCGGAGCGGACGACGAAGGACACAATCGACAGTCGTTCCGCCTGGTGGTTGCCGAGCACCAGGACGTTCGAGTCAGCGTCCCACGAATCGATCGCCCGGCTGACAAAGTCATGTTCGCGCCGTCCGATTGCGCCAACCCCCACGGCTTGCTTCAGCTGGAACACCAGCCCGGCACGAATCGATTCGACGATGGCGGGCGTGCCTGCCTCTTCGCGGTGTTCAACCCCCGGGTGGTAGTCGTGTTCATTGGTGTTCACATAGGTGACCGAGCCGCCGCCGGGGACGTCCGGCACCCGATTCGCAAAGAGCGTTCGACGGGCCACCAACACCCCTGGTGTTCCAGGTCCGCCGATCATTTTGTGGGGAGAAATGAACACGGCGTCCTTGTACGCGAGTGACCCATTGGCGTCGTGCTCAATGGCGGCGGCACTGCCCATCTCGATCCCGACATATGGTGCTGCTGCCGCGAAGTCCCAGAACGCAAGGGCTCCGTGGCGGTGCAGCATCGACGACACAGCGTCGGCATCCGTGACGATGCCGGTGACGTTCGACGCTGCTGAAAACGATCCGATCTTCACCGGCCGTCGGGCATGACGGGTCGGCTCTTGCTCGAGGTGGTCGAGGCTGATGTGGCCGTCGGCGTCCTCGTCGATGATGATCACGTCGGCAATGGATTCCCGCCATGGCAGCTCGTTTGAATGGTGTTCATACGGCCCAATGAATACGACCGGGCGATCGTCCTCAGGGATCTGAGCGGACAGGTTCCAGCGGTCGTCGAGTACTGATGGGATCCGCAACCCGAGAACGCCGATCAACTTGTCGATGGCACCGGTCGCTCCGCTTCCACAGAAGAGCACGGCGTGTTCGTCGGTTGCGCCGACACACGATGCGATGATCGAGCGTGCCTCTTCACGGAAGCGCGTCGTCTGGAGTCCCGTCCCGGAAGCCTCCGTGTGCGTGTTCGCATACAGCGGGAGCACGATGTCTCGGAGGTAGTCCTCGATGAAGCGCAGCGAGCGACCTGACGCGGTGTAGTCGGCGTACACCACTGGGCGGGGTCCGAACGGGCCGTCGATGATCTCATCGCCACCGATGATCGAGTCGCGAATCGTCGACACCAGGCGGTCGGTCGCCCGCAGGTTCCGTTCCTCGGTCTCGTGGGGGCGATGGGCGTCCATGGCCCCATTCTGGCTGTTCCCCGAAAAGCGCCGACAGAGTCGGACGTCCTACCGAACTCATCGCGCGGACGGTCGCGGGCATCGACGGGGCACAGTCCTGAGCGAGCATCTACGGTTGCATCCTGCGCCGAACGATTCCGTTCGCCCATCCGAAGGAGCCACCGTTGGTCCACCGACACATCTCGAACGACGAAATGCTCGATCCCGCATACGCCGGCCGATTCGCGCACGCACCGATTCCCAAGAATCGGATGCCAGAGAACGAATCGCTGGCGGGATCCGTGTACCGGATGATCCACGACGAACTCCTGCTCGACGGAAGTTCGCGTCTGAACATGGCGACGTTCGTGACGACGTGGATGGAGCCCGAGGCCGAGCAGTTGATGGCCGAGACGTTCGACAAGAACATGATCGACAAAGACGAGTATCCGCAGACGGCGGAGATCGAGCGGCGTTGCGTGAACATTGTTGCGGACCTGTTCCACGCGCCGAATAAAGGCGATGCCATCGGAGTCTCCACAATCGGGTCGAGCGAAGCGGTGATGCTCGGCGGACTGGCCATGAAATGGAAGTGGCGTCAACGCCGGGAGGCGGCGGGTCTCTCTCTCAGTCGGCCAAACATGGTGATGGGATCGAACGTTCAGGTCGTGTGGGAGAAGTTCTGCCGGTACTGGGACGTCGAGCCCCGTTACGTTCCCGTCACTGCCGACCGGTTCACGGTGACGCCTGACGACGTCATGCAGCGCGTCGACGAGAACACGATCGGTGTGATCCCGATTCTCGGCACGACCTACACCGGCGAGTACGAACCGGTCGCCGAGATCCACGACCGCGTGGTTGCGTACAACACCGAGCACGGAACGGATATCCCGATCCACGTCGATGCAGCGAGCGGAGGGTTCGTCGCCCCATTTCTGGATCCCGACCTCATCTGGGATTTTCGTCTCCCTCAGGTGAAGTCGATCAATGTCTCGGGCCACAAGTACGGCCTCACCTACCCCGGCATCGGGTTCGTGGTCTGGCGATCTGCCGACGACTTGCCTGAGGAGCTGGTGTTCCATGTGAACTACCTCGGTGGTGACATGCCGACGTTCACGCTGAACTTCTCACGGCCCGGCAATCAGATCATTGGCCAGTACTACAACTTTGTCCGGCTTGGACGGGACGGGTATCGGCGAATCATGGAGTCGCTCCGGGCCACCGCGCTCCATCTCTCCTCGGCCATTGCAAAGCTCGGCCCCTTCGACGTCGTCAGCGACGGTTCGGCGATCCCGGTTCTTGCATTCAAGATGAACGCGTCGGCCGGATTCACCGTGTTTGATGTCTCTGACCGGCTGCGGGCCAACGGCTGGCAGGTTCCCGCGTACACGATGCCGGCTGACGCCGAGGACGTCGCCGTGCTGCGCATTGTGGTGCGCGAGGGGTTCGGGATGGACCTCGCTGACATGCTGCTCGACTCGATCGGCAAAGCCGTCGACCACCTCCAGCAGTACCCGCCTCCGCACGCGCAGTCCGAACCCGGCTTCAACCACACCTGAACCGGCCGGCTCACCGCCGTCTCGGGTGATGACTGCGGTGGTTACTTCTTTTTCGCGGCCTTCTTCTTCGCCGCAGCTTTCTTGGCAGGAGCTTTCTTCGGCGAAACTGACCGCCGCTTGGTGACCGCCCGCTTGACAGCGACGCGTTCTTTGATCTCTTCGCTGCTCGGCTCGACCGGGTCGACGCCGTCGCCACCGTGACGCATTGGTGGCGGGGGCTGCGGGACGGCCCACTCGGCGCCGGTTGCCTCGAAGAGACGTTCCACTTCGGCGATGTGGAGATCGACGAGATGCCACAGATCAGGTATCAGCTCTCGATCGGAGATGAGTCCGAAGTCCATCCGGTCGGCGTATGAATGCACGGTGATGTTGAGGCCGACCCCATCGGTGATCGTCGACACGGGGATGTAGGCGTCGAGCTTCGCTCCGGCGAAGTACAGCGGCTGCCGGGGCCCTGGGACGTTCGAGATCACCACGTTGATGGGGCTGTTCACGCGGTCGGCCAGCTTGAGTCGCGAAACGAGACGGATTGCTGACGCGGCGACGACCGGGGAGGTGTAGTCGGTGGCTTGGCCAAGCGCTTCGGCCGGCATCAGGTCGAATTGGTGCTTACCGACATTCATCGCTTCGCGGCACAGCGCTACTCGCTCGATCGGGCCCGCGCAGTTCGTCGGGAGGTCAGCGACGATGGCTGAGACGCGGTTGGTCCACGGGTCTTCTTCGTCGCCGGTTCGAATCGACACGGGCACCATTGCTCGGAGCGGCACATCAGGCAGTGCATCGTTTTCGATGAGGTAGGAGCGCAGTGCACCGGTACAAATGGCCATCACGACATCGTTGAGCGTGCCGCCGGTTGCGTCCTTGAGTCGCTTGAGGTTCTCGAGTGATGTCGACCGCATCGCGAAACGACGGTCCGGGGTCACTGACGCGTTCCACGGTGTGGGCGGTGCCGACGTCAGTGGCAACGACACCCGCTCGTTGGACCGGTCGCTGGTGGGGTCCGAGCGGCGCGCGATCGCTCCGAGCGTTGAACGCGCTTGGGTCGCGATCCCACTGACACTGGTGATGCCGGCAGCATCGGCGAAATCGCGCACCACATTCAACGACAGTCGCACCTGTCGAATCGGGTTGATTGCGAGGTTCTTGGCGGCGGTCTGCAGCATGTCGCTGCGACTCGGCGGCTCTTCACCGACCCACTCGCGATGCTCGAGCGGGTAGATCGCGTCGGGCGAATCATCGGTGAACATTTTGAGCATGATCACGCCGGAGGCGCCGTCGATCGTGGCGTGGTGCGTCTTTTGCAGCAGCGCCCAGCGGCCATCGGCCAGGCCCTCGATGACGTACGCCTCCCACAGTGGGCGCGAACGATCCATTTTGCGGCCGACGATACGAGCGACCTGCTCGGCGAGCTGGTCGGCTGCGCCGGGTGGGGCGAGGCCGATGTGACGTACGTGGAAATCAATGTCGAAGTCCGCGTCCTCGATCCAATAGGGACGGTCGAGTTCAAACGGCACCTCGACCACCTTGCGGCGGAGCGGCTCGAGGTGGCCGACCATGATGCTCAACCGGTTTCGCACCTCGGTGAACGGGTCGAAATCCGCCGACGGGCGCTCGTAGATGCTCAGCCCGTTGACGTGCCCGTAAGTGTTCGGCGTCTCCATCAGCAAGAAACTGACGTCGAGTCCGGTGAGCTGCTTCATGTGCGATCCCCTTCAGCATGACGTTGATCGATGAGCAAGCAGCCTCGCCGCCCGATCTGGCGAAAGTCAAAACCGACCGTCGTTGCAGGACTCTCGCGAAGAGCTGCCATCATGCGGTCGTGGCACGAACAAGACTCCGACTCGGCATCGATCTGGACGGCGTGGTGGCCGACTTCAACGGCGGGTGGACGCAGTTGCACAACAACGAGTTCGGCGGACGCCTCACCCCTGACCTGGTCACGTCGTGGGACGGTCTACACACGCTGGGCGGGTTCGATGACATGGAGGATTTCTGGGCCTGGGCTCGCGGCAACGACGAACGACCGTCGATCTTTCGCCATTTGGACCTGCTCCCTGGGGCACTTGACACACTCCGCGCGCTCGACGCCGAGGGACACCGGGTCGTGATCGTCTCGACAAAACCCGACTGGGCTGTCCACGAAACGATGCACTGGTTGGCTGACAACGAGATCCCCACACGTGAGGTGCACCTCACGTTCACGAAGTATCTCGTCGACTGCGACGTGTACCTCGACGATGCACCTGGTGTCCTCCCCGAGTTGGTGGAACACCACCCGGATGCACTGGTCTGCAGGTTCGTTCGCCCGTGGAACCAACCGGTTGCCGGCGCCGTCGATGTCCGCGATTGGTCGGAGTTTCATGCGATCGTCACCGAGCAGACACCTCGCCGCGCGACTGGTGTCGCCGATTGACCTAGCCTCGCAGTTGTCCTGCAACGACGGTGCCTGGGCGGGCCGTCGCGATCAGGGGGAGACAACATCCGCCTCGCTCCGTCTCACCACGGTGTCCCGCCCCTCAACTGCAAGAGAAAGATGTGAACATGACCCGGTCACTGACGAAGCGTTCCTTCGTCGCACTCGCCGCAAGCGCCGCACTGGTACTCGCTGCATGCGGCAGCGATGATGATGCTGCTGACGCACCATCGACCGAAGCACCCGCTCAGACCGACGCACCGGCCGACGCCGCAGCACCGGTGGAGACCGACGCACCCGCTGACACCGCAGCGCCAGCCGATACCGCAGCACCTGCTGATGACGTCGACCGTGAAGGCTGGCCCGACAAGCTCGTCTTCACGCTCACGCCGAGCCAAGAGACCGGCGGGCTCATCGAGACCGCACAGCCACTCGCCGACATGCTCGGTGAGCGCCTCGGCCTCGAAGTCGAAGCACTCGTGCCGACGGATTACTCCGGCGTCATCGTCGCCCTCGAGTCTGGGCAGGCACAGGTTGCCGGTGGTCTCGGACCGCGCCAGATGGTGCAGGCCGAAGAGCAGGCCGGCGCCGAGCTGATCCTGCAGGCCGAGCGTTTCGGTTCGCTGCTGTACGTGACGCAGTGGTTCACCAACGACCCCGACACCTACTGTGATGACACTCCGGTGGCCGACGAAGACGGCTTCTTGTTCTGCAATGGCGTCCTCGACGCCGAGAGTGCAGCCGATGGCCCGATCGGCGCCGACAAGCTGGCGCTGCTGGAAGGCAAGACCGTGTCATTCGTCGACCAGGGTTCAACCTCTGGCTACGCCATCCCGGCCCTCCAGCTGGACGAAGCTGGCGTCGATCCGATCGACGGCATCAACGGCCTCTTTGCCGGCGGTCATGACAGTTCGGTCCAGGCCGTGTACGACGGTGATGCCGAAGTCGGCGTCTCGTTCAACGACGCCCGTGGCCAGATCGAAGAGACGAGCCCTGACGTCGGCGAGAAGGTCGTCGTGTTCGGTTGGTCCGGCCCGATCCCGAACGACGGCTTCGCCGTTGCCGGTGACCTCCCCGAGTCCCTCGTCGCAGCCATTACCGCTGCGTTCGTCGACATCGCCGCAACCGAAGACGGCGCGACTGTCCTCGACGAGCTCTACGAGATCGACGGCCTCGTGCCGGTGACCTCAGCAGATTTCGACGTCATCCGTGACCTCGAAGTCAAGCTCGGCGACGTTCTCGAGTGATCTGCTCGCCGGTGTGACATCTGGTGCCTGGCACCAGATGTCACACCGGCATGATCCTCCCGTCCGTTCCACTCGATCCAGGTCCTGCCACCCATGATTCGTTTCAGCAACGCCAACGTCACCTACCCCAACGGGGTGTCGGCAATGAAGGACCTTGATCTCCAGATCGATGACGGCGAGTTCGTCGTCATCGTTGGCCTCTCCGGGGCCGGCAAGTCCACGCTTATCCGCGCGATCAATGGCCTCGTGCCGCTGACAAGCGGCGAACTGGAGGTCAACGGGCATGAGGTCCACGACCTCAGCAGTTCCGGAATGCGCGAGCTGCGCTCCGATATCGGCATGATCTTCCAAGGTTTCAACCTGGTCGACCGCACCACCGTGTTGAAGAACGTCCTGATGGGTCGGCTCCACAAGGTGTCGACCTGGCGGACATTGATCGGCAAGTATCCGCAGGCCGACATCGACATCGCGGCCCGGGCACTCGCACGTGTCGAGATCATCGAAAAGACCTACACGCGCGCCTCTGACTTGTCCGGCGGGCAACGTCAACGCGTCGGCATCGCGCGCGCCCTCGCTCAGGAACCCTCGATCCTCCTCGCCGACGAGCCGGTCGCCTCGCTCGACCCGCCCACGAGCCACGTCGTCATGCGCTATTTGCAACAGATCAGCCGAGATCTCGGCATCACCACCATCGTCAACCTGCACTTCCTTGACCTCGCAACGGCGTACGCCGACCGAATCATCGGGCTGCGCGACGGGGCACTTGTTTTTGACGGACCGGGGAGCGAGTGCGACGAGACAGTGTTCGAGAGCATCTACGGACGCAGTCTCACCGCTGACGACACGATGGCGAAGCAAGCCGCTCTCTGAATCAGCCCGGATGACCATCGTGAACGAAACGGGCCCGACTGCGGTGCCTGAACTCCCGGCGAAGCCCGGTCCATCGGTGTTCGCCGTCGGCACGGCCATCGGTGCCATCGTGCTCACGATCGTCTGTGCCAGGAGCGTCGGGTTCTCCCTCAACGAAATCGTCACCAACTTCACTCGGAAGAACTCGGTGGTCGAAGGCCTCCTCAATCCCGATTGGGGCCAGATCTGGTCGCGCCGTTCGCGGTCCGCGTTCGTCGAAACGCTGCAGCTCGCCGTGCTCGGCACGGCAACAGGCGCAACAGCGGCACTCCCACTTGCGCTGTGGTCGACAACGTTCGGCAACCCCAACCGTTGGCTCCGACTCATCGTGCGCAGCTTCAACAACGTCATCCGGTCGATCCCCGACCTGCTCTGGGCGTTGCTGTTCGTCACCGCCGTCGGCATCGGCGCACTCAGCGGCTTGCTGGCGCTCTTCTTCTTCTCGCTGGCCGTGACCACCAAGCTCACCTCTGACACCCTCGATGGCATCGACATGGGGCCGATCGAGGCAGCCAACGCGGCCGGCGCGAATCTGAACCAGATGCTGCGCACTGCGGTCGTGCCGCAGATCCTGCCGTCATACACGTCCTTCGTGCTCTACAACTTCGAGCTCAACTTGCGCGCCTCGGCCGTGCTCGGCCTCGTCGGTGCGGGCGGCATCGGCGCGCGCATCGAGTTCTTCCGTGGTCGTGGTGACTGGGAGAAGTTGTGGGGCCTCGTCGTTATGTTCTTCCTCGTCGTGTTTGTCGTCGAACGCATCTCGGTCACGCTGCGCCGGAGGCTCGTCTGATGACGGAGTCGAAGTTGCGCGTCAGCTTGATGCCGACACCGCCAGAGGGTGTTGAGCTGCCGGACAAGCCCCGTGCGACGTTCCGCTGGGTCTCCACGGCGATCGTCATCGCGCTCGTGTGGTGGTCGGCGACGGGTATCGATGCGAAGTGGTCGCGCCTGCTCGAAGCCCCTGGGGACATGTGGACGCTGTGCCGCGTCATGTTCAGCAATATGGAGGCGAGCGACATCCCCGAGCTCGTCGCCGCAATGTGGGAGTCGATCGCCATTGCCTGGCTCGGCACGATCATCGCAGCGCTCTTCGCCGTTCCTATGTCGTTCCTCGCAGCCGAGAATCTGGTCGGCAAGCCAGTGGCGTGGATCACCCGCCAGATCTTCAACCTGCTGCGTGCGATTCCCGAGATCATCTTGGCGTTGGCATTCATTCCGATTTTCGGTCTCAAACCCATGGCTGGCGTGCTGGCAATTGGCGTGGGGTCGATCGGCACGCTCGGCAAGCTGTTCTACGAGATCATCGAAGGCATCAACAAGGGCCCGCTCGAAGCAGCGGACGCCGTCGGCGCGTCACCGCTCCAGCGGTTGCGGTGGGGAGTGCTCCCGCAGGTCACCCCAGAGATCACGTCGTTCCTGCTCTACCGTTTCGAAGTCAACATTCGCGCATCGGCCGTGCTCGGCCTCGTCGGTGCCGGCGGCATCGGATCCGACCTTGCAGAGGCGCTGAAGTTCAAGGACTTCGGCACCGCTGGTCTGGGATTGATCATCGTCGTGTTGGGCACCATCTGCGTCGACACGGTGTCGGGGGCGGTGCGGCGCCGCATCGTCAGCGGCAAAAAGGCGATGCTCGACGTCGAGCACGAGGCCTTGCTGAACGAAGGCCGCATGGGCGTCTGACGCATGGCCGACCTCACACCACTCCCAGAGTTCATTCTCGGCGTCGATCTCGATGGCGTGGTGGCGGACCATACGTTGCGCTTCCGCGAGATCATGGCCGAGTTGCGCGGCGTGGAGCCTGAGACGATGCCGCTCGAGCGGTCGTGGGATTTCGCCGAGTGGGGCTTCAAGCCCGACGAGTACGCGCACTACCACCGCATTGCGGTGATGGAACATGACATGTTCGCCACGATGCCGGTGATCGCCGGCGCGGCCGAGGCGCTCTGGCGCCTCAGCGACGCCGGAGTGTGGATTCGCATCATCACGCATCGGCTCTACGTGCACTGGGGCCACGCAAAGGCAATTGCCGACACCGCCACATGGCTCGACACGCACCGCATTCCATATCGCGACCTGTGCTTTCTGGGCAAAAAGCCTCAGGTTGAGGCGAGCGCGTACATCGACGACGCCCCGCACAACGTCGAACAACTGCGTTCGGCGGGCAACACGGTGATCACGTTCGAACAGCCATACAACCGCGACATCGATGGCTTACGTGCCGCGAACTGGAGTGAAGTCGAAGCAATCGTGACCGAACTCGCTGCTGGGCACGTCGGGCAATTTCATGCTCAGCTCCCAGGGATCGACGCCGGCTCAGACCGCCTCAACCGCAACCGGCCGTAACCAACGGCTCGGCGGGCAACGTCGATGTGGGACGCGCCGGTCTGCGGGTACCGTGTTGGTCATGTCCGCTGATGTCACCGATCATGACGCCGGGTCCGGTCAGGAAAAACACGTTCACGAACACGAACACTCCCATGGGTCGGGCCACAGCCACATGGTCCATCGCCACCGAGACGTCACGGGCGGCACAATTCGTGCTGCGGTGTTCGGCGTCAGCGATGGCCTGGTGTCCAACGTTGCGCTCATCCTCGGCGTCGCTGCTGCCGCTTCGACACGCGAGAGCGTGCTCATCGCAGGTGTTGCCGGCTTGCTCGCAGGGTCAGCCTCGATGGCTGCCGGTGAATATGTGTCGATGAAGGCCCAGGCCGAGTTGGTCGAGCGTGAACTCGACATCGAACGACTTTCAATCGCCAGGCAGCCCGAGATGGAACAACGCGAGCTTGCCGCGATCTACCGCCAACGTGGTGCAGACGCGGAGACTGCGCGCCGAATGGCTGAACAAGTCCACGAGAATCCTGAGGTGGCACTCGACGTGCACGCTCGCGAAGAGCTTGGCGTCGATCCCGACGGGACCGGGAACGCCGGCTCCGCCGCACTCAGCTCGTTCATCGCCTTCGCTTTCGGCGCGCTCATTCCGCTGTTCCCCTGGTTCTTCTTCGAGGGCAATGGCGCCGTGATTGCTTCGGCCATTCTCGGGCTGGTTGCAACAGCCTGCGTGGGCGCAGTGCTCGCACGCTTCACCGAACGATCGATGATCCGCACAGCCGGCCGCCAGATGAGTTGGGCGATTGGAGCGTGCACGATCACGTGGGTCATCGGTAGTTGGCTCGGTACCGCGGTCGGTTGATGAGTCGGGCGTCGTCGACCACCGGCCCGGCGCTGGCCAGCGCCGGTGAATGGGCCGACCGCGTCCATTCGCTGCTCGGTCTCCACGCGACGGAGGGCAACACGGTCGATGTCCTGCGCAACGGCGACGAGATCTTCGGTGCGATGCTCGATGCCATCGATGGAGCTGAACAGACGGTCGACATCGTCACCTTCGTCTTTTGGAGCGGCCATGTCGCGGACCGCTTCGCGCAAGCACTGGTCGGTGCGGCAAACCGTGGATGCCGGGTCCGGGTATTGGTCGACGCGCTTGCCGAACG
Source organism: Ilumatobacter sp. (assembly GCA_018666235.1). Classification (GTDB taxonomy): domain Bacteria; phylum Actinomycetota; class Acidimicrobiia; order Acidimicrobiales; family Ilumatobacteraceae; genus Ilumatobacter_A. The sequence continues at coordinate 101,331 of JABJAB010000001.1, forward strand.
CAAGCTCGATTCCCAGGTGATCAACACGATCAAGGGCTCAAGCTGCGAGTTGCGCTGGTTCCGGCCGTTCACTGACGAGAAGATTCCGCAGCTGAACGGCGCGAACAACCGCACGCATCGCAAAATCCTTGTGGTCGACGGCACCGTTGGTTTCATCGGCGGCGTCGGGATTGCCGACGAGTGGTCCGGCAACGCACGCAACGAGCACGAGTACCGCGATACGCATCTGCGAGTCCGCGGGCCGGCAATTGCGGGGTTGCAGGCCGGCTTCATCGACAACTGGGCCGACCACAACCACAGCGGCTTCGACCCGATGTCTGAGTCGGTTATCGACTCGCGTCCCGCAGGCACGACGGCGTGTGCTGTTGTGCAGGCTGCTGCCGAAAACGGATCCAACGACATCTGGCGGCTGATGATCACGCTCATCGCGTGTGCACAGCAACGAATTCGTATTGCATCGGCGTATTTCAATCCGGGCGAACAGCTCACTCAGGCATTAGTCGACGCTGTGGAACGTGGGGTCTCGGTCGACATTATGCTTCCCGGCACGCACGCTGACAAGCGCTTCATTCAGATCACCGGTGAGGCGTCGTACCAGCGTCTGCTGCAAGCCGGCGTGGTGTTGCGTACGTACGAGGTGTCGATGATGCACGCCAAGGTGATGACGGTCGACGGAACCGTCGCTTCAGTGGGTTCAGCCAACTTCAATCAGCGGTCGCTGCGTCACGACGACGAGGCGAACATCGTTGTCTTCGACCCCGACGTCGTCGCGGTGCTCGATCGTCACCTCGACGAGGATCTCGAACACTGCGTGCTGCTCGATCCACAGGAATGGGCCGATCGTGGGCTCTTCCAGCGAGTTGCTGAACGAGTCACCGAAACCGTCAACCACTGGCTCTGACGGACACCGCCTCGCGCTGCGCTGTATCGTCGCGTTCCGTGACGTCGCCCCGCTCGCTCTGGTCGCGTCAGTCGACGCGCCGCCTCGCCGCCGCAACGGTGGTGCTGACGCTCGGGCTGTCTGCGGTGGGCTCGACCATTCCGGTCGAGGCGCAGACCGACAGCGAGGCAGCCCGGCAGGCCGCGCGCGAGATCCAAGCCGCCCGCGATCGAGCCAACGAGGCCGCACAGGCGTTGTTCGATGCTGAGTCGTTGATCGACACGCTGAGCCTGGAGATTGCCGAGGCCCAGCGGGAACTGACAGCAGTTGAAGCCGAGTCAAGTGAGATGCGCCGGTCACTCGAAGCATCTGCGGTGCGTCGCTTCACGCAGTCAGGAGGGTCCAGCTTCATTCTGCTCGGCGACCTCGACGAGGCCAACGACGAACTGACTGCCGAAGTGCTGACTGCAGTCACTGTCGAGGCCGCAACGGTTGAACTCGACGACTTCGATGCCGTGATCAAGGAAGTCGACGAAGCCCGCACCCGCCTCGAACGGCGTCAAGCCGAGGCGGAACAGGCGTCAATCGACTACGCCGCCTTGCAGCAGCGAACCGAAGACGAGATCGCCCGACTCATCGAAGTTGAGGAACGGCGGCAGATCGACGAAGCAATCGAACGCGAGTTGCAGCGCCAGCGCGAGGAACGGGCGCGCCAGGATGCAGCCGCGGCCCAGGCCGCAGCCGATCGTCAATCCGCCGCATCGGCCGCGGCGGCCAGTTCGAACAGCAACTCGGGATCATCCGGATCATCGGGAAGCTCCGGTTCGAGCGGCGGAAGTTCCGGCGGCAGTGCCGGGAGTGGCAGCTCGGGTGGAAGCGCCCCACCGGCGACTTCGCCGCCATCAAACGCTGGTCGGGGGATGACCTGCCCGATCCGCGGCAACTATGCGTTCGCGAACACGTGGGGAGCCCCCCGCTCCGGTGGGCGCCGCCATCAGGGTGTCGACATGATTGCGCCATCAGGCACCACGCTCGTGGCGGCTGAATCAGGCACCGTTCGATTCTCCACCAACCGCCTGGGCGGCAACGCCGCCTGGGTCACCGGCAACAGCGGCACGAAGTACTACTACGCACACTTGCTGGGCTTCACAGGCGGCAACCGCTCTGTCTCTCAGGGCGAGCAGATCGGCACCGTCGGCCAGACCGGCAACGCGGGCACACCTCATCTCCACCTCCAGATCCATCCCGGCGGCGGCACTGCTGTCAACCCGTACCCATACGTCCGCGCCGTCTGCTGACACCCGCCGCTGACACACGGACAGGACCTTGTTCTCTGGCCGCGGGTCGGCGACATATTGCATCATGGAGTCATGAGCGACGCAGAGATGTTCTTCGCGGTGCGCCCCGTGAAATCGGTGGCGAGTGACCGCATCACAACAATCGATCCGGGGGCAACGCTGCGCGCTGCCGCTGCATCGCTCGCCGAGGATGACGTGAGCCTCCTCGTCGTCGGGACGCGCGACGCCGTCGAAGGGGTGGTGTCCGAACGCGACATCGTCCGAGCGGTCGCTGACGATGTCGACCTCGACACCGCAACCGTTGCATCGATCGAGAGCGACCACCTTCTTTGGGCAACGGTTGATTCGACGATCGCCGACGTCGCGGCGGAAATGATGGAGAACTACATCCGTCACATTCTTCTGCGCGATGAAACCGGAGCGCTGTACGGCATCGTCTCGATGCGCGACCTCCTCGTCGAGTTGCTCGACTAGTTGACGATGTCCGACCCACGCGGCGCCGACTCGGCGATCATCTCGTTGGTGAACGTCGCCAAGGCCTTTGGCCCGACCCGAGCACTTGACGGGCTTGATCTCCGCGTCGAGCCAGGCGACGTCCACGGGTTTCTCGGCCCGAACGGGGCCGGCAAGACCGTCACGATTCGCGTGCTGCTCGGGCTCCTTCGGGCCGACAGTGGCGTGGCCCGGCTGTTCGGCGCGGACCCGTGGGCTGACGCCGTGGAGCTCCATCGCCGCCTCGCTTATGTCCCTGGGGATGTGAATCTGTGGCCCGGGCTGTCGGGCGGCGAGATCATCGACCTGCTCGGGCGGCTGCGCGGTGGCATCGATCATCGACGCCGTGATGAATTGATCGAGCGATTCGCACTCGACCCGCGCAAGAAGAGCCGCACCTATTCCAAGGGGAATCGGCAGAAGGTCGCACTGATCGCTGCGCTGTCGTCGCGCGTCGATCTGCTGCTCTTAGACGAACCCACATCGGGCCTCGACCCGCTGATGGAATCGGTCTTTCAGTCGTGCATCCTCGAAGCCACTGCCGACGGAACGACGGTGTTGTTGTCGAGCCACATCCTTGCCGAGGTGGAGGCCCTGTGCGACCGCGTCACGATCATCAGGCAGGGTCGAGCGGTACAGCACGGCACCCTCGATGAGCTTCGTTCACTCACCCGCACCAGCATCGATGTACGCACGCGGGTGCCACTGACGGACTTCGACACTCGAGCGGGCGTCCATCGGGTCCGTGTCGACGATGACCGACTCCGCTTCGACGTCGACGGGAGTGCGATCGACGAGGTGATGCGACAGCTCGGAGAGGCCGGAGTGGTCTCTCTCGTCAGCCAACCGCCGACACTTGAAGAACTGTTCTTGATGCACTACTCGGACAGCAACGGCCAGGACACGACAGCAACGCCATGACCGACACCGCAGTCGCTCCGATCGCCGCGCCTCGACTGGGCTCGACCAAGCGAGACGGTCAGCTCAGCGGATTCGGTGCGCTCCTTCGACTCAGAATGCGGCTCGACCGGGTGCGGGTCGTCTGGTGGTTCGCCGGCATCGTTGGACTTGTCGCTGCCACGACGCAGAGCATCGTCGGCCTGTACGACACGCAAGCCGACCTCGATCAGTACGCCGAGCTCGTTGACGGGAACGCGGCGCTGATCGTGCAGGCGGGGCCCGGGTACGGCCTCGACACACCGACAACGGGTGCGGTGGTGATGAACGAACTCAGCATCTGGACGCTCATCGCCGTGGCGCTCATGAGCATCTTTTTGACGGTGCGGCACACTCGGACTGAAGAGGAGACTGAGCGGATCGAGTTGATCAGAGCTGCGCCGATCGGCCGCCATGCCCCACTCGCTGCGACGTGTGTTCACGTGATTCTCGTGGTGGTCGCTGTCGCCGCCGGCGCGGTGGCCGTTCTGCTGGCGGCCGATCTGCCGACCGCAGGCTCGCTGGCCTTCGGTGCTGCGATGGTCGGCATCGGCGCTGTCTTCATCTCGGTTGCAGCGATCGCTGCGCAAGTGGTCGGCGGGGCGCGCGCTGCGCTCGGGCTCGCATCAACGGTGCTCGCTGTGATGTTCGTCGTGCGCGCTGTCGGTGACGTCACGGCACCGGCGCTCTCGTGGGGGTCACCCATCGGGTGGGGGCAGGCCATCCGGGCCTTTGCTGACGAACGCTGGTGGGTACTCGTCATTCCGGTGGGAGCGTCGGCCGGACTCCTCGCCCTCGCCATCCACTTGCAGTCACGTCGAGATGTCGGTGCCGGAATGCTGCCGCAGCGAATCGGCAATGCAACGGCTGGTCCACGGCTCGGTTCCACCTTCGGTCTTGCGGTGCGTTTGCAACGCGCCTTGGTTGCGGGGTGGCTCGTCGGCCTGGCGCTCTTCGGTTTCTTTTATGGCATCATCGCCGATCAGGCCGAGACGCTTTTTGCCGATAATCCGGAGATGGCGGACTTCTTCGAGCAGCTGGGTCAAGCGTCGCCGACCGACGCGTTCCTGTCGACGGCGCTGTTCATGCTCGCCTTCATCGCCTCAGGGTTTGCGATCTCGTCCGTCCTTCGACTCCGATCCGAAGAGGCAGCGACGCGCGCCGACTGGATACTCGCCACTCCGACCGCTCGGCACACATGGGCGATGAGCCACCTCGTCGTGGCAACCGTCGGGGTGACGGCCATCATGGCCGTGTCGGGTGTCGCTACCGGAGTGGGCTTCGCCCTGGTCAGCGGTGACGTTGGACAGATCGCGCGCATCGTGGCCGGTGCCCTCGTGCTGACGCCCGCACTCTGGGTGCTGTGCGGCGTCACGACACTGCTCATCGGTTACTCGAGACACGCGGCGAACGCGGCCTGGGCGGTGCTGGCGGCGCTAGTCGTGATCGGTCTTTTCGGGCCGCTGCTCGAGCTCCCCCAGTGGGTTCGCAACCTGTCGCCGTTCGAACACGTTCCGGCGCTTCCCGGTAGCAGTTTCGACATCGTGCCGCTGGTCGTGTTGACCGCGTTCGCTGTCGTCGGTCTCACCGTCGGCGTCCGCGCACTGGCACGTCGCGACATCGGTTGAAACCGGTCCCAACTGCCCGCTCGACGTTGTCTCAGTAGGACTTGGGGAGGCCGAGGACGTTCTGGGCGATGTAGTTGAGCGTCATCTCTTGGCTGACGGGCGCAAGTCGTTGCAGCCGAGCCTCGCGCCAATACCGCTCAACGTGATATTCGGTGGCGTAGCCCAAACCGCCGTGCGTTTGGATCGCTTGATCGGCAGCGAAGAACGACGCCTCGGCTGCCAGGTATTTGGCGGTGTTGGCCTGCTCGCCACATTCGAGCCCGGCGTCATAACGCTCAGCGGCCACCAGCATCATCGTGTACGCCGCCTGCAGGTCCATGTGAGCCTTGGCCAACGGGTGCGAGATCGCCTGGTTCTTGCCGATGGGGCGACCGAAGACCTCGCGCTCTTGGGCGTACGCGATGGCTCGCCGCAGAGCGACCTCCCCGATCCCGCAGGCCATCGAGGCAAGCAGAATACGTTCGGCGTTCAGTCCGTGCAGGATGTGGTGGAATCCGCGGCCGCGTTCACCGACGAGGCGCCAGCCTTCGACCGGTAAATCGTCGTAGGCCACCTCACACGACGCCACCGCATTGCGCCCGAGCTTCGGGATCGGCGCGATGTCGCAATACTGCGGGTCGAGGTCGACAAGAAACAGTGACAGACCGCCGAACCCTTCGCCTGGCGTTCCGTCGGTGCGGGCGAGCAGTAGGCAGACCTCAGACTCGAGTGCCTTCGACGTCCAAATCTTGCGACCCGAAATGATGAAGCCACCCATTCCGTCGTCGGTGGCGCGCGTCGAGATGCGACTCGTGTCGGTCCCAGCATCCGGTTCGGTCACCCCGAAGGCAACGTGGAGATCGCCTGCCGCTGCTCGGGGAAGAAAGGTGTCCTTGAGTTGGTCGTTGCCAAACTTGATGACCGGGGCGAGGCCGAACATCGTCAAGTGCAGCGCGGTCGAGCCGTTCATTGCAGCGCCCGACGCTGCGACACGATTCAAGACGAGTGCACCTTCGGCAATCCCCTGGCCGCCGCCGCCGTATTGCTCGGGGATCGCGATGCCAACCCATCCACCGGCGGCCATCGCGTTGTAGAAGTCCCAGGGAAACTCATGGTCGCGATCCTTCTGCGACCAGTAGTCATCGTCGAAGTCAGCACAGACGCGATCAACACCTTCGGCAATCGCGGCACGGTGTTCATCGTTATCGAGTGTCATCGGGTACCGAGCTTGGCAGCCAGCGTCCTCGATCGACGAGCGCACGACATCGGTGTCACGCGTCGAGCAGTGATTCGAGGTCCAACGCGTCGATGGCTCGTGCACACCGCCGGTTCATCGTTTCGATCAGCGCGAACTGACGTGGGTCGTCGAAGTCCATCCCCCGGGCGGCAACGATCGGATAGACGAGACAGAACAACGCGGCCAGCCGGTAGTCCTCCCACAGACGATTGGTTTCGGCAGGCGATACGCCTGCAGCGTGGAGCGCGGCGATATACCGATCAAAGAGGGCTCGCTCGTGGGCGACCGCGACGTCAGGCAAGAGGCTCTGGGTGACGAAGTAGGCCAGATCGTAAGACGGCGAACCGAGACCGGTCAGCTGGAAGTCGAGGAGGACCGTGCGGCCATCTGCAGCGAAGAAGATGTTGTCAGCGCGGTAGTCGCCGTGAATCACCGTGGTGGGCGATGTCGACAGCGTCGCCAACATCGCGGGCATCGCCTCTGCCCAACGTGGTGCCACGTTGGCGATCGCTGGCTCAACGTCCATCAGCGAACTGACCTTCTCCCAGCCTTCGGCGAAGACGACGGGCAAGACGGCGAGGTAGATCGGGTCGGCCAGACTCACCGCAGCGCCGGTCTCGACGAACCGTTCCGCATCACCCCAGAACTCTGCGTGCCAGAGAGCGAGTTCGTCGACGGCACGCTCGGCATCGGCGATCTCCATCCCTTCGATCTGGTCGACGACTCGATGCCCGCCTTCGTCTTCCATCAGGACAAAGTACGAAGCTCCGTCCTCTGACACGGCACCTCCGAACCCTTGTGGCGCGTCGATCGGCGAGCGCTCCCGGAGCTCTTCATAGAACTTGACCTCACGCTCGTACATCCGCAGCATCGAGCTCGTGAACACTGCCGCTTCGTCAAGCGCCGGCAGTTTCAGCACCAGGGTCTTGGGAACGTCGGTGCCACTGAGGTGCAGGCGGTAGACGGCACTACTGACGCCAATACCGACGCCAATGATCTCGGCGTCGAGTCCGGTGACGGCGAGTCCGGTGGCCGCGGCCAGCCATTCGACAGTCACTTCATCGATCGTGGCGGGAATCTTCGTCATGGGCACTCCATCCGTCGTGCCGCCGCGCAGCGCGGCGGGTTGACTCAGATGCTCGCATATCATCGACGTGACGCCCGACACGGCCGAAGGGGCCGGTGGACCATGTGCCAGGATCAGTCCATGGCGATCGAAACTGTCACCGGGTACTGCTGGCCCCAATCCATCACGGCGGGCGCAGGCGTCGCACTGCATCTGTCATCTGCGGGCGGCCGACCGGTCGACGTCGAGATCGCCCGTCTCGGCGCTGAGCGGACGGTGCTGTGGACCGACACCGTCGATGCCGGTGACCACGCGACGCCGCGCGACGCTGACGCCCACGGCTGCAACTGGCCGGTTGCGACAACGGTGACCGCCGACGATCAGTGGTCATCGGGGTACTACGAGGTCCAACTGACGATTGATGTCGACGGCAAGACTCGACAGAGCCACGCGTTCTTCGTCGTGCGTCCGAGCGCCAATTCGGCCAACACGATTCTGTTGCAACTCGCGACAAATACGTGGCACGCCTACAACGACTTCGCCGGCCGCAATCTCTACACCGGCAACACCCGTGCCTCCCTGCAACGTCCGATGGCGCGCGGGTACCTGTTCAAACCCGCCGGAGCAGGTCGTCGAGTGACCACGACCAACCCACCCGACCGCGACATGAATGCCCATGTCGGCTACATCCGGATGAACCATCTCTCCGGGTGGGCGGGATCGGCTGGGTGGCCGGACTGGGAGTGGCCGTTCCTCGCCTGGGCCGAGCGCAACGGCTACGGCATTGATGTCATGACCAACGCCGACCTCGAGGAGCATCCGGGCATCGTCGACAGGTACCAGCTGTTGTTGTCGGTCGGACACGACGAGTACTGGTCCGGTCCAATGCGCGACACGGTCGAATCGTTCATCGCTGGTGGTGGCAACGTCGCATTCTTTTCGGGCAACACCGCGCTGTGGCAGGTGCGGATGGAAGACCCTGACAACGACGGCCCAGCGACGGTGATGGTCGGGTACAAAGGGCAGTTCAAGGATGATCCGGTGTATGGAACGGACCGCATCGGTGAGCTGACGAGCATCTGGTCCGATCATCTGATCGGCCGCCCTGAGAACCAGATGACCGGGGTGAGTTTCACCCGTGGCGGCTATCACCGCATCGGCAAGCGCGTCACCAATGGTGCTGGCGGCTACACGGTGTATCGCCCCGAGCACTGGATGTTCGACGGCACGGAGATCGACTACGGCGACGTACTCGGCGCAGCTGCAACCACGGTTGGGTACGAATGCGACGGCTGTGAGTACACCGTTGTCGACGGGCTGCCGCACCCGACGGGCGTCGACGGAACGCCTGCCTCGTTCGAGATCTTGGGCATGGTTCCTGCTGCCCACTTCACGCGGACGACTGCCGGTCGGCCCCCGAAGCCGCATGAGCCATCCGAGATCGAGTTCCTCGCGTCACGGGTGTTCGACTCTCGGGATCCAGCGGCGGTCAAGAAGATCGCTGCTGGCCAGGCGATGCTCGGGAGCTACGTCTCCCCCGGCGGCGGCACGGTCATCACTTCGGGCTCCACTGATTGGGCCCACGGCCTCGCCGGGCGGGACGAACAGATCGAGCAGATCACGCGCAACATCCTCGACCGCCTCGGCTGACTTCCCTCCAGGTCTCCCCGTGGACCCGGCGCGCACGCGGTGGGAGGGAATCTCGTGGAACGGATGTGGCGCCCGCTCGCCGGTAGGTTTCGGGAGTGACCGGATCCGAGGGAGCGAACGACGAGGTGCGCCGGCGCTTGCTTGATGCGATGGCGGTGCTGCGCGAGGTCATTGCTGCTCCGGAAATGGCCAACGAACTCGACGCTGACGAAAAGGCCGACTTCTTCAATGCGGCCGGTGATGTGTTCTGTCCCGATCCGGAGATTCGCCGGCGGCGCACCAAGCTGCTGCAGCAGCAGCGTCGCAACGAGCGCACTCAACGAGATGACGACGTGCTCGGCGAAACCGGCATCCGTACGCTGCGCAGTAAGCCGGTGTTCACCACGCCCGACGTGTTCGCACCGGGCGACTTTGAGCAGCGCGACGTCGCCGATGATCCGGACCGGCCAGCGTTTCGTGAGACGCTCGAGCCTCAGCACTGCTACATCTGCAAGGTCCGCTATCACGAAGTGCACCACTTCTACGACCAGCTCTGCCCCAGCTGTGCGGCGCTCAACTACACCAAGCGCGGCGAACTGGCCGACATGTCGGGGATGGTCGTGTTGCTGACCGGTGGCCGCGTGAAAATCGGGTACCAGGCCGGCATCAAGCTGCTGCGCTGCGGAGCCGAGCTGATTGTGGCGACGCGCTTCGCGCGTGACGCTGCGGAGCGGTACGCGGCAGAGCCCGACTTCGCCGACTGGGGCGACCGACTCGAAATCTTCGGGCTCGACCTCCGCCACACCCCAAGCGTGGAGGCCTTCTGCGCACACCTCCTCGCGACGCGCACGCGACTTGATGCCATCGTCAACAATGCGTGCCAGACCGTGCGCCGACCGCCAAGCTTCTACGAACACATGATGGACCGCGAAACAGCGGCCCTCGAGTCGCTGCCGGCCGATGTCCTGCAACTCGTCGGCTCGTACGAAACACTCCGCAACGCCGCGCCCTCCCTCCCGCTCGGCGAGGACAGATCAGCTGCGCTCGCACCCGCCGCCGAGGCCACCGACGTTCCGGGCCTCACTCGCGCTGCCGAGCTCTCCCAGGCGATGCTGCTGCCCGAGGACCGCCCGACTGTTGCTTCGCTCTTTCCTGCGGGCCAACTCGATCAAGACCTGCAGCAGGTCGATCTTCGTGGCCGAAACTCATGGCGACTGCAGCTCCACGAAGTGTCGGCGGTCGAACTGCTGGAGACGCAACTGGTCAATGCTGTGGCGCCGTTCGTGTTGAACGCCCGACTGAAGCCGTTGATGGAGGCAACCCCCGGAGATCACAAACACGTGGTCAACGTGTCAGCCGTCGAGGGTCAGTTCTACCGGCCGCGGAAGACCACCAAGCACCCGCACACCAACATGGCAAAGGCCGCGTTGAACATGATGACGAGGACGTCCGCGACCGATTATCACGACTCGGGCATCAATATGAACAGCGTCGACACCGGCTGGGTCAGCGACGAGGACCCTGTTGCCATCGCCGAGGCCAAGACCGCTGAGCAACGGTTCCATCCCCCGCTCGACATCGTCGACGGCGCAGCGCGCATCGTCGATCCGATCATCGACGGATTGAACACCGGCACTCATGTGTGGGGCCAGTTCCTCAAGGACTACACGTCAACCGACTGGTAGCCCGCGAAGCGGACACCGCTGAGCTTGGCCATCTTGTCATCCCAGGTGGCGAGGTCGTTCTGGTTCAACTTCGACAGGTGATCGTGGCCGCACGCACGCGCCATCACCGACATGAGTTCGACCGATGCACTGAAGAACGTTGCGAGGCGTTGGGCCGATGCTGCGACGTCGAGTCGGGCTCGGAGTTCTGGCTTCTGGGTTGCGATCCCGGTCGGACAGTTGTTGGAGTTGCACATTCGAGCACCCACGCAGCCGATGGCCTGCATGGCTGAGTTCGACAGCGCGATGCCATCGGCGCCGAGAGCGAGCGCTTTGACGAAGTCAGTGGGGACGCGCAACCCGCCGGTCACGATCAACGTGACGCGCCCGCTTGCCCCTGCGTCGTCGAGGAAGCGGCGAGCCCTGGCGAGGGCTGGAATGGTCGGAACGCTGATGTGGTCGCGGAACATCGTCGGTGCGGCGCCGGTGCCACCTCCGCGGCCGTCGAGGATGACGTAATCGACTCCGGAATCAAGTGCGAATCCGAGATCCGCCTCGACGTGATTGGCGCTGAGCTTCATACCGATGGGAACGCCGCCGGACAGCTCGCGCACGCGGTCACCGAATCGACGAAAGTCATCGACACTGTGCAGGTTGGTGAAGGTTGGCGGCGACACGGCTGGGTGTCCCGGTTCGATGCCGCGGACCTCAGCAATCTTGCCGACGTTCTTCGACCCGGGCAGGTGTCCGCCCGTTCCGGTCTTCGCGCCCTGGCCGCCCTTGAAGTGGAAGGCTTGGATGGACGACAGGAGTTCTTCTCGGTAGCCGAACTGGGCACTGGCCAGTTCGTAGAAGTATCGGCTGTTGGCCCGCTGCTCTTCGGGAAGCATGCCGCCTTCCCCCGAGCAGATTCCCGTCCCGGCCAATTCGGCACCCGTGGCGAGAGCGACCTTGGCTTCTTCGGACAGCGCACCGAAACTCATGTCCGAGACGAACAGGGGGATGTCGAGGTGGAGCGGCCGCTCGGCCTCCGGCCCGATGACGAGTTCGGTGCCGACGGTGACGTCGTCGAGCAGCGGCTTCGTGGCCATCTGCGCCACCATGATCTGGATGTCGTCCCAGTGCGGGAGGTCCTTGCGTGGCACCCCCATCGACGTCATCGTTCCGTGGTGACCGATCTTCGTGAGGCCGTCTCGAGCCAACTGGTGAATGAACTCCACGGTGGGCTCCTCGGGCGTCGAACGAGCCGTCGGCGCCGCTCCCGAGCCGGACGGTGGCGGTGTAGCTGCAGCTGCGGCGGCGGCTGATCCTGTCGTTCCGACCTGGACGGCGGTGATCTGGGCGTGGCTGCCATCGCAGTAGGGCGCGTTGCCCGTGCGCTTGCACGCGCAGAGGTGGGCAGCACCGTCGGTTTCCGCTGTGAACGCCTTGGGCGTGAAATCGGTGCCAACGTGTGAACCGTCGCAGAATGGCTGATTGCTCGACCGACCGCAGGCACACCAGTGGTATTCCTCTCCAGCCGTCAGGTCAGCAACTGCCGGCTTGTTGTCGGCAATGGTCGGGTCGGTCGTGTTCTCTGACATGTGGCGTGTCTCCTGACGATTCGGGTTGCGGGCGTGAGTGTAACCGGTTCTTGTTATTGCAATTATTGTGGATGCAGTCACCCCACGCCTTCCGGTCAGGAACGATCGACCTACTCACCCAGTTGGACTCAATCGTGCGCCCAGGCTCGCGTTGCACCGCGGCCAACGCATATCGTCGGCGACATGACGTTGACCGATCGCATCCTCATGGGCCCCGGCCCGTGCAACCCCTATCCCGAGGCTGTGCAGGCGCTCGGCAGGCCAATGCTCGGTCACCTCGACCCGGAGTTCATCGCCCTGCTCGATGAGACCAACGATCGGCTGCGCACGGTATTCGGCACCACGAATGCGTTGACGTTTCCCGTGTCGGCAACCGGGTCTGCCGGGATGGAAGCCGCCATTGTCAACTTCGTCGGACCGGGCGACACCGTCGTGGTCGGCGTCAATGGCGTCTTTGGTGGGCGGATGGTCGACGTGGTCAGCCGCACCGGCGCCGACGCCATTGCCGTTGACCACGAATGGGGCCAACCGGTCGACGTCGAACGAATGCTCGCCGCACATCCCAACCCTGCGATGTACGCAATGGTGCATGCCGAGACCTCGACCGGCGTGCAGAGTGACATCGCAGCAATGGGTGCGGCCAAAGGCGATGCGCTGCTGCTCGCCGACTGTGTCACCTCGCTCGGCGGTGTCGATCTGCGCATCGACGAGTGGAGCATCGACATCGCCTACAGCGGTACGCAGAAGTGCCTCGGCGTCGCTCCGGGTCTGGCACCTTTGACGGTGTCAGATCGAGCGATCGAACGAATTCTGCCGAAGCCGCAGTCGTGGTATCTCGATCTGAACATGATTGCCGGGTACGTCACTGGATCCGGCGCTCGGGCGTACCACCACACCGCACCCATCTCGATGATCATGTCCTTGCACGCCGGCCTCGGCGCCGTGCTGGACGAGGGTCTCGACGCGGTACGCGCCCGCCATCAAGCGGCCGGCGACGCGGTCAAGATTGGCATGCAGCGGCTCGGGTTCGAGTTGTTCGCCGCCGAGGGCCACCGGCTCGCACCTCTCAGCTCGATCACGATTCCGGAGGGACGCCTGGGCGACCAATCCGAGGCACAGGTCCGCTCTCGGTTGCTCGCCGAGTACGGCATCGAGATCGGCGGTGGACTTGGACCCGTCGCTGGCAAGGTCTGGCGGGTCGGCACGATGGGCCATACTGCGCGGTTGCGCAATGTCACCACCCTGCTGGCTGCGCTGTCCGCCATCGTCGACTGAGTCAGTGCTCGGCGGGGCGGTTCAGACTCACTGTTCGGCGACGTGCCCATCGGCAACGAGCCGGTCAACCATCGCATCGTCGAAACCCGCGCTGGCGAGGACCGAGCGGGTGTGTTCGCCGACTCGTGGCGATGAGTGTTGTGGCGAGATGTCGACGTCACGAATGCGCATCGGGGCTCGAACCGTCCGGTACTCGCCGTGCTCGTCGTGCTCGATGGTCGGGAAGAGACCAATGGCCTCGGCCTGGGGATCGGCGGTGACTTCGTGGAGCCCCAGGACCGGGCCCCAGATCAACCGATGTTCGTCGAAGATCGGACCCCAATCGTCTCGCGGCTTCGCTGCGAGCGCAGCGTCGACGGTCTCGACCAGTTCGGCCATGTTGTCGAAACGGCCTTTGATGTCTTGCAGGCGGTCATCATCGAGGAGGTGGTCGAGGCCGAGCGCGGCGCAGAAGCGCGGCCATGCACTGGCCTCGGGCATGTTGAACACGACCCAGTTGCCATCCGCGCACGGGTAACGGTTCGCGGTCGCGACGATCTGTTGCTGCCGGGAGCGACGGCGCACGGGTGCCTGATCGACGGCGGTGATTCCATAGTCGGTTGCCAGCGTCCATGCCGCCGTTTCGAACAACGATGTCTCAATGACCTGACCCTTGCCGGTGCGTTCGGCGAGGCGCAGCGCGGCGAGGATGCCGCTGACCAGCGCGAGGCCGGTGGTGTGGTCGCCCTGTGCCGGCCGCGCCATCGGAACCTGTCCTTCGGCACCATCGCGCATCGAGTCGTAGAGGCCGGATCGCCCGAAAAAAGCGGTGACGTCGTAACCGGGGCGCCAGGCCTCGGGGCCGTCGGTGCCGTAGCCCGTGAGGGTCGCGTGAACGAGTTTGCTGTTCGTGGCGAAAAGCTGCTCCGGCGCCAGGCCGAACTTTTCTTGTCGACGCTGCAACAGGTTGCACAGGAACACGTCTGCTGATTCGCACAGGCGGTGCACGATGTCGCGACCCGTGTCAGACCCCAGGTCGACAGCAATCGACCGCTTTCCACGGTTGTCCACATCAAACTGGAAGTCGTAGCCCTTGAAGGCACCCTCGACCTTGGCCGGGCGAGTCGTGTTGCGCATCGGGTCGCCGGTGAGCGGCTCGATCTTGATCACGTCGGCGCCGAGGTCGGAGAGAATCGCTGCGGCACTTGGCGCTGCCATCCAGCTGTCGATCTCAATGACGCGAATGTCGTCGAGTGGCAGTGTCATCCGACGACCTCAATGCCGGTGCCAGTGCCAATGCCAATGCCAATGCCAGAGAATGGGCCAAAGACAGGGACAGGGACAACGCGAAGGAGTTGCATCGGCGCATCTTCTCAGACGGGAGACAGGCTGAGAAAGAATCTGTGTGCGTCGGTCCCGTTGGACATCACGGCAATGTCCCGATTCGTTCGATCGCGGCGTCCAACGCGGTGACGGCAATGCGCCCGGCCTGCGACACGGTCAGCAACGCCCCTGCAGCCTCGTAACCATCGACCGCGTCGCCAAGCGCGGCAGTCAGCGCGTGGCTGGCATTGCCGCGCGGTCGATGACCATTCGCAATCATCGAGCCGACCAACTTCGCGCCGGTCTTCGCGTCGCCGCTGCGGATCAGCGCGATCGCCGCGACGCCGAACAGGTGGCTGACACCGACGTAGTAGTGCTGGTCGAGCGCTGCTTGCACGGCATCGCGGCAGTGATGCAGCACCTCGCCCAGTTCGGCGCGCTCGACGCTGAAGTGGAGGATCAGCCCATCGATCACCGGTTCGACGAGATGGTCGCGCGGCATCGAGTGCGGCCATTCCAGTCCATCGGTCCAGATGTCGAGCGCAGCGTCGATGTCGACTGGAACCACATGCTGGCGTTCTGCGTGCCCGACACGTTGTAGTACGGCTGGTCCTGGTGCCAGGGCGTGCGCTGCTTGGTTCCCGGCTCCTTGACCAGCACATGGTCGTGGTAGAGCCGACTCGTGTCCGAGCCGCTCAGTTCCGCAGCAATTTCAGCGCCGGGTGACCTCCTGATGAATCGTTCCATCGAAGGCAGTCGGGACCAGTTGCAGAAATCTTCGATAAATGCGCCATCTCCTGCGGCGCTCGCACGCTTCGCGCGCGGCGAGAGATCGGCGAGGTTGGCATCGATGGCGGCACGAGCCCATTCCATCTGATCCGGCGTGAATGCTTGGCGGACACACACCGCACCGTCAGCGGCATAGTCACCCTCGATCGTCCACCGGCCCATGCGCGTCCAGTCTCTCATCTGCGATGTCAGTTCCATCGACCACGGCCGGCATTACTCTCGGTTGAGCGATGCCTGTTCCCACTGCACTCCTCGACCTCGCTGTCGATCCTGTTGTCCACGACGTCGACCTGCGCTGGACGATGGCCTACGCCGCCGCGCTCGGCGATCACAACGATCGCTACTTCGACACGATGCAACCCGACGCTGTCGTTGCCCACCCGCTCTTCCCCGTCTGTCCAGAATGGGAAGCCATCGTCGCGTCACGGTCGAAGTCGTCGACCATCGGCATGACCACGGCGGAGGTCCTCACTGGAGTTCACGCCGCACACGACATCACGATTCACCGCCTCGTTCGGCCAGGCGACCGGCTGACCACGCAGCTTCAGATTGTGGCGCTCACCGACATCGGCCCGGGCGCAAAGGCAACAACCCGCCTCGTCACCGTCGACGCTGACGGGCAACCTGTTGCCACCACGACACAGGACGCCATCTATCTCGGTGTCCCGACCGATGACGTCCATCAGCTCGACCCGATGCCACCGGCCGCCATCGCCGGCTCTGAACGAACCGGTGCCCCGTCGACCTTCAGCCTCGACATCGCTGCAGGCGCTGCGCACACCTATACCGAGTGCGCTCGGATCTGGAATCCCATCCACACCGATCGGGCGGTGGCGCTGGCCGCCGGACTTCCCGACATCATCCTGCACGGCACCGCCACATTGGCTCACGGCGTCACTGCCGTCGTCGACGCCTGCGCTGGCGGGCGTCCTGAGTTGGTCCGCCGGATCACTGGTCGGTTCGCCGCGATGGTGGCGATGCCCTCGACGATCACGATCAATGTGTGGCCCGGCACGCTGACTCCAGATGGCACCACGACGGTTCCGTTCGAAGTGCTGAACGCACAGGGCGATGCAGCCGTGAAGGACGGCCTGATCGTGCTCGGTGCGATCGACGGGTGACCCTTGGGGTGGCCTCCCTCGACCCGCACGGGTGTGATGGGAGAATCTGTCGATGAAGCACGCCTTGTTCCTGCCGCCATTCGGCGCGCTCGCTGACCCCGTACGACTTGTTGAGCATGCCGTTGCCGCCGAGGAGGCAGGGTGGGATGCCGTCTTCCTGTGGGACCACGTGCTTCGTCGACCCGGTGAGCCCCAAGAGATTGCCGACCCCTGGGTCGCAATGGCCGCTATTGCGGCCGCCACCACGCGTCTTCGGATCGGTCCAATGGTCACCCCAATCACTCGTCGACGTCCGATCAAGCTCGCTCGGGAGACAACGACGCTCGACCATTTGTCGAGTGGACGATTGACACTCGGCCTCGGGCTGGGAGTCGACACCAGCCGCGAGCTGAGCGGCTTCGGCGAGATCGTGGACCCGCGGATTCGCGGCCAACGACTTGATGAAGGCGTCGAGCTGCTCTGCGCGCTCTGGACCGGTGAGGAGGTCAACTTCCACGGGGAGCACTTCACTGCTGACTCGATCGTTGCACTCCCGCGCCCGGTGCAGCAGCCACGTATCCCGCTGTGGTTTGCCGCGCGCGGCGAGGCCCGTAAACCAGTTGCACGCGCCGCCAGGTTCGACGGCCTCTTTCCCATCGAGGTCGATGCAACTCAACTCGGCGAAATGCTCGATGTCGTGCGTGCCGAGCGGGGCAGCTTGGACGGGTTCGATGTGATCGTCAACCCGAGTGAGAAGATCCCGTACGCGACGCTCGCTGACCATGGCGCGACCTGGGCGATTACGGGCCCAGCGCCTGGCGCCGAGGGCACCTTTGAGATGGCGTCATCGCCGCCCGAAGACACGTTCGGGACTCGCTGATCTCAGTCCGTCGATCGGTGCCGCCGGATCCGTGATCGGACGAACATCTCCGGGCCGACAATGACCACGGCCAGACCGACGGCGACGAGCACCAACGCGATGGTGCCAATCTCCCCTGCCGCGCCGTCAGCGCCCTCGTCGACCTGACTGATGACGATCGACCATGTGGCGCCGGCACTTCCGGCCCCCAGCAACACCACGAGCAATGTGGCGATGATGGCAGCTGGCACCAGACGCTGGCTCTGGTGACGGCGGGGGTTCACGCTCTGGTCCACGGGCGATCGAAGTCGAAGAGGTGCATATCGAACTCTTCGGAGAGTGCCTCGAACACTCGAAGACCTCGGACACTGTTGCCGTGCTCGTCGAGCCGCGGCGAGAACACCGCGACCGCACCGGCCCCCGGGATGATGCCAACGATCCCACCGCCCACACCGCTCTTTGCCGGGATGCCGACCGTGTACGCCCACTCGCCTGCGTAGTCGTACATCCCGCAGGTGAGGGCCACGGTCAGCATGTCGCGAGCAACTCGCGGTGACACGATCTGTTCTCCCGACACTGGGTGAACTCCGCTGTTCGCGATCGTGGCGCCGATCATTGCGAGGTCACGAGCGGAGACGAGCACCGAGCACTGCGCGAAGTAGACGTCGAGCGTCTCTTCGACCCGGTCTTCGATGATGCCGTGGCTGAGCAGCAGGTAGGCAATGGCGCGGTTGTGGTTGCCGGTGGCACGTTCGGATTTCCACACAGCGTCGTCGATCTCAGGGCGCCGTCCGAGGTACCGCTCGAACATCGCAGCAATCCCCTCGATGCGTTCTTCGCGCGACCCGCCCACCATGTCAGTGATGGCAATCGCGCCGGCATTCACCATGGGATTCGGCGCCCGATGCCGTTCCTCGTCAAGTTCGATGGCGTTGAACAAATCCCCCGTCGGCGCCACCCCCACGCGCTCGAGCACGGCTTCACGGCCGTGTGTTTCGAGCGCCAGGCCATAGAGCAACAACTTCGAGATCGACTGAATGGTGAACAGGTGGTCATGGTCGCCGGTGAGTTGTTCCTGACCATCGAGAGCGACCGCTGCGATCGCAAAGAGATCGGGGTCGACGTTGCTCAACTCAGGAATGTAGGCAGCAGGTGCGCCCTCGGTGAGGGGACCGAACTGCTCGTGGAGCCCAATACAGACCTGTCCCAGCCACTCGATTCGTCGCTGCCGTTCGTCATCTTCGACCATCGAGCCGACCCTACGACACGCGTGCAGCGATCTCCGTGTAGCCGAGCTCGTGTGGTAGCCAATGTCGATGTTCATCGTCCAGCAGCACCGGAGGGTGACCGCTCCATGTCTGCGGTCAACGTGATCGACGGGCCGCCCCCTGAGTCGCCAACGGCGACACCGGTGCGCAGCCGGCTGTCATTGCTGTTCGCCGTGGTCGCCGGGTCGATGGCCGTGTTTTTCGGCAACTACGTCTTCTTCGTCCGCACCACCCTCGGCCAGGAACTCGACAACGCTGCGCTCGTCGGCGCGGAACACGAAACTCAGGGGGTCATCACCGAGGCATGGGACCTCCTCGACATCATCAGTGTCGCCTCGCTCGCATTGGCGTGCGTGGTGATTGGCATGGTCGCGTTGTTGCGCAAACGGGTCGCCCTCGCGTTTGCGGCGCTGACAACGATCGCAGTCGCCAACGTTGCAACCCAACTTCTCAAGCGAGTCGCCCTCGAGCGTCCTGATCTGATCGGAGCAGGCGACGTGAACAGTCTTCCGAGCGGTCATGCAACGGTCGCCACGACCGTTGCCGTCGGTCTGGTGATGGTCACAGCCCCGCGCTGGAGGTCGGTCGTGGCGCTGGTGACGGTTGTCTTTCCGATTGGGGTCGCTGTCGCAGTGGTGACCGCTTCGTGGCATCGGCCGTCGGACTCCATCGCTTCGTTCTGCGTCGTCTTGGGCATTGCCGCTGCCAGCCTCGCCGCGGTCGTCGCTGTGTTCGGCTTCGACGCCGGCGAACGACCGCCACGATGGGTGCGTCGCTCTGCTTTGGCCTTCGCCAGTGCAGCGATCGTCATCCTCAGCGCCGTGAGCCTCGTCGGTCTGTGGGCCGTCCGAAATCGTCTGCGAGATGGCCAACTTGACGCTCGCTGGGAGACGGTTGCGTACACCGCCTCAACGGCTGGCATCGCCGCCGGCGCCCTCGCCGTCATGCTGTGTCTCGTCCTTGCGTTGCGCGGCGTCGCCGTCGGCCACGGCGGATGGAACCGCACCGCTGAGGGTGCCACGGCGGTGGACCACTAGGTCTGCTCAGGTCTCGCTGGGAGATCCTGGTCTGACAACCCCGGCCTCGTAGGCCAGCACGACGGACCGACCCAGCAGTGCTGACCGCCGTACTCGACCAGGTCTCGGCGCAGTTTCCGCAGGCTGACGTCGAGACCTCTGAACAGTTCCGGGATCGGATCGAAGGGTTCGTCGACGAGGCGCTCGCCATCGTGAACATCATGGTTGCTCTTGCGGTGATCATCGCCCTCATCGGCATCGCCAACACGCTGGCGCTGTCGGTGTTCGAACGGACCCGTGAACTCGGTCTCGTTCGATCTGTCGGGATGAGCCGTCGGCAGCTCCGGCGAATGGTCCGCTTCGAAGCGGCGCTCGTCGCCACATTCGGTGCTGTGTTGGGCGTCGCCATCGGCTTGCTGTTCGGTTTCGGCGTGGTGCAGGGTCTGCCCGATTCCTTCGCCTCCGGCGTGAGCATCCCGGTCGGTTCGATTCTGACGCTGGTTGCCGTCGCCGCCGCCGCCGGAGTCGTTGCCGCCTGGCTCCCGGCCCGACGGGCTGGGCGTCTCAACATTCTGGATGCCATTGCCGCCCAGTAACCGCATCAGATCACTGCCTGTTGACGGCTGGTCGAACACCTCGGGGTTGGACGCGCCAGACTCTCAGCAGTTCTGAACCATCAACCTCTGGGGAGCCACCGACATGACGGCCACGGATTCAACAGCAACGCAACGACCATTGCCGGCCGACCTCGCCGAACGGTTCATCCGCGACGGCTATGTCGTCGTCGACGATCTGGTCACGGCCGAGGAACGTGCCCGGATTGTCGACGATGCCGCTGGGTTTACCGACGGCACCTACCCGGTGAGCAATCCACCTGATGACGGCGACATCTTGGCCGTTCACTTCCCGCATTGGGTGAGTCCCGTGGCTCAGGATGCAGTGGTGCATCCGGGGATTGCTGAGGTCGTCGGCACCATTGCGGGAGCACACCTGCCAGGGTGGGATGGCCGGACGAAGTGCATGCAGTCGATGCTCTTCTTCAAGCCGCCCGGGTTGCAGGGTCAGGCGTGGCATCAGGATGAACGATTCATTCCGACGCGGGACCGGTCGCTCGTCGGAGCGTGGATCGCACTTGACGATGCCACGGTCGACAACGGTTGCCTCTGGGTGCTCCCTGGGTCACACCGCACGGGGATGATCCATCCCACGCGGGCTCACGGCCAGGTCGAGGAATTCGATCACAGCGACGAGGCATACGGGTTTGACGACGCCGAGGCCATTCCTGTCGAGGTTCGGGCCGGTGCGGTGGTCTTCTTCAACGGATATCTGTTGCACCGCTCGTTTCGCAATCGGTCGAACGGGACGCGCATGGCGTTGGTCAACCACTACATGAATGCCTGGTCGCTCCTACCGTGGCAGGTTGGCAAGGGCATCGAGGTCGGGACTGCGGACACGCGGGCGATCGTTCCCGTGACCGGGGACGACCCGTACGCGCACAAGGGCATCGACGAGAGTCCTGGCGTCACGTTTGTTCGGCCGCGCGTGACGCCAGCCTCGGCGCAGTTTCGGGATCCTTCTGCGGACGCGTTCAACCGCTCCTCGGATGCTGCTGCCACGGCCGATGGCGACGGTCCCGTGCTCCGGATCGACACTGGGCTCGCGATTGCAGCACCTGTCGCAGACGTGTGGAAGGTGCTGACCGACCTCGACCGATACGGCGATTGGAACCCATATGTCGTGGATGCGCAGGGCGCCGGCACTGCGGGATCCACGGTGACGGTCACGACACGGCCGACGGACGCCGACCGCGAGACCACCTACGACGTCGACGTGGTGGCCGTCGGCGCGCCCCACCGGCTTGAGTGGCAGGGCGGCTCACCGGATCGTGAGCGGTTCCTCACCCGACATGTGTGGACACTCACCGAGACGCCCGACGGTACCGATCTCCACCACTACGAGACCTTCCACGGAACCGATGCGCAGGCAACCTTTGACATGATCAAGGTCGGTCTCCGACGCGACTTTGAACGCTTCAATAGCGGGCTCAAGGCTGCCTGCGAGAACGGAAACCGCCTGGCCTGAGCAGAGAGTGAGCAGCGGGTCGACGGCCGCGCGGCCGTCGACTCAGAATCCGCGGTTGTTTTCGCGCTTCTTCGGCGGCGCCTTGAACGGTGCCTCGATGAGCATCTCGAACCGCGCGTCGTCGGGTTGGTTCGGCTCATTCATGTTCTGGAGGTACTTCTTGAGTGCGGCGCGACCAGCGGTGACGTGATCACCCTTGGTTCCGACTGAACGAGCGAGCGCATCTTTGGCCTTGCCGACTCGTTCCTTGCGGGTGGCCTTCTCGGCCTCGCTGAAGATACGTGGCTGCTTGTTGACCTTTGCAGCGGCTGCTGCGCGCCGCTTCGCTTCGGTTTCCTGCAGTGGGGTCAACTTCTGGTTCGCCATGGGTGTCCAAGGTACAAGCGTGGTGATCCAAGTTGTCGAAAAGGGCGGCGGGATCAACGCAGAAGCCCACGCCCCTAATTCACACTAAAGAAAGCTAAGCTACGGGCCGGTCGGACGTCGACCGGACAGCAATTGCGAAGTGCACCATGTTCCCCGTCGACCCCACTCCACCCACCGAGCAGATCAATCGAATGCGATCGGGAAGGGCAACGTGATCAATTACCTCCGCGATCAGGTCGTGTCCGCCACCACGTCGCTATTCTCCCACGGTCCGTCACCGCTCGAGAAGACGCTCGACTATCAGGGCGACCCCGGCTTGCTCGGCCCCGACTCGATCTCGTGGCGCGTGATCGGAGACACCGCGGCGTTCGTCGGTGGGATCCGGGCGCTGCTCGTTCAGGCCGCCCATCCCGAGGTTGTTGCCGGCGTCGAGCAGCACTCTCGTTACCGGAGCGATCCGTTCGGACGCCTCAACCGGACATCGTTCTACGTCACCGAGACCACCTACGGCGCCCGCCCAGAGGTGGAAGCTGCCGTCGCGGAGGTGCGTTCGGCGCACCGTCCTGTCCGGGGCCAGTCGGCACGAGGCAAGCAGTACAGCGCCGCACATCCCGA
The DNA here is from genome assembly GCA_018666235.1 of Ilumatobacter sp. Taxonomy (GTDB): domain Bacteria; phylum Actinomycetota; class Acidimicrobiia; order Acidimicrobiales; family Ilumatobacteraceae; genus Ilumatobacter_A. Next base: position 124,395 of record JABJAB010000001.1, read on the forward strand.
ACTGGCCGCGTGGGTGCACAACGTGTTGACCGACTCGTTTCTCGCTGCGTATCAAACGTTCGGTCCAGAGCAGCTCTCGGTGCAGGAGGCAGATCAATTCGTCACCGAGCAGGCCACGATCGGAGCCCTGCTCGGGGCGTCTCCCCTTCCGCTCACCGCGCGTGAACTGTCGGCGTGGGTTGCTGATCACCCGGCACTGTGCGCATCAGACGATCAGGCCAGCGCGACGGCGTTCCTCCGCGATCCGCCGCTCCCGCTCGGCGTGAAGCTGGGTTACCGACTGCTGTCCGACGCGGCGGTGTCCATCATCCCGTCGCGGATCACCGACATTCTCGGCTTGCACCCGTCACCAGCGCGATCCCGCATCGGCGGCAGCGTCGTGAGCGGTCTGCGTTGGACACTGGGATCATCGCCGTCCTGGCACCTGGCGCTGGTCCGGGCCGGAGCTCCTGTGCCGAGCGGCCTGTTTCGCCAGCCGCTTCCACCAGGTGCGGCCGAGGTTCTGCGCGCAGCCGATCCCAGCAGTGCCGAGAGCCCAGATTGATGGCAACCGGATGCAGAACCCGACGAATGTGTTGGCACCTTGGCCGCATCGGTGACGGAGCCAGACAGTCAGCCGTCGCATGCTCCTGGTAATTCTCGCTGCGGTCTCCGCACTGGCGTTTTTGTACTACGGGGCCGAGACGTTGTTCGCCGCTCGGCCGCGCCGTGAGTTCGAACGGTATGGCATGCCTCAGTTGCGAGTGTTCGTCGGCTCAATGCAGCTGTTGGGTGCAGCAGGAGTCCTGATCGGGATCTTCGTGGCCCCAATTGGAGCCGTTGCCGCCGCTGGGCTCACGATCATGATGCTGCTTGGACTCGTTGCCCGGTACCGGATTCACGATGCGCCGCGGCTGATGATTCCTGCGAGCAGCCTTGCGCTGTTGAACGCAATGCTGGTGTTCCTGTTCGTCACGCAGTGATCTGCGCGACGGCAAGGCTGTTGTCAGTCGCGTTCGGCAGTCAGAGCCGCCACGGTTGACAAGGTCAGGACCGTGATTGCGGGCATTGAACGCTTGATCGGGTCTTTCACCTTGACGTGCATGCCGATTGCTCCGAGCATGAACAAGGCAAGGCCGGTAGAGGCGGGGCGGACGAGCTTGGGCACTGCGTGTCCGGCGAGCATGAGCGTGGCGAGGCTGACCTTGGCGGCGCCGACGGCGTACATCTGGTTTTTCGAGAAGCCGTACTCCTCGAATTCTTCTTGCATGTTGGTCGCGCCGCCACCGCGGTAGCCGGTGTCTTTGTTGAATCTGTTGAACCAGACGTTGAGGATCCAGAGAGCTGCGACTGTCTGGGCGATTCGGCCGACAATTTTCATACGGCGATCTTAGGCGCGGGGACGCCTGAAGGCGCTTCGAGCTCCGGCGTTTTGCAACACCCGCCCGCTCGATCATCAACTATCGCGATCGTGGCATGCCCGTTCTCCCCTTCGGTTTTATTCATGCTATAGTGTGATAAATAATCTCAACCGAAGGACGACCCATGAAATCCCTGTTCAACAACCTGCCACCGGACTTCCGTCTGAAGCTTCCATTCCTGGCTGCTGGCTTCTTCTCGTTCCTTTTCTCCGTGTACCTCTACTTCGTGCTCGGCGAAGAGAACGCCGGCATCTTCGTCGGCCTCTGGGTCCCGTCGATTCACTCCCTCGGCACCCTGATCGTCGCACCGGCCAAAGTCCCGGTCGCGGTCGCCGAGCGCGAGAAGGTCGACTCATGAGCCTCGTCATCTTCGGCGTTGGGGTCTTCGTCTTCTTCCTCACCGTCTACGGCACAGTGGTCGCGGGCGGTTTGCAGCTCACCAAGAAGCAGATCGAGACGAGCCCCGAACTCTCTCCCAGTCTCGATACAAATCCCGATGACCCCGACGATGGCCTTTCGACGAGCGACATCGTCCGGGCCGACTTTTAGACCCTCACCCATGAATGCGGTCGACGCCGATCTGATCATCGCCGGCGCCGGCTGCGCTGGGTTGAGCGCGCTGTGGCAGGTCATGCAGCGACCCAACGAGCATCGCAAGGTCATCGTGATCGACCGCGACTTCGAGGTGGGCGACGACCGCACCTGGGCATTCTGGGGGACGCGTGACGCCCCCTTTGCTCACCTGGCCGACCAAACGTGGGATCAGTTGCGGGTCCGGTTTCCCGGCTGGGAGACCGTCGGCAGACTCCAACGCCCGAACGGCACATCGCCGAACGGCCGCAGGGTGTACAGCCGGGTCCGCCAGCGGGACTACGACGCGGCCATTCTCCACGATGCGGCCCGGCACCCCAACATCCGATTCGTGGCCCAGGACATCATCGGTTTTCGTGACGACCACACAGGCGGAGTCGTTGAACTCCCCGAAGGCGAGCTGCGCGCACCGCTCGTGTTGCAAAGCACGCGACTCTCGCCGTCCAACGATGCCGTGCCCGCACGCCATCCGCTGCGGCAACACTTCGGCGGCTGGGAGGTGCGGACCCAACACCCGATCTTCGATCCCCAAGTCGCGACGCTGATGGACTTCGACACCGACCAGTTTGATGCCACGGCGTTTTTCTATGTTCTTCCTGAAGCGCGTGATCGGGCCTTGGTCGAATTCACCATGTTCTCCCCTCAGCCTCGCGACCCTGCGTTCTACGACATCCAGCTCCGTGACTATCTCGAGCGACGCGGCGCGGGCGCGGTCTCGATCGAGCGCACTGAGTACGGGGTCATTCCCATGGATGATCGTCGCCGCGACCAGCAATGGGGCGAGCATGTCTGGAATCTCGGCACGGTTGGAGGGATGACCAAGCCGACGAGCGGATACACGTTTCAGCGGATCCACGCGCAGGCGCGCCATCTCATCGATCACTGGGCACACGGCACGACGCCGACGCCACTCCCCTCGCCGCCACATCGGTATCAATATGCGGACCGCACTCTGCTCAACATCTTGCATCACCACCCGGAGCGCGGCCGGCCGATATTCGAGCGTCTGTTTGCAACGTCGTCGATCGATGACGTGCTGACGTTTCTGGATGAAGACAGCACGCTCGGTAACGATGCCCGAATGTTGACCAAGCTGCCCTGGGCGCCGTTTCTCCGGGCGGCCGCCACAGAGTTCGGCGCCGATTTGTTGGCCGCCGTCTCCGGCCGGCGGTGACGACGGTGACGTCGACGGTGGCCACCACCGCCACTTCCCACGTCGAGGCACAGCGGACTCCGATGTCGCCGGGCGTGTTCCGAGTGGTCGTGGCAATCACTGCGGCGGTCACGGTGGCGGCAGTCGTTGCGCCACCGAGCGACACGGTGTCGGTGGCAGTGGTCATGGTGGTTGTTGCAGTGCTCGGCATCCCTCACGGGGCAGTCGATCACCTCGTCGCAGCAGCGCTCGGATCGACCGCCCCGACTCAACTCACACGCAGTGCGGCCACGCCGATCCGCCCGCTGCGCTTCCACCTCGCCTATCTGGCCGCAATGCTCGCCTACGGCCTGGTCTGGCTCGCCATTCCCGCGGTCGCACTCGCCGGGTTTCTCCTCCTGTCGGTACACCACTTTGGACAGAGCGATCTCGCGTCCTTGCAATTGGATCGTTGGCGCCAGGGTGCAATTCAGCTCTCTCGAGGACTCTTTCTGGTCGGACTGGTGCTCGTGGCCAACCTCGCGGCGGTCAGCCCGGTGATCGACCGGATGGGCGGGTTCGATCCATCCGCGTGGGCATGGCTTGCCGGACACACCGCTGCCTGGTCTTTGGTATTGGTTGGTCAGCACCTCGTCATCGGACTCATCGTCGGCGCGCAGGTTCGCGACCGCGAGATCATCCGGCGAGAGGCCATCGCCGTCATTGCATTGACCGCGCTGTTCGTTGCAGCTGATCCCCTGATTGGGTTCGCTCTCTATTTCGGCCTGTGGCACTCGCTGAATCACCTTGGCGTGCTCGCCGAGGTGCTCGGACATCGTTCTGGCTCTGCAGCATTAGCCCCGCGACAACTCGCGCGACTTGCCGCTCCTCGCAGTGTCGCGTCGCTCGCTGCGCTGGCAATACTCATCGGTGGCGCGGCGGCGCTTGATCAAACCGAGTTGGTCGTGCCGGTCGCACTGATTTTCATCAGCATGCTGACCTTGCCGCACATGATCGTCGTCGAACGATTGTGGAAGGCGATTCGCTTGGAGACGCCGTCGGGCCAACGCCCCATCTGATCAAGTGGCGTGTGATCAGGTGCTGGCGTCGGCTGCCAGTTGCACATCGTCGATGAGGCCGCCGAGTGTCTTGCCCGCCCCACCAACGAGAGTGGGTGTTCCTGCGGCGCGGATCTGAACTGCGGCTTGTTCGGCTTCGTCTGCCGCATCCGGGTTGGTCAGCGAGATCACCACAACGTCGATTTCATCGTGGGCGGCACAGAAGCCGACGAGTTCATCGCCGGGCATATCTGCGCCGAGGTGATGCACGTGCCAATTGGCCTCGCGGAGCGCGACCGTGGCCATGGTGGTCGGCAGGGAGTGCAGGTCACCAGAGACCGCAGCGACCATGACGGTGCCTCGCCGCCGCCCGCGCGGGTTTGGCAGCAGATCTCCGAGCGCGCGCTCAACGATCGCCGATGCTCGATGCTCGACCCAGATCGTCAGGTTGCCCTCGTGCCAGGCCTGACCGATTGCACGCAACGGTGGCGAGATCACCTGCTCGACCAGGTCCACGATGGTCGTGCCTTCGTCGACAAGCCGTCGGGCAATCTTGCGGACCTCGGATTCGTCGCCCTCGAGGAGTGCCTGATGCATGCGCTCGGACTGGCGCTGCAGACGGGCAGGGCTTGGGGCCGCAGGGGTCTGCGGAGCTTCGCGTTGGGCGCCAACCTCGGCCACATCGTGCGGCGAGACGAGGTATTTACCGCCGGTGAGCTGTGCGGGGAGGCGACCGCTACGAACCCACCGGTACGCAGTTTGGTAGTGCACACCGAGCGCGTCTGCCGCTGACTGCAGCTCCAACATCGTCTCGGACTTATTGCTCATAACGGCATTGTACGCAATCAGGAATAAATATGCACTAACTCACACTAATTCGTACTAAAGCTTGTTAAAGTTGAGGCGTCCGCAACAGTGCGGTCACTTCACAAGGAGAAATTTGATGGAGCTCACGTTGACCGAGGCGCAATACAACCTCGTCTACAACTCGTTCTCATTCGTCATCGCCAGCATGGGAGCAGCACTGCTGTTCTTCTTGCTGGTCAGAAGTCGAGTGGCCCCGCAACACCGCATGGCAATCACGCTGTCCACACTTGTCGTGGGCATCGCCCTCTACCACTACGTCCGAGTTTTCGGATCTTGGGAAGACGCCTTCAGTTACGTCGGCGGCGAATACGTCCAAGATGGCAAACCCTTCAACGAGGGCTACCGCTACGTCGACTGGCTGCTGACAGTTCCACTTTTGCTCGCCGAGCTCGTGGTGGTCCTGAAGCTGACCAAGGGCAAGACGCGCAGCCTGATCGTTCGACTCACCATTGCTGCCGTTGCGATGATCGCACTCGGCTACCCCGGCGAAATCGCTGCGGCCGACTCTTCGGCTCGCACCGTGTGGGGCGTCCTGTCGACCATTCCATTCTTGTACATCCTGTATGTCCTCTTCGTCGAGCTCGGCAAGTCACTTGAACGTCAGAGTGGCAGCGTCAAGAAGCTGGTCGACGGCCTGCGCTACATCATCCTCGCCACATGGGGCATCTACCCGATCGCCTACATGCTTCCATCGCTGATCGACGACGAGGCCAACGCCGAAGTCGCCCGCCAGGTGATGTATTCCATCGGCGACGTGCTCGCCAAGCCGCTCTTCGGTCTCCTGGTGCTGGGTATTGCTCTCGCCAAGTCCCGTGAGGACGGCTACGTCGAGCCGGGCGGCCAGCCCAACAGCGCCGCAGCACCTGACGATGCGAGCGAGCTTCTCGAAGCCTGAATTCCTTCTGCCCGAACGCCCTGACGGGCTCGACGCCTTCCCCCCGGGGCGTCGAGCCCCCACTCGAAAGGATCAATGATGACCACCGCAACCATCCCAATGCTCGACATCGAGATCGAAGCCATCGACTCGGTCGTGGCTGACGCTGATTGGAAACTGCAGGCTGCGTGCCGCGGGCAGATCGAACTGTTCTTTGCCCGGAAAGCTGAGCGTCCTCAAGCCCGAGAGCGCCGCGAGGCGAAGGCCAAGAAGATGTGCGACGTCTGCCCCGTCAGCACCGAGTGCCGCACGACCGCCAGGGAAAACCGTGAGTACGGATACTGGGCCGGCGAATCCGAAGAAGATCGTCACCTGCTCGGCTTCCGAGTCACTGCTCCCATCGGCCTACGCGCTCGCCTCGCCGACGTCGAAAAGCGGCAGAGCCGCAGCGCCTGAGCTGCGTCAGGTCATTGCTGAGGCGCGAAGTTCCACACGTCGTTGTCGACTCGGAGGTAGTTCTCCGGGTCGGTGAAGTCGAAAGTTTCGCGGTCACCACCGACGGTAATGATCTCAGGGTCGCCATCGGCCCCGACGATGGTGGTCGAGTCGAAGTCGTACTTGGCTTCGGCAGAGTCGGTCACGTTCCACGGCGGTGTGTCCAGCTCGGTCCACGTTGCGCCGTCGGCGCTGCTCCACATGTCGGTCGGATTCGTGATGAGTCCAAAGCCGCCGAAGCAGACGATCTCGCCGACTACTTCACACACGTGACCGGGGCGAGGTGACCATCCTGCTGACTCGGTGACGAGTTCCCAGTCTGCTCCATCGGTCGTGCTCCACACGTCGTTGAAGTAGGGCGCATCGCAATCGGGCAGCGGAGTGCAGGTGAAGCCGTCCTCGCCGCCGAGGAGGAACAGTCGGTCGCCGCGCACGACCGCTGCTGCTCCGGCTCTGGGCTCCCATGGCGCTGCGTCGGTCATCTGTTCCCAGTCGACGCCGTCGGTGCTGCGCCATACATCGTTGTAGTAGATCCGGGCTGGTCCGCCTGCTCCAATGATTGAGGAATCGTCGTTCTGTGATCCGCCGAACACATAGATGTGGTCGCCCAGCACTTCAGCCGACAGGCCGGCACGTCCGGACCAGGGTGCTGCTGCGGTGAGTTGCTCCCACACGACGCCGTCGGTGCTGCTCCACACGTCGTTGAAGAACTGCGATGTCGGCACAAATTCGGGGCACGGAGCGTCTGGGTCGATGCCCAGCCCGGGCGGCGGTTCGAGGCCCTGCTCAAGGAGGGCACAGAAAGGGTTCTCCTCGAGGCCGAAGTCCTGCCCGCCGAGCACCACGACGGCATCGTCTTTGACGACCGCCTGGAAGTAGGCGCGTGGCGGCCACATGTCGGGCTCGTCGCCGCTGAGCAGTGATTGCCACGTCGCGCCGGCGTCGTTGGACTCCCACACATCGGCCCAGATTTGGCTGTCTCCAGGAATCGTTGATTGATTCGGCGTGCGCCCACCGAGCAGGAGGAGTCGTCCGTCAAGATCCACGACGCGCAGTCCGGCGCGTGCACTCCACGGCGCGCTGTCGGTGCGTTCGGACCAGATGTAGCCGTTCAACTCCTCAGCGGTCGGGCCTGGGTCTGGCGGATCGGTCGATGGCGGGGCCTCGGTCACGACTGGCGGCGGGGTCGTCGGCGCTGCGGACGTCGTCGGCGCTGCGGACGTCGTCGGCTCGGACGCATCCGGAGCTGGCGGTTCGGTCTCAGTCGACGCAGCAGTCGGCGGTGGCCCGTCCGAGCCGCTGGTTGCGTCCGAGCCGCCACAGGCTGCGATCAAGACGGCGAGAGCGAGCGCCGAGCGCGGACCGCGTGGACTCTGCCTTCGACTTTGATCGGACCGTGCCGACGACTTCGTAGCCTTGGCGCAGGAGCTCGGCGCCACAGTGTTGGCCGATGTATCCGGTAATTCCTGTGACTAACACACGTTCGGTCATGACTTCAGCTCACTTCAGTTGGGGTCGTCTGGCAACTCGCAGGTACGAAGCTACAGAGGTTTCATGACCGCAAGATGAACACTCAGCTTGGTGATGCGTTGATGTTCTCGCCGTTGGGTGAGCCCAAGGTCTCACCCAACAGCAACTGATTCTTGACAGAGTCCAGTATTGGTGGTTTGATGGTGTTGTGTCCGAGACAGCAGTGGAGCTCCTGCGCCAGCACGGCGTCCAGGTCACTGCTCAACGGCTCGCGATCATGCGCGTCGTGGCAGAACGTCCACACGCCACGGCCGACGAGTTGGGCGACGAAGTGCGCTCCCAACTCGGCGCAATCTCCCGCCAGGCGGTCTATGACTCGCTCGGCGTCCTCGTCGACAAGAACCTGATTCGCCGGATCCAACCCGCTGGCTCGGCAGCTCGCTACGAGAACCGCATCGGTGACAACCACCATCACCTCATCTGCCGGAGCTGCCGGGTGATGTTCGACATCGACTGTGCGACCGGCGAAGTGCCGTGTCTGACTGCCGACGACAACCACGGATTCGAAATCGACGAAGCCGAGGTTATTTACTGGGGCCACTGCCCCACCTGTCGTGCCGCAACGCAACAACAACACCCCACCCATCTCACCAAATAATCCCGTCAGAAACCGAAGGAGACATCATGAGCGACGCATCCGAGGCAAAGTGCCCAGTACTGCAAAGCCCGCACACCGCAACAGGCAGCTCGGCCAACCAACACTGGTGGCCGAACCAGCTCAACTTGAACATCTTGCATCAGGGCTCGGCTGCGTCGAACCCGATGGATGACGACTTCGACTACGCCGCGGAGTTCAACACGCTTGATCTCGCTGCACTGAAGGCCGACCTCACCGCCCTCATGACCGACTCCAAAGAGTGGTGGCCGGCTGACTACGGGCACTACGGCCCGTTCTTCGTCCGCATGGCCTGGCACTCTGCCGGCACCTACCGCACCCACGACGGTCGCGGCGGCGGCGCGTCAGGTCAGCAGCGTTTCGCGCCGCTCAACAGCTGGCCCGACAACGGCAACCTCGACAAGGCTCGCGCCCTGCTCGAGCCAATCAAGAAGAAGTACGGCCGGAAGATTTCATGGGCCGACCTGATGCTCCTCACCGGCAACGTCGCCATGGAGTCGATGGGGTTCACAACCTTCGGTTTCGCCGGCGGCCGCGAGGACGTCTGGGCTCCCGAAGAGGACGTCTACTGGGGCCCCGAGAACGTCTGGCTCGACGACCAGCGCTACACCGGCGACCGCGAGTTGGAGACGCCGCTCGGTGCCGTGCAGATGGGCCTCATCTACGTCAACCCCGAAGGCCCGAACGGCAATCCCGACCCCGTGGGGTCTGGTCGCGACATCCGCGAGACCTTCGGCCGGATGGCGATGAACGACGAAGAGACCGTTGCCCTGGTCGTCGGCGGTCACGCCTTCGGCAAGATGCATGGTGCGGGCCCAGAAGACCTGATGGGCGCTGAGCCCGAAGGCGCACCAATGGAACAGCAGCTGCTTGGCTGGAAGAACGGCTTCGGCAGCGGCAAGGGTGTCCACACCACCACGAGTGGCTTCGAAGGCGCGTGGAACTCCACCCCGACGCAGTGGGACAACAACTACCTCGAGACGTTGATGGACAACGACTGGGAGCTCACCGAGAGCCCGGCCGGCCACAAGCAGTGGACCGCTCCGGCGCTCGCCGGCACCGTGCCCGACGCTCACGACCCAAACATCACCCACGCACCGATGATGAGCACCGCGGACATGGCCATGAAGATGGACCCGATCTACGGTCCCATCTCGCAGCGCTTCCGTGACAACCCCGAACAGCTCGATGACGCCTACGCCCGTGCGTGGTACAAGCTGACGCACCGCGACATGGGCCCGAAGGTTCGCTTGCTCGGACCTGAAGTCCCTGCCGAAGAACTGCTCTGGCAGGACCCGATCCCGGCCGGCACCGCGCTCAGCGATGCTGAGGTCGCAACGGTCAAGGCAGCCATCATGGCTGCCGGCCTCAGCATCACCGAGCTCGTCGAGACGGCGTGGGCATCTGCGTCGACGTACCGTCAGAGCGACAAGCGCGGTGGCGCCAACGGCGGCCGTATCCGTCTCGCTCCGCAGAGTGAGTGGGCCGTCAACCGTCCCGATCAGCTCCGCCGTGTGCTCGGCGCACTCGAAGGTGTCCAGTCGAGCGTCGGCGTGTCGGTCTCGATGGCTGACCTCATCGTCCTTGGTGGCGCTGCTGCGGTTGAAGCCGCCGCTGCAGCCGGAGGCAATGCTGTGTCGGTCAACGTCAGCACCGGACGCGGCGACGCCACTGCTGAGCAGACCGACGAAGAGTCCTTCGCATGGCTCGAGCCGAAGAACGACGGTTTCCGGAACTTCCTGGGCAAGGGCACCAGCCACGTCGCCGAGCACCTGCTCGTCGACCGGGCACAACTGCTCGGCCTCGGCGCTCCGGAAATGGCTGCCCTCGTGGGCGGTCTCCGCGTGCTCGGTGTCAGCACTGACAACCATGGCGTGCTCACCGAGCAGGTCGGTGTGTTGAGCAACGACTTCTTCGTCAACCTCATGGATCAGGGCACTGAGTGGTCTGCTGCATCGGGCGCCGAAGACGCGTTCGAAGGCCGCGACCGAGTCAGCGGTGACCTCAAGTGGACCGGCACACGTAACGATCTCGTGTTCGGCTCGAACTCGATCTTGCGGGCCATTGCCGACGTGTATGCAGCCGATGATGCTGGCGCAAAGTTTGTCAACGACTTCGCCGCTGCATTCGCCAAGGTGATGGACGCCGATCGCTTCGACCTCGCCTGATCACCACAACTTGAGCCAGTCGTACTGAACCCGGTCTATGTCACTTCGGTGGCACAGGCCGGGTTCGGTCGTTTTCCGAGTGTTCTTCAGTCGGGTGATCGGGGCAAGTCACCGGGGCAGCGAGGTCGGAGTCTCGTCGTCTCCACTCGGGGCGGGCTCGGTGGCGTCCTCGTTGGTGCCGAGACGGTCATAGATGGTTTGCATCAACTGGCCGGCGACCATCATTGCGACGACGATCAGGATCACTTCGAGCAGATGGCCGAGCGAGACGTGCTCACCAAAGACGATGCCGACGACCTCAAGCATGACGAACTTGCCACCGAAGAGGACGAGCCAGGTCGTGAGCACACCGGCGAGCCGCCAGGAGTGTTTTTCGAAGAAATAGTGATGAATGCGTTGTTCGAATCTGGCAAGAATGCCAATCATCGTTGTGAGCAACACGGCGGTGAGCACCGAGATCCAGAACGAGTCAATGACGACTTCGTCGACGAACTCCACGAAGAGATTGAGCACCACGACGTTGGTCAACACGTTCAAGGCGGCGCCGGCAAAGATCTGCTGGCGGCGAGTCACGGTGGCCAGCTCAGCGCCGCGGAGCGACGCAAGTACCCGGGGCGAACGATCGTCTATAGCTACCTTCGTCGTTTCGTTCACAGTGGTGTCCTTTCCATCATCGTTGTAAGCGAGCGAGCGCCGCGCTGTTTCCATGCTATTCGTGCGCAGTACTGAGGTTCCTTAATTCTTCGTCCCGACGAAACATTGGGTGCAGTCCGGCCAGTTCAAGCATCCTGCGATGCTCGGGTTCGGGGCAGGCATCGAACAGAACACTCATAAGGTCGGCAAGTTCGTCGACAAACGGGAGTTGCGGCTCGCAGTTACCTTCTTGGCGAGGTTCCCGAGCGCGTTCGCCGAACGGGCCTGACCGTCATCGTCGCGCAGCCCAAGCTTAGTCGAACGTGGTGGATTGATAAACCTGGTTGATCCAATTGCCGAACAGCAAGAAGGCATGTGAGCGCCACCGGTTGACCGGAGGACGGTTGGGGTCATCGTTGGGGAAGTAGTCGTGTGGGACCTCGATTCGCGCTCCTGCTTCGACATCTCGGAAGTACTCCTTGGCTAGCGTCGTGGAGTCGTATTCGATGTGGTTGAACATGTAGAGCCGGCGGCCCGCTGCCTCAGAGAGCAGGCAGACGCCCGTCTCATCTGATTCCATCAGCAGTTCAAGGCTCGGTACCTGCTCGATGTCGGCTCGGCGCACCTCGGTCCAGCGCGAGACCGAGACCAAGAAGTCGTCGGAGAATCCCGCGAGGTACGGCGATGCGGGTTGCAGGTTGCGGTGCCGATACACACCGAACGCCTTGTTATCCAAGATGTGTTTCGGGACGTCGTGGAAGTGCCAGAGGGCGGCCATTGCTCCCCAACAGATACTGAACGTGGAGTGCACGTTGGTTGTGGTCCAGTCCAGGATCTCGGTGAGTTCGGGCCAATAGGTGACCTCGTCGAAGGGAAGCGTTTCGATTGGGGCGCCGGTAATGATGAAGCCGTCGAAGTGCTGGTCCCTGACTTCATCCCACGTGCGGTAGAAGGTGATCAGGTGATCCTCGGAGGTGTTCTTCGATGCATGGGTACCGACCCGGACGAGGGTCAGTTCGACCTGGAGCGGCGTTGAGGCGATGAGGCGCGCGAGTTGGGTCTCGGTTGCGATTTTGTCGGGCATCAAGTTGAGCAGACCAATCCGGAGTGGCCGGATGTCCTGACGCACTGCGGTGGACTCGCTCATCACCATCACGCCTTCTCTTTCTAGGAGTGCTCGAGCCGGCAGCGTGTCAGGGATCTTGATCGGCATACAGAGATGCTATGGCGACTCGAGCGTCGTCGTTCGATGCGGGGCGTACAGCGCGATGACCTTCCGAAGAGCAGCCTCGAAAAGACAGCCCTCAAGATCAAGGAACGTGACTCGTCCTCAGCGGTTCGTCTGACTCGAGGACGACAGTTTCGGACCCTTGGACAACACTCACCACCCTGGGGGCAATTTGGTCACGGTGCCACGATCCCCCAGGACTTGCCCAAGTACGAAACAGGCTTCACCAAGCTCCTCGAAGCAAAGAACCTCTAAACCCTCGGGGCCATCGAGGCTTCCGCTGCCGCCGCCAAGGCGAACAGCACCAGCGACAGCTTCATCTTGGTGACGGTGATCATGGCATCGGTGATGTTCTTCGCTGGGGTCGGAACGAAGCTCAAAGGCAAAACAACCAGGCTCACCATGCTCATCGTCGCGGGCATTTTCTGCGCAGGAGCGATCGCAGCGATGCTTTCCTTACCGCAACGACCCGTGGATTTCTGATCCACCAGTCCTGACTGCGATTCAAAAACGCAGACAGGACTTTCGAATCAGTCTTTACAAGCGCCCCTGGCAGGGATCGAACCTGCGACACACGGTTTAGGAAACCGATGCTCTATCCACTGAGCTACAGAGGCGGGGACGGTCCGGAACGTGGCGCGAAACTCCACACACATTCTTTTCGCATCGGTATCGAAGGCTAGCGGCACGCGCCAGCTGGCAGCAGTCGACAGCGCCCTCATGGAAACGACGAAATTCGGCGAGCGGTTTGGGCAACTTGCCCGGCGCCTAGGCTTTGCATATGAGTCATTTGTCGTCCTTTCACTTCCCCGGCAGCGTCGGTGTCTTACGACGCGTCACACGTCGCCGACTTGCCGCTACGGTCTGTGCTCTCACGTTGGCAGTCGCTGCGTGTGGCTCCGACGACGCTACGGATCCAACTCCTCCGCAAGACATTCCGCAGAGCTCCGTCGACCAGGCGAACACAGGCGTGGTCATCGTGGCCAACGCCAACATCGACGACGGCTCAGCGGGCCGCATGGCAGATGCGCTTAGCCTCGCCGGATTCGACACTGGTCCAGTCGTGACGGCGACCGAGAAGCTTGATCGGTCCGTTGTCTTCTACGTCGATACGGCCGAAGCCGCAGAAACGGCTCGCCAAGTCGGCGAGGTCATGGGTGGCCTCCCCGTGCTGAGCCTGCTCGACGACCGGGTGTGGACTGAGTCCGGAACCCTTGACGGCGGTGATGTTCTCGTGCTGCTCGGCCAAAACGAAGCCGACCGAACCCTCGATGACCTCAACGGCGGCAGTGGAGGCGAAGGCAGCACGACAGGCGGGAACGACGAGCCGATTGGAGGCACCGTCGAGTGCTCCGAGAGCGCCCTTCGCGCCGGTCTCGAGGGTTTCACTGACAACATCGTCTCCATCGATAGCTTCGAATGCCAGGACGGCTGGGCGGTGGTCTTCCTTTCGGTGGACGGCGGTACGGACGACCCGGAGGACACGATTGCCGGCATCGCAGTGCTGGAAGCCGAGGGACAGTTCTGGATAAACAAAGACAGGGTCGACGTGTGTGGCTCGATCCCCGAGATCGACGACGCCGGGCAGCCGATCCGCCCCGATGACGCCCAGGTACCTGCGTCGCTGTGGGGAGCAGCCTGCTTGAGCAACTGAACGGCGATATACCCGCGTTATCGACTCAACAGTCGCGTCGAGCAGAGGGGTTGTCGTATTTCTCGATTCGAGAGGTCTGCAGCGAAACGTGTCTGACCCGACGAGACGGGGGATGGTCCGGAACGTGGCGCGAAACTCCACACACATTCTTTTCGCATCTGTAGCGAAGGCTAGCGGCACGCGCTCGGGGGCAGAGCTACCGATTTCAAGCGAACAAGCCCTCGATTCTCGGCTCTAAAGCAAAGCAGGGCGCACAAAAGCGGCAGTGATACCTCGACTGGTTCAGGCAGCAGGTCGAAGACGGTGTTCGGGTGGCCGCCAGGCCCCGAACATGTCGAAGTTCGAGGTGCGTTCTGCATGCCGCAGCAGCGTCGTGATGTTCACCGCCATTTGATAGCAGTGGAAAGCGTGTCGTAGCCGTGCAGCACCAACCGTGCGGGCCCTTTTATTCATGAGCGAGGCTTTCCAGTGTTGATGCATGGACTCTGTTGACTCGCGTGTGCCGAACAGTTCTCTGTACGCCGGGTCGCCAGGCGGAATTGCTCGGAGCGTGCGCGTACGTGGCTTGGGCGAAGACCGCGATAATTCCTCCCGAGTCGACTGGTTGGCAATACGTGTCTCAGCCTTGGCGAGTCTTTGAGGGACCTCTGCGCAATCGGGGATTCGCCAACGAGAAACAACGTTGTAGGTGCCGCCTTTCCGGCGCCGTCGCTTTGTTTGGATTCGTTCGAGCGCAACGGGAATGGGCCCGGTGGTTGAGGCGACTTCAATGTGCGAGGTACCGTCAACCACGATGACAACAACTATCAATTCTCTACTTTCATGACGCTCGCACTCGCAAAGGAGTTGCAGCTGAGGCAGGGCATGTCAGAGACTGAGGAATTACGACTTGTGCTTGTCGATTTCCAGGACGCGGAATTTGGTGAAGACGACTGGGAGAACGTGTTCGCTGAAACATTCAGGATGCAGCCTGAAGAGTTCTACGCAACGCTCAACGAGTACACGATCACCGCATCCCCCGAGCCGTGGTACGAAGGTGACGTCGTCGATGCCGGCCCTGTGATGCCAAGCGAAGACATCCGCCTCGAAGACATCTTCTCCCAGACCTCGTGAACGTCGTCGTGAAGTGCCAAGCCGCCCCAGCAGCCGAATTAGAGAGTAGTTGACGGTCGTTTTGCACTCAACGTCCCAAATCGAAGTAGCACGATGAACGCCGAAGCCGAACTCACCCAGGTGCTCGTCCGGAACGCCTGCGTTAACGACGGCTCAAACAACCCTGGCGAAGAGCGCAACGTCGACGAGTTACTCGCTGTTCTTGAGCCGTCAGCATCAGATATCGAAATAGTTGACTCAGCACCAGGCCGCCGATCAATGGTCGCCAAATGGCCAGGTTTCGACCCCGCCGCTCCGGCGCTGATGCTCCTCTGTCACACCGATGTCGTCCCCGCCGAGCCAGCCCGCTGGGACCGGGATCCTTTCGGAGCAGAGATACATGACGGGTTCATCTGGGGCCGAGGAACGATGGACATGCTCGGGCATGTCGCAACCATGACGTTGGCCTTTCGCGATCTTGTTGCCAGCGGGCGGCATCTCCCTGGCGATGTCATTCTTGCCGCCGTTGCCGATGAAGAGGCGCTTGGCGGCATGGGAATGGGTCACCTCGTCCAAAAGCATGCCGATCTTGTCAACGCCGACTGGGTTCTTACCGAATCGGGCGGAGTCAGATCAGGGCCTGCAGAAAGTCCACAGTTGGGTGTACTCATCGCAGAAAAAGGCGCGTGGCGTGTCGCTCTTAACATCTCCGGGGAGCCCGGCCACAGTTCCCTCCCGTACGGAGTCGAGACTGTTCTCTCGATCGCTGCTGAGATCGTTCAACGTCTCAGCCAAGACAGCGGGCTCATTCACATCAGCGACGAGTGGCGCGAAGTGGTACGGCACGGCTGGAATCCACAGGCAGCCGAGGTAATTACCGACCCTGCTCGCGTTGATGCGGTCATAGCTCGCATGCCGCGCTCGGTCGCTCGGGCCGTACATGCGCTCACTCGAATGACCATTGTCCCCACTCGCGTGGTCACAGATGGATCCTGGAACTCCATGAGCGCACAGGCCACGGTGGAGTTGGATGTCCGGACAGTGTCCGGGCAAGGGTGGGACGACATTGTCGAACACATCAGCTTCGTTCTTGGCGATGACTTATTTCAGCGGGTCGATATCGAACTCATCCGCTACGCGAATGCCACGCGCTCACCTATCGACACCGAATTGTGGGGGCTGCTGCAGGAGTGCACCCGCCAGATTGTTCCTGACGCTTCTCTAGTGCCAACGTTCGCCTCAGGATGTACCGACGCAAGGTTCATGCGCGAACGAGGAGCTACTGCCTACGGGTTTGGGCTCTACAGCACACAGCTAGACGCCCAAGAAGTCCCGATGATGCTGCATGGTGACAACGAACGCGTCGACTTGGAAAGCCTTTCGCTCATGCGGAGGCTGTGGTCAGAGGTTTTCGACGGGCTGGCACACCGCCCACCTCACTCCAGGTAGCCGAAGCGGCGCATCATTTCGGCGTGCTCAACCTCGATCCTGTCGATGAGTTCACGCTCAAGTTCAGAAGCCCAAGCAGCGACTTCGCCTCGCCGAAAAAACACGCGGTCAGGTGCGGCTGCTTCTACGAAGCCGTGAACGATTTCAGCGACCGCAAGTCGCTCAAAGGAACATGCTTCAACTGCTGCACTCACTGCCGTTTCGTCAGCCGCAACTCCTAGCCAACGGGCTAGGCCAGTCACCGTGGTAATCGGATCTGCAGCCAGGTCCTCGTACCGGAGTACAAGCGTTGGAATGTCGTCTTGTTCGGTCCAGGACTGCACATGGGACGACCAATTGCCAGGATGAAAGCGATGGTCGTCATCAAGCCGAACCGGAACATCAACCCCCTCGGTAGCCATGATGTCCACTGCGTCCTGGGGGCTGTGACCGATGTGATGCGCCCAGCTCACAGCTACCGCTCTAGGATCGCGAATGATGTAGATAGCCTTCGCATCGGGCGGTTGCCAGTTCGCCGGATACCCGTCAGCGACTGGAAGCCAAGCTGCGTGAGTTTTTCGCAGAACACCTTGATCGGCCTCTGCGCGGTCAGCCAGGGCCCAACCGAGACGCTGGAAGCCGTGGGCCGCCACATCATCAATATCCGACACCGACAAACCCAGGCCTCGCATCAGATCATCACTTGCGTGGCCTTCCGCCCCAAGCCGATTGATATCAGGTGGATGCCCGGTGCGAAGCGCCTGGGCCAGGCTACGAACCCAAGTGTTCCCAGACTTCGGATATGACGCACACCAAACAGTCCGGCTACGAGGCGTCGCCCCATCCCCTTGCTCATCGTGCGTTGGCTTCATCACATCAGCTCCGAGAAAGCGGTCTCGATCATGCCTGCAAGTACCGGCGGTGAGCTCCGCCGCACTACGGCTTCGTCACTGCTAATCGGTCGACGCACTCGAACCCCCGGCACAGCGGGAACGCACGCTGGCGGCTGGTCTGAACCATTTACAAGAGGGGGAACGGGGCTCGTAGCTAAGCGCTCGGCGAGAAGGTCAGCGCCCTCAGACCCCTGGATGACTGCCTCACGCAAAGCCAGTCTTCGCGACAAGACCACAACGCCACCAAGGCGACCCGTTCGGGTGGGCGAGCACTGGATCTCGACGCGGTCACGGCCGGAGACAGCTGCGCTCAGCCGACTGCTCTCCACCCCAAGAGCAACTGATCGGTCAACAGTGACCACGTCATTAAAGCGGACAGGGACGCCATCGTCACCCCACCCAACAACGCCATCTGAAGTAAGGGCCCATCCTCGCTTCATCATTGCTAAGGCGAGAACGGAGCATCCGGTTCGGGGTGCACCCGTCAAGATGACCGTACGTCCGCCTCGCTCAACGCAGGACCCGTTCATTGCCGTGAGTCCGTTCGCTCGAAGCCACTGGCCTGTAGCCCACGTTCCCAGTTGGCCAAGGACCTGGTCGCGGCTCTTCTGGTCTGGGCCGGACACAATGACAGCCTCGGCAGAGACCTCCGTTGAGCCGAGTTCAGGAAGGTCAAGTTTGACTGAGCGAGGCAGCCGGCGAAAACCAGGCATCGGACCGCGCACTGGGATTGACCCGTCGCGAAACTCGACAGGCAGAACGATTGACGAAGTGGGATCAGCGACCACGAGACATCAGCGGTTCGCCGTCGTCAAAGAACCGAACGCCTTCGCCTACATCAGGTAGCAGACCTGTTCCGAACAACGCCTGGAACGCTCTCACCGAAGTCTGGATCGTGGCGAGCAACTCAGCGACGGATCCGAGCTCGTTTCGTTCGACGTATTCGATGAAGTCTTCAGGGATTTCCCAATCTGATAGCGATACATGAGTGGCGATCGCCTGCTGTGGGGTGATTTCACCCTCCACGACGACAGAACTCGCAAGCGATTCCTGAAGCGCGGCAGCATGCTTGACCTCGTCGTACCGACCGGACCGTCGAAGTTCGTCGAGAAACAACCTCGTGATGACCCCGTGTTGGGTTTGACCGAGGTGACTGTGTTCAATGCGCCTCACTAGCGCTTCGCGAACAATCATCTCGCGCAGATGATTGGCGTCAAGATCAAGTTCTTGTGCTCGTCTGTTCAGTTCATCATCTGGGACTTCTAGGCGTTTACAAAGAGCTGCGCGGGCGGCCTCCAACTCGGACTCTGTTGGAGCCCCTCCGAACCAGTGACCCATCCATGCAAGCGCATTCCGTTGTCGGGCGACGCTCATCACTTCTTCGTAATCAGCTTCGTTGATCGCTGCGTAACGGCGAATCCGATCGAAGGTTACCGGTAGCCCGTCGCTGGATTCCACAATCACATCTCGAGACAAAACCGCTTGGAACACCCCCGACATGACAGTGCCAGGTCGACGCTCAGCGGGCGGGGCATCGGCGGGAAGGTTGCGCATTTTTTCGAGCAGCGCAATTGCGTCACGTCGTTTCGGGTCGAGCTCTTGTGTACGCGTCTTAAAGAATTCGCGCAGAAATCCAACCTCTTGAGCGCCGACGCCTAGCTCGACAGCATCAACAAGTGAGTCGGCCAGCCTCCGCTCTGGGAACCACCGTTGCTCCTGTCGGCGGATCAGTTCATTGGACAGGTCGTCTCCGATGAGACCCTCAGCCGCAGTTGCGGTGAGTACAGCTCGGATCGTCACCATCGCATCTGAAAGCGGACGGAATCCTGAAGATTCATCGGAGTGAGTAAGAGCTACGTCAGCATCGTTCTCCAATTTTCCACTTGCGAAGCCCTCGAAAATCTCGCCAACCCCCAGCATTCCGTACAGGGCACACTCTGCGGCCCGCAGCGCTCCCATGCTGCTCGAACCGAGGACCCATGCCCCGCCGTCCATGGCGTAGAGCAGCTCCTTGTGGAACACGGACATGTTCTGCAAGAACGTCCCGTCGACCAGGCCGATGGCGTGCGGGCGGTACCTGCGCGTTGCGCCAAGCACATCACCCATTGCCGCCGGAGGAAGAAAGATTGCTTCTGGCAACAGGGCAACGGCTTCTTCGCGCGACAACGACGGGCCGAGGAAGACCACTTGCGCCCGGTCGTTCACGCCGTCTCCAACCGGTAGTCGTCGACCCAAGCCTGACCCCGTTCACCCACCGCCGCGTACGAAAACATGTACCCCTCGAGGCCCGGAACGATCACTCGGACAACCTGCACAGGGTCATCGGGAGATGTGTGCCGGATCACCAAGATCTGAGAAAAGCCGGCCGAGCGAAGCATCGTGGCAGCTCGCTCAAGGTCGCCTTCGACGCTTCCGGTGCTGAGGTTGACATCGTTGTCGAAGACTCCCTCAACGGACGTCGGTGTGCTCACTGTCGACGACGTTGCCGCTGCGCGCTGACTCTCGAACATGTCATCGCGCGCCCCTGACACGATGAGACAACGCCCCTGCGCTGCTTCAGTGACTGCTCGCACCAACGCAGCGGATGCGGACAACGACGCGCCCGCTCCTTTGAACGATCCAGTTCGACCGCCGGGAACGTCATGCAAGTAGGCGACCACAATCGGAATACCGATTTCGGTTGTGGCATCCACAACTTCAAGTCGCAACCCGGCTGCTTCGATGCGATCAGCAACTGAGGGCTCAACAGCTCGGAGACGCGCCATGCCGTCAAGATGCGGGCGATCACCCACATGAGTGGTCAGTGTCATCCCGTCTCGCTCGACGACCTCCATAAGACCACTCAAAATGGCCTCCAAGACGTGTGCCCCGCTTGCCAAGCCGTTCGAACCAGTGATGAAGGGCCGGTATGACTTGTCACCGCCCAGCGCCACTGCGACAAGGCCATCAGGAACCCAGACCTCAGTCCCGGCGATGATGTCCCAGGAGGGCGTCCATCGGATGGGCACATCAGGCGTCCACAGCGACCCCTTCGCCTGCGGGCACAAAGATCCATCCACAGTGACGACGCCACGCCAGCGGAGTTCATTCTGACTGGCGACGACTGAGGCGATTTCCAGGTGTTCCCACACCGCCTGTTCGCAGCACTCCATGACCGCGCTCACCCAACTGGCATCCGGACTAACCCCTTTGCCGCTGCCGCTCGCAAGGGTTCGTCCCTGCGGCTTGATCGCCATGTGGACCGGAAGCCCAATGCGGTCAAAGCCCGTTAGGTGAGCGACCCGCGTAATCCCGTATGCGCCGAGGTGTTGAGACAGCTCTCCCCGCAGATCAGAGGTCTCTCTTGAACGGAGACCCGAAGAGGTCACCAAGGTTCGTAGAGGCTGCTCGTCGACAGCGAGTAGGTGATCAAGATTCAACGTCATGGAGACTCTATTCTTAGACAGAGTCACCTCTGCGAATCCGCGTCGGTTCAGCGGGCTCAGAAGCCAGCTTCACCAAAGAGTTGGTTCGTTTCGGCTGCTCGTCAGAAACAGCCGAGGCAGCTACGGCTAATCAGGCTGCAACAGCTGATGCGGCTGCGGGGACCGCGGCCGGCGCTGCCGAAGTCGCAGCAGTCGTGGTCGTGCCAGCACCGCTAACGCCTTCAAGGTTCGAGGTGTGGGCGTTCACATCGGCGTGCGACGGCACGTCAACTCCGTGGTCACGCAGCACGGCAGCGCGCTCGTCGGCGTTCCCAGCTGCGGTCACCTTCGCGTGGAGGTCAGGGTTGTCGTTGATGGCTTTTGCAGCTGCTACGTAGGCGTTCATAGCATCTCATAATAGGGCGCAGTGCCGGCGTCGTCAAGGAAGTCTCTCCAAAGGTCAGGCACAGGTGCGGCTTCAGAGATCGTTTTAGATTTTGACCGGCAGCACCGATCTGAGTACGGTCCTTGGATCAAAGGAACGAAAAACATGCGCAACGGGTTTTGTAAAAGAGCAAGAATGCGCCGTTCAAAGATTCTTCTGCCGGCCTGATTTTGGCGTCGTGAGACTTATGGAATATCCCACCGGCCTCGAGGTTCACGACAACGTGTTCGCTGGCCCAGATGCCGTCATCGATGCAATCCGGGATCACCCTGAGTGGCGACGCTCGCCTGTAGGAACCTCTCCCACAGAGAGTGATATTCGTACCAGCGAGTCACTGTTCCTTCCCTTCATCTCGTACTCGCACCCGGAGTCAATTCACCAATTCGCGAAGTCCGTTGCAAACTTGCTGACCGACTACGCACAACGGTACGCAGTTCAATTCAGCAACTTTGAGCCGATTTCGTTCAACCGGTATTTACCTGGCCAGGATTTCAGAGCGCATACGGATTATTTCGAAGGGTCAAACCGAGTGATCTCGGCGATCGCGTACCTCAACACGGTCAATGGCGGCGGAATGACAAACTTCATCTACCACGGCAAAGAAGTTGACGCAGTTGCTGGCCGGGTCACTGTCTTCCCGTCGAACTACCTGTTTGCGCACGCTGCACTTCCGCCAACCACCGATACGAAGTACTCGGCAGCGTTCTGGGTCCGCGGATGAGACCAAACTGGAAACCACACCAAGTCGAAGGAGCGTCAACGTGACACTGGAACCAGGACAGCAGCGACCCCAACCCTCGAAGCCGGCCGGTCAAAGCGGGCCCGAGAGTCTCGACGAAATCCTCAGCACCACAAAGCCACGCGGATGGATAGCACTTGCCGCAGTGCTGATCGTCATTGTTTTGGTTGGAGTTTGGTCAGTCATCGCAACCCTCCCGCAGCAGCTCACGGTCAACGCAGCAGTCTCAGTAACCAATCTCAGAACTTCAATAGTTGCCCCCGAGGCAGGAACCATTTCGGTGCAAGCCAATGTGGGAGACACAGTCAAGAAGGGCGACAAAATTGCGCTCATCACCACTTACGCAGACGCCAAAACAATCTCAGTAGCTGCCCCGTCAAGTGGATTAGTTGACAGCATCTTGGTGAACCAGGGCCAAGGAGTCGAACCGGGAACCCAAATCGGAACAGTGCTCGACGCCGAAGGGCGCGCTTCCGAAATAAGGTTCGTTACGTTCCTTCCTGCAAACGAAGCGATCCTCTTCGACGTCGGGAACGAGGTCGATGTGATCGTCACCAATGTCGAAACGTCGAAACGGACAGCGGTAACGGCTCGGATCGTGCTGGTCGGTGCCAGTCCAGCTGACCTTGAATTTGCAACTGTCACGACTGGGAGTCCATCTTTCGCACGCGAACTCAGCGACCGAGGAGGGGGCGTCGTCTACGAGGTCCGAATGTCTATCCAGGGAGGGCCAAAGACCGTCACAGCCTCCGAGATTCTTCCTGGCGAGATCGTTGAAGTCGTCAACACCTACGACGAACCCCATCCGATCGAACTGCTCTTCGGCGGGCGGTGACAGATCCGATGAACACGGCTCGCCAGCAAAGTCGCAGCTCACCGCAGATCTCAACGTCGCACCGCGTCAAGGTTCCCTCAATGCTGCAACAGGCAGCGGTCGAGTGCGGCGCCGCAAGCCTTGGCATGATCCTGGCCCACCTCGGACGTTGGGAGACCCTCGATCACCTCCGCACAGCGTGCGGTGTCTCGCGGGATGGGTCCACTGCGATCAACATCGTCCAGGCCGCTGAGTCGTACGGGCTCGAGGGTGAAGGCCACCGAGGCGAAGTAGCGGACCTGGGCGGTCTGACAATGCCAGCAATTATCTGGTGGAGGCGATGCCACTTCATGGTGTTAGAAGGTGCCACGAAAGGCACTTTCTACGTCAACGATCCTGCCCGCGGCCGCTACGCGTTGTCGACCGAGGACTTTGCCGAGGGCTACTCCGGAGCCGCGATCACCTTTACTCAGTCGTCTGAATTCACGCCGGCTGGGCACAAGTACCGCACTTCTTCCGCTCTCTGGAGCCGGCTGAAGCACTCGCGCTCAGGCGTCAACTTCATGATTCTTGCCGGGGTACTCGCAATGCTGCTCGGCCTTGTCACTGCCCCACTGAGCCAAATCTTCATCAATGACGTTCTTTCATTGGAACGCAACGACATCATTCCGGGCCTTGTGACGGTCCTGATCATGGTTGGCCTCTTCCGCTCAGGGCTCACATTGCTCGAATACGGCGTCATCGCAAGGCTCCAGATGAAAGTGACGGTTGTTGGGTCATCTGACTTCCTTACCAGGCTGATGCGTTTGCCTTTGATGTTTTACCTTGAGCGGTCGCCAGGCGACCTTTCCCAGCGGGTCGGGTACAACGGCCAAGTGGCGCAGCTGCTGGGGAACCAGATGGCGAGCGCAGGAATCGCCGTACTTGCGGCACTCGGCTACGCCCTGCTGCTCCTGTACTACAACGTGACGATCGGGCTCGTCGTGCTCGCTTTGTCTCTGATCAATGTCATCGTGCTGAAACTCGTGATGGCGAAGCGAACCATGGCTCAGAGCCGGCTGATTCGTAAACAGAACCAACTCCGAGGGACGACCACGAGTTCCATCCAGGGCATCGAGACCATCAAGTCGACCGGGATGGAAGACGACGTATTTACCACACTCGCTGGTCAACAAAGCGACTACATCTCGACTCAGGCGACTCTGGCACCGACCACTGCTTTGCTGAGCGCTACGCCCGTACTTCTCTTCGCGTTGACAAGCGCTTCGATTCTGGTCCTTGGCGGATACTTCACGATCACTGGTTCGTTCACCATTGGTGGTCTTCTTGCAATGCAGGTGCTCTCAGCAAATCTCAACTCTCCTGTCCAGACCTTGATGAGCACCGGTAGTCAACTCCAAGTCATCACTTCCAGTCTTCAAGCCCTTGACGACGTCACAGCCAACGAGCCGGACGTCCGCTTCGCTCGACCGTCAATCACAGCGCCCTCCGACATTCCAGATCTCGCTGGGCGCGTCACCTTTGACAATGTCACTTTCGGGTACAGCCGTCTTGCAGAACCTCTCATCGAAAACTTCGAACTCGATATCAAACCCGGGCGTCGGGTTGCTCTAGTCGGGGGATCAGGCTCTGGTAAAACCACGATCGCCAACCTTGCCGCTGGCCTTTTCACGCCATGGAGCGGCCAGGTTCTGCACGACGGCAAACCGGTATCGGAGTATCCGAGCGGTGTCATCGAGAATCACCTGACCAAAGTCGATCAATCCATCGTGCTCTTCGAAGGAACGGTTCGCGACAACGTCACACTTTGGAACCCAACGATTCCTGACAACGAGGTGCAACTCGCTCTCGCCGACGCGCAGATACTCAAGGATGTGCTCGCCCGAGAGGGCGGCCTCGACGCTGTCGTCGAAGAGAACGGAAGGAATTTCAGCGGAGGCCAATGCCAACGGTTGGAAATTGCGCGAGCCCTTGCGACCACGCCACAGGTGATCGTCCTTGACGAAGCAACTAGCGCGCTTGACGACGTCACAGAGCAGCTTGTTGACCAAGCTATGCGACGGAGAGGACTCACCTGCCTCATCGTCGCTCACCGATTGTCTACAATTCGTGATGCCGATGAGATCATCGTCCTTGGGCGAGGCGGCGTCGTTCTTGAAAGAGGCAGTCACAACGAACTGATGAGCAGCGGCGGCCACTATGCGCTGATGGTTAGAGACGCCGGAGAGGGTGGAAGCGTTGGCTCCTGAACTACCACGAGAAGTAGAGCTCCATCCCGGAGATGCGCCGATCGGCGTGCGCACCGGCACCGCGGACGTATTCGCAGTTCGATCAGATGGTTTGCGGCAACCACTCGCAACTCTCGGTGAAGCGCGCTGCGCCTTTCCTGCAAGTGATACGCCACTGTTGGTCGTTGCCCGGCTGAACTCTTCACTGGAGACAGTCGAGCTCTCTGACGAAGCCGATCGAGCTGCTGTGCTGGCCGGCTTCGTCGCAGCCCTGCTGCCAATCGCTCCCGAAGTCGAGGGCGCCGACCTTGCGGCATTTCCCTCTCAACTCGAGCAAGCGGTTCGTCGCCTACAGGACAATGAACGGGCACGTCGACAACAGTCCGTTCAGGCTGCATTGACTCGTTCTGAGGACCAACTCGCTGCAGTGGCGGCTCGAATCACTTTTTCGGCATCCACGCTTACCGATCCCCACATGGCACTTGGGCTTCCGCCTTTGATCGAAGTCCTTCACCACATCGGTGACGCCGACGGCTTTCAAGTAACGCAGCCAACAAGTAGCGAGTTGCGGTCCTCCGACGACCCGTTGCGGTTGACTGCCCATAAGTCTGGTGTCCGGTACAGGAAGGTGACCCTCAGCAAAGGCTGGCAGCGAGTGGCGTCACAGAACCTTCTCGGTGGGATCGTGGAAGACGGGAAACCGACACCTGTGGCGCTTCTCAAACGTGGCCGCCGGTACCTCATGCAGCGACCCGGGGACATCCGGCCAACACCGATCAGCGACGCAAACCTGGCAGCCATTGCGCCGGTGGCATACGAGTTCTATGCGCCACTGCCGGCTGACCGTCCGATCACCATCGGTGACGTCCTGCGACGGGGGATGCACAACAGTCGCAGGAACTGGCTCCTAGCGGCAACGATGGGACTGGCCGTGGCGGTCCTCGGGTTGATTACCCCACTGCTCACAAACGCGACCGTTGGGTCAGTCATACCTCAAGGTCGCGAGTCGATACTTGTGCAAGTTGGTATCGCCCTCCTGATCGCAGCATGCACCTCGTTCGTGTTCACTCTCGTGCAGAGCTACGCAATCGCCGCTTTGTCCCAGAGCGCGACGCGAAATATGCAGTCGGCGATGTGGGATCGGCTCCTGGCGCTACCTGCATCATTCTTTCGAAACTTCAGTAGCGGCGATCTCACAGTCCGAGTGTTGGCCGTCGATTCCCTGCAAAGCCTCGTCAGCGTGCAAGTGGTTTCGTCGGCTCTTGCCGCTGTTTTCGGACTCGTCAATCTCGTTCTGATGTTCAAGTACTCGCCGGCACTCGGTGTTGTAGCGAGCGTCTTCTTGTTGCTCACGGTCATTGTGCTCCTCCTTGGCATCCGGTACGTGGCCCGCTTCAGCACACAGTCACTCACTGCCACGAGAGAAGCCAACGGATTCCTCGTGCAGTTACTGCGAGGCGTCATGAAAGTCCGCCTCGCCGGCGCCGAAGGACGAATGGAAGCTGAGTATCTGGAGCTAACCCGTCGTCAGGCCGACGCTTCTTCGAACCAGACCTTGGTCATCGGGCGAATCACTTCTTGGTTCATCTTCGCGACCGCCGCAGCGCCCGCTCTTTTCTACACAGTGATCGCTATCGACTGGACGACCGACGGGGCCAGTCTCTCCACCGGCGAGTTCCTCGCCTTTTCAAGCGCATACGGCGCCGCCTTCGCAGCAATTTCCGGGCTGTCGAACCTCGTGTCACCGATCGCCAACGCCGGGCCGACACTCCAACTTTTGCGTCCCATCATGGACGAACTTCCCGAGAGTGCCGGAAGGGCACAAGACCCGGGCGCGTTGAGCGGTGCGATTGAGCTGTCGAACATTGAGTTCAGATACACCACCGACGGGCCGTTGATCCTGCGTGGCCTATCTCTCAGCGTCGCCCCCGGCGAGATGGTGGCGCTCGTTGGCCCCTCCGGTGCCGGGAAATCGACAATCACCCGGCTGCTACTGGGTTTCGATACCCCGGAGCAAGGCACGGTGAGCTACGACGGGCGAGATCTACGAGATCTGGATCCAACATTGGTTCGAAGCCAAATGGGAGTCGTAGTGCAGGAGGGCTCAATCACGCGCGGCAGCATCATGCGCAACATCCTCGGATCTACAGTCGGCGATGAACAAGCCGCTTGGCAGGCCGCCAACGCAGCTGCACTGGCTGATGACATCGCAGCGATGCCCATGAAGATGCAGACCATCGTTGATCCAGCGAACATCTCTGGTGGACAGGCCCAACGAATCTTGCTGGCCCGGGCGCTCGTGAGATCTCCGCGGATCTTGCTGCTCGACGAGGCGACAAGTGCTCTGGACAACGCAGCCCAGGCTCAGATAACCCGGGCGATGGACAACCTGGCCGCAACACGAATTGTGATCGCCCACCGGCTTTCAACAATCCGAGCTGCCGACCGAATCGTTGTCATCAGTGCGGGCGCTGCCGTCGAAACCGGCACCTACGATGAGCTCATCGAGAAAGGCGGCATGTTCGCCGATCTGGTCAAGCGCCAAGTTGCCTGATCCCTCACCTTGGTAGATCGTCGATCACGTCCAGGCGAACGCAGGCGTGGTCATCGTGGCCAACGCTTCATTGCCCATTGGTCGCTGCAGTTCATCATCGATCGTCAGAATGCTCTCGGAGCGGACGGGAATCGTATTCCGCCGCCGGGGCAACGAATCTTCGAGGCCATCTCCGACACGCCCATGATCTCGATCGCTGCGAACAATGGTCAGGCGTGGGGTGGTGGCGCTGAACTGTCGTGGGCGTGCGACCTGCGCATCGCCGGGGAGTCCGCGACCTACGGTCAGCCCGAAGTCGGTTTGGGCATCATCCCGGGCGCAGGTGGCACGACCCGGCTGGCACGTTTGATCGGCCCGACGAAGTGTCTGGAGATGATCGTCGACGGACGCCCGATCGCGGCGACCGAAGCGCTGCAACTCGGCGCGATCAACAAGGTCGTTCCTGATAGCGATCTGCGCGATGCCGCCGTTGCCTGGGCTGCACATATCGCGCAATGGCCAGCCTGGTCACTTGAGGCCTGCAAGCGCAGCTTCTACGACGGCCAAGACCTGCCACTCGGTGCCGCTCGTCGAAACGAGTCGCAGATCTTCTTCGACGTCTCCGGCCGCGACGATTCGCTGGCCCTCATGGCAGAAGTGCAAGCACGGTACGACCAAGGACTGGACTCCTTCGACGCAATCGGTCTCCCCCGGCCCGACACCGTGTGATGTCTTCGAGACATCTCGTTTGGAAACGGACAGAGGCGGGGCCGGCGCTCAACGTGTGCGATCAGACTCCGAGAATCTTGGGTGGCCGTGCTGCGTCAAACGCCGATTTCTGAGGCCACGTCGGCGAGATCGGCCTCGCCCAGGCAACCGGTCGCCGCACCCCAGAACATTTCGAAGATCTCCCGCGGAGCCCCTTCCTTCATCTCTCCCAGCGTTTCCGCGCGTTCAGCCGGGTTCATCGCCGGCAAGATGTCGAGCACACGGAACCGATCGACGAACTCGGCCCACTCGGGGGCGATGACGTCAAGCCACTCCCCGACCCAGCACCCACAGACTCAGGCACCGTGGACGGTGGCGGGGTGCTCCTGCTGCTCGGTCAGAACCAAGCCGACAAGACGTTGGAGGAATTGACTGGCAGCGGAGGAACCACCTGCGGAGGAACCACCGGCGGTGGAACCACTGGTGGCGGAACCAATGGTGGCGGAACCACCGACACAACTCCCGTTGGCGGAACCGTCGAGTGCGACAAAGAGTCCCTGACCGCTGCTGCGAAGAATTCCGTCGACAACTTCGTGAGCTTGGAAGACTGGAATTGCGATCAAGGCTGGGCAGTTGCCTTCGTGGTGACCGAAGACTACGAAGAGACGGTCGTGTTTGAAGCAGAAGGTCAGTTCTGGATCTTGAAAGACCGCAACGACGTCTGCGGAACTGGGCCCGACGACGCGACAATTCCGTCGTCGCTGTACGACCCCGGCTGCACCACCAACTACACCTGACGACTCGACGCCATCGAGTGACACCGTCCTGTATGGGCCCCAAGTGGGCAGCCAGGTTTCGTTGGGTCATCCAACCTGGCGGTCTTTGCCTTCCCAATACGGTTCGCGCAGGTCCTTCTTCAGGATCTTGCCGGCACCCGACTTGGGCAGCGGATCTTCGGCGCCTCGGATGACAACGGACCGCGGCAGCTTGTAGCCGGCAAGACGCTCGCGGCACGATTCGATGAGTTCGTCCGAGGCCAGCTCAGCTCCCGGTTTCAGGACAACTTCGACGTGGACCGTCTCGCCCCACTCATCGTGGGGGATTCCGAAGACCGCGGCTT
Organism: Ilumatobacter sp.; assembly: GCA_018666235.1. GTDB lineage: Bacteria > Actinomycetota > Acidimicrobiia > Acidimicrobiales > Ilumatobacteraceae > Ilumatobacter_A. The sequence goes on from JABJAB010000001.1 coordinate 154,045, forward strand.
CGGCGACCGACAGATGGTGGTAGACGGCGTTCTCGACTTCGGTGGTGTACACGTTCTCGCCACCGGAAATGATCATGTCTTTGGCGCGGTCCACGATGTAGAGGTAGCCGCCATCATCGGCGTACGCCACGTCACCGGACCGATACCAACCGTCGACGAGCGCGTGCGCCGTCTCTGCTTCGCGGTTCCAGTAGCCGCGCATGATGTTCGGGCCCTGGATGTAGATCTCGCCGGCCTCGCCGGCCTCAGCGAGGCTTCCATCCGGGCGACGAATCTCGGTGCGAACACCCACAATCGGCACACCGGCCGAGCGCAGACGGCTCGCAGACGGCTCTTCGCCGCGAGCACCGCGTTCATGAGTTGCTTCGTCAAGCCAACTCACCAGCGGCGAGGCTTCGGTCATGCCGTACGCCTGCGCGAAGCCGCAACCAAACGCCTCGAGGGCCTGACGTTGAACTTCGCCGGGCATCGGCGAGGCGCCATACAGCACCACCCGCATGGAGGAGATATCGGCATCGGCCAGGCCGCCATGCGCGAGCACCATCGAGATCATGGTGGGCACGAGCAGCACCATCGTGCAGCGTTCGTCGGCGAGCGCAGCAATGGTCGCTGCGGGATCAAAGGCCGGAACGAACACGTGAGTCCCACCAGCCCAAGTGAGCGCATAGGCAAGCGCACCGTCAGCGAGGTGGAACTGCGGCGCGGCATGCAGGTAGCGGTCAATGGGGGTGATGCGGGCGTGCAACCCCATGTGCAGTGCATTCGCGGTGAGGTTGCGGTGCGTGAGCATGGCGCCCTTGGGCAGACCCGTCGTGCCACCGGTGTAGAAGATCGCGACAAGGTCTTCAGATTCCAGCTCGGGCAGCTCAACATATGCGGTGTCAACCATGGACTCATAGGCAATGGTGTCGTGTGGGGCGTCGGTGCCGGGACCGACCCACACCAGGGTGTGGATCGACGCCACGCTGTCGCGGAGTTGGCGGGCAACCGGCAAAAACGTCTCGTCGACAAACAGCAGTTTGACCTGGCTGTCGTCGCAGATGAATCGAAGCTCTTCGGTCGCGAGGCGGAAGTTAAGGTCGTTCATCACCATGCCGGCAACGGGGATGGCAAACCACAACTCGAGGTGACGAGCCGAGTTGAGCATCAGCACGCCGACGCGGTCGCCTCGGTCGAGATCGATGCTGTTGAGCCCTGAAGCCACGCCGTCGACGCGCCGTGCGACTTCGGCCCAGTCGCGACGTTCGCCGGTGCCGAGGTCGATGGTGGCGTCGCCGTGCGGGTTGATGTTCGCGGCCCGGTCGAGCACCCAGGCAATGGTTGGATCGTTCGTTGGCATTGGGAATCTCCTAGTTGGCCGACTTCTCATAGAGCGTCACGACGGCTGCGCCACCGAGACCGATGTTGTGCTGGAGCGCTCGGGTGGCGTTGGCAACTTGACGCTGCCCTGCTTCGCCGCGCAGTTGCCAGTTCAGTTCGGCACATTGCGCAATTCCGGTCGCTCCGAGCGGATGGCCCTTCGAGATGAGGCCGCCCGACGGGTTGACGACCCAGCGGCCGCCGTAGGTGGTGGATCCATCGTCGATGAGTTCAGCGCTGCGGCCGACCTCGCACATGTTGAGCGCCTCATAGGTCAGCAGCTCGTTGGGCGAGAAGCAATCGTGCAGTTCGATGACCTGTACATCGGCGGCGTCGAAGCCGGCCATGTCGTAAGCCGACCGTGCTGCAGCTGCGGACATGTCTGCGCCAACGATGGTGCGGGCGTCGTCGGTGTCGAATGATGACGCGAAATCGGTGGCCATGGCTTGACCGGCGATGCGGACTGCTTGGTCACCCAGATCGAACTTGGCGACGGCTGCTTCGCTCATGAGAATTGCAGCCGCAGCTCCGTCGGAGGTCGGCGAACACTGCAACCGCGTCAGTGGCCCATCGATGTGTGGCGACGCGAGAACTTCGTCGAGTGTGTATACGTCTTGGAACTGGGCGTAGGGGTTGTTGGCCGAGTGTCGGTGGTTCTTTTCGGCAACTTTGGCGAAGTGCTCCGGTGTCGATCCATACCGACGCATGTGATCCTCAGCAGCGCGCGCCCACATCTGCGGAGCAACGGGGCTTGCGGTCTCTTCGTGCAGATTGTGCAGGCTCGAGATGTGGCGGTCGAGCGGCGCCGTTCGATCTTCTGAGCTGAGGTCGAGTGACCCTCGCTGCATTTTTTCGAATCCAACCGCCATGGTGACGTCGGCGAGGCCACCGGCAATCATCTGGCGGCAGTACATCAACGCCGTCGAGCCGGTCGAGCAGTTGTTGTTCATGTTGACCACCGGAATGCCGGACAGACCCAGTTCGTAAACGGCTCGCTGACCCGCTGTCGAGTCGCCATAGACGTAGCCAACGCCGACCTGCTCGATCTCTTCGTAGCCGATTCCGGCGTCTTCCAGCGCTTCGGTGCCGGCCTCGCGGACCATGTCGGGATAGTCCCAGTCCCGGCGACCGGGCTTTTCGAACTTCGTCATTCCGACGCCAACGACGTACACGTCACGTGCCATCATCTCTCCTTCATCTCGCCTTGATATGGCACGGCTGACGCCGCTGGTCTGGTTGCTCGATCACCCAACGCGCGGGTGTCGGCCAAGCTGTCGATGAGCACGCGCGCAGCCCGCTCCGTCTCGAAACACCCCGGTACTGCAACGCCGTGCATACCTACGACCGTACAAACTCCGCGATGACAGCATCACTGTCGGACGGCGGGGTATCCCCAGGGTTCGGCTGGTCGACTCAAGTCTCGAGCAGCCGGGCTGCAGCCAGGTTCAGGTGTGGCGGAGCGCTGCTCTGGCGTTGCGTCCAGACAGATGGCGAGTGACCTCGGTGATGAGCAAGACCACGAAGAATCCGGCGACGCTGAGACCGGCCATTGTTGCGCCACCCGCCGTGCCGGCGTGGAAGCTGATGGTCAGCCCGGCTACGACGGCAATGGCTCCGAACAGCATTGAGGTGATCATCATCACCGGAACACGTCGCGTGAGGAGCGACGCGGTGGCCGGCGGCCCGACCAGCAAACCGAAGACCAAGAGCGTGCCGACCGCTTGAAAACTTGCCACGATGCTGACGGCCAGGAGCAACATGAGTGCGAGGTGTGTGGCTTTGGGGTGCATGCCGAGCGACTGAGCCTTCATGGCGTTGAACGTGAGTGCCATGAAAGGGCGATACAACGCGACGGTTGCTATGACCACGATGGCTGCAGCGACGAACTGTCCGTTGATGTCGCCGCGTGTCACACCGAGCACATCTCCGAAGAGCAACGAGGTGACTTCTGTGGTGAACGACCGGGCCTTGGACACGATGACGATGCCGAGGGACAACATGCCAACAAAGAGGAGTCCGATGCCGGTGTCTTCGCGAATCACGGTTCGGGCTGACACCACCGAGACCAGGCCTGCCATGAGGGCGGCGGCGGCGAGCGCCCCGATGATGGGGCTAAAGCCCCAGAGCACGGCGAGGGCGATGCCGGGGATGACTCCGTGTGCGATTGCGTCGCCGAGGAATGCCAGTCCTCGCAAGACGACCCAGGTGCCGACGAGCGACGTTGCGACGACTGCGAGCAGGCTGCCGATCAGTGCCCGCTGCATGAATGCAGGTTCGAAGGCATCCACCAGCAGTTGCACGACTTGACGCTATCGAACGCCACCGCCGGCCGGCAACGTTTTTCGGAGTGATTCTCGATATCGTCAGCGGCGTGCCTGCGGCAGTGACGATCAGCGATATTCACGTTGACTATGGCACCGTTCATGCCGTGGGCGACCTGTCGCTCGAGATTCCGCAAGGCGCCTCGGTTGCTGTCATTGGCCCGAACGGGTCGGGCAAGTCGACTCTGCTCAAGGTGATCGCCGGCATCCTCGAGCCAAACTCGGGGTCTCTCGACACCCACGGTGCAGCGACGGCCATCGTGCTGCAATCGACCGACGTTGACCCGAGCGTGCCGATCACGGTCCGCGATGTGGTCGCGATGGCGCGCTATCCCAGCGTGGGGCTCCTCCGTCGATTCGGTGCCGATGACCGAGCAGCGGTGCAGTCCGCACTTGAGCGACTCGACATCGCCGACCTTGCAGATCGCCAGATCCATCACCTCTCCGGAGGGCAACGTCAGCGAGCCTTCGTTGCCCAGGGTCTGGCCCAGGAGGCGCCGATTCTCCTCCTTGATGAGCCATTGACCGGCCTCGACGTCCGATCGCGCTCTGTCATTGCCGACGTCTTTGATGTCGAGCACAGCGCTGGACGGACGGTCATCACGACCACGCACAACTTTGAAGATGCCGCTCAGTGCGACCTCGTGCTGTTGCTTGCTACACGCTTCGTTGCGTTCGGAGTCCCTGACGATGTGTTCACCGAGGATCATCTCAAGACGGCCTTCGGCGGACGCTTCGTGCGCGCTGGGGACACCCTCGTCATCGACGACCCGCATCACGACCATCACCACTAGCACCGACACGGGCCACGCCGGACACAGCGGCCAAGTGACGATCAGTTCTCATTGGTTCCCAGAAGTAGCGGGCGGCCGGTATCGTGCAGATCGATGAGTGCGGACCTCCTTCACGACGATGTTGCGACGATGTTGCGAGCCGGCGATCACCGGTACACGACTGGTCGGAGGCGTGTCGTTGCTGCGCTACATACCGCAGCGAACCCGGTCACGATCCCGCAGATCCTCGAAGTCGAAACGTCGCTTGCTCAATCGAGTGTGTATCGGAACCTTGCGATCCTCGAAGAGGTTGGCGTCGTGGCCCGAATCGTCACCCATGACGACCACGCTCGCTACGAACTTGCCGAAACACTCACCGACGACCATCACCATCACCTGATCTGCACGACCTGCGGAGCAGTCAGCGACTTCGAATTGCCGCCGAAGGTCGAACGGACACTCGACGCGGCGTTCGCGGCGAGCGCAGCAGCAGCCAACTTCCAGATCGATGGACATCGTCTGGACCTGGTCGGCAGCTGCGCTGACTGCTCCTAAACGAGCGTTCAGACGGCGCGGACTGTCAGGACAATGCTACTGCGATGCGTTCGGCGTTCGCGCTCACCATGTCGAGGTAGGTCGCACCATCAGAGTCCGCCGTGCCGAGCGACTCGGTGAACAACTCGACGATGGCGATGTCTCCGACCTCGCTGGCCAAAGTGTTGACGAGTTCGTCTGATGACGACGTGTCGGCGAAAATTGCTGGGACGCCCTCTGTCTCGATGGTCTTGGCAAGCGCTGCCAACTCGCCGGCGCTTGCTGCGTCAGTCGTGCTTCCTCCGGGAACAACAACGCCAACGACTTCAAAGCCATACCGGTCAGCGAAGTAGGCAAAGACCTCGTGGTTGGTGACGAGAACCCGCTTGTCTTCGCTGATGGCGTCAAGCAACGAGACATTGTCGGCATCGACTGCGGCAAGCTGGGCGAGGTACTCCTCGGCTGACGCATCAAGTGCATCGGTATCGAGGCCGTCGATTTGTCCGCTCAGGAAGTCCACGATGCCCTGCACTGCACTGGACATCCTCACCGGGTCGGTGAAGAAGTGGGGGTCCGCACCGTCGTGACCATGTTCGTCGTGCTCCTCATCAGAGTGGTCCTCATCAGAGTGGTCCTCATCAGAGTGCTCCTCACCCTCGGCGCCGAATTCCATCGTCCCGACAACCGAGATCGCCTCGTGCAGAGGCACGCCTGCTTCCTCGGCGGACTCGATCACGTCGATGAGGCCTTCTTCGAAGTTTGCCCCGTTGACAATCAGGGCGTCTGCGCTCAGCATCCGGTTGATTTCCTGTGCCGATGCCTGGAAGTCGTGTGGATCGGCGCCGACCGGCATGATCGTGACCACATCAGCCTGGTTGTCGAGGAGTTCGCTGACCACATCACCCAAGATGTTCGTCGTCACAACAACAGTTGCGATCTCACCCGTCGATTCCGAATCGTCAGCAGACGCCACGTCAGTTGCCGACGCCGCTGTCGAGTCGGCGTCTGCCGTGGGGGCGTTGCCATCAGAGCCGCAGGCTGTGGTGGCAAGCGCGAGCCCCCCGATGAGGGCGAGCGAGGTGCGGGCACGGAATGTCGTCATGAGGGGGGATGCACTTTCTGAGTGAGAACCATTACTGAATTACAGAGTAACGGATCGGGAATGACTCCCACAACCAGAATCGGAGTTTGATTCCAAATCAGCGCCGACGGCCAACAACCGGCGCGTGAACTGAAAGGCAGCAGCGCAGGTCTACGACCACGCACTTGCAGCGAAGCCGGCAACCCTTGCGCGAGATCAGGCGTGTGGCGCGTTGCCGGTGGCGGCGCCGAAGGCCGCGCTGCCGAAAGTAGCGATATCGACAATGCCTCAAGCAGCAGTGGGCACCGTCATGCCGAGGACCGTCGCTGCAAGTGCAGGACGGATCGGCACTGATGCAACGAGTCTGGCAACTGCGCCCACACCGCGCCGCCCACCGAGCACCAGCAAGAGTGGGTACTGGACCCGCCAGCCTTGGTCTGTTGGACAGCGACGTCTACGGGTTCGCGGTGATCTTCGTGACGGGCTCAAAGATCAACTGCAGCTCAATGGCTTCGTCCGTGGCGCTGGCAATCTCAGCGGCAAGACCCGCTGGATTCTCTTCCATGGTGGCCCCACTCACAACGACCACGACAGTCGTTGGGTCAGATTTGGGGTCAAGGGTGACCTTCTGGACCGTGAGTGCCGGATCCCAATCGTTCACCGCACGGACAACGACGACTTCTGCCTGAGAGCGTTCGATCTTGTAATAGCTGTTGAAGCCGAGCGGAACTGCAACGGCCAAGACAAGCAGCGTCGTGGCAACGAGCCCGAACGCACGCTGCCGAAGCCTTTCCCTCGGCGGAGTGAAACCAGCAAAGGCGAAGGTCAGTCCTGCTGCGAGGGTGATTGCCGCAAAGTTCGTGACGAAGAGCAGCAACGCTCCGAAGGCGAGTTCCCCTCGCTCGGCGCCGAGGGTGATACCGACTGTTGCGAGTGGCGGAACCAAGGCGACGGCGATACCCACACCCGGCAATGCAGACCCAGCCTCGGTTCGAACGGTCACGTAAGCGCCAGCCGCGCCGGCAAGCAGGGCGATTCCAAGGTCAGCCAGGTTGGGCGACGTCCGTGCGAGAACTTGCTCAGGAAGGGGTGTATCTGGACCAATTCTTGGAATGATCAGCGATGTCACCCACCCGACCGAAATACCCAGAAATGCTCCACTCACCACAATCAAGAACGACTCGAGCACTCGCCTCGACCACGCCTGAATCAGCGCTGAAGCAAACGCCATGATCGGCGTCATCAAAGGTGCAACCAGCATCGCACCAATCACCACAGCAGCACTGTCGTTCATCAGACCCAGAGCCGCGATCCCCGCGGAAAACAGCATCAGCGCCGTGTAGCGATACAGGTAGGGACGGCGACGGTCGCCTTCGAAGTACAACTCGTCAAGAACGGTTCCCCGCTGCTCGCGGTCAAGGTCGCGACCGATAAAACCTATGTCACCGCTCGGGATGACCCCGGACAGTGCGGGCGCTGAAAGCTCGGATGTCGTTTCCACCGCCTAGTTCCTAGCAGCTTGGCCCCAGAATTATCGAGTCGGCCGCAATCGCTACCCAACTCCTACCGGCAAAAGAACCAAGCCACTACGAGCGAACGATCCGGTGCAGATCGGGCGGGCAACCCCGTCGATTTCATCGTCGCTGAATGGTGCCGGCGACTCCATGGCGTCCAGGGCGGGTCGTAACGAGCCCAGATCGGCTCTCCGATGGCGGTGTGACCGGCGTGCCTGACAGTGTCGGACAGCTTGCGGAGATGCCGCTCGTAACTGTCGCGTGTCCAGCGCCCGCGATAACGGATTGCGGCAAGACGCTGGGGTCCCACCTCGCTGATCGTGACACGCGGGTCTTTCGGTGCGGGAAGCGACTCGTCGGTGTACTGAGTCGGCATCATGAAGCGCACTCGGTACTGGTCGCCGACCCGGTCTTGAGTGACGGGAGTGGTCATCGCGATTTTTGTACTGTCACCATCGGCGGTCTTGTTCCCGCCGAAGATGTAACCGGCAAGCAGGCGGAACCCGCCGTTGCCGGCCCGCTCGAGTGGCCCTTGCACGAGTGTCTCGGCCACAAGATAGGGCTCATAACGGCGAAGTTCGATCTCATCAATCCGTTCCTCGACACGATAGGTCGGACTCTCGTAAGCCATGTTGCCAGTCTGGTCTCGTTGCGGACCGTCTGTCGGTCGCGTCATCGTTGCTGGCGGAGCGGCCAGCGCCGCACCTGCGGAAAGTCACCGCAGTTCAGTCAGGATGTGTCAACCGTCCCGACCTGCTCACTGCCCCTTTGAGAGATCACTCTGTATGCCCCACCATTTCGTCAACAGGCTCCGTTCCCACCCCGTGGTCAGAGAAGAGTCGTTCCGTCGCAACCAAATCAGGTGGGAGTCCGCAAGCGCGATCATTTACCTGGTGGGCGGCGTGCTCTTCGTTTGGGGCAGCATCCGGTTCTTCCCATCGCTCGAGACACGAGCCGAGAACCGCGGTGCATGGATCTTCCTCGCCGGGTCATTGCTGTATCTCATCGTCACCGGCCATGACACCACCGAGGTCGTGCGATACCGACGCCAACTCGACGGCCCCCCGACCACTTCTGACCGTCTTGAGGTGTGGGCGGCAGGGAGCTACCTGATCGGAACGTTGCTCTTCATCGCCGGGAGCATCTTCTTCCTGTCCTGGATTGGCGATTATTCCGCCGGCGCGTGGTGCTTCATTCTCGGCAGCTTGCTGTTTGCTGTCGGGGCGACCATCGACGTGTTACAGATCGTCCGAGCCCCCGACATCCGCGTGCTGCAACTTTTGAACCTGACGGCGCTGTCGTTTGTCGTGGGATCAGCACTTTTTGCCGTCGCTTCAGTCCCCTACCTGTTCACCTTCCAGAATGCCGCCGACGAACGGACCGTCGACAGCTTCCTCGCGGCCCAATTCGTTGTTGGCAGCGTCTTGTTTCTGGTCGGCGGCTTCTTCAACTACCGACGCGCGTTCCTCGTCATTGACTCTTCGACCACCCGGGACTAGCAACGGGTGAGTCGTTGCGCTCACGCCGGTCGACCAGCAGCACGACCCGTTCAGTCAGCGACTTCGAGAATGCGCACGGGAAGTTCGCGAGGACCGCGAATCTGTCCGACACTCCAGCGGGTGTCGCCGGCGAGCTCGAAGCGCGGAAAGCGCTTGATGAACTCCTCGATGGCAACCTTGAGTTCCAGCCGGGCCAGGTTCGACCCCAAGCACCGGTGGATGCCCAGACCAAACGCTGCGTGGCGATTCTCCTCGCGATCGACGATGAACGTGTCGGGATCCTCGAACTTCCTCGGATCACGGTTGGCAGCCGGGAACGGCAGGAGCACCCAATCGTCCTTCTTCATCGGGCAGCCGTGGAAGTCGTTGTCCTTGGCGACCAGCCGGGCCATCGTCACCGGTGCATATGCGCGGAGGAACTCCTCCAAGGCGAACGTCATCACCTCGGGATCGTCGAGCAGGCGCTGGTGATCCTCGGGATGCTGCGCCAGATGCCACAGCGACGATCCGATTGCCGACCATGTCGTGTCGATGCCGGCAACGAGCAGCAAGATGACCATGCCACCAACGACGTCGTCGTCCAGCTTGTTGCCATCGAGCTCGACATTCATCAAGTAGCTCGTGAGATCCTCACGGGGATTCGCACGATGGTCGTCGATCTGCTCCTGGATGTAGAGACCGAGATCGTCACCACCTTCTCGCGTTCCTGGTTCTTCGTTGATGCGTTCCAAGACGTCGTGGACGAACTCGCGGAACAATTCCTCGTCCTTTTCCGGGAAGCCGAGCATCCGTCCAATCACATTCACAGGAATGTTCTGGGCGTATTGCACAGCGGCGTCGACGATGCTCTCGCCGGGTGTGATCTCGCCCATCTCGTCGAGCAGCTTTTGGCACAACCGCTGGATCTCGGGCTCCCACGGCTCAATCTTCTTCGGCGCGAAGGCCGGCAGAAGGAGTCGGCGGGCCATGTTATGGAACGGCGGATCGCTGGTAATCGGCGGCGCTCCACCGATCGGGGCCGGAAGCGCCATATCGCCAGGCCGCGCAACGCTGACCACGACGGAGCGGCTCGTGAAGTTCTCGGTGTCGTAGGCGACCTCAGTGACGGTGTCGTCGGTGATTGGCACCCACATGCCGCCGTAACGATCGGAATGTGCCACGGGGCAGCCGCCCTCGCGCAACTCTTTCCACACCTCGGGTGCGTTCGGATTATACGCCGGGTCCGCGTGGTCAAAGTCGGTGCGAGGGTCAGCAACCGGGCCGTAATCGTCCGCGTCGTACGGCACTCGCTGCCAGATGTCGGTACCTTCAGGGCCGCTGCCGATGACGAAGTCCACCGTTTCGCCGCCTCGATCGATGGTGATGACCTTGTTGCCGCTGGGCTCATCAATCCGCGTGGAATATTTCGTGGTGTCGGTCATGTCATCCGTTCTCGGTGATGGTGATCGCGTACTCGGGGCAGTTGGAAGCGGCGAGACGGGCCTTGTTGTGCAACTCCGTGGGGACGTCGCCCTCGACGGTCAACATGGCCTGGCCGTAGTCGTCGACGTCGAACAATTCCGACGCCAACGCGTAACAACGGTTGTGACCCTGACACTTCTCGGCATCGAGATGTACTCGCATCAGCCAGACAATAGAGCCAAGAGTGTGGCTGTGACTAGCGCCGGCACAACTTTTTCGAACAGTGTTCCAATTCTCCGATTCCCACCATGGTCGGTTCCATACACCGACCGGCATCGTCAAGCAGAAAGGGTTCGCCTGTCAGCTCATCGCGCGGCAATGTCTAACCCGGCATGGAAGCCGTTCGTCCACGCGTTCTGAAAGTTGAATCCGCCCGTAATGCCATCGACATCGATGACCTCTCCAGCAAAATAGAGACCGTGCACGAGCTTGCTCTCCATCGTGCGGAAATCGATCTCGTTGAGAGCAACGCCGCCGCATGTCACGAATTCGTCCTTGTTCATGCTCTTGCCGCTGACCGTGAACGTCGAGGCAGTGAGTTGACTGACAAGCCTCGTTGCCTGTGTCTTGCTGAGCTGCGACCACGTCGCCGTCTCGGACACCTCAGCGGCTGCGAGCAAACGCAACCAGAGTCGCTTCGGAAGAGCAGCAAACGGACTTCGGCTGGACAGTTGGCGCTTCGCCTCGCCGAGCCGCTTCTCGGCGACAACTGCTGCCGGGTCGAGGTCCGGTAGCCAGTTCACGGAAATGTCGAAGCGATAGTCACGCGCAGCCAACTCGCGAGCGCCCCATGCAGAGATCCTCAAAATTCCTGGCCCGCTCAAACCCCAATGGGTGATGAGGACAGGTCCGCTGCTCGAGAGTTTGCTCTGCTGGATGCTGACCTCGGCAGGACTCACCGCAAGGCCAGCCAGTCCGTCAATGCGCGGATCTTTGATCTTGAAGGTGAAGAGTGAAGGTGTCGGCGGCTTGAGTTCGTGGCCAAGACTCGTTGCGAGTTGGGCCCCGGCGGCGAGCCGAGTTCCGCCCGTCGAGATGAGAACATTTGCAGCCGTGTAGGAGTTCCCGACATCTGTGACGAGGTCAAAGTTATCCTCGTTCTTGACCACGGAGGTCACTCCTTCCGAGGTGCGGATACTGACCCCGGCCGCCTCAGCGGCACCGAGCAGGGCGTCGACAATCGTCTGCGAACTGTCGGTCTCTGGGAACATCCGGCCATCGGCCTCAGTTTTCAGCGCGACGCCACGGCCGGCGAACCACTCAACGGTGTCAGCGGCACCGAATCGATGGAACGGACCAATCAAAGATTTCTCACCGCGCGGATAACTCCGACTCAGCTCACGCGGATCAAGACAATCGTGGGTGACATTGCAGCGACCGCCACCAGAGATCTTCACCTTCTGCAGGAGGTGCGACGTCTTTTCGAGGATCAGCACCGATTTTCCAGAGCTCTCTGCGCAGGTGATCGCAGCAAAGAACCCCGCGGCGCCTCCGCCGACAACGATGAGGTCCACAAACATGCCCGCTCACTGTAGAGACGATTCGGGCAGGGTGTCGGCGTCGGCAGCCCGCACGCGCAGCACATCGAGCGACGCGGCGAAATCTGCGCAACGCCGCGCTGGTGTGTTCAGGAGCGTTGGGTGGGGAGCTTGGGGACGAGCCAGTCGACAAAGTTCTCCGGGCTACGGGTCTGGATGTAGACGCGGCCTGGCCCAGTGAGGTGCACAACGAGCCCCTCCCCACCCAGCATTGTCGACTTCCAGTTGCCCACTTTTTTCACTTCGTATGACACGCCTTCGTTCCATCCGACCATGTGGCCAGTGTCGACGGTGTAGCTCTGCCCCGCCGCCAGGTCGACCGCCTGGACGGCGCCGTAGCTCGAAACGACGAGGTCCCCGACCCCCGAACACTTCAGCATGAACAGCCCTTCCTTGCTGAAGAATGTCTTGGCACCGCCCCACTTGCTATCGATGTCGATCGCCTCCGAAGAGGCGAGATACGAACCAGATTGGAGGTACACGGTGTTGCCGGTGAGCGGCCACGTGATGATGTCACCCGGCAAAGCCGGAGCGACGACAACGTGGGCATCGGGCCCCGTCGCTGTGAATGTGTTCATGAAGAATGACTGACCGCCGAGAACGGAGCGCTTCAGTCCTTTGAGCATCCCACCCTGTGTGCTGGTGGCAATCTCGACCGAGGAAGACATGGCCATCATCGCACCCGCCTCGGCCTTGGCTGTCTCACCTTGGCCGAGATGCAAAGTCGCCATAGCGAACGCCGGGCTGAAACTGATTTCGGTCTTCATCGATCCTCCTGATCCGCCAGATCCCAGAAATCTAGGCGTCTGCCAAAACCGGTTCAACTGCACAAAGCGTTGGCTGCACTCCTGAGCGCTGATGTCGAGTTCGGTATGGATACGCAACATACCAGCGACAAGACCGACGAGTTGTCCGACAACGACGCCCAATTCCTCATCGACAACATTGACGCCGACTCTGCGGACGGCATCAGTTCGGAACTCCAGCTCTGGATAGCGAGCCTGTTTGAATGTTCCGACGAGCAGCTTCTCGGGGAGTAAGAATCCCGCAACCGGTCCCGGTCAGGTCTCGACCATTGCCCCGAACAAGTAGCCGTCCAGGACCTGTCGAGTTGGACCGAAGCCTGGTCACCGCCTTCACCAAGCGTGACCCGCACACTCATGCCGGGCGGCCCACCGGCGGTGACCTCGACTTCGCCCTGCAATCCGCGTTCGTCGAGGATTCCTTGCACGACCCGCTCAACCGCATCTTGATGCAGGATTGTTTTGAAGATCTTGCCAACGGCGGTCATTGGAACAGCATCGACGATGCGGATGTGTTTGAGCCACGCTGGCCGTTCGCGCATTTCAGCTTCAGCGAATGCCCGGAGTTCGTCCTCGGTGATGCTGGATTCCGGGAGGAGTTCGCCGAAGCAGACCGGCGCACCGGGCGGCAATGCCAGTCATGCAATTCGCTGCGATGGTGAGCATGGCCACGGGCGTGGTCGTGCTGTTTCTGCGGTCGTCGCCCATCCTGTTCTGGGGTGTACTGCTTGTCAGTGCAGCGTTGCTCGCCGCGCTGTCGGTGCTCGGAGCGATCGTGGCCGACCGCGCCGCCAGGGGGATTCGTGATGGAGTTGCTGACTAGATCCGCGCTTGGCGCCCGCACCTCTTGTAGTCGGGTCGCCCGTTGAACATGATCGCGAGACCCACACCGCCCGAACCAATGTTTTCTGGCAGGCACTTCGCTATCGGGCTGCTGAGATGTTGGCTGCTGCGAGCAAGAAGTCGGACGGTTCATCCCCACTGTGAATGGCCTCGTCGGTACGGCCAAGGGCGGGGCACCCCGACTCGTTACCCGACGTGGCCCTCCTGCAAAGATCTCATCTCATGGGAGTCCTCGGTGCGAACTTGGTGAGTCGGAATGTCAGCCGATGAGCGATCAGCCCTTACTGTTGACCAAGCGCGACGACGGCGTCGCGATTATTTCGACCAACGACGATCCGCTCAACCGAATGACACTTGCCTATGTCGACCAGCTCGAAGCAGTCGTCGAGGACATCGCCGCCGACGACGCAGTCCGGGCGTTCGTGATCACCGCCGAGGGCACGACGAACTTTTCGGTCGGGATGAACCTCAAGGAACTTGGCGCGGGAATGAGGGCCGTCGGCGTCGATGCCTTTTTCGATCAGCGGATCAATCTCATCTCGCGGATCGAGACGATGGGCAAGCCGTCCGTGGCCACATTGTTTGGTTATTGCCTCGGGGGCGGTCTCGAACTGCCACTCGGATGCACGTTTCGGCTCGCCGCTGCGACCGGAGCCCAGATCGGGCTGCCCGAGATGGATCTCGGAACCACGCCAGCGTGGGGAGGGTCGGCTCGCCTTGCCAAGACGATCGGCAGGACACCTGCGTTGGACATGATCCTTCGTGCCAAGAAGGTCTCCGGTCCGGAAGCGATGGACATCGGCCTCGTCAGCGAAGTCTGGCCAGTCGAAGAGTTGAAGGAGCGGGCGGTAGCTCTTGCAGTCGAACTGGCTGCACAACCGCGACTCGCAGTCAAAGCGATGCTTGCCGCACTGCACGACAGCGAGGACAAAACGCTCGCGGAGTTGCTGGCAGCCGAACGGGCTGGCGTCCACTCCACGATGGGCACGCCCGATGCGGCTGAGGGAATGCTCGCGTTCTTGGAAAAGCGCCCGCCGGTCTTCAACCAGTAGATACGGTCAACGCGTCTTCGTTCGACGCGCTGTTGAGCGATCGCGACGAGCCCCTGGCGATCGTGATCGAGGACGGACCGCCCGCCCGATGAGTGGCTGAGACCCGGGAGCGTCGCCCCACCAGGGTCACGAGTCGGGCCGCGACTATTGACCGCCCCAGATCCTCGACTCGTCTGACGATCGCAAGCTCATCCCGGCCACCCTGCTATCAGACGTCGCGGTGGCCTGTGTTCACCCAGTCGGTGACCATCTTCGCAAACATTTCCGGCTGGTCCGACCAGCTGAGATGGCCCGCTTCGGGGAAGATCTGGAGCGCGCTCTTGGACATGGCGTCATGGAGGTGGTGGGCGTTACTCACATCGAACAGTGCGTCGAGGTCGCCCCAGAAGATCTGTGTCGGTACTTCGATCTCGCTCACCTTTTGAGCCAGGGCCTCACCGTTGCCTCGAAGGTCGGCG
This sequence comes from Ilumatobacter sp., assembly GCA_018666235.1. Taxonomy (GTDB): domain Bacteria; phylum Actinomycetota; class Acidimicrobiia; order Acidimicrobiales; family Ilumatobacteraceae; genus Ilumatobacter_A. The sequence goes on from JABJAB010000001.1 coordinate 169,281, forward strand.
AACCAGTGGATGACCTCGAACGCTCGTCCCGAGTAGGCCCGTTTGAAGTCGTCGACCTGTGTTGGGTTGTAGCGATGGCGGATTGCGCCGAAGGTCGAGGTGAAAGCGATCAGCGGACCGGCTCCGAGCAGAGCCGTACTCCAGCGAAGAAAACTGAACCGCGACAGCAGGTTGATGAGCATGGCCAACTTGAGTGGTCCGGGAGCGCCGACGCTGTGTCCGACCACCATGCTGGCGAGGCGGTGGTTCGGTGAAAGGGCATAGCTCAGTGCTGCGGCCATGCCGACATCGGGCGCGACGAGGTGAACGTCGGTGAGGTCGAGGTCGTCGAGGATCTTGCCGAGGAGCTCGCCCTGGGCAGCTGGGGTCATGTCATTGCGATCACCTTCGGAGGCTCCGAAGCCAGGCAGATCGATGGCGACGACGTGAAACGTTCCGGTGAGGGCTTCCCAGGATCCAACGAAGCTCAGAATGCTCTCGGGAAATGGGCTGAGCATGACGACGGTTGGTGCGTCGGTTGGCCCGGCCTCGGCGAGGCGTATTCTGCGACCGGCGAGCGTGCGGAACTCTGTCGTGATGTCGACATCTGGGTTGTCGAACGATGTCGCTGCTTTGCGGGCTCTCTTAATCGTGCGCCACTCGGGGGAGATCGCCCGATTGGCGGCGCCGTTGACTCGGTCATAGATGCTGAGCTTCTTCATCAGGGTCCTCGTTGGGTTCGTTGAGCGAGTTGCGTACTGAAAGGTACGCAAATGAATCCTAGCGAGTTTTGTACCGGGCGGTACTCTGGAGCTATGTGGAGTGATTCGTGAACACACCGGCTTTGCCAGTGAGGGGGCGCCCTCGCACGTTTCGGCGTGACCACGTTGTTCAGGTTGCGATGGACGCCTACTGGCGCGAGGGGCCCAACGCTGTGTCCTTGAATGAGATCTGCCGGCGGGCAGGGGTGTCGAAACCAGGTCTGTATCGAGCGTTCGGCGGTGAGGACAAGCTGTTGGACGCAGCGTTGGAGCACTACGCCGACGTT
>JABJAB010000090.1 GCA_018666235.1 Ilumatobacter sp.
CGTTGACAGTGAGCGCCCCAAGGTGGCTGCAACGGCGACGTGAGCTCTGACGTGAAGCGTTGCTTTGGGTGAGTAACAGCCATCCATCGACAACAGTGACGTCAAGGCCACCAGCGCTCCAGCCGAGCAGTTCACTGAGCGTGCCTGAGTCAAAACCGGGTTTGAAACGACCACTCGCGTCCACACGTCGGGTTTGAGCGCCGAGCGGAAACGTTGGAGTTGACGCCACTGGTGCTGTCGGCACGAGCGTCAACGACGCCACAGAGCGGGTTTCAGTACTTCGTGTCGCGATGTCGCCAATGCGTCCAAGTCGACGGCGAGTGACATCAAGTTGACGGGTTTGACTCAAAGAATGCGTTGCTGGCATTGCATCGACCGTGCGGAGGCCACGGCGAAGCGCAATCGCGGCCTCACCGTGATCTGCAAGACAATTCTCGACGCCATCAACGACATCGAGTTCATCGATGAGATCAACGCCTGTTGCAACCTGATCTGCAGCATTTTGACGGGCTGCAGCCCTCTGAGTTGTGCGCGAGGGGGGACTTGAACCCCCACGCCCTTTCGGACACCAGCACCTGAAGCTGGCGCGTCTGCCATTCCGCCACTCGCGCAAGTGGACCACAGACGATAACGCAGCAGACACCCGTTCCCCACTCGCGTTCCGGAGACGCTGTCGTCATCGCGGTCGGGGTGGGTCGAACGGTTGGGTAAGTGCAGGTTGGTGGGCCTGCTCAGGAAGTATTGTGGTTCGCCTCATGGGATTGCAGTCAATAGAGAGGCGATTGGAGCGTATGGTCGATGGTGTGTTCTCTCGTCGGCGTCGCGGCTCCATCCGTCCCATCGAGCTCGGGCGCCGTCTCGTGCGTGAAATGGACGACAATCGCTCGGTCGATGTCAAGGGTCGCCGCATTGTTCCCAACAATTTCACCGTGCTCCTGAGCCCCACCGATCACGCCGGCTTCAGCGACATTGAAGATGCACTCACCACCGAGCTCGGAGAAGCCGCCCGCGAATACGCCCGCGAAGAGAGCTACCACTTCATGGGGCCGGTCCTCGTCAAGCTCATGGTGGACAACAACCTCAAACCGGGCCGCTTCGGCATTAGCTCACAACTCAAGCAAGCTGCTGGCGGTCTTGGCGCCGGATCGCTGGTGCTGCCGTCCGGCCAGCGAGTGGCCCTCGGCGAACATGTCACCACGGTCGGCCGGCTGCCCGAATCGACAATCTCGATCAACGACACCAACGTCAGCCGCAACCACGCCGAGATTCGCACCGGCAGTGCCGCCTACGTGGCGGTCGACCTCGGATCCACCAACGGCACGATGGTCAACGGTGTCCGCATCGTCGGCGAGCAGCGTCTCAACGACGGCGACATCATCAGTTTTGGTTCAACCCACGTTCGCTTCGAGGCGTCGTAACTCTGGCCTGCGCCAGCCAACCATGACCGATCAAGTCCTCAACATCTTGAAGTTCGCTCTTCTCGGGCTGCTCTACGTCTTCTTCGCACGCGTGCTCTGGGCCGTGTGGAGCGAAGTACGCACGCCAAAACAGCGCACAGCCCAAGCGACGCCTGGCAACCAACGCGCCAGCGGCCCGCCCGCCCAAGCTCCTCGAGCGCAGCCAGCACCGGCGCCACAACGCGCGCCGAAGGGTCGGTCCGGCCGCGTCGGACGACTCGTCATCCTCGAACCTCGCGCTCGTCGCGGCACCACGATTGCGATGCAGGGCGAGATCACGCTCGGTCGCGATCCGTCGTGCACGATCACGATCGACGATGACACGTTCATCTCCCAGCTCCACTTACGGATGTATGACTTCGAAGGCCAACCGATGCTTGAGGATCTTGGGTCGACCAACGGCACCTTCCACAACGGGAGCAAGATTGTCGGTGCCAAATTGCTGCACCCAGGTGACCGCATCCAGGTGGGCACCACCGTGATCGAGGCGCAGTAAGAATGGCAAAACTCAATTGGGGGTCAGCGACCCATGCCGGTCAACTCCGCCCGCAAAACGAAGACAACCTTCTGGCGATCGACGGCATCTACGTGGTCGCTGACGGAATGGGTGGCCACGAGGCCGGTGAGGTTGCCAGCCAGATCGCGGTCGATCGAGTGCGTGCCGACCTTGACACCGAGGAACTGCCAGGAGCCTCGGCGGTCGTCGACTCGATCTCGAACGCGAACGGCGACATTTTCCGCGCCGCGATTGCAAATCCCAGCCAAGCCGGCATGGGCACGACGATCACCGCCATCGCGGTGATTGGCGACCAGCTCGCTGGCCGCGGAGCCCCAAACCTCGACGTCAACGACGATCCCGGCGAAGTGACGCCCGTCGTTCCCGCCGAGCCGTCCGAAGCATTCGTGCTCGCCAACGTCGGCGACTCGCGTACCTACCTCTTGCGTCACGATCGGTTGCGTCGTGTCACCATCGATCACAGCTACGTGCAGGAGTTGGTATCGACCGGCCACATCTCCGAGGACGAGGCCCGTACCCACCCACGACGCAACATCATCACGCGTGCGCTGGGCATCGAGCCCGACGTGAAAGTCGACTGGTGGACGCTGCCACTCATCCGCGGGGATCGTTTCCTGCTGTGTAGCGACGGGCTGGTCGACGAGGTCGATGACGAGGTCATCAAGCACACCCTCACGACGCTCTCCGATCCTCAAGAAGCATCGGAGCGGCTGGTCGATCAGGCCAACGAGGCAGGCGGTCGCGACAACATCACGGTGGTCATCGTCGACGTGCTCGAAGGCGACGATCCGCCTGACCCCACCCAGGAGTTCGACGTCGTGCCCCTCTGGGCTGATGACGTTGATCCGACGCCAGCGGGCAGCCTGCAAGTCGACGCCGACGGTCAACCACTCACTGCGACCGACCCCGACGCTGAGACACCGTCGCGAGCCAAGCGGTCCGACCGCGGTCCGAAGCGATTCCTTGCCCTGCTGGCCGTCGGTGCGATTCTTGTGGCGAGCTTCGCCGCCTTCGCAGCGTGGGCGCGACGTGGCTACTACGTCGACTTCAACGACAATGACGTTGTGACCATCTTCAAAGGCCGGACGGACGGTGTGCTGTGGTTCGACCCGACCGAGGAGAACACCGGCCCACCGCGCGAGATTCTTGACGACGAGAGCGTGGTGCTTGTCGAGATGCAACCGCGCTTCGACAGCCGCATCGAGGCCGCCCTGTTCATCCGTGAGGACCTGTCGACGATTCCCACCACGACCATTCCGCCATCAACCACGACCACCACCACCACCGAGGTGATCGTTGCCCCGACCTCAACGGTCCCGGCCACCACGATTCCGACCACCACAACTCCGGCGATCACCACCACGGTGCCCTGATCCCACCATGTCGACTCCTGTTGCAACCAACGATGTCGATCCGGCGTTGGCGAACCAGACCGGTCCGCGCTCGCCAATAGCTCGCCGCCGGCGCAACACCGAGCTGACGCTGATCATCATGGTCGGTCTCATCACCGGCGCGGCCTACACGGTTGCTGCGCTCGGCACGAACGCCGAGATCCCACCCGGCATTGGCATCTTCGTCGGCATCCTCCTCGCCCTGCTGCTGTGCGCACACATCGCGGTCCGCCTCGTCGCTCGCGGTGCTGACGGCACAATCCTGCCGCTGGCTGCACTGCTCCACGGCATCGGCTTCGTGATGATCACGCGCCTCGACGACCGGCTCGCGAGCTTGCAGGCAACGTGGAGCCTAATTGGCATCGCGGTGTTCATCGGGACGCTGCTCCTCGTTCAGCGGACCAGCGACCTCGCCAACCGCAAATGGCTGTTCTTCGTCGGTGGCGCGTTCCTCCTGTTGCTACCAATGGTCCCGGGTGTCGGTCAGACCTTCAATGGCGCTCGGATCTGGGTCAGCATTGGATCCATCAACTTCCAACCGGGCGAGTTCGCCAAGATCGCGCTCGCCATCTTCTTTGCTGCCTACTTGGCCGAGCGACGCGAGTTGATCCAAGCGATGACCTGGAAGGTCGGCCCGTTCCACCTTCCCGAACCGCGCTACATCCTCCCGATCATCGTTGCCTGGGGCTTCGCTGTGATCGTCATGGTCGGCGAACGCGACCTCGGATCGTCGTTGCTGTTCTTCACGCTGTTCGTCGTGATGATGTGGGTCGCGACCGAAAATGCCGGCTACCTCGTCGTTGGCGCAGTGCTGTTCGGCGGAGCGGCGTACTACTCGTGGTCAAACTTCACGCACGTCCAGACCCGTGTGACCAACTGGATCAACCCCTGGGACGACCCGCTCGACAAGGGATACCAGATCATCCAGTCGCTGTATGGCCTCGCCGACGGCGGCCTCCTCGGCACCGGCCTCGGACGCGGCAACCCAAACCAGGTTCCCGAGGCTCAGAACGACTTCATCTTCGCCTCGATCGGAGAGGAGTTCGGCCTCATCGGCGCCACGGCGGTCTTGATGTCGTTTGTGCTCATCGTCGGCGCTGGTCTGCGCACCGCTGTGCGAACCGACCGCACGTTTGAGAAGTTGCTCGCGACAGGCCTGACCGCGATTCTCGGCATTCAGGCGTTCATCATCATCGGCGGCGTGTTGAAGGTGATTCCCCTCACCGGCATCACGTTGCCGTTCGTGAGCTACGGCGGCTCGTCGCTGATCGCCAACTACATCCTTCTCGCGCTGCTCATCAGAGTCAGCGATTCTGCGGCCCGCCGACTCAACGAACTGCCCGATGACCCGACGACCAGCGAGCGATGGCAAGCCTGGCGCTTATCGCGCCGCATTCGCAAGGCGATCAAGCGCGGCGAAGTACCGTCCGATTTTGTCGAGGTCGTCGCGTGAACAGATCGATTCGGCAGCTCGCCTTGGGGCTCATGGCGTGCTACGTCGTGCTGTTCGTCGCACTCAACTACTGGCAAGTCGGCCAACAGGAAGAGCTCGGCGCAAAGTTCGACAACACCCGCCAGATCCTGCGCGAGTTCAACCGACCGCGCGGCAACATCATCACTGCCGACGGGGTCGTCGTCGCCCGATCCCTACCGGACACGGTCAACGAGAACATCGACTTCGTACGGGACTACCCGACCGGCGATCTCTTCGCCAACGTCAGCGGGTACTTCACCAAAGACTTCGGGGCAACGCAGGTCGAGCGCCAATACGGCGACGTCCTCGTCGGCTCCACCGCCACGCAGCAAGTGCGCGGTCTCGGTGACCTCCTCGAGGGCAACACGGATAACTCCGGCACAGTGCAGCTGACGCTGCGCAACGACGCGCAGAATGCCGCCAAGTCTGCACTGGGCGATCGCGAGGGTTCGATCACCGTGATGGACCCGACAACCGGCGCGATCATCGCGATGTACTCGAACCCGACGTATGACCCGAACACCTTCGTCAGCCAAGACTTTGAGACTGCCCAGCAGGTCATCACCGACTTGCAGAATGCCGACGGCAACCCTCTGCTCGCCCAGGCGTACCAAGAGCGATTCATGCCCGGGTCGACGTTCAAAGTCGTGACCACCGGTATTGGACTCGAGGCTGGCGTGCTGTCACGCGAGACAAGTTTCCCGCGCGAGCGCCAATACATCCCGCCGCAGACCAACGACCCCATCCAGAACTACAACGGCAGTCAGTGCGGCGGCGACATGGCTGAGGTGTTCCGCAGAAGCTGCAACATTCCGTTCGCCAAGACCGCCATCGAGTTGGGTGTCGACCGGTTCGTTGCCGGCACCGAGGCATGGGGAATCGGCGAAGAGTTGCCGATCGATCTGCCACGACCGGCCACCAGCACGATCGGCGACACCGAAAACCTCGACCAGATGCTCCCCTTGCTCGCCATTCGTGGCTTCGGTCAGAGCGAGGACCAGATGGTGCCGCTGCACATGGCAATGGTCGCATCGGCGGTTGCCAACGACGGCAAAATGATGAAGCCCTACGTCATCGAGGCGACATTCGACAAGGCCGGCCGCGAGCTCAACCGCACCGAGCCCGAAGTGTGGAAGATGCCGATCTCGGCGGAGACCGCTGCACTTGAGACCGAGTTCATGGTCGGCGTCGTCGAGTCGGGGACCGCCAGTTGCTGTCTCGCCCTCGATGGTGGCATCCAGGCCGCGGCCAAGACCGGTACTGCTGAACTCGGCATCGCCTCGAACCCGGATCTGTCCCACGCCTGGATCGTCGCCTTCGCTCCGGCCGAGGATCCGCAGTTCGCCGTCTCCGTGGTGCTCACCGACGTGCAGTCCACCCAAGACGTGTCGGCAACAGGTGGCCGACTTGCCGGACCGATCGCCGAGACCATGCTCAACTTCCTGCTCACCGGCCAGGGCGCGTCGTAGTGCTCGGGACGAACGAGCCGGGCGCGGATCGACGTGATGTTTGCCACGACACCGACATCGGCGCCCTGAAGACCATGGGCCAGACTCGCTCGGTAGCCTGGCTCATCGCCGTTTCGGCGGACAGGAAGCAGTGAGAGAGCAGTGAGCGACAACGGCGCAGCCACGGTCATCAATGACCGCTACGAGGTGCACAAGCGGATTGGACGCGGCGGGATGGCCGACGTCTTCTCTGCGCGCGACCTGCTGCTCGACCGCCAAGTTGCCATGAAGGTGCTGTTTCCCGAGTTCGCCGTCGACGAGAACTTCGTCGAGCGGTTCCGGCGCGAGGCACAATCCGCTGCAAACTTGTCGCACCCCAACATCGTGAACGTCTACGACTGGGGCAAGTTCGAAGGCACCTACTTCATCGCGATGGAAGAGGTCCAAGGGCGCACGCTCGCAGACGTTCTCAAGACCAACAAGCAGCTCACAGCAAAGCAGGCCGCCGAAATCGCGAGCGAGGTCGCAGCAGCCCTCGGGTTCGCTCATGATGGCGGACTCGCCCACCGCGACATCAAGCCCGCCAACATCCTCATCGGGTCCAACGGACAGGTGAAGGTCGCCGACTTCGGCATCGCTCGGGCGATGAACGCGCCAACCGAGGACAACCTCACCCAGGTCGGTTCGGTCATGGGAACGGCGACCTACTTCTCGCCCGAGCAGGCGCAGGGCGCCCAACCCGACCCGCGGAGCGACCTGTACTCGCTGGGCATCGTGATGTACGAGATGGTCAGCGGCAAGCCGCCGTTTACCGGCGAAAACCCAGTCAGCATTGCCTACAAGCAGGTGCACGACGCGCCGCAGCCACTCGTGCAACTCATTGCCGATGTGCCTCGGCCGTTCGAGGCGATCGTCGCCAAACTCCTGGCCAAGGACCCCAAGCTCCGTTACCCGAGCGCCAGTGCCCTCCGCGACGACCTCAGGCGATTCCGCAACGACGAACCCGTGCAGGCCCTCTCCGTCGCGGCGAGCGCCCAGGGCGTCTCCGCTTCTGGCGCGGCAGCAACGGGCGCCATTGCCGCAGCCGTCGCGGCCGGTGCAACCACGACGGGACCAACCGTCCCGCCGCGTGCTGGCAACGTGCCGCAAGCCGGCATGTACGAAGCTGGCTACCCACCGGGCGCCTCGCCCGATGCCATGTACTACGACGCCGCGTCGTCGCGTACCGGCTGGTACGCGCTCGCCGCGTTCGTTGCACTCATCGCACTCGTCGTCGGCGGCGTGCTGCTGTTCCAGTCACTGAACCAAGACGACCTGACCGCAGCCGAGCCTGTCTCGTTCGAACTCGCGGATTACACCAATCGACCGCGCTTGGATGTCGTCACCGAGCTCACCGAGCTCGGTCTCAACGTGCGCACCGAAGCCGAAGAGAACGGCAACTTCGGCATCGACTTCGTCATCCGCACGGAACCGCCGGCGGGCACAATCATTCTTGAAGGCCAGGAGATTGTCGTCTTCTTCAACCCGGACCCGCAGGTCACGCCCATCCCGAACGTGGTCGGCATCCCGATCGAGGATGCACGAATTCAGCTCGAAGCAGCGAGCTTCAATGTCGGCACCGAAACGATCGAGCAGACCGATCAGTTCGAAGAAGGAACGGTGCTCAGTATGAACCCGCCGGCGGGTACGCAGGCGAACGCCGAGGACTCCGTCGATCTCGTCATTGCCGGGCCGCCATCGAGCGTTTCCGTTCCCGGCTTCCTCATCGGCCAGACCGAGCAGGCTGCAATCGACGTGCTCGAAGGCGAGCCGTACAGTTTTGTCGTCACCGTTTCCCGTGTTCCGAGTAGCACCGTCGCTGCCGGCATCGTCATCGAGATCGCTCCGGCAGCCAACACACTCGTCCCGCGCGGTGGCGACGTCACCATCACCGTCTCCGATGGACCTCAACCAATCAGTGTTCCAACGGTGAGTGGGCTCACCGAGGGTCGCGCCCGAAATCAGCTGACCAATGCAGGGCTCACCGTCCTGGTCAACTACGTCGAAGTGGCTCCGGGCAGTGTCGACGATGGTCGCGTCAAGGAGCAAGACGTCCCCCCTGGCTCACTTGTGCCACCGGGAACGCTGGTGACGCTGACCGTCGGACGGTCGACCGTGCTCGCCACGACCCTGCCACCCGCAACCGCACCGCCAACAACAACGCCACCAACAACCGCGGCGCCCACAACCGCACCGCCTGCAACGACAACGCCACCAACAACCGCACCGCCTGCAACGACAACGCCACCAACAACCGCAGCGTTGACCGGCTAGTTCAAAACGGGTGACCGCGCCGTGGCCCTCGACCGTCATACTGGAGCCGTGCCGCGCATCTTGGTGATCGACAGCTACGACAGCTTCGTCTACAACCTCGTCCAGTACCTGGGTGAACTCGGTGCTGATCCGATTGTCGTGCGCAACGACGAGATCAGCGTTGCCGAGGCAGTCGCGCTTGAACCCGACGGTGTCTTACTGTCGCCCGGCCCCGGTCGTCCTGAAACCAGCGGGATCATCTGTGATGCGATTGGTGCGTTCGCCGACGTCTCGACGCCGGTGTTCGGCGTGTGTCTGGGACATCAGGCGATCGGCCATGTGTACGGAGCAGATGTGATCGGCGCCCCCGAGTTGATGCATGGCAAAACCTCGCCGGTCGAGCACGAGGGTGGCGGGGTGTTCGCTGGTTTGCCATCCCCGCTCACCGCAACCCGCTACCACTCCCTCACGCTCGACCCCGCCACCATTCCCGACGTGCTTGCCGTCACGGCCCGCAGTGTCGATGGCGTGGTCATGGGAGTCCGCCACCGCGAACTTGATGTCGAAGGGGTGCAGTTCCATCCCGAAAGCATCCTCACCGACCAAGGCCACGACCTGGTGCGGAACTTCCTGACCCGCTGTTGACCGGTACCGAACGCCCTCCCCAGACCGGGAAGGTTCGTCTACTTGTCTTGCCCTCTCACATTTGTCGCCTATGCTCTGCGACCGATGGCACCTCCGAAACGAAAGACGGGTGGCGGTCGCGTCACGGCGAAGGGGACTCGGCCTGGTGACCGCCCCGCATCCGGCCACCCGACCACCGATCACCATGAGGTGTCCGCTTCCTCGCGCTACACCCCAAAGCAGGAACGGCGACAGCTGATCCCGCCAAACTGGATTCCGGTGATCATGCTGGTGCTCCTGATCGGTGGTGGCCTCCTGATCATGGCTCGCTACTTGATCTTCACCGACAGCAACTGGCCCACCTTGGTCGGCCTCGCCGCAATTCTGGGCGGCCTCTACACCGCCACGAAGTGGCAATAGCGCCGACGTCTCGCTGAGGCGAACCAGATTCACGATTCTCACCCTGTGGGAAACCCGGGGAAACACGTCGACTGTCGTCTCAGTTATCCACACAACTGTGGACAACTTCTCAGATCGCCGCTGCGAGTAGCGGCCCGACCGCGGAGCAAGTCCGTCAGTCGTAGAGCGGCGCAACCTCGATCATGTCCTCGAGACAGTGTCGAGGCGGAGGGGGATCATCGTCAGGCGCCATCGTCATTTTGATCTCGACGCCACACACATCGCATCGATACTTCTGACTGATCTTGCGAAGCTCGCCTGTTGGCGGAGGCTCAGGTGGGAGCATCGTCATGCTGCGCAGCATCGCAATGCCACTTTTCCACAGGACATAGCCGAAGAAGATCCCGAATCCCACCCAGATGATCGTCGATACGGCCGGCATGATCCCAGCGTACCGGCCCCGCCAGCGCCCGTTCACCCCGCGATCCGCCACACTCGCCACGCCGTGATGTTGCACTGAGCCGACCAACTGGGCACGATGGCTCGGGTGAAGTGGCCCACCTGGCAACAGGCAGCAATCGCTGCGGTCGTCAGCGGGATCATCGCGATCGTGCTCGCTCGCCGTCGTCGCTCCACCGGCCGCACCCCTCCAGGGTTCGGTGAAGCCTTCGCGACCGAGTTCGCGTTGATCTCGGCGCTGTACTCGATTTGGCGAATTGCTCGGAAGCTCCCGCTCGCGCAAGATGCCGGTGCGATCGAACGGGCACGGACCATCGTCGATGTTCAAGAAGCGATGTACTTGCCATCGGAACTCGGCCTCCAAGAATTCATCCTGGACAACGATTGGCTCGGGTGGCCGACCACCCTCTACTACGCCACGCTCCACGTGCCCACGCTCATCGCGTTCCTCGTCTGGCTCTTTGTCTGGCATCGCGACCAGTACCCCCATTGGCGCAACGGACTGGTCTTTCTCACCGGCACCTGCCTCGTCATCCGATTCTGGCGGGTTGCTCCCCCACGCTTCCTGACCGACCTCGGATACGAGGATCTGTCCGAAATTTTCGGACCCTCGATTTACGGCCCCGTCGGAACCGGCGTGTCCGACCAGTTCGCTGCCATGCCATCGATCCACGTCGGCTGGGCTGCCGTCGTGTCGTTCGGCATCGTGGCGGCGAGCACGAGTCGATGGCGGTGGCTCGCCTTGCTGCACGTGATCATCACCATGATCGTCGTGTCGGCCACCGGAAATCACTGGTGGCTCGACGGCATCGTCGCGATCGCGCTCCTCGGCGTTGGCCTCGCACTCGACACGGCATTCCGACGCGGTGGCAACCAAACTCCCGTCGTGCCACAAGCAGCTGAGGTTGATCAGGTGTCGTCGGTTGCGGGCGTTTCTTCGAACTCCTGACCAGCGACCACGAGCTGATCGAGAATGCGTTGCATGTCAGCGATGTCTTCGGCACTGAGATGGATCGCAAACAGCGCCTGCAGGGCCCGGCGGTAAGTGACCGACATCTCGCGCCAGAGTCGGCGACCGGTCTTGGTCAGCTCGACGTCGACCGCACGGTGATCGTGCTCATCGACGTACTTATGGCGAGCGACCCACCCTTCTTCCTGCAGCCGGTCGAGGCGACGACTCACACTTGAAGGCGGGAGCCGAAGATCGGCAGCCACATCGAGTGGACGCGCCCGGCCACCCAACCGTTGCAGCGACGCCAAGACATCGAACCAGCCCAGCGAGATATCCCACTCCGCGCGGAGCTCCTCGTCGATGTTCCGCTCGATCTCACCCGAGAGTGCCTGCATGCCGCGCCATACACCGACCCGAACGTTGTCGAGACGAGCCATGGCGTGCGTTCCCGGTCTCCGTCGACGCGCTGATCAGCTCGTGGCGCGGATCGCCGCGGCGAATGCTGAGACCGCTTCGGAGATCTCTTCGGAGGTCACGATCAACGGCGGCATCCACCGGACGGTCCGCTTGCGCGTGCCAGCTGTCATCAGGATCACGTTGTTCTCGGCAAGGCAGTGCTCGACCACCGCTGATGCACGTTCCGCCGAGTCGAATTCGACAGCCACCATCAAGCCGCGTCCGCGGACGTGCAGGAGCGCGTCGTCGAGCTGCTGCAGGTCGCGCAATGCGTCGATCAACTGCGTGCCTCGCGCCACGACGTTGTCGAGGAAGCCCGGCTCGGTGAGCACTTCCATGGTGGCCAACGCCGCGGCACAACCAATCGGTGTGCCGTTCGACGAACCGCCGTGGCTCCCGGGGCGCCACTTGTCGTCGTGGGCACGACGCGTGCCGAGTGCCGCAAACGGGAAACCAGACGCAATACCTTTTGCCATGCACAGGATGTCGGGCTCGATGTCATGCGCCTCGATCGCGAACATTTTTCCGGTTCGTCCGAAGCCACTCTGGGTCTCGTCGGCGACAAAGAGGATGCCGTTCTCGCGACAGCGTTCACCGAGCCCTTCGATGAAGGCGGCCGGTGTGGGGATGTAGCCGCGCTCCCCGATGACCGGTTCGATGATGATCGCCGCGACTTCGTTCGCTGGAATCTGCGTGGCGAACAGGCGGTCGAGTCCGCGCAGCGCTCGTGTGATCTCGGACTCCTGGTCCGATGCGTGCGGGTCGGGAAACGGGGCGACGTGCACACCCCCCGGGAACGGCCCGTACCCCTCACGGTCGATCGCTCGCGATGTCGACATCGCGAGCGTCAGCAGCGTCCGACCATGAAAGGCCCCGTCGAACGTGATGATGTCATGGCGTCCAGTGGCGTGCCTGGCCAGCTTCACCGCAGCTTCAAGGATCTCGTCGCTCGAGTTGCTGAAGAAGAAGGTGTCGATCGACTCGGGAGTCAGCCCGGCCAGTCGTGCAGCAACCGGCTCGAGGAGATCGTGCTGATAGACGTTCGCCTGCGCGTGCACGAAGCGATGCGCCTGGTCCGAGATTGCCTGGACCACCTTGGGGTGGCAGTGCCCGGTTGAGGCTGCAGCGATGCCCGCAGTGAAGTCGAGATAGGAGTGATCGTTCGCGTCGTAAACGCGACATCCTTGGCCGCGAACGACCTGCAAGTCGGTCACCTTCGACCAGACGTTGGAGAGATGCGAACCCGGGCCTGACGGCTGCGACGAGGTCATTCCAGGAGCCTACGGTGCCGACGACGCGGGCCACGATGACCCCGGCCGCCGTCTGGGTGCGACACGTCGACTAATGCAGCGCCGCAGGTCGATGGGTTACCGTCACGAGATGACCGACCCCACAACAAATGCGGCGGCGCCCGCAGGATGGACCTTCACCGATAGCGGCGCCATGGACTGGCAGCCGATCGCAGCAGGGGCTGGCATGAAGGTGCTCGGTATCGCCGACGGCAAGATGATCGCCACCTTCAAGTTCGAGGCCGGCTATGTCGGCGGCGTCCACCATCACGAAGAGCCCGAGTTCTCCTACATCCTCGAAGGATCGATGGTCTCCCAGGGTGTGCAGATGGAAGTCGGCCACGCCTACGCCGCGCAGATGGGCACCACCCACGACGATTTCCGCACTGAAAACGGCTGCACGTTGGTGAGTGTCTTCAAGATTCCCGGGTAGTTCAGCGCTCGAACGCAGCTGCCGCGACCTCTGCATAGGTGCTGGCGATGTGGAACGTCATGTCTGCTTTCACGTTGTCGGGGACGTCGTCAAGGTCGTTCTCGTTCCGCTTCGGGAGGACCACTTCGGTGAGACCCATGCGATGGGCTGCAAGAATCTTCTGCTTCAAGCCGCCAATGGGGAGCACCTGACCCTGCAGGTTGATCTCGCCGGTCATCCCGACAGTTGGCTTGACTGCCCGGCCGGACAGCAACGACACCAGGGCCGTGGTCATCGTGATGCCCGCA
>JABJAB010000010.1 GCA_018666235.1 Ilumatobacter sp.
CTGCCGGCGGACGGCGTCCCATCAGTCATCAGTTCTGCGACAGCACGCGTGACCGACAGCGGGTCGGCACCGGCGACGGATCGGTCGCTCGACTCATGCTTTGTGTCGGACGCATGCTGCGCGCGCAGGTCGTCGAACGTCACCACCCTCGGTTGGCTCTGCGCGAACTCGTCATCGACCTCGGGGACGTCGCGCCCTAGCGCAGCCGGGCGAGCATGTGCTGGTCGCACCTCGTCAAGATCGCGCCGCATCTGTGCAGGCTCTTGTTTGCGCCAGGAGCGGTCGTGCATGCGCTCAAGTGGGGCGAGGAGTTCACGTTCGGGCTGGGTCTGCCTCATGAGCCAGACGGCCAGGACAGCGAGCGCAAGTCCGATCGCCCCCAGAGCCACCACAACGGCGTAGATCGTGTTGGTTTCCGGTGCGCCAGCCGCCGCCACTCTGGCAACCAAGTCTCTCAGCACCTTGACGTCCACCAGCAGAGAGTGTGCCAGGTCGGCACGCGGATTGCGAAGCTCGCATGACTCCGTGCGGTCTCGGCCCCATCACTGCCTCGTCACTGCCTCGTCACTGCCTCGTCACTGTTGATGGCCAGGGCACCACACAGCTGTTCGCCCACCGATCGTCGCCCGTTGCAGCGGCGCCAGGTCGCGCGGACACGAGCCGAGCGCTTGCCGTCTGGTCGGGTCCAGCTCGCCCATCGTCGACCCTCCACGCCTGAGCATGATGGGCAGCCGCACGGCAATTGCGGACGCGATGGAGTCAACCTCCGGTTCGGTGAGCGAGTCAACGCTGCGCTGTGGCGCCACACCTGACCACCACAACACTTCGTCGGCACACAGGTTGCCCAGGCCGGCGACCACGGTCTGGTCGAGCAGGACCGTTTTGATGGCGGCGCGCCGACCGTCGAGCGCGACCGCGAGAAGGTCGGTATCGACGCTCAAGATGTCGACTCCAAGATGGTCAAGATCGGCGTCAAGCGACGATCGACCCAGACGGCGCGGGTCGTTCACGCGGAGCGCGGGGATGTCGGTTCCAGTCGCACCAGCGGTCCCAAGCCGGAGGCGATCCCACGCTGGCCGATCCTTGTCTGAGGCGTACTCGAGCGACTCGATCGGCGCCACTCCGTCGACGATGACCCGACCGGTCATCCCGAAATGGAGGCCGAGAACATGATCTGGCGTGTGGATTCGGATCACTTTGCCGCAGCGCTCGATTCGCTCCACCGGTGAACCCGGCAAGACGACCGCGAGCCCAGGATCAGCAACGCGGTCGTCGATCCAGACATCGGTGATCGTCCTTCCGACCAGTGCATCGAGTGCGCTCCGCCAGATTTCCGCTTCGAGTCCCTCAGGCACGGATCAGGCCGCCGTCGACGTCCGGGCGGTCACAAGCTCGCCTTGGCAGCCGTTGAGAGCAGTTGCTCGATCAGCTCAGCCAGCTGATCGCTGTTGATCAGAAATGCGTCATGTCCCTGCGGAGAGTCAATTTCGACGGAGTCCATCGGCACGTCACGGGTGCGGAGAATCTCGGCAATCTGGCGTTGCCGATCTGCGGGGTAGAGCATGTCGCTCCAGATGCCGACAGTCATCGTCGGCCCCGTGACCGGCGCCATTGCGCGCTCACGGCTGCCACGACCGCGAGCGACATCGTGGAGATCCATGGCCTCGCCGATGCTGAGAGAGCTATTGGCATCGAAGCGGTTCGCGATTTTCGTGCCGTGGTGTTCGAGCTAGCGCTCCACTTCGAACCGCTGCCGCAATCCACGCGTGTCACCAACCGTCGTCTTATCGGCCAGTTCACGGCGGAACCGATCGGTGAAGACGTTGTCGCTGCGGAAGGTGACATGAGCAACCACACGCCCATGGCGGGAATCGCAACTCGATACAGCATCACATCGCGAACGTATCAGTGGCCGCTTGCCCGAGCCCCGGAACATTTGCGGACGCGTTCCGCGGGTGAGCGTCGATATCGATCAGGCTGTGATTTCACCCACCACGGGTTGGGCGAGCCGCATCCGCTGCTCGTAGCCAGCCTCGTACGGCATGAAGCCGTTGCGGTCGGGATAGATCAACTGCACCATCGAGAACGGCGCACCGCGGTACCACGAAGCCGCCGTCGAAAAGAGGTGGCCATGTGTGCCGAGATCTATCGACGCGAAGCAACAGCGCAGTTCGTTGTCGAGTAGCCCGACGAGTTCCACACCGAGCGGGATTTCGGTGCCGCCACGACAGGCATCTGCAACCAGCGTGACGAGGCCGTTGGCCGCGACGGGCGTGAGACCGAAGACGGCGACGTCGGGGAAGGCAACCGCGTCGGACAGGCCAATCGAGTACGCGTAGGCAGGGGTCGGCGGATCGGTGTCCGGACGCGCCTCGACTGGTTCGAGTGCCCAGCCGTTGGTCTCGATCATCCATTCGATCTTCTCAGCGTGTGGAATGTGGAAGTCGGGAAGCTCCATCGGCGTGTCGTTCATCAAATGCCCATCAGGTCAGGGCCAACGAATCAAGGTCGATGGCATGTTGGAGGTGGCGGGTGGCCATGGCTGCAAACATTGCCTCGCTGCGTTCGCTCTCACCCACCACTTGCGAAGCAATGACCGCCATCACGACACCTGCGAATGTCTCTCGGCGGTACTGCTCCCAGACCCAGGCCTCGTCGGCATCGACGCCCCCGATACTCAACGCTGAGACATAGCTGCGCACCAACGCGCGGTCGTGAGTTCGGCGCTCCTCGGGAACGAGACCAGCGCCGCAAAAGTAGGAGAGGTCAACGACCGGTGAACCGTGGCCGGGTGTCTGCCAGTCGACTGCTGTCACCCGGGGTGCTGCGGTTCCGTCGCCGAAAAGCAGGTTGTCGAGTCGATAGTCGCCGTGGGTGACGGTCTTCGGACCGGTACGACCGTACATCCACCCTTCGATGCGCTGGCCGAAGGCATTGAGCATGTCCAGCTGCGGCGCATCCAGATGGTGCGTGTACGTCTCAAGGAAGCTGGGCAAGAACATCGCCCAGAGCCCGACCACAGCGGCGATGTCCTCGGGTGTCGATCTTCCACCCAGCCAGTCCAGATCGTTGAGCGTCGGGTCGTCCCATCGCGGCGCGTGCAGTTTGGCGAGTTCTTCCACGGCGGCGACCGCCATCTCCGGGCTGCAACCGGTGACTTGATTGCCCTGTTCGGCTGGCGCCATGTCTTCGAGGACGAGGATGAAATCGCCAGACGATTCGTGCCATTCACCGTGGTGGCAGTGCGGGACGCGGATGTCGACCGTGTCTGCGACACCGAGATAGAACTTCACCTCGCGCTCGTAGTTGCGAAGTGCCATGCCGGTGGCACGGCTCGTCTCATCGAGTGATGGCAACTTGATCACCACCGAAGACGGCACCGCTGGATCAGCACACTCGAGGCCGACCCGCAGGTTCAAGCCAACGAGGCCGTCACCGATACGGCTCGTGGTGACGAGCGTGATGTCGGCGCCCATCAACTCAGACATCCGTTCGTTGTTGATGTCATCAGGGCCCATTGGGCGGACAGTAACAAAGGACCCGATACCGTCCATCAGCGATGGCAGCGGCGTCGAAGTTCGGCTTCCTCCTCCGGCCCAAGTGGCTCGGCTTTCACCTGCTCTGCGCTTGCGCAGTTGTCGGCATGATCTTCGCGGGCATGTGGCAGCTGCAGCGTCTCGACCAGCGTCGCGACGCCAACGCCGAGTTCATCGAACGCATCGAGCAGGCGCCGGTTCCACTCGAATCGTTGCTCGCCGACGATCTCGATCCCGACGTGGTCGCCAATCGCCGGGTGACGGCGTCCGGCACGTATCTCCCCGACCAGGTGGTGCTGTTCAACCGGTCGCAGGGTGGGCGTGCGGTGGACAATGTGCTGACCCCACTCGTCATCGATGACGGTCGCGTCCTCATCGTCAATCGTGGGGCGATTCCCGTGGAGGGGCAAGCCCCATCTCCGCCGGCGGTGGCGGTCACGATTGAAGGACGGCTGCGCCCGTCCGAGGTTCGCCAGCGTGGCGAATTGAGCGATGCGAATACCGAGGTGATCGCACAGACCCGACGCGTAGATCTCGAACGCCTCGCGCCGCAGTTTGGCGGCGACCTCGTACCGCTCTACGTCGAGTTGGTCTCGTCAGAACCCGCCGCCGGCCCGGCAGATCCGGCATTGCTCGACACCCCAGTACTGGGCGAAGGCAACCATCTGTCGTACGCGTTCCAGTGGTTCATTTTTTCTGCCTGTGTTGCAGCGGGCTGGGTGTTGGCTATCCGCCGCTCGCTCCGGACGCGCGCTCCGAACCCCTGACCGCCCTGGCCCACTCCCCCGACCGCGTCGTGTGTCGCCTCGGTACGCCGGGTCGGATCAGGAAGGGCGGGCAAGACGGAGGAAGTCAGCGGGATGACCGCGGAGCAGTCGACGTCGGGTTGACCAGGGAGCGGCTCGGAAGAGTTGCGCCATCACGCGGCCCACGTCAGTCGGCGAGGAATCAGCGCGCATGTATGTCGACCAGGTCTGCAGTGGCAGGTCGAAAAACGTTGCGAAGAACTCTCGGACGGCGGCTCCGTCGAGCTGACCCAACATGTCAAGGCCGTAGTCGTGCAGCAGTCGTGTCCGGCGATGCGCAATCGGCCA
>JABJAB010000091.1 GCA_018666235.1 Ilumatobacter sp.
GCTCCGAACATGCCACGAAGCGCGTTGCCCATCGCCTCACGTGTTGCAGTCGGGGTGATCAGCACGTCGACTGCACCGGTCGATGTGTGCGTCTGGCCCTGCGCCTGGAGGTGTTCGACGGGCACGCCAGCGGCGGCGAGTGCCCGCGCATAGGCATCGCCTTCGTCGCGCAGCGGGTCAAACTCACAGGTGACGATCATCGCCCGCGGCAGGCCCGACAGATCTGGTGCACGCAGCGGTGATGCCTTCGGATCAGACCGCTGATCGACGTCGCAGTAATGGTCCCAGAACCAGTGCATCAACGCGGTGGTCAGCACATAGCCATCGGCATTTTCGGTGTATGACGGCCGTGAGAAGTCACAGTCCGTAGCAGGGTTGAGCAAGACCTGCCCGATGATCGCGGGGCCGCCTGCCAACTTTGCCTGCTGAGACGTCACCGCAGCAACGTTCGCGCCGGCGCTCCACCCGGCCACGGCCAGCAGGTCAGCACGGACACCCAACTCGTCGGCGTTCGCAGCAACCCATTGCACGGCAGCCAGACCATCGTCAGCGGCAGCAGGGAAGCGGGCCTCGGGTGCGTGGCGGTAGTTGACCGACACGATCACCGCGTTGGAACGCACACAGAGATCGCGGCACATTGGGTCGTCAGACTCCTGACTGCCCAAGACCCAGCCGCCACCATGGAAGTAAACAGCCACCGGATGCGGACCATCCGACGTCGGTCGATACAGCCGATAGGCCAAGTCGCCGTCGGCGCCCTGCAGCATCCCGTCGACGATCTCGCCGACGTCCGGCCCGGGCGGACGCAACTCGGCCGAGGCCTGCATGAATGCCCGCGCGTCAGCGACGGACATCGTCTCGATCGCCGGCAGCTCCAATTCGGCGATCGCGGCCAGCAACGTCGCCACGTCCGGCTTCACACCGCGGATCACTCCGTCGTTTGTTGACGTCCCGTCGGCTCCGGACAGCGCGAACCCGAAGTACCCGTTCGCCACGACTTCGTCGCAGATCGCACGGTAGGCGCCGACGCCACCGGGATACGGGAGGAAGACCGAGGGCTTGCCCGGCACGTTGGCGCCCATGTACCAGGAATTCGCCGTGGGGAGCAGCGTGAGGTTGGCGATGTCATTGCTGTGCTGCACCCAGCGCTCCTGGGCAAGCTGGGTTGGCTCGATCGAATCCAAGCCTTCTGACCGCATGTGTTCGATCAGGTCCGAAATCCAGTCAACGTGCTGCTCGATCGACACCATCATGTTCGACAGCACCGACGGGCTGCCGGGCCCTGTGATTATGTACAGGTTCGGGAACCCGACCGTCATCAACCCGAGGTACGTCATGGGTCCCTCAGCCCAGGCATCACGTAATGACTCCCCGCCGCGTCCGGTGATGTCGACGCCGACGATTGCTCCGGTCATCGCATCGAAGCCGGTAGCGAACACAATCGCGTCAAACTCCATCGACTCACTCGTGTCGATGCCGGTCTCGGTGATGGTGGCGATCGGATCGCGCTGCAGATTGATGAGCCGCACATTGTCGCGGTTGTAAGTCTCGTAGTACCCGGTGTCGAGACACGGCCGCTTGGTGGCGAAGTAGTGGTTGGTCGGACACAGCGTCTCTGCGACGGTGGGATCGTCGACGATGTCGCGAATCTTGCCGTGGATGAACTGCCGCATCGTGTCGTTCGCCTCGGCGTTGATGCCGAGATCGCTGTAGGGCGACAAGTGGCCCAGTTCTCCGCGCTCCCATGTCTCTTCGTACGCCGCGATGCGCTCGTCGTGGCTGACCTCGAGCGCGCTGATCTCGGAGATTGGCACAAACGGCACACCGATCCGCGAGACCTTTGCCTCGGCCCGATATGCGGCGGGGTCCTTGCGGTATTCGACCAGTCGGTCCTCGGCGATGGGGCCGTGATGGGCCGGAATCGAGAAGTTGGGCGTGCGCTGGAAGACGGTGAGCTGCGCTGCCTGCTCGGCGATGATGGGGATCGACTGGATGCCCGACGAGCCGGTGCCGATCACGGCAACGCGCTTGCCGGTGAAGTCGACGTCCTCGTGCGGCCAACTTCCGGTCATGTACACCTCGCCTTGAAAACGGCCGGCGCCCGGCACATCGGGCACCTTCGGGACTGACAGGCAGCCGGTGGCCATCACGTAGTGCTTGGCGATGATGTCTCCAGCCGACGTGCTGACCGTCCAGCGGTTCGCGCCGTCGTCCCACGATGCAGACTCCACTCGCGTGTCGAACCGGATGTCGCGCCGCAGATCGTGCTTGTCGGCAACGAAGTTGGCGTACTCCAGAATCTCGGGCTGGGTGGCGTACCGCTCGGACCAAGTCCATTCTGTCTCAAGCTCTGGATCCCAGCTGTAGGAGTAGTCGACCGTCAGAATGTCGCAGCGCGCACCGGGGTAGCGATTCCAATACCACGTGCCACCAACGCCGTCACCGGCTTCGATGACGATCGCGGAGAACCCGGCGTCACGCATCCGCTTCAGTTGGTACATCCCGGCAAAACCGGCGCCAACGATCACCACATCCACATTGGTTGTGCTCTCGGTCATGTCGATCCCCTTCGATACGTCCTCCATGCAGTGTCGCGCCCCGAGCGCGCTGGGAAAGACGCGGAGCGCGCTCGCTCCCGCGAGACCGGGAACCGATCAGCGGCGGCTCAGACCGGTTCAGGTCTCGAAATCGAACGGCGGGATGTTGTCGACGGCGATCTCGGGGCCCAGCGTGGCGCCGTTCAACTCCAGGTGGTCGCCGCTCCAGAACTTGCCCGGGTCGTACCAGTTCGGCGGGCGAGTCTCTGTGAGGAGTCCCATCCGCTCGTAGGTGATTGCCACCACCTCGGCGCAGAACAACTGCTCGGGCTTGGTGCGCCGATGCACCCGACCTTTGATCCAGCCCGTCGCGAGTGCCTTGGTTCCTGGAAAGGTCCGTCCGTCGAGTTCGTCGATCGTGTGGAGGATCGAATCTTCCATCTCCGTGGTCACGTCGATATCGATCTGACGCGTCCACGCCTCCTGGCCATACCGGTGGTGCCACTGGCCGGCAGCGTCCGCGAGTCGGTGGAGCTGCGTGCCTCGGTGGGTGATGCCTGCCCACACGTCTGGGATTGTCCGACCGAGCTCAGCGTGCCACAGCAGAGGCGGCAGGTCGTCGAGGGCAATGACCATGCCGACATGATTGACGGGGCTGTTGGTCGCTGCCCTGATTGCACGGTCGGCAGCTGATGATCCGCGGAACAGCCACACATCGCCGGTGCGAGCCAGCGCTGCAGCTTCCTCGAACGGTGTTGCAGTGTGCCGTTCGGTGGTCATCACCACCTACGGTACTCATCCATGCGCATCTGGAAGTGGGTTGGCCTCGCAGGCGTCGTTGGCGCGGCAGTGGTCGGCATTGCCGTGGGGACGTCCTCAGTGCAGCGCAAACGCCGCGAGTTCGTTGATGCGAACCCCAGCGAGTTGCGCGTCCGGCTGCA
>JABJAB010000092.1 GCA_018666235.1 Ilumatobacter sp.
CGACCCATGGTCGGCGAGTCTGGCTCGATGGTCAGCGGGGGCCCTGACCGTCGTCGACTTTGATCACCGTGCCGGTGACACACTCCGACGCCGGCCCGCAGAGATACAGCAACGTCGAGTCGAGTTGTTCAGGCTGCCCGGTGCGCTTGCGCGGAAAGTGTTTGCCGATATCACCGACTCGCTCGAGCATGCCGTCGGTCATCTCTGATTTGAAGAGACCTGGTGCAATGCCATTGACGTTGATGTTGAATCGACTCCACTCGACCGCCAGGGCCTCGCTCATCCGGGAGATCGCTGCCTTGGTGATCGAGTACAGCGCAGCACCATTGCCTGAGTAGTGGGTGGCAGCAATGCTGGAGATGTTGACCATTCGGCCGGATCGTTCCGCTGCAATCAACCGGCGGGCAATCTCGCAGCTCAAGATGTACGGTCCGCGCAGGTTGATGTCGATCACCGAGTCGATCAGTTCGAGGGACATCTTATGGGCACGCTGTGCGTCGGGAACACCCGCGTTGTTGACGAGGATGGTGACGAGACCTGCTGCCTTCTCTGCGTGATCGACTGCCGCGATGATGCTGTCGGCATCAGACATGTCGATGGGCACGCCGTGAGCGACACCGCTGCGAGACTCGATGTCGAGCACAAGTTCGGCGAGGCGCTCCTCGCGACGGCCAGTGGCGACCACCGTCGCGCCCGCCGCTGCGAGCACCTGCGCGAAGCGCCAGCCCAGGCCCGATGTGGCGCCTGTGACGAGGGCGACCTCGCCGGTGAGATCGGTGGACGCGTTCGGCAGCGGAAAGTCGGTCATGGCTCCGATCGTGTCAGACCACTCTGGGCGCGGCGAAGGCGTACGTGGTCGAGCCGCTTGATCAGAGCGCGGGCGCAGCTGACGGAAGGCCTTCGAAGCGCCGGTGTCCAAGAAGTCGGCGACCGCCGCGGCCATCTTCTCGCCGCTACCTGACACGCGGCGACAGCTACGTCCACTGACAACATGAGTGGACGGACCCTTGCCACGAAGGTGTGCGGGGGCGGACAGTCAGGTCGTGTCGAACCGTTCGACGCCCATCGGGTTCGGGTACGGGATGACTGCGCTGTCCAGTGCACGAACGACAGGCGTCAGGATGTGGGCCAGCTCGGCGAGCTCGGACTGGATGGCGCGCAGCGGTGCGGTGGCGAGCTGGTCGGTCGACTCTTCGATTGCGACGTGCAGCGCAGCTCCCGTCTCGGTGATTTGGCCGGTGTCATCGAGGACACCGCGCTCGTGGAGTCGGCCCACCGCAGCGATCCAGTCGTCATCGCTCCATCCTCGAAACGGCTGCACGGTGTCGACCGGCGTCCCCGTGTGTGCCAGTCGCACGACGTGCGCGTCACACGGACCAATTTCCAGCGCGGTCAATGCAACGAGGTGTCCATCGCCGCGGTGCTCACGCAGCAGCGTCGCAGCGTGCCACAAGGCCAAGTGCGGCTTCGTCGGCATCTCAATCGTGAGATTCGCCGCGAACATTGGCCGCCGATCGTCGGCCACCGCCTCGGCGGCGCGCCGCACGATGAAGGCGGCGCGCTTCAACTGGGCTCGGTCATTCGGGAGCTCATGGGCAGTCCACGCCCGGTCGATTCCGTCGAGCCGCGCTGCCAACGCATCAGCGGGTGAACAGCGCGTCCAGATGTCGGGCACGGCGCGGTCGACGAAGCTCGGGTGGAAGCCGAAGAACAGCGCGGTCACGGCGCCCGCACTGACAGCGCCGAGCGGGGCGGCGCGCCCGCCGAAGTAGCCGCGCCAGAACCCGGGGAGGCCCGCATCTTCGAACGCCTGCTGGCACTCAGGGGCGAAGTAGGTGATTGCATGAACCGGCTCAATCAACGTCCACAGATGACGTTCGGGCGAGTCGGTCACCGCCGTGTCCATCAGGCCCCAACTCGACGCGCTGCCAACCAGAAACCGGTTCCCGCTCGCGCAGTGCGACCCTGCCACTCGCCCGGCAACGCCTCGAGCACGTCAGCAGCAGGCAGGTGAATCGGCGTCTGGTCTCCAAGTGTGTTGACCCACAGAATCGAACCTCCGGGCCGCAAGATGCGATCGACCTCGTTGGGGAACAGGATCATGTTGATCATCAGCACCGCGTCGAACGTGTCGTCGGCGAATGGCAGCGTCGTCGCGTCGGCCTGCACCCGCGGCGCCAGCTCGCCCGGCGCATACGACAGCATTCCCATCGACAGGTCGCTACAGATCAGCGAGCCGACCCGCCCGCTCAGGACGCGTGCTCCCGCGCCCGTACCGGCGCCGAGTTCGAGCCAGTCACCGCTGAGCGGAATCCCACCGCGATCGAGCCCATCCTCCACGGGCGCACGCTTCGTCGGGTCAACGTGTCGCTCCGACCATTCGGCCGCCATTCCATCGAACAGTTCGGCCATGTTCGTCGCGTTTGTTGGTCGCCACTCGCCGCCGAACGCCATCAACCGGGTGATCTTGCGAATCGGATGGTCTGGCCCGGCGAATGGCTCAGGGTCACTGGCGTCGGGATGGTTGGCTAACTGCTCAAGCACGTTCCCATCCTCGCAGCAGCGTCAATTCCGCGACGAAGTCCAGGCGGCGCCGGGTGAGGTCGACAACGTCGCAATGACAGCCGCGCCAGGCGTGATGTCGAGTGCCTGCCGTGTCACGTCGGTCGATTCACGGCGGCGAAGGTCACCGCCGCAGCGTGGCCGACATTGAGCGAGTCGACGTTCGCCGCGATCGGAATCCGCACGCGGTGCGTCGTGTTCTGGATCGCGATGTCGGTGAGCCCGGGCCCCTCAGCACCGAACACCACAGCCAAGCGCTCAGGCGCCGCCATCTCCCAGACGTTGGTTGCGTCGGCAGCAGGTGTCATCGCCCACGTCTCAAATCCCAGATCGTGGAGTGTGTCGAGCGCATCTGGCCAATCATCGTCGGCGACTCGCGCGGTCGGCATATGCAGCACTTCGCCCATGCTGACGCGTACCGTGCGCCGGTAGTACGGGTCGGTGCAGTTGGGGCTGAGCACCATGCCGTCGAACCCGAAGGCTCGCGCGGCGCGTGCGATGGCGCCCACGTTCTGGTTGTCGTTGAGTGCCTCAAGCACAGCGAGCCGCGTCGCAGTCGCTGCGAGCTCGGACACCGCGGGATAGGGCTTGCGGTTCCCTGATGCGAGCACGCCGCGGTGCAGGTTGAACCCGACGATGCGTTCCATCACCTCGTGGTCGGCAACGAAGACGGGAACGCCGGCAAGCTCACGTCGTTCGAGGTACGGGAGGAACCGCTTCACTCGGGTTGGGCCGAGCAGCACCGACCGGAGCTGGTGACCCGAGTCGATCAGACGATCGATGGCCATGTATCCCTCGGCCATGAAGAACTCGTCGCCCTCCATTGCCGTGCGTATCGGCTGGTTGTTCAACTCGCGATAATCGGCCAAGCGCGGGTCGTCGGGGTCCTCGACGATGATTGGGGCGTGGACCTGCTCGCTCATGACGGGTGACGGTACGCCCGGCAGCTCGCGAGTGGCGCGATTCCTACTGGCCCGTGAAGTTCGGCGTGCGCTTCTCGACGAACGCGGCCGCTGCTTCGCGGTGATCGGAGGTGCCCATGGACAGCACCATGTTGGCGGCTTCGGCATCGAGCGCTGTCTCGACGTCACAGGTGATCGCGCGGTTGAGGTTTTCCTTCATGTAGCGCATGGCGATGGGGGCCCGGTCTGCGAGTCCTCGACACCAGTCGAGGGCGGCTTGGTCGAAGCCGTCGTCGGCAAGCACCTGATTGACGATGCCGAGGTCGCGTGCCTCGGCAGCCGTGAGGCGTGGCGAGGTGAAGTACAGCTCCTTGGCCTTTGCGGTGCCAACGAGCTGCGTGAGGAACCAGCTGCCGCCGAAGTCGCCGGACGCGCCGACATTCGCGAACGCCGGGACAACGAGGGCTCGCTCGGCAGCCAGGCGGATGTCGCAGGCCAGCGCGATCGACATGCCGGCACCTGCTGCCGCGCCGGGGATTGCGGCGACGACGGGTTTCGGGAAGCGGTGCAGCGCGAGCGAGACCTGCTTCTGCAGGCGACGCAGCACGTCGGTGCCGGTCTGGACGCTGCCACCGCGACGCGGAGCCGCGCCGGGCTGGTGGCTTTCGTGCATTCCCTTCACGTCGCCGCCGGCACAGAACGCGCCGCCGTTGCCGGTGACCATCACAACGCGCACGTCGTCGTCTTCGGCCAGCGTCGGCAGGACCCGACTGAACCCCTCGTACATCGCGTCGCTGAGCGCGTTACGCCGCTCGGGTCGGTTGAACGTGATCACGCCGACGTGTCCGTCAATGTGGGCGAGCAGGTCAGTGGTTCCGGTATCGAGTTCGCGCGTCATGACGCGAGCTTGGCAGCACCGATCATTCCGCTGCGAACCGCGGCGCAGCTTTGATCAGCAACACGAACGTGACCCGGACGGTCATGCTGCTCGGTTATCCCGCTCGTTGGGCTCAGCGCACGGCGATGGCGTTGCGCTGGCGCTCGCTGTCGGCGGTATCGGGGCGCCCGCGTGCGATGGTCACCTCACCATGTACGGCCAACCGCTCCGCGTCGGCTTCGGCCTGCGCCTGGGCTGCGTCCACGATGGGTTGCATGCACGCGGCGTAGGTCGCGTCGTAGGGGCTGCCGACCGTTCCGCCGAAGTGAGTTTCGAAGTGGAGGTGGGGTCCCTTGGCGTTGCCGGTGCTGCCCACGTAGCCGATCACCTCGCCCTGCAGCACAAAGCGGCTCTCGCCTTCGAAGCTGTCGAAGTGGGCGTAGTAAAAGGTGTTGCCGCTTGGGCTGTTCAGCCACGCAGCGTTGCCGCCGAGCCGGTTCTGCTTGAAGTTGATGTCGCCTGACTGTGCGGCGACCACGGGGGTGCCGCGATCAGCGATCATGTCGACGCCTTCGTGACGGCGCCCACCGGAGCGGCCTGCGCCCCAGCTGTCGACGAATTCACTACCCGCAGGAATGGGACACGTGATCGCGCTGTCGGCACCGAGCGCACCGGTCGCTGCAGCAGTGACGAGCTGAGGAGCAGCTGCAGGGCCTGTGGCGGATGCCGAGTGGCTGAGCGCTGTTGGCATCAGCGCCGTCGTGGCGACGGCGACCGCGAGGCTGCCGAGGAACTGGGAGCGGGAGATCATGGCGAGATATTACGGTTGCGTTACGAACATGTGTCGGCGGGGTGACGGTGACTCGTGTCTCTCCCTCTCTCCCTCTCTCCCTCTCTCCCTCTCTCTCGGCGCTCCAGTTCTGTGGCGAAACCGGACGCACCGTCAAGCTGTCGTCAGGAAACCCGACAGAAGCTTCAGTTCGGTCTCAATCTGCCGTATGCCTGGTGTGCGTCAACGCAAGGGGATCGATCGACAATCAGGATGGTCCTTCCCCGTGCGGACGACGGCTGTCTTCCTCGTTGTGGCGTCGCTCTCGATGGCAGTCCTCGCGTACGCGGGCCTTCGAGAGATACGCACGATCAACCAGGATCACTCCGAAATCCGGGTCGACCGAGCTGCACGCGCTGCGGCAGCTTTGTTTCAACAGGACCGTGGCGAGTTCGTGCTCGAATGCGATGCGGCTGGTTCGCCCCAGAAGATTCAGATCGACTCGGCGGATCGCCTGCAGCCGAGCGACTCCTTTGACGCACTCGTCGACTCGATCTCATCGGTGAACCAAGGTGCTGCGAACCTTTTCCGCTACGACCCGTCCAGCGGCTCCTTCGACAGAATCGCCACCAGTTTCACGGATGAAGCGGGTGGCCGAATCGGCGGCTCGCAGGTTGAGCCAGGGCTGATTGTCGAGGGCCATCCCGCGTACGCGGACCTGGTCACGACCTCGCCGTACATCGGCGAGGTGCCGGTTGCCGGACGGATGCGCTTCGCGTACTTGACGCCCATCCTCGATGCCGATGCGGCACTCATCGGCGTCCTCGCCGTCGATGTCGGATTGGTGGACGATCTGAACAGGATCGATGCACGCGTCGTGAACCGGGTTGCTGTCGCGGTGCTCGTGTTGCTCGGAGCCATGGCGGTCGCCGGCATCATCGCGATGTTCCTCGCGTTCAGGCCACTCAACCGGTTGATCAAGGTGGCCCACGACGTCGGCTCCGATGACGGCCCCGACACGGTTCAACTCACCGAGCGACGCGACGAGATCGGGTATCTCGCGCAAGGCCTCGCCAAGGTGGTTGACCTGCAGCGCGACCTGGCGCATCGCGCCTACAACGACTTGCTCACCGGGATCCCCAACCGAGCGGCGTTCATGCGCGAACTCGAACGCCGCTTCAGCCTGTTCGGGCCAGGCGACAAATCTGACGCTCACGGCTTCGCGCTGCTGATCATCGACCTTGACGGGTTTAAGGAAGTCAATGACGGCCTCGGGCACCAAGCGGGTGACGAGCTCCTGATGTCACTTGCTGATTCGCTTCGCTCAGAGCTGCAACCGGGTGAGTTTCTCGCTCGCCTCGGCGGCGATGAGTTCGCCCTGCTCACCTCGGTGGGCGTGGCTGATGTGGCGGCGGTGCAGCGAACAGCCGATCGTGCATTGCAGAGCCTGTCGGGTGTTCGTCAGACGCAGAGCGGCGAGACCAGCGTCACGGCGAGCATCGGCATCGCGCTGATTCCGGAACACGGAATGACGTCCGAGGTCGCGATGAGCCATGCCGACCTCGCCCTCTATGCAGTGAAGCGCGATGGGCGCGGCCATTCGCGCATCTATGAATCCAGTCTGTCGTCGCCCATCCAGCGACGGATGCATCTGGCCACCGAGCTGCGGCGTGCTCTCAAGAACAAGACCGTGCGACTCGAGTACCAGCCCATCCTCGAGGCCAACACTGGTCGGATCGTTCGTGTCGAAGCGCTGGCGCGGTGGACGCACGAGGTTGAAGGCGAGATTCCTCCTCGTGAGTTTGTTCGAGTCGCAGAGAACGCCGGACTGATCAACGAACTTGGCGACTACGTGATCGACCAGACGTGTGCTCAGATCGCCAGTTGGCGAGAGCGCGGATTCACCCCGCCGATCGTCGCGGTGAATGTCTCGACAGCGCAGCTGTGGCAGTCGGACTTCGTCGATGCCGTGCGGGCACGTCTTCGTCGTCACGGCGTGGCACCCCAGGAGTTGTGTCTTGAGCTGACCGAAAGTGTGCTCATTCAGCACGAACATGCGCAGCACCGCCATCTGCTCGACAAGCTGGTGGAACTGGGCGTCCACCTGTCAATCGACGACTTTGGGACCGGGTACTCCTCGCTCAGCTACTTGCACGACCTCCCCGTGCATCAAGTCAAGATCGACCGGATGTTCCTTGCCCGCTCGGCCAACAACGACAAACGCGCGCAATTGTTCGCGGGCATCGTGTCGCTGGCGCACAACCTGGGCCTGCAGGTCGTTGCCGAAGGCGTCGAGACCAGCGCCGAGTTGGCATTGGCCCAACTGCACGGGTGCGATCTTGTACAAGGGTTCCTCCTTGGCGGCCCGATGTCTGCTGAAGCGGTCTGTGCCCGTTTCGGTGCCGTGAACGTGAACTGGTCCGCCTCAGCCCTGCTGCGAGTTTGAGCGATGCCTTGCGTTTGGCTGGATCCTTCGCGAGAATCGAACACATGTTCTTGCAGGGGTCGCTTTTCGGGTTGTGTGCACCAGATGTCGACGCCGACTTTCTCGAGGCCCAGCGCGTCGAACTCGACGCCCGGTCATGGATCGACTTCACGCCTGGCTGGCTGAGTGGCGCCGACGGCGTCTTCGACGGGTTGCTCGACCAACTCGAACTCCGACAACGGACCAACATCGCCATGTACGACGCGGTGGTCGCGGAGCCACGGCTCACGGCGTGGTGGCACGCTGACGACTACCCGGCGGGAGGGCCGACGCCACTCCTCGATGACATCCGTCAGTTGCTCACGGCTCGATATCACCGTCCGTTTGATTCGATCGGATTCAACCTGTACCGCGATGGCAACGACTCGGTTGCGTGGCACGGTGATCGACACCGCAAGTACGTCACCGATCCCATCGTCGCCATTTTGAGCGTCGGTCATCCGCGACCGTTGAAGCTGCGTCAACGGCGTGACAAGGGAGGCAGTGGAGCGTCGCGTCGTTGGGACCTCGGCCACGGTGATCTGTTGGTCATGGGCGGCGCCTGTCAACACGAATGGGAACACTGCGTCCCGAAGATGCGCCGCGGAGTCGGGCCGCGCATGTCGATCACCTTCCGTCACGACACGCGTTAGTTCTACGCTCGTGGGGTGAGCCACGACGTCGTCACCTCCGCGCAACTCGAGTTCTACGAGACAAACGGCTACCTCCAACTCGAGTCGTTCGTCGATGCAGCGTGGATGGCAGAGCTGCGCTCGGCGTCAGATGAGTTTGTCGAAGAGAGTCGGCGGCTCGCCACGTCGAGTCGTCGATTCGATCTCGAAGCAGGGCATTCGGCTGCCACGCCGCGACTCCGGCGACTGGTCTCGCCCGTCGATCTGCACGAGACCTTCCACCGTCTGGCGTTCGAAGGACCAGTGGCACAACTCGCCATGGCCATCCTCGGTGGTCCGGTGCGGTTCCATCACAGCAAACTCAACTACAAGTGGTCGGGCGGGGGTGAGGAGGTGAAGTGGCACCAGGACATTCAGTTCTGGCCCCATACCGACTTCACGCCACTGACAATCGGCGTGTACCTCGACGACGTCGACGACGAGATGGGCCCGATGGGCGTGCTTCCCGGTAGCCATACCGGGAAGCTCTACGACCTGTACAGCGCGGAGGGATCGTGGAGTGGCGCAATGCGTGACGACGACATCGCAACGCTGCCGATGGAGGACATGGCATGGCTGCAGGGTCCGGCGGGCTCGGTCACGGTCCACAACTGCTGCATGGTGCACGGTTCGATGCCCAACCACTCAGATCGCCCACGGCCACTGCTCTTGCAGACCTACTCGGCGCTCACGAGCTACCCGGTACTCGGCATCGGTGCGAATGGTGTTGACGGTGCGTACAGCGGGCGCATCGTGGGCGGCACTCCAAGTCAGGATGTCACGGTGCAGGGCCGCGCGATGCGAGGTGCGCCTGACTGGCGCAAGCAGGGCCCGCCGACAATTTTCGGGAGCCAGCAAGCCGACAGTTGACGCTGCCCGCTCGGATTGCCCGGCAGGGCTGAACGATCAGCGTGCAAAGACCTGCGAGTCGTCGGCAAACGCCTTGAACTCGAGGGCGTTCCCCGACGGGTCGAGCAAGAACATCGTCGATTGTTCGCCAGTTTCGCCGGCGAAACGAGTATGCGGTTCGATGACGAAGATCGTCCCCGCGTCCCGCAGGCGACTGGCCAACGCCTGCCAGTCGGCCGGGCTCAGGAGAACACCAAAATGCGGGACGGGAACCTCGTCGCCATCGACCGGATTGGTGATGCGTGGCGTAGCCGTCGGGGAAAGGTGGGCCACGAACTGATGCCCGAACAGGTCGAAGTCCACCCAATGTTCTGCTGAGCGGCCTTCGGGGCAGCCGAGGAGCTCGCCGTAGAACGAACGGGCGGCTGCCAAATCATGGACCGGCATCGCCAAGTGGAAGCGGGCAAGTTCGGGCACTGCTTGGCTCGGATTGGCTCAGGCTGGAAGGGCGTAGGTGCCCTGTGCGGTTGCGGTGATCCGGTCCTCGTCGTCGTCGCACCAAATGCGCACGGTGCCGACAACGTTTCGACGGCCCGCCTTGTCGAGCGTTGCGCGTGCCCACATGTTGGTGCCTTGCGCTGGTCGGACGTATCGAATGGAGAGCTCCGAGGTGAGCGCCATCGGTTCGATTCGTCCGATCGCTCCGAACGTGAGATACCAGAGCGCCGCGTCGGCCATGCCGAACTGTGTCGGGCCCGAGATGAAGCCACCGGGTCTGAGCGCATCCTGGTCGGGCATCAGGTGCGCCAGCGCAAAGTCTGGTCCGACCGCTGCACATCGACTGCCCATGCCGCTGAACTCTTCAACGAGCATCGCGTTGATCGCATCGACAGTGGGGAGTTCGCTCATCGACCGAACCGTAGCGGGGGCGGTCGCGCTGTCCGATACGTTGCACCAATGATCTCTGGCATCGACCACGTTGTGCTGTGCGTCAGCGACGTCGAGCGCTCGGTGACGTGGTACCGCGACCACCTCGGTCTCGTGGCCGAGCGGTTGGAAGAGTGGCGCGCTGGTGCTGCGCCGTTTGTCTCGCTCCGAGTCGACGCCGCCACCTTGATCGACCTTCTCGCTGACGAACCGTCGGGACGCAACGTTGATCACGTCGCGTTCGTGACTGATCGGTCCGGCTTCGATGCCTTCGTGGCCACCCATGCCGACATCATCGAGATGGGTCCGGCCTCACTGTTTGGTGCGCGCGGCCAGGGCGACGGTGTCTACGTCCGTGATCCCGATGGTCATCGTGTCGAGGTCCGCACCTACTGAGTTGCAGCTGACGCGCTGCTGAGAATCGGCTGCTCGCTGTTCGGCGGAGCGGGGCGGTGTGTCAAGGTGGGAAGATGGACGGGTCACCGAATCGCCTCGCCGTCGTCGGAGCCTCCCTCGCAGGTTTGCGCGCCGCGGAGACGCTGAGCCAGCGCGCGCCCGACACTGAGGTGGTGGTCATCGGAGCCGAGCCGCACCGTCCGTACGACCGGCCGCCGCTGTCGAAGAAGCTGCTGTCGGGTGAGTGGGAACCTGACCGGATTCAACTTCGGCCCGCTGACTCGTTTGACGAACTCGACGTCGAATGGCGGTTCGGGATCGCGGCAACACGGCTGGAACCGGCAGCGACGGGTACCGGTGGGCGACTCCACCTCAGTGACGGTTCGCATCTCGAAGCGGAGGGCATCATCATCGCCACCGGCGCCTCACCGCGGCGTCTGCCGGGTCAGTCGCAATTCGGTCACGTCCATGTGCTGCGCACGCTCGACGACGCCATGGCTGTTCGGGCTGCGATCCGTGCGGGCGGGCAGCGCGTCGTGGTGATTGGTGCGGGTTTCATTGGCCTCGAAGTTGCGGCGATCGCAAAGCAGCTCGACAATCAGGTCACCGTGATCGAAGGGGCCACCGCTCCATTGATTCGAGGCCTCGGCGAAGAGATGGGCGCAGCAGTTGCGGACGTTCATCGTGCTCGTGGCATCGATGTGCGCTGTGGTGTTCAGGTCGAATCGTTGACCAAGACCGGTGTGCAGCTCGCCGGGGAACACCTCGATGCCGATCTGATCGTCGTCGGGATCGGTGTGGTGCCCGCAACTCAATGGCTGGACGACAGCGGGCTTGAGTTGCGCGATGGCATTGTCTGCGACGAGACGTTGCGTGCCGCGCCCGGCATCTATGCAGCCGGCGACGTCGCGCGCTGGCCCAATCCGTTGTTTGACGAAGAGATGCGTGTCGAGCACTGGACGAATGCGGCCGAGCAGGGTGCGCTGGCCGCGAACAATCTGCTCGACGTGGCTGCAGGTGAGACACCGGCGTCGTATGGACCGGTTCCGTTCTTTTGGAGCGACCAGTTTGATCAACGGATCCAGTTCTTGGGCCGATCGAGTCCCGACGACGAGGTGATCGTCGCTGCCGGGTCCGTCGCTGAGGGCAAGCTCCTCGCGCTCTACGGACGTGGCGGCAAACTGCACGGAGCATTCGGGCTCAATGCTCCTCGCTGGGTGATGCCGATGCGCAAACAGCTCCTCAGCCAAGTCAGCCTCGATGACGCTTTGGCGTTCGTGGCAGCGCTCCCGTGATCGGTCAGTCGGTGCTTGGTGGCGACTGACCGCCGGTCGCGGCGGCGATTTGGTCGGTGCTGAGGAAGAGTTCGCGACCAACAGTTTCCAATGTTGCTGCTCCTTCTTCGGAGACGGCGGCGTCTGCGATCGCGGTCAGCAGGAGCTGGCGGACTGGGCTGCTTGCCTCCTCGCGGAACTTTGCGACCTGCTCGCGCACATCGCGGGGAAGGTCGCCGGCTGGAGTGTCGCTGAGGTGGGCCCGCAAGGTGTCGCGTAGCTCGTCGTGCAATGCAATCGTCGACGGCACAATAAGTTCACCAACGTCGCGGAGGTGCTGCTGATGTCCGCACCGTCGACAGCGCAGCATTGGCCGCGGCGCTTCCATTGCGCGGATCGACTTGCCGAGCAGGATCCGGTGGCGCGTGATGTCGAAGCGTTGGTGGAGGCTCACGTATCCGCAGTTGAAACAGTGGCAGCGCAACGTCTCACCTTCGGTGAACTGCTCGCCGACCCGCCAGAGGGCGCGCGACTTGACCAGCTTGATCGTCTCCTCGTACTGCTGGTTGAACTGCTCGTTCAGACTCATCGCACCGCATTCTCCCACCGCCATCCCCCTCACACCCCGCCCCAGACCGAAAAATGAGGGCTCAGGCTCGCTGAGCGCACATTTTCCTGCATATTTCGGTGGCTCGGTGGCTCGGTGGCTGGCTGGCTCGGTGGCTGGGTTTCGAGCGTATTCCCGAATTTGGTGTGAATCTTGAGTCGTTGGCACTCAGGTTGTTTGTGCCTAGCGTGGTCACATGTCGAACACCTCCTCAGCAACACCGCCACCGGCCACACCCGTCACGACCATTCGCCTCCCCATCGCGCACCTCCCGAGTGCTGTGCTTCCTGGCGCCACGGTCACGCTGACCCTCGCCACCGACGCCCTGCGCCTGGCGATTACTGCTGCCACAGAGTTGAACGATTCGCGACTGCTCCTGACCGGGGGCGACGAAGACGAACTGGCCGTGGTGGCGCGCGTCCCGAACGTGGGCAATCTGCCGACTGGTGAGTCGGCAGCGATTGTCCGCGTCGAAGGCCGAGCGCGGATCACGTCGACGCAGGTCGAATCCGGAGCGGCAACATTTGCCGAAGCTGAACTGTTGATCGACGGACCGTCAAGCGCGTCGACCACAGCGGCAACGCGTGAACTACGCGCCACCCTTGAGCTCATCGCCGAGAAGCGCAACTCGCGTCGCTTGCCCGAACTCCTCCGGACAATCCAGGAACCTGGCGCGCTCGCTGATGCCGTGGCGCTTTGGGCTGAATTCTCCGACGACAACCGGCTCGTCGTGCTGCGCGCGACCGACGTCGCGGACCGCGTCGATGCACTTCACTCGTGGGCGCGCAATCACCTCAACGAGTTGCAGGTCGCCGAGACGATTCGCAACGACGTCAGCGAAGGCATGGACAAGCAGCAGCGTGAGTACCTGCTGCGCCAGCAAATGGCATCCATTCGAAAAGAACTCGGTGAAGGCGACGAGGACGTCACCGACGAGTACCGCGCGAAGTTGGCGGATCTCGACGCGCCCGAATCGGTCAAGATTGCCATCGACAAGGAGCTCGACCGGTTTGAGCGGATGAGTTCCCAGTCACCCGAGCACTCATGGATCCGCACCTGGCTCGACCGCATCTTCGAGATGCCGTGGGGCGAGCGCAGTGACGACAACATCGATCTCGACGACGCGCAGACGGTGCTCGACGCTGATCACTACGGCCTCGACGATGTGAAGGATCGCATCGTCGAGTTCCTCGCCACGCGCAAGCTTCGCCACGAGCGCGGCCTCGACGCTCGCGTCGATGCCGACGGCGAACGAACCGCCCGCGGGCACGGGTCGGTCATCACCCTCATCGGTCCGCCCGGGGTCGGCAAGACCAGCCTCGGTGAGTCGATTGCACGAGCCATGGGCCGCGAGTTTGTTCGTGTTGCCCTCGGTGGTGTCCGCGACGAGTCCGAGATCCGCGGCCACCGCCGCACGTACGTCGGCTCGCAGCCTGGGCGAATCGTCCGTGCGCTGCAGGAAGCCAAGACGATGAACCCGGTCATCCTGCTCGACGAGGTCGACAAGCTGGCCGCCGGCGGCTGGTCCGGCGACCCGACCGCAGCGTTGCTCGAAGTCCTCGACCCCGCGCAGAACCACACGTTCCGCGATCACTACCTCGAGGTCGACTTGGACCTGTCCGAAGTGGTCTTCATCGCTACGGCCAACGTTGCCGACACCATCCCGGGCCCGCTGCTCGACCGGATGGACCTCGTCCGCCTTGATGGTTACACGGAGGCAGAGAAGACTTTCATCGCACACCGCTACTTGCTTCCGCGACAGATCGAACGTGCTGGCTTGGAGCCCGACGAGGTCACGGTCGACGACGCCGTGATCAGCTCGATCATCTCCGGCTGGACCCGAGAGGCGGGCGTGCGCTCACTCGAACGCGAGTTGGGCCGACTGGTGCGCAAGGTCACCGCGAAGGTGGCAACGGGTTCGGACACGCCGATCGCCATCGGCGCGGACGAGCTGACCGACTGGATCGGTCGACGCAAGGTCGACGACGAAGTGATCGACCGAACCGACACACCTGGCGTGGCCACGGGACTCGCAGTCACCGGTGCCGGCGGCGACGTGCTCTTCGTCGAAACCACGGCCTTCCCGACCGGGCCCGACTCCGAACCGGGCCTGACGTTGACCGGTCAGCTCGGTGACGTGATGAAGGAGTCCGCCCAGATCGCGCTGAACTATGTGCGGTCACACACCGACGAACTGGGCCTTGACCCGGAGTCGATGCGCCAGCGCTTCCATGTGCATGTGCCAGCCGGCGCGATCCCGAAGGACGGCCCGTCTGCGGGCATCACGATGACCACGGCCCTGGTGTCGTTGCTGTCCGGCCGGGCAGTCAAGCCAACTGTCGGGATGACCGGCGAGATCAACCTGCAGGGTCAGGTGCTCCCCATTGGCGGCTTGAAGCAGAAGATTCTTGCAGC
>JABJAB010000093.1 GCA_018666235.1 Ilumatobacter sp.
CAGCAGCGCTGCTGTTTGCAGCATGCGGGTCCGACAGTGACGATGACGTCGCAGACGCATCGACCGAGTTCGACGCCGAATACGAGTACGACGACGAGTACGACGATGAGTACGGCGACGAGTACGAGGGCGACGCTGCGGGAGCGGCCGGCACCGTTGACATGTCGCTCACTCGCGATGACGTCGATTGCTCTGCGGAGGGACTCGGCGAGGACGAGACGTCGACATTCACGACCGCCCACTACGTGGTCGGCGGTGCACTTGGCGCCGCATGCTTCGGCGACGACGACCCCACATTGACTCAGGCCTGGGAAGCGCTCTCGGCCATCACTCCATCACTCCAGCTCGCTGACCTTGGAGTGTTCGGCTCCTTCGAAAGCACCGAGGGCGGCGATGAAGTCACGTTGGCGTTTGTCAACACGCTCGACGACGACGGCACCTTGTTCCAGATGTCCATCAACCTCGAGTCCTACGAGGAAGATCCAAATGAAGCTCTGCTCACGATGGCGCACGAGTTCAGCCACGTGTTCACCGCACTGCCCTCGCAGATCGACCGGAGTGCTGAGTCGGAAGACAACTGCGCAACGTACGACAATGGCGAAGGCTGCTACCTCCCCGACTCGCTGATGGCACAGTGGGTCGCACTGTTCTGGGACGACGGTCTGATCGACGAGATCGATCCGAGTGAGGAGGCAAGCGGCAGCGCTGGCGAAGATCGGTGCAGCATCAACCCCGGATTCCTCGGTCCCTACGCCGCCAGCAGTCCGGAAGAAGATTTCGCAGAATCTTTCAGCGCGTATGTCTTCCAGTTGGATGCCGGCACCGATGCGGTGCAGGCCAAGCTCGATTGGATGAATGACCAACCGGGTCTGGTCGAGTTCCGCGACCGGGCGGTGACCGCAGGCATCGGCCCGCTTGAGAACAACTTCGAACCGTGCGGTGAAGGCTGATCTGAGGCGCGAGGAGCTGGACGCGTCACAATGGAGCCGTGAGCGCTGACACTGATGGCCCCCTGAGTGGCGTCCGCGTCCTCGAACTCGGCAATTTCATCGCGGGACCGTTCGCTGGTCAACTCTTCGGTGACTACGGCGCCGAGGTGATCAAGATCGAGTCGCCCGACGGCGGCGACCCGATGCGCCGCTGGGGTGTCACTGTCGACAGCGGGAGCCTCTGGTGGCCGACCATTGCACGCAACAAGCAGTCGGTCGTCGCCGATCTCAGGGATGCCGACGACCTTGCCATGGTGCAACAGCTGGGTACCGAGTGCGATGTCGTGCTCGAAAACTTTCGGCCTGGCACGCTCGCCAAATTCGGTCTTGACTATTCGACCCTCACGGTGGCGAATCCGGGAGTCATCGTCACCCACGTGTCGGGCTTCGGCCAGACCGGACCGCGTTCATCGGAGGCTGGTTTCGGCTCGATCGGCGAGGCCATCGGCGGCATCCGCCACACCACCGGTGACGCCGACCGGGCTCCAGCCCGCTGCGGCATCAGCCTCGGTGACTCACTTGCGGCGATGTTCGCCGTGATCGGCACATTGGCCGCCCTGCACGAGCGGACAGTCAGCGGGAAAGGCCAGGAAGTCGACGTCGCGATCTACGAGGCAGTCGCCGCGCTGATGGAGTCGTCGATGGCCGACTATGACGTGGCCGGAGTGCTCCGCTCCAGGTCAGGCGGAACGTTGCGGGGTGTGGCGCCGGCAAATGCCTACCCCACCCGCGACGGCTCAGAGGTACTGATCGCCGGGAATGCCGACGCCGTGTTCGCCCGACTGTGTACTGCGATGGACCAGCCCGAGATGGCCAGTGACCCGATGTGGGCAACGCATGGCGCCCGCGGCGAGCGTGAGCATCAGCTTGACGGAATCATCGCTGACTGGACCAAGACCATCGACAGCGACGATCTGCTCGGCCTGTTGCGTGAGCACAGCGTCCCGGCCGGCCGCGTCTATACCGCAGCCGACATGCTGACCGACGAGCACTACCTCGCTCGCGAGATGGTGCAGCGGTTCACCTCTCGCGCCGGTAT
Source organism: Ilumatobacter sp. (assembly GCA_018666235.1). GTDB lineage: Bacteria > Actinomycetota > Acidimicrobiia > Acidimicrobiales > Ilumatobacteraceae > Ilumatobacter_A. Next base: position 2,029 of record JABJAB010000093.1, read on the forward strand.
CGACACCGCCATGTTGGGCGTGGTCCCGAAGTTCAGCCGAACGCCGGGATCAATCCGCGACGTCGGCCCCGTCCTCGGCGAACACACAAACCTGTATCGCTGAGAGGTATCAGACCGACGGCGTTCGGACTAGAAGTCCTCGTCGAAGCTGACGTCGCCTTCGATGCCGGTCTGGTAGCTCGACACGGTTCGCTCGAAGAAGTTCGAGAGTCCTTGCACATCCTGCAGCTCCATGAAGCTGAACGGGTTTTTCGATCCGAACTCGGCGGAGTAGCCGAGCAGCGCAAGGCGGGTGTCCGCAACGTACTGGAGGTACTCGCGAGTGTCTCCGAGGCTCATGCCCGGCACGCCGTCGGCGAGCACGTCGGCGGCGAACTGGTGTTCACACTCGACGGCATCACGCAACATCTCGCGAATGTCAGCTTCGAGCTGGTCGTCGAACAGGTCCGGCTCTTCGTTGCGAACGGTGTTGACCACTTCGAGGGCGAAGTTCATGTGGCATGACTCGTCGCGGAACACCCAGTTGGTGCCGTCGGCGAGCCCGTTGAGCAGGCCCTTCGAACGCAGGAAGTAGACGTAAGCAAATGCTGCAAAGAAGAACAGGCCTTCAATGCACGTTGCGAAGCAGATCAGGTTCATCAGGAACTGCTTGCGCTGCTCCTTGGTCTCAACCACTTGGACGTCTTGGATCTGATTCATCCACTTGAAGCAGAAGTCGGCCTTGGCCTTGATCGACGGAATGTTCTCGACCGCGGCAAACGCGGCTTCGCGCTCTTTCATGTCCGGGATGTAGTTGTCGAGCAGCGTCAAATAGAACTGGACGTGCAAGGCCTCTTCATACAACTGCCGCGAGAGGTACATCCGTGCCTCGGGGCTGTTGATGTGGCTATACAAGTTGAGCACCAGATTGTTCGAGACGATCGAATCGCCGGTTGCGAAGAACGCAACGAGGCGGCTGACCATGTGCTTCTCGGCTGGCATCAACTTGCGGTCAAGGTCGACGAGGTCGTCGGAGAAGTCGATCTCGTCAACGGTCCAGGTGTTCTTGATGGCGTCCTTGTACATGTCGAAGAACACCGGATAGCGCATCGGCCGCAGCGTCAGGTCGAATCCGGGGTCGAGGATATGTTTCGCTCGCTCATTCGGCGTGTGAGTGGGCACCGGCGCCTCGGCCAACAGGCCGTGGTGCTCAGACGGGTCGGAGATAATCGGGTCGATAAGTGCCATCAGTTGCATGCCTCGCAGGATTCAGGGTTCTCAAGGCTGCATGCGAGTGCTTCCTCTTCAGTGAACGTCTTGGTGGGTTCGGGGTCTCGTCCACCACTGGGACCGCTCGGCGGGGTTGTGGCCGCTGCGGCTGTGGTGGACTTGTTGATCTTCGTCGCTGGACGACTGCGCAGGTAGTAGGTGGTCTTCAGACCCGACTTCCACGCGTGCAGGTACATCGAGGAGAGCTTGCCGATGGTCGGCGTCTCCATGAAGAGGTTGAGCGACTGGCTCTGATCGATGAAGGCGCCACGTTCGGCGCCCATGTCGATCAACTGGCGCTGCGGGATCTCCCAGGCCGTGCGATACACCTCGCGCAGTTCAGCGGGGATGCGATCGACGTCTTGGACCGAGCCTTCGGCCTGCTTGATCTCGTTGATCATCTGCTCGTCCCACAGGCCACGACGCTGCAGCTCGGTGACGAGGTAGCGGTTGATCTGCATGAACTCGCCCGACAGCGTTTCGCGCTTGAACAGGTTGGAGACCTGCGGCTCGATGCACTCGTAGCAACCGGCAATCGAAGCGATCGTGGCGGTAGGCGCAATGGCGATGACCAAGCTGTTGCGCAGCCCGTGCTCTTTGACCCGGCCACGCAGAGTGTCCCAGTCGAGCTCGGCCGGCGGGATGACTTTGACGCCGCTCTTGCGACCGCCTTCGTCCCACAGATCGAACTGCAAGTCGCCCTGTGCGGCACGAGTACCAGCGAACGACTCATGCGGGCCGCTCTCGACGGCCAGTTCGGTCGAGGCCCACAGCGCATGGAAGTAAATGTGTGCGCTGATCCGCTTGCTGAGTTCCTTGGCGGCAGGTGAATCGAACGGGAGGCCCTTCTTGAAGAAGACATCCTGCAGGCCCATCATGCCGAGGCCGACGGGGCGCCACTTGTTGTTCGAGTACTTGGCCTCAGGCGTCGGGTAGTAGTTGATGTCGATGACCCGGTCGAGGAATGGCACAACTTGGCGGACGACACGACCGAGGCGGTCGAAGTCAAACTCGCCGTCGGCGGAGACGTAGCTGCCGAGGTTGAGTGAACCGAGGTTGCAGACTGCGGTGTTTGCTTGGTCGGTGACTTCGAGGATCTCGGTGCACAGGTTGGAGAGGTGCACCACCCGCGGCGTGCCATCGTCGTTGAGCGCACCGGTCTGGTTGCACTTTTCGTTCGATGCGTCCTTGAAGGTCATCCAGCCGTTGCCGGTCTGGGCCAGAGTACGCATCATCTTCGAGTACAGCGTGCGGGCCGAGACCTGTCGCTCGTAGAGGCCGGCCTCTTCGGCCGCGGTGTAGGCACGTTCGAAGTCTTCGCCGAACTTGTCGGTGAGATCAGGGACCTTCTTCGGATCGAAGAGGCTCCACTGCCAGTCCTTCTCGACGCGTTCCATGAAGAGATCGGGGACCCAGTTGGCGATGTTGAGATTGTGTGTACGTCGAGCGTGGTCGCCGGTGTTGTCACGCAGTTCGAGGAAGTCTTCGACATCGGCGTGCCATGACTCGAGGTAGACGCATGCTGCGCCCTTGCGGCGGCCGCCTTGATTGACCGCGGCGACCGAGGAGTCGAGCGTGCGAAGCCAGGGGACGATGCCGTTGGACAGGCCGTTGGTGCCCTGGATGAGACTGTTCTTTGCACGCACTCGGTGCCAGGCGACACCGATGCCGCCAGCAAACTTCGAGAGCTTGGCGATGTCGGTGTACCGCTTGTAAATGCCTTCAAGGCTGTCCTCGGGAGAGTCGAGCAGGTAGCAGCTCGACATCTGGCTGTGGGTGGTTCCCGAGTTGAACAGCGTGGGGCTTGACGGCAGGTAGCCGAGCGACGACATCAAGTCGTAGAACTTGACCGCGGCGTCGACTCCGCCGGGCAGCTCGCCAGTTTCGGCGTCTCCGGCAACGAGGCCGCACGCAACGCGGAGCATGAAGTACTGCGGGGTCTCAATGACGTCGCGGCGTTCGGGGTGGCGCAGCAGGTACCGGTCGTAGACCGTGCGTAAACCGAAGAACTCGAACAGACGGTCACGGTCGGAGTTGATCGCCGCATTCAGTTCCGGTGCGTTTGCCTCGACGAATGCAAGCACTTCGTCGGAAACAATGCCTTGCTCGTGGGAAATCTTGATCGATTCGGAGAACCACGGGATGTTCTGGTTACGGACTTCTTTATCGATGACTGTGGCCAGCAGACGTGCAGCGAGCTTGGAGTAGTTGGGCTCTTCGACAATGAGGCCCGCAGCCGTGCGGATCGACAGGTTGTCGAGTTCTCCTGTGCTGGCGCCGTCGGCGAGGGCCGAGATGGTGCGGGTGGCGACGCGCATCGGATCAACACCGAGCAGCCCTTCCGAGGCTCGAGCAATGGCGTTGACAATCTTGTTCAGATCGACCGGTTCCAGGTGACCGTTGCGCTTCATGACCCGCATGCCACCGCCGGTGACCACTGGCGCCTCAGATGGCGCAGATTTCGCTGCGTCAGTCAACGTCGGGGCCTGCTCGGCACCCGTTTCGTCGGCGGCCGGCTCACCCTTTGTGTTCCCAACATTCTCTTCAATCAGCGTCACCGGCTACTCCATCTCAGTTCATCGCGTCGTGTATCTCGCGTTGTGCGTGTGTTCTTCAGGCTTTTCGGTGGCTGGCCGCTACCACCAGATGTCGTGGCCAGCTGTTCAGATTTCCCCCACCTGACACCACATGTCGTGTAATCACACGTGGGCGGGTTGGTAAATACAACAGTGAAATTACGGAGGTGTCAACGGTAGGGAGGGCGAATCCACAAGTTTCCGACAACGAATCGCGAAGTCCCTGCTCAGGCGCTTGCGACTTTCAAGAAATCTCGATCGCTCAGTCGTGACCGCGACTGCAGTCGTGACCAAGCGCGCGATTCCGACCGCGCAGAGGCGCTGATCACGACACCATCGCGCTCGGCTTCGGCCGTCCAGAACGGTTCGACGTCGATCAGCTGCCCATCGCCGAGCCGAACGTGATTTTCGCGAAACTCGAGGGTGGTTCGCCACCCCGCCCGCTCCAAAGCTCGCCGATCAAACTGTCGCAGCGTCGAACGATGCCGACGGCGCCGCGGTGCCGACGTTCTGCTGGAAATGAAGGGGCGGGCCATGTCTCCACTGTGCGGGCTGATGGCTGTGCGTAACAAGACCCACAACCATGTGTCTTTCGTGTGGCTTACTGCCCAATTCCTGTGCGTGACGCTGTGTACGGCATGTGGGCGGCTGTGGACAATCTGCCCGCCGGCCCGCCAGCCCAGTCAGAGACCGGGAATGAACTCTTGGCAAACGCCAAACGCCATGACGACAGCGGGGTCGGTGATGTCGATCGAATCGAGCACCTTCTCAAGCGTCGGGTCGCTCAGGATGTCAGCCACCGAGATGTCGGGCAGGCCGGCGCCTGCGTCACGAGCACAATCGAAGAATGCGATGAGTTGGTCGATCTCGCCGTCTCCTTCCGGGATGAAGAAGTCGGCGTCGGTATTGTCCGAGCACGTCGAGCCGTCGACCGGCACCGTCAGACCAATCAGATAGGCGTCGATGTCCGCCTGAACGCAGTCGATGATGCCGTAGGCCGTGTGGCCCTCAGCTTCAACGGTGTACAGGACGGCGGCGTCGAGAGAGTCGGCAAGTTCCCGCGACCACTCGTACGGAGTCGCAGGGTCACCGGTGTTGCCGATCACGACGATTGGTGCGGAGCCGGCGGCAGGGCCGATCACCAGCGGGTCGGTTGCCGCCTCGATCCCGAGGCAACCCGTCGAGGCCCGGAGCAAGTCGGCAAAGTAGGTCGACATGTCAGCAGCTTCCGTGGCGAGGATGCGTTGCTCATCAGCGTTCGGCCGGGCGGCATCATCGGCGCAGTTGATGAAACTGTTGGCCACCTGGGAATTGTCATAGGTGCCGTCAGATTGACGGCCGACGAGGGAGTCGCCGAGGACTTGCAGCAGGCTCCCGTCTTGCTCGATCGCTGCCGTAAAGAGCGCAGATGCGAGGAATGGCCACGACTCCTTGCTGTAGAGGGCAGCAGCGATACCGAGGTTGAGCTCGCCAGGCGTGAGCACCCGATCGGGGTCCTCGGTCGGGAACGATCCGACTTCGGCAATCTCGATTTCGAGCGCATCGATCACCTCGAGGGTCGGACCGATTTCCTGCAGCACACAGTCGGTATCGGCGTCACACGCCGCCGCGAAGTTCTCGAGTGCTCGATCAAAGCCAGCACCCTGCTCACGGTCGAGTTCAGCGGAGTCACGCGTCGGCTTGACGGCGGCGTCGAGCACGAGCGCACGGACGTTGTCGGGGAAGAGTTCGGCGTACGTGGCACCGAGACGGGTGCCGTAGGAGTAGCCGACGTAGCTCAGGCCGTCGTCACCGAGTGCCGCGCGCAGCAGATCCAAGTCGCGCGCCGCGTTGTTCGTGCCAACGTGCGTGGCGAGCGCATTCGTCTCCGCCGTGCACGTGTCGAGCTGGGCAGCCGTGTCGTCGACCAACTCCTGCCACCCGATGTCGTCGCCGTCGGCGAGCAACGTCACCTGATCGTCGAGGTCGTTGTCGCACGTGAGTGCGGTGCTGGCACCAACGCCGCGCGGATCAAAACTGACCAGGTCGAAACGTTGCAGGATCTCGGGCGACATGGTGAGCGGGATGAAGCCGAGCGAGTCGATGCCTGAGCCACCCGGGCCTCCTGGGTTGAAGACGAGCGAGCCCACTCGGTCGGCCGCCGGGCCGACCGCGGCTGACCGGGCAACGGCGATATTGATCTGCTTGCCGTTCGGATCGTCGTAATCGAGCGGCGCCTTGAGGGTGGCGCACTCCAGCGAAACGGCGGTGTTCCCAGCATCGGAACACGAACTCCACTCGAGGGTGCCGGTATTGCCCAGCACGTCATCTGCCTGCACGTCGCCAGTTTCGCTGACGGTTGACTGGTCGGCCCGCTCTGACTGCACGCCCGATGAACTGCTCGTGCAGGCCGACGCAATCACTGCGCCTGCAGCGATGACTGCGACGACCTTCGTGCCAACGATGTGACGGCGCGCGGCAATCATGCTGCGAAGGTACCGCTGTCCTTGGCACGGATGGGTCCACCCCGAGGGCGAATCCGGCTGCGTGACCGTGTTGACCATGAGCGCGTCAGCCGACCCACTTGCGAGTGAACGAAGGCGCCGGGCCCGCGGCAATGGCCACGGCTTCGATTGGGTCGGTGGCCCGCTGCGCCAGATCACCGTGCTCGGGCTTCATGAATCCAGCAGCCACAGCGCCGTCGATGAAGTCGAACAGTGAAGCGAAGAAGCTCTGACCATTCACGTCGACGTCGAGGAAGACAATCGGCGCCGCGACAATCCCGAGCTGATTCCACGTCAGCACCTCGAATGCCTCTTCGTACGTGCCAAAGCCGCCTGGCAGCACCACGACTCCGTCAGAGAGCTCTGCCATCCGGGCCTTACGGGCGTGCATGTCGGGCAGGACCTCAAGGTTCGTGAGATTGACGTGACCAACCTCGAGAGCAAGCAGCTGCTCGGTGATGACGCCTGTCACCTCGGCGCCTGCATCGAGAACCGCATCGGCCACGATGCCCATCAACCCGACGTCACCGCCGCCGTAGACGAGGCCATGATCGGATGCAGCGATGGCCGCACCCAACTCGACAGCAGCTGCCCGGAAGGCAGGATCGGTCCCGCTGCTCGAACCACAAAAGACACAGATGTTTGACACGAGTCACATCGTGGCAGCAGCGCACAGATTCACCTCACTCGGTGACCCATGGGTACTCTCGCCTCTCATGGGAATCGCCACTCCTGACCTGCCCGCTTGCGCTGATGCCATCGACCTCGCTGATCGGGTGGTGGGCAAAGCTGTCCGTCGCTTGTCGGCACTCGACGGTGGCGCCGACACCAACCAGGTGTTGGCCTACGACATTGCGCACGCCGCTTCTGCAGTCGCCACCGCCAAGTCGTTGATCGACTACGGCAACAAGGGCGAGACCGAAGCAAAGATCTGCTGCGCGTTCGCCGCAGACATGCTCCATGACCTTGCTGGCAAGGTGCTCGGACGCGAGGACGACTGGGGTGTGGATCGCGACCCGCTCGCCAACGCTCACGCGTTCATCGCCCAGTTCCGTGCTGCGGAGTTCTTGGCGTCGCTGGCCGACCAGGCCGGCCCGAGTCACCTGTCAAGCGACATGGAGATGGTGGCTGACACCTTCGATGCGTTTGCCCAGAACGTCATCGCCCCTCACGCAGAGCACGTGCATCGCACCAACGCTGACGTACCTGAAGAAATCATTACCGGCATGGCCGAACTCGGAGCGTTCGGCCTCAGCGTGCCCACCGAGTACGGCGGCTACTCAGAGGGCGGCGACGAGGAGTACATCGCCATGGTCGCTGCGACCGAGGCGCTGTCGAAGGCCAGCCTGGGTATCGGCGGCTCACTGATCACACGACCCGAGATTCTGACCCGGGCGCTTGTCAAGGGCGGGACCGAGGAGCAGAAACACAAGTGGCTGCCGCTCCTGGCGACCGCCGAGGTGATGCCCGCTGTTGCGGTGACCGAGCCCGACTACGGCTCCGACGTGGCCGGCATCAAGGTCATGGCCACACCGGCCGAGGGCCCGAACGGCGAAGCCGGCTGGGTCATCAACGGCGTGAAGACATGGTGCACGTTCGGCGCTCGCGCTGACGCACTGACGCTGCTGGCCCGCACCGACCCCGATCGCTCGAAGACCCACCGCGGACTCTCGCTCTTCATCGTTCCGAAGCCGCGCGGCGACGCCCACGGGTTCGAGCTGACCCAGGACATTGACGGCACGCCGACCGGCGGCAAGATGGAAGGTCGCCCGATCGACACGATCGGCTACCGCGGCATGCACTCCTATGAAATTGCGCTCGAGGACTGGTGGGTGCCCGCCGAGAATCAGATCGGAATGGAAGAAGGTCTCGGTAAGGGCTTCTACTACCAGATGGCCGGTTTCGAGAACGGCCGGCTGCAGACCGCGGCCCGGGCCGTCGGCGTCATGCAGGCCGCCTACGAGCTCGGCCTCGACTATGCCGAGAACCGCAAGGTGTTCGGTGAGTCGATCCTTGATTACCAACTGATCCGCGCCAAGCTCGGTCGGATCGCTGTCCTCACTCAAGCCGGTCGCCAATTCAGCTACGCCGTCGCGACGCTCATGGCCAAGGGCCAGGGCCAGATGGAAGCATCGATGGTCAAGGCCTACGTCTGCAAGGCAGCCGAGTGGGTGACCCGCGAGTCAATGCAGATCCACGGCGGTATGGGCTACGCCGAAGAATACGAAGTGAGTCGCCTGTTCGTCGATGCGCGCGTGTTGAGCATCTTCGAAGGCGCCGACGAAACCCTTTGCCTCAAGGTCATCGCCCGTCAGCTCATCGCCAGCAGCGAAGCCTGACCGGACAACCGCTCGCTCACTCAGAGACATCCTCGAGCGGAAGCCCGTACGGGCTCGCCACCGTCACGTAGGGCTCAGCATCGCCGGTCCAGTCCATCGACAGAATTTGTGCCGCACTTCGTCGTCCGCTGAACGCCCGCAGCAGATCAAACGCAGATCCCGTCAACACCGCGACCGGTTCACCATCGCCCGACTGCCACACCTGCGGACCCGCTTCGACCCGCACCACGGGCAGCCCAGCATGCTCGGCACGTTCGCAGAAGAACGGGCCATAACGTTCGAGTCCCATTCGCACCGCGGCCGTGTCGCGGTCACCTTGTCGCCCCAACGCCTGAAGGACGTCGTGGTAGTGCGTGATGAGGTCGGCACCCGCGCGCATTGGCATCACCGGGTTGACCTCACCCAGTGCGTCGAACCCAGGCGCCAGCGCACTCCATTCGTCACAGATCTGATCCAGCGTCTTGTCGGCCCGACTGCTGACGTGGACCTCAGTCCAGCTGTCGGCGCCAATGTCGGCCAAATTGTCCGAGAGGATGTCGTCGACGATGCCGACCACGTGCGCAATCACATCTCGGATCGCCCAGGCAGGCGACTGCGGAACCCGCAGTTCGGCTTCGGCAGCCGTCAGGCTGCGTCCCAAAGCAATCATCTCCGTCCGGAGATCGGCGTAGACGTCAGTATTCGCTGGCCGGTTCATCATGGAGGCGAGTATCACAGCGAGGACGATGCCGCGTGGCCTCGGACAACGATGCCACCACGGTCACCAGGCCAACAATGAGATCCAACATCCCTCTGCACTCTCCGCTCCGAACACTCTGTGTGATGATTTTCGAGTTCGACCCAGAACGCCGCGGATCGACAGACCGTGACCGACGTCGCCACACCTCGCGCTCGGTGCAGCGTCTGTTCGGCGCCGTTGGCCTGGCATTTGCCATCGCCGGCTGCGGAAGTGATGCCCCGGCCGCATCGGTGCAGGGCCCAACCACGCCCCCCATCGCAACCGCTGCGCCGAGCACCGAACCGGAACCTGTGCCCTTGACCGAGCCCACCACCGTCGAGCCCGAGCCGGCCGACACGATGCCAGAGACCACGCTCGCAGCGCCGTCCGAAGCGCCGGCGCGTCCATGTCGCCGACTGACCGACTTCGATGACGGCCAAGGTTGGGTCATCGTCAACGACGGCGTCATGGGCGGCCGCTCCAACGGCGCCGTCGAGTTCGCTGACTCGGCGATGCAGTTCACCGGCGACGTCGTGACGGCGGGCGGCGGCTTCACGTCAGTTCGCCTGCCGTTGGCCGGCGATGAGCTCACCGACTCCGAGTCACTCGTGCTGCGTGTTCGAGCGGATGAACGCACCTACGGACTGACGCTGGCAGACAGCGCTCAAGCCGGCCGCCGGGCAATCTCGCACGGAGCCGGCCTGACCACCGATGGACCGACCGATGCCGACGGATGGCAGAAGGCCGAACTCTCGTATGCCGAGTTGCAGCCATCGGTGTTCGGCCAACCCCTCGACGCTCCGCCGTTCGAGCCCAACCTCGCGATCGAGATCGGCATCATCATCTCTGACGGCATTGACGGCCCGTTCGCCCTCGAGGTCGACTGGATCGATGCCTGCAGAGGCCAGTAGACGCACAGCGGACAATCACCGCGATCTCGCCCCGCATCGTTGTGGAAGGAGATGCAACACTGGCGGCCATGGCCGAGATCGAGCTTCGTTCAGACAATGCTGCCGCAGTCGCACCCGAGATCCTCGAGGCGGTTGCTGCCGCTAATGCCGGCTCGGCGCTGGCGTACGGCGACGACGCCGTGACGGCCCGGCTCGAGGAGGTCGTGCGTGACGTGTTCGAGCAGCCCGCAGCACGGGTCTTTCCCGTCACGAGCGGAACTGCCGCTAACGCCTTGGCGCTGACATCGATCTGCCCGCCGTGGGGCGCCGTGTTGTGCCACGAATCAGCGCACATTTTGAACAGCGAGGGTGGCGCCACCTCGATGCTTGGTGGCGGTGCAGTGATGCGCGGCGTGTCCGGCCACAGCCACCGGGTGCACCCCGACGGCCTCGAAACGGCACTCGGCGCGGTCCGCTGGGGCGACCCACATCACTCACAACCCGCGGTGCTTTCGCTCACACAACCCACCGACATGGGCACGATCTACACGGTCGACGAGGTCAGCGCCTTGGCCGACATCGCGCACGGTCGCGGGTTGCGGGTCCACATCGACGGAGCGCGCATCGCCAATGCAATGGCGCGACTGGGTTGCTCCCCCGCCGAGATCACCTGGCAGGCCGGTGTTGACGTCGTCTCACTCGGAGCCACGAAGAACGGAGCGCTCTCGGCCGAGGCAATCGTCGTCTTCGACGAGGACGCAGCCGACCAACTCGTTTACCGCACGAAACGCTCCGGCCATGTGACGTCGAAGATGCGATTCCAGTCGGCCCAGCTCATTGCGTACCTCACCGACGATCTGTGGTTGCGGCTGGCCGGTCATTCGAATCGACAAATGGAGCGGTTGGCCACCGGCCTGCTCGACGCTGGCGTGGAGTTCCTCAACCCACCCGACGTCAACATGTTGTTCGCCCGTGTCCCGGACGGGGCAGCCACACGGTTGGAGGCGGCTGGTCTGCTCTTCTACCGGATCGGCCCCGGCGTCATCCGCCTTGTCACGAGCTGGCAGACCACCGATGACGACATCG
>JABJAB010000011.1 GCA_018666235.1 Ilumatobacter sp.
GAGGGAATCTGGCTCGATTTCGGTCAGATACCCCAACGAGCCCAGATTCACGCCGAGCACCGGAACCGTGGCGCCCTCAAGCATCCCGACCGAGCGCAGCATCGTGCCATCGCCACCCAAGCTCAACACGATGTCGGCCTCAGCGATCGCTCGGTCGTCAGCGTGTTCGGACAGGTCGAGCGCATCGGCGTCCTGCTGCGGCATCCAGAAGTCTTGCTGGTGCTCCGCGCACCACACTGCTGCACGGAGTGCATGAGCCCGAGCCGTATCTCGCTCATGGTGCGCGACCAGCGCGACGCCGCTCATTGCTCTGTCTCGCTGGATTGCAGCATTGGTGCCGTTGCGTGGACGAGGAATTCGATGTTGCCGTCGGCCCCGGTGATCGGCGACGTCGTCCAGTCGTGCACGATGCAGCCGCTCTCGGTAAAGGCGTGAGCGACTTCAACTTGAACCCGCTCGTGGATCACCGGGTCGGTGATGATTCCGCGTCCCTTGCTGACCTCCGAACGGCCGGCCTCGAACTGGGGTTTGACGAGCAGCACCATGGGAGCTTCAGGTTGGCACACCGACACCAAGGCGGGAATGACCAGCGCCAACGAAATGAACGAGAGATCACCGACGACCACGTCGACTGGCCCACCGATATCGGCGACGGAGATGTGCCGAACGTTGGTCCGCTCCATATTGATCACACGTTCATCGCCGCGCAACCGCTCATGGAGCTGGCCATGACCGACATCGAGTGCGACCACCTCGCGTGCCCCACGCTGCAGAAGGCAATCAGTGAAGCCACCTGTCGAGGCTCCGGCGTCGAGCGCTCGAAGGCCAGTGACATCGAGACCGAAGTGAGCGAGCGCGCCTTCCAACTTCTCACCACCGCGACCGACGAAGCGGGCCGGTGGTCCGGAAACGACGAGCGCGTCTCCGGGTGCAACTTGGCGCGACGACTTCGCCGCAACTGAGCCGTTCACGAGCACCCGATTCGCGACGATCAGCTGCTGCGCTTCGGTACGACTGGATGTGAGCTCGCGTCGAACTAATTCGGCGTCAAGCCGCCGCCGAGCCGCCACCGGAGTCCCGTCAGTCCGACCGAGCGGTGCGCTTGGTCGCGACCTTGGGCACGCCCGACGTTCCGACTGCTGCGATCTTCTTACTTGGGGTCTTCTTCTGAGCCGGTGCCTTCTTGGCGGCGGGCTTCTTCTTGGCCGGAGCCTTCTTGGCGGCAGGCTTCTTCTTGGCTGGAGCCTTCTTACTTTCGGGCTTCTTCTTGACGGCAGGCTTCTTCTTAGCTGGAGCCTTCTTCGGCTCTGCGGATCCTTGGTCCCGATCAATGAGACGTCCGGCGATCTCTTCGAAGCGATCCTCGAGTTCGTCGAACCGCTCCGACACCCAGCCGACCTGCTTGGCGACTTCGCGCTGCACGACTTCGGCGACCTTGTCCGACGTCTCCTTGCCACGCTCAACAAGCTGCGAAACGACCTTCTCGGCATCGCGCTTCTGAACGTCGCCGGCCTTGACCAACTCCGAGACGATCTTCTCTGCCTGTTTCTTCGACACATCGGTGAATTGAATCCCGGCGTCAATGAGCTTCTGAATCGGTGAAGTGGCCATAGCCCCATGATACTCGCCGCCTGGATCGGTGCCCTCGGTCTGTCATTGCCTGAGCCGAAAGTTCGCCCGCTGGCGCTTGTGCTCACACGACAACGAATCAGGCAATCAGTCCAGGATGGCCGTTGCGACGGCAGCAAGGTCGGCCAGGTCTGCAGTAACCGGGAGGTCGACGTCAACCACCTGTCCCGGTTGTGTCACGCCGGTCCGGACCAACGCAAATGCACAACCCAAGCGCTCAGCCATCAAACCGTCGGTTTCCGGACGGTCCCCAACCATCACCGTGGTCGATGCATCGAAGTCGTCGCCGATCAGCGCTGCGATCGCTGCAGCCATCGGTTGGTGCGGTTTGCCTGCGAAGGTCGGAATTTGCTCACCCGCGGATGCGACCGCTGCGACAATTGAGCCACCGCCGGGTTCGAGTCCCCGCGGCGTCGGGTATGTCGAATCAGAGTTGGTCCCGATCAGTCGCGCTCCACCGTGCAGAGCACTTGCCGCTGCGGCCAAACGTGCGTAGTCGAAATCGCGGTGGAGCCCAACCATCACCGCATCGAATGGTCCGCCGTCCACCGTGCCGTCGTTGATCACAGCGACGCCCCCGCGGCTCTCAACCGCTTGCACGATTCCCGGGCCGCCGGCCACGAGGACCCGCTCACCTGGCACGATCAGGTGTGCAGCGGCAGTGGACGAACTGACGATGTCGCCA
>JABJAB010000012.1 GCA_018666235.1 Ilumatobacter sp.
CGAAGTCGCGACGAGCGATGCCGTTGCCGAAGTCCCAGATGTCATCGAGGCGGATCCGTTGATCGACACTGCGTCAGCCAGACATGAGTCGCCTTCAGCACCGCTGCGTCCCGGGTCAATCGAGTCAACACGGATGAACGGTTCGTCGACGAACGGCGACCGCGTCGATGAAGCCGGCCTCAATCCGCGTTACACCTTCGAGGATTTCGTGAAGGGAGCATCCAACCAATTCGCGTTGGCCGCAGCCCTGCGAGTCGCAGAAACACCTGGTAGATCATACAATCCGCTGTTCATCTACGGTTCTGCTGGTCTGGGTAAAACCCACCTACTGCACGCCATCGGCCACTACGTCCACGACAACTACCAGCACCACGAAGTGCGCTATGTGTCGACCGAGACGTTCATGAACGAGTACGTCGAAGCCATTCGACAGAACACTACGAATGCGCTTCGACGTCGTTACCGCGACATCGATGTCCTCCTCATCGACGACATTCAGTTCATTGCCGGCAAAGAAGGTCTCCAGGAAGAGTTCTTCCACACGTTCAACTCGCTGCACGGCGCGAACAAGCAGATCGTCATCAGTTCCGATCGCATGCCCGATGCGATTCCCACACTGGAAGAACGACTTCGAGGTCGCTTCAAATGGGGTCTCCTCACTGACATTCAGTTACCTGACCTTGAAACACGCACCGCGATTCTGCGCAACAAGGCGGAGCGGGACAGCGTCGAAGTCCCCAACGAAACGCTCGACTTCATCGCAACGAACATCGCGACCAACATCCGCGAACTCGAAGGTGCCCTCATTCGAGTGACCGCCTACGCAAGTTTAAGTGGCCAGCCGATTACGACGGAACTCGCACAGGCGCAGCTCGCTGACCTCATGGTCGACACCAAACCCAAGCACCGCACCGACGAAGAGCTCCTGGCTGAGATCGCCAGCATCCTCAAGTTCGAGGTCGAAGCACTCAAAGGAAAGAGCCGGCAGCGTCCACTCGTGACCGCGAGACAGATTGCGATGTACGTCTTCCGTGAGATGACCGATCTCAGTTATCCCGCGATCGCTCGGCTCTTCGGTGGTCGCGACCACACCACGGTGATTCACGCCAACGAAAAGATCCAGCGGCTGATGAGCGAGCGCAAGCAGATCTACGATCAGGTCACCGACCTCCAACAACAGTTGAAAGCATGACCTGATGGCCCAGTCTCCACATCGTCATGCCTGCCTGACAGTCACCGACCGCGCGAAGACATTGCAGCTCCGCGCGAATATCGGTGGACAACTCTCAGTTCTCAGGGGACACACCACCGCGCAAGTTCCACGAGAAAAGGGGACAACGCGGCGTTGTCCACTGGACAACACGCGTGTAAGCAGCAACCTGTGCATCACGGGGCTATCACCTGTGTGCGCGCGAACGCCCTCTACGCTGCAACAACACGCTGTTGTCCCCAATCCACAGCACCTACTACTGACATTATTCTGTGAAACATCCCTTCATGAGGAGAAGTGCCCACTGTGAAGTTTCGTTGCGAACGTGACGTCCTTGCCGATGCTCTTGGCTCGGCTGGTCGTGCAGCCACCAACCGCACCGGCACCCTCCCGGTTCTCGCGGGAGTCCGGATGGAAGTGGTTGGCGACACGCTGACCATTACCGGAACGGACCTCGAGCTCACCATTCGGCTGACCATCGAGGTCGGTGGCGAACGTGATGGAGCCGCGGTGGTTCCTGCTCGCCTCGTCGGCGACATTGTCAAAGCGCTGCCCGCAGGTGCTGTCGAGGTTGATCTCGCGGACTCGTCGGCGGCGGGTGATGGCAGTTCTGAAATGTCGATCAGTGCCGGTCGGTCACAATTTTCTGTGCGCCCACTCTCGCTCGACGATTACCCGGCTCAGTCCGAGCCGGCCGCTGATGCGGTGACCCTGCCTGCAGCCGCCATGGCCGATGCGCTCCGCCAGGTTGTGCGTGCGGCGTCGACCGACGATGCCCGAGCTGTACTGACCGGTGTGCTGCTCGCTGCCGAGGACGACGGGCTGCGGATGGTTGCAACTGATTCATATCGACTGGCTGTGCGCGATCTCCCGGAGTCGTCGATGTTGGGTTCGGGCCAGAAAGTGTTGATTCCCGGCCGGGCTCTTTCCGAGCTGCAGCGGTTGATGGGCAACGAAGAGAGCCTCACGGTGCGCCTTGGAGAACGTGAAGCGACCTTTGAAGCTGGATCGACCCGCTTGAGCACACGTCTCATCGAGGGCGAGTTTCCCAATTATCGCAATCTGCTTCCGTCGAGTTACCCGAACCTGTTGACCATCAGCAAGCCGGCAATCATTGAAGCGATCCGGCGCGTGAAGATCCTCGCGCAGGATTCAACTCCGGTGCGAATGACGCTCGGTGGCGACACGGTGCAACTCACCGCGATCACTCAAGACGTCGGCAACGCTGTCGAGGAGATCGATGCGCAGTACGAGGGCACCGAGATGACCGTGGCATTCAACCCGGACTATCTGCTCGCCGGGATTGACGCGATCGATGCCGACGACGTCACACTGGCGACGATGGATCCAATGAAGCCCGCTGTTCTGCGTGGTGCCGGCCAGGACGATTATCTGTACTTGTTGATGCCTGTCCGCGTTCCCTGATCGGCTGGCCGTTGCGGTGGAAGTCTCATCGCCGAGCGTGATTGCGGCGTACTCTTTGCTGCGTGATCGTCGAACACTTGGAGTTGATCGACTTTCGCAACTATGTGTCGGGGTCGTTTGATCTGACGTCGGGAACAACCGCCATCATCGGGGGCAATGGGCATGGCAAGACCAATCTTGCCGAGTCACTCGCATACCTCGCGACACTGTCAAGTTTTCGCGGGGCACCCAACGATGCCCTGGTCAGAGCAGGTGCTGAACAAGCAATCATTCGTGCGACCGTTCGACACGATGACGGTCGTGAGACGCTGATCGAGGCCGAGCTTGTGGCCGCTGGACGTAATCGCGTGCAGGTCAACAAGCAAAAGCTTGTGCGGGTCCGCGATCTCCTCGGATCGGTGCGAGTCACTGTCTTTTCGCCAGACGACCTGATTTTGGTCAAAGGCGGGCCAGGCGATCGACGGCGATACTTGGATGACACTCTTGTCGCGCTCGCCACGAAGTACGACGCGGTTCGCCTCGAGATTGACCGCATCGTGAAACAGCGAAACACGTTGCTCAAACAAGCTGCAGGCCGGTTGACCGACGAGATTGAAGCGACCCTCGATGTCTGGGATCAAAAGTTTGCTGAAATTGCCGACCAGTTTGGCTACGCCCGAGCAACGCTCGTTGCGCGCATCACTCCCATGGTGCATGACGCCTATGAGCAGCTCGCTGGGGTCGCCACGCCAATCGAGCTGACCTACGAACCAGGTTGGCGTCAGGTTGGCTTGGTGGCCGCCTTGCAGGCAGTCCGTGACACCGATATCCGACGCGGTGTCTCGACGGTAGGTCCGCACCGTGACGAGCTGAGCTTCAGGATCAATGGGTTACCGAGCCGGACGCACGCCTCACAGGGCGAACAACGGACCCTTGCGCTGGCCCTGCGGCTCGCAGCCCATCAACTGGTCACTGAACGAACGGGGACCGCTCCGGTGCTGGTGCTCGACGATGTGCTGTCCGAACTCGATGACGGACGTGCCACGGCACTGCTCGAACACATCCCGCCCGGGCAGGTGATCATCACGACCGCCACGGAACTTCCATCTGCAGCCAAGGCGGACCGGATCCTGCGTGTCGAAGCCGGCAAGGTCTCTGAGGGCTGAGGTCCGGCCCAGGGGGCTGAGCCACTGATGTAGCGGCGTTGCGCGTCGCGACCACATTCCATCGCGTGCCGGGGCGACGACGTGCACGTCAGGACAAAAGCCCTTATCGCGAGCGCGAGCCGGAGCTCAAGATGGGAGTTGGGAGTTGCGATGGTTCGCCTCCCGAAAGGAGTGTGTGCCATGGCTCGCAAACTGATGTGGGCGGTTCTTCTCGTCGGGGTGATGCTGATCGCCGCCCCGTTCGCAATGGGGCTTCCCGACAAGGCCGACGGTGGCCAGAACATGATCGATGCCTTCGGGCCGATCATGGATCAGGACAACGTCGACATCACCGCGACCTACTACTACGAAGTGTTTGTTCCACTGGGTGACGTCGTCCCCGCGATGACCCAGGAGAACATCGACAAGTTCAACGGCTACCTCGACGGCTTCACCGCACTTGGTGTCGACGCCGAGAACATGGTGCCGGCCTTGGCCGCCGCCATGCAGATGCCGGAGGAGAACGTGCAGGCCTTCATGGGGGAGCAGTTCCCCGCGATGACCGGCATGTTGCAGAGCTTGCCGGAGATGCAGACCGACTTCGCGGGTCTGCTTGGCCTGATGGGCAGCAATGTCGCCATCTTTGAACAGGTGCCGGCGGGGCTCGATCACTACGAGCCACTGGTGACAACGATGCAGGCAGAAGTCTCGAACTACGACAAGGTCGCCAGCCTTCCGGACTTCCGGATGTTCACCTGGTTCTTCGTGATCCCGGGTGTGATCCTCGTGGGACTTGCCGTGACCGCGCTGATGCTCGATCGCCGCAAGAAAGATGACGACGCCGACGTGACACCGGAGGTCATCCGAGAGCGCACGCCGGAACTCGTCTGACAGTTCTGGGAGTTGTCGAACCGTTGTGTCGATGAGCAACACGCTCATCGGCACAGCCGCGCTGGCGGCAGGTCCGAAGATCGTGCTGCAAGTGTGGCCGAGTACCGTGTACAGCAATGGCTGAACCCGTTCCGATCACTGCGTCGCTCGACGGGATCATGAAGTCGCTGCGCGGCACCGATCGGATACAAATCGGCGGGGTGTTCGGCAAATGGCCTGACGCTGTCGGTGAGAACGTCGCGGCTCACGTCCGGCCGGTTCGATTGGACCAGGGTGTCCTGACCGTTGAGGCTGATGATTCGGCCTGGGCAACACAGGTGAAGTTCCTGTCCGGAACGATTTCCGCGCGTCTCGCCGAGGTCGCGAACGTGCAGGTCAGCCGTATCGACGTGCGCGTCGCACGAACACGCTGAGTTGCACTGCAAACGGTGACGTTCACCGCCGCAACGTTGATCACTCGGCCGCAATTGGAGCACCGATGCAGTGCGCCTGTTCAACCAACAAATCAAGGTCAGATTTTGTGGGAACGTGTGTTCTGACAGCTCTGTAATTTGCTCCCGCTGATCCCCAACTCTGCGACACCCCTCCGGTACACTGAAACCCATTCGCGAAAGGGGGTTTGCGGCTGATCTGATGTATCACGCCTGACGACCCGATCGCCCCGAAACGCACGGCGCCGCGCGCTGTGTCCACAACGACGACAACATCGAGGTACGAGTGTCCAACGACACCGCTGAAACAGCCGCCGAGCAGGTTCCCGAACAACCCGCGAAAGCCCCCGCCAAGAAGAAGTCATCGAGTCAGCCCGGTGACTACAACGCCGCCCAAATCCAAGTGCTCGAGGGCCTCGACCCGGTTCGCAAGCGGCCGGGCATGTACATCGGCTCAACCGGCCTCCAGGGCCTCCATCACCTGATCTGGGAAGTCGTCGACAACTCCGTCGACGAAGCGATGGCCGGGCATTGCGACAAGATCACCATCACCCTGCTCGCCGATGGTGGCTGTCGTGTCGACGACGACGGGCGCGGCGTTCCCGTCGATCCCTATCCGTCTGGCGAACACAAAGGCAAGAGCGCCGCTGAGGTAGTACTCACCGTGTTGCATGCCGGTGGCAAGTTCGGTGGCGAGGGCTACAAGGTCTCCGGCGGCCTGCACGGCGTGGGTGTCTCGGTCGTCAATGCACTGTCAACCAAGCTTGTCATGCAGATTGACCGAGCCGGCAAGCGACACGAGCAGACCTACCTCGATGGTGGCAAGCCTCAGGGCAAGATGACCATCGTCGGCGACACGCCGAAGCGGGGTCGTGAGACTGGCACGTCGGTCACGTTCTATCCCGACCCCACCATCTTCCAGGCCGAGGGCGTCGAGTTCGTTGCCCGCACTGTGCTTGAGCGTTTGCAGACCATGGCGTTCTTGAACAAGGGCCTCATCATCGAGTTCAAAGACGAGCGCGCCGAGCGCGAGCAAGAAATCTCGTACCAGTACAAGGGCGGCCTCGTCGATTTTGTCAAGCACCTCAACGCATCCAAGGAGCCTCTGTTCTCCAAGGTCTGCCAGTTCGAAGACGAAGACGAAGCGGAGGGAATGACCCTCGACATCGCCATGCAGTGGAACACCGGGTATCACGAAGGTGTCCACGGCTATGCGAACAACATCTCCACCACCGAGGGTGGCATGCACGTCGAGGGTTTCAAGACGGCCCTCACTTCTGCGGTCAACAAGTACGGCAAAGAGAAGAACCTCATCAAGGACAAGGATCCGAACCTGAGCGGTGACGATGTCCGTGAGGGCATCACTGCGATCGTGTCAGTCAAGCTGCGCGAACCACAGTTCGAAGGCCAGACGAAAGCCAAGCTTGGCAACGTGCCGGCCCGCTCGTTCGTCCAAAAGGCCACCTACGCCCGCCTCGTCGAGTGGATGGACGAGAACCCCGCCGAAGCCAACAGGATGGTCAAGAAGGGCCTCTCAGCGGCTCAGGCTCGAGCCGCAGCGAAGAACGCGCGTAACGCCATCCGCCGCAAGACGGCGTTGTCCGGCGCTGGTATGCCCGACAAATTGAAGGACTGTTCGTCGAAGAATGCCGACGAGTCCGAGATCATGATCGTCGAGGGCGACTCTGCTGGAGGCACAGCGGTCGATGCACGCGACCCGCGTACGCAGGCCATCCTCCCGATCCGCGGCAAAATTCTCAATGTCGAGCGGGCTCGCATCGACAAGATGTTGAAGAACAACGAGATCCAGGCACTGATCACCGCGATCGGTGCGGGTGTCGGTGACGAGTTCGACGTGGAGAAGTGTCGCTACCACAAGGTGATCTGCTTGGCTGACGCCGACGTGGACGGCAGCCACATCCGTACCTTGTTGCTCACGTTCTTCTTCCGCCAGATGCGCGAGATGGTCGAAGCCGGTTACTGCTACATCGCGCAGCCGCCGCTGTACTCGACGGAGATCGGCAAGGAAAAGATCTACCTCAAGGACGACCTGGCCAAGGATGCGTTCATGGCCGAGCGTCCGAACCACAAGAAGCAGTTCCAGCGTCTGAAGGGGCTGGGTGAAATGGACTGGGAAGAGCTCCGCGCCACCACCATGGACGCGAGCACCCGCACGCTGCTGCAGGTCACGGTCGACGAGGCCGCCGAGGCCGACCACATCACGTCGGTGCTGATGGGCGACGACGTTGCCAGCCGTCGCGACTTCATCGTCACCAACGCCCGCGACGTCCAGAACCTTGACTTCTGATTCTGAAACGACTGACACATGACTGATACCACTGACGACACCACACCCGGCGGTTCGATCCAACCGATCGCGCTCAACGACGAGATGGAGAGCTCGTTCCTCGAGTACGCGATGTCGGTCATCATGTCGCGCGCTCTGCCAGACGTGCGCGACGGCCTCAAACCAGTGCACCGCCGAATCATCTGGGACATGGAAGAGCAGGGCTTCCGCCCCGACCGTGGCCACGTCAAATGCGCTCGCGTTGCCGGCGACACGATGGCGCGGTTCCACCCGCACGGTGACTCTGCCATCTACGCCGCGCTCGTGCGGATGGCCCAGCCGTTCTCGTTGCGTCATCCGCTGATCGACTTCCACGGCAACTACGGCTCCCCCGACTTCGGTCCCGCCGCCTCGCGCTACACCGAGTGTCGCCTTGATCCGTTGGCGATGGAGTTGCTCGCAGGCATCGACGAAGACACCGTCGACATGATCCCGAACTACGACGGCACCACCGAGGAGCCCCTCGTGCTTCCGGCGCGGTTCCCCAACTTGCTGGTCAACGGCAGCCAGGGCATTGCGGTCGGTATGGCGACGAACATCCCCCCGCACAACCTTGGCGAGGTCATCGACGCAGTCGTGCACCTCATCGACCACCCCGAATCCACGCCGGACGATCTCATGGAGTTCGTCAAGGGGCCCGACTTCCCGACCGGCGGTCAGATTCTCGGCAAGGCCGGGATCATGGACGCCTATCGCACAGGTCGCGGCTCGGTGAAGACCCGTGCCAAGGCCTCGATCGAAGAGGGCAAGAACGGTCGGTACGAGATCGTCGTCACCGAGTTGCCGTACCAAACGTCGTGCTCTGCCATCGCTGCTCGCATCCAGCAGCTGGTCGACAACGGTGACCTCGATGGAATCGCCGACGTCAACGACGGCTCGAACGGTGGCAAGACTGAGCTGATTATCACGCTCAAGCGCGATGGCAATGCCAACGTCGTAATGAACAACCTGTTCAAGCTCACGCAGCTGCAGTCGACGTTCTCGATCAACATGGTTGCCCTGGTCAGGGGCGTTCCGCGCCAGATCAACCTCCGCGACGCTCTTGTTGCCTACGTGGAGCACCAGGTCGAGGTCATCACCCGGCGCACCGAGAACCGGCTGAAGAAGGCCCGACATCGCGAACACATCCTCGAGGGGCGAATCAAGGCCCTCGATGTCATCGATGAGATCATCAAGCTCATCCGGGCCAGCGACGACGTCGCCATCGCTCGTGACGGCTTGATGTCGGCACCCTTTGAATTCTCCGAGATTCAGGCGAACGACATCTTGGACATGCAGCTTCGTCAGCTGACCCGGCTGTCCAGGATTGACCTTCAGACCGAACTCGACGAGCTGCGGCTCAAGATCATCGATCTGCAAGGGATCCTGGACGATCCTGCTCGGCTCAACTCCGTCATCAAGGACGAGGTCACCGTGATCCGTGACAAGTTCGCGACCGATCGTGTGTGTGAATTGACGTATGACGACGGTGACATGTCGATTGAGGACCTGACCGACGACAAGGAACTCGTCATCGTGATGACCGAGGCCCAGTACGTCAAGGCGGTGCCGGCCGGCTCGTTCAAGACCCAGGGCCGCGGCGGCCGTGGCGTGTCAGGCGGCAAGCTCAAACTCGACGACATCGTGCGTCACGTCATCTTCACCACCGCCCACGCGCACCTCTTGTTCTTCTCGAACTTGGGCAAGGTGTATCGGCTCCGCGCGCTCGAAATTCCCGAGCGCGAGCGCACAGCCAAGGGCATGCCCATCGTCAACTTGCTCCCACTCATTCCCGGCGAGCGCGTCGAGGCGATCATCGACACTCGCGAGTTCGGTGTCGATCGATACCTCTTCTTTGCGACCAAGAACGGTGTCGTCAAGAAGACCACCTTCACCGAGTATGACAAGAGCCGTCGCGACGGGCTGATTGCCATCAACTTGAAGGACGGCGACGAGCTGGTCAAGGTCATCGAGACCAACGGTGACGACGACATCTTCATGGTCTCGGGCGGCGGTATGACCATCCGGTTCAACGAAAATGACGTCCGCTCAATGGGGCGGACTGCTGCAGGCGTGCGCGGAATGAAGTTGAAGAACGCTGCGGATCGAGTCGTGTCTGTCGACGTGGCTCGTGACGACACCGCGATCTTGGTCATGACCGAAGCCGGCTACGGCAAGCGGACACAACTGGACAAATTCAATGTTCAGGGCCGCGGCGGACAGGGCGTGCGGGGCATGAAGCTCACGGGCAAGAAGGGCGAAGTTGTCGCAGCGTTCATGGTCGGTATCGACGACGAAATTGTTGCGGTATCCACGGGTGGGATCACCATCCGCATGGAAGTCCGTGAGATCTCTTCCCAGGGTCGAGATGCCACCGGCGTTCGAGTCATGAACATGGACGACGGTGACACTGTTGGATCGGTCGCACCGATCATTGCCGTCGACGGAGAAGACTGATCCGCACCGTCCGACGGTGACAACATCGGCCGACGCGCCCTTCTTGCTGCGATGCAGCCCAACTCAAATGAGTGAGGGGAGTTCGCATGAGATGTCAACAAGATCGCGGCCAGTCCGCCGTGCTGGTGTTGGTCGTGGCGTTGCTACTTGGTGTTGCGCTGCTGACGGCGCTGGTCGACTTCGGGGGTGTGACACAGGATCGGGCGCGGGCGCAGACTGCTGCTGATGCTGCTGCGCTGGCGTCACTGGACGGTGGTGCAGCCGCCGCACACGATTTCGCTGCTCGCCATGGGGCAACAGTGGTCGCGTGGTCGCGTGGCCCGGGAGATGATGAGGTGACGGTCCGGGTACGCCTCGGCGAGAGCACGGCAACCGCCAGGGCATCGAACGCACCGTGAATTCAGGCAGGTGTGTGTCCGGGTCAGATCATTGCGTGACAGGCTCATCAGTAACGGGTTGCGTACACTCGCCGTTGTGAGCAAGATCGAAGAGGATCTCGAATCGTCGCTGGCGAGCGATGCTGTCGACGCGCTCACCGCCGATCACACCGGTGACGCTGACGGCCCGAGTACGGCGGAGCTCGACGCGCTCGATGAATCGCTGGTCGAATCGATCGAGGAGTACGCATCCAGTGAGCCCGATCAGCCCGTAGGTGCAGAGGCCGGCACCACTGCTGCTGTCACGGACGCCGAGGTGAACGAGGACGCCACGTCTGACACGTCTGACACGTCTGATGTGGCCGAGGTCCCGACCGGGATCCTTGAAGAGTTACGCCGGGCCGACATCGACGGCCCGGTCGTCGACCACGCTCCACAAGATGACACGACGTCGTCGCGACGTCGCCCGAAACGCCCGGTTGACTACGACCCGGCGCCAGTACCGGTTCCGCTCAAGGTGCCCCGCATCCTGGGCCGCAAGCCACGTGTCCGCAAGGTCACCCGCGTCGTTCGGCACGTTGACCCGTGGTCGGTGTTCAAGATTGCTCTGCTCACCAACCTGGTGTTGTACGTGATCGTGCTGACCGCTGGCGTCTTGCTCTGGAACGTTGCCTATGCCACAGGCACCGTCGAGAACGTCGAGCGCTTTTTCGAGTCGTTCGGCTGGCAGTCCTTCGAATTCAACGGCGGCGAGCTCTATCACAGCGCCTGGATTGCTGGCCTGTTCGCAGTGCTCGGCTTGACTGGGCTCTGGGTGCTGCTCGCCACACTGTTCAACCTGATCACGGATCTTGTCGGTGGCGCCCGATTCACCGTGCTCGAAGAAGAAGTCGTCGAGTCACGAACCTCACCAATGCGCCGGTTTGTGGTGCGTCGACCGGAACCAGAGATTCCGGTCACGCTGTCCGATGCGTCTGGCCCGCTGATTCGCGAAGCCATCATCGACGACACCGGCGACATCGAACGCTGACCCGACCCGAACGACTCGGGATTCCTCTGTGGTCGTTTCGGATGGCCGCCGATAACATCGCGTACTCGCTGGGGCTATAGCTCAGTCGGTTAGAGCGCATCCCTGATAAGGATGAGGTCCCTGGTTCGATTCCAGGTAGCCCCACCCAGCGAACGAGACCCTTCGGGGTCTCGTTTTTGGTTTTCGGGTGTGACCAGGGGCGATGGTGAACGATCTTCGACCTGTCTCACAGGGCAAGACGGTGCTGTCCAGAGGCCGTCATGCCAGAGTCGGAGACCACCAGGCATCACGTTCCGGTGGGGCCCATGAACTCAGGGGGTAGGGGCTGTCGTCGAAGGTGTCGGCGCGTTCAGCAATGAATCGTGGTTCGAAAATGGAGATGGGGTGTGCGTCGCCTCGTCGAAGGACCCGACCAGAACGTTGGAGGTGAGCTGGTGCAGCAGCGGCAGCACCAGGGTTGCATTGGGCGACAACCTTCCTCAACAGCTCGACCGTGGCAAGTGCGTCGCCTTTCGCTGAGCTGTCGTCGGGGTACTCAACTCCGTGGGCTTCGCAGGCGAGGCTGAGCCGCATTCTCGTCGCAATCAGCGTGTCGAATCCAGCCGGCGTCGTGAGATTGGCATCCAGGAGCTCAAATTCCCTTGAGAGCATCTCAAGGTCGAACGAAAGATCGTGACCAGCGGGGCATGCACCGTCGAGTCGGCTTGCAACGTCACCAGCGATCTCTTCGAAGTACGGGGCCCCTTGGAGCATCGACTCGCTGATTCCACCGGTGCTGGTCGTTGATATCGCCCGGGATGGGCGTACGAGTGTCTCCCAGACGTCGAGAACGGTGCCCGTCAAGCCGAGCGTCACCAGAGCGATTTCGATGATCTGGTCAGTTCCAACGAAGACCCCTGTTGCGACCGTGGCAATCACCACGATTCGGTCGGCGCCTCCACAGCTCTCGCTGAAATCGACGGCTTCACCAGTGGTGACCTTCGCAGCGAGCGGATCTTCAGTTGAGGTGTTGCCGTCGTCCCGCTGTGGGTGACAGGCAACCGCTTTGCGCGATGAGATTTGACGGCGGGAAGACCATGGAAGAACGGATGCGATCCGCGAAAAGTAGGCCCCTCATCGAGCGAAATGACCGCCCGCGACATGTTGCTACCGAAAAACTATCCCTGTGCTACCTGGGACTCCTCAACCCGACCGCGCTCGCTGTGTATCGAGTGGCAGCAACGATTCAGTACCGGCTGAACCCAATCACGTGCGAGTGATACACGGCGCCGAGCGGATCAAGTGCGGCGCGCGCATCGTCGCCAATCTCACCGAACACGTTGATGCTGATATCAGCAATCTCCAACAGCTTGCCGAGCGTCTCGCCGACATTTCCGAGATGGACGAGGATGTGCTCAGCGCTCGGGTACTGCTCGATCAGCGTGCACTCGGTCTGGTCCGCGTTCATGTACCACTGGTAGCCGAGCATGTTCGGCTCGTTCTGTTCGACGAGCGCGGTCGCCTCAGCGGCGAGCGACTTGAAGGCGTCGACCTGTCCGTCGTGAATCTTCCATGACACTGCGTACTGGATCTGGTCAGCTATCGGAGGCTCCTTTGTTGGTCGGTTGCATCAGAACCTAGACCAATCGCGAGATACGTCAGTACAGCTCGCACTCCCGCCCCCACTCGCGCTGGTCTCGTCGTCGGGTTTCCGACCATGAGAACTGACACGTTGCGATTGGGCGTCCGATCGAACATGCTCAAGGAATGAAATTCATCCGTGGGGCGATTTCGGCGATCCTGCTGGCAGGCGCATTTGCCGCTGCATTGCGGGTACGCGGCACTGGTGGGACTCCGCCACAGCATGGCGGATGGCGCCCGCTTGAGCTGCCGGAGAACTGATGACACGTCTCGCCCTCGTCGGCAGCGGCGTCACCGGTGAACGGATTGCGAAGCGACTCGACCTTGTCGCTCCCGGTTGCGAAGTGGTCGCGGTCGACCCGCGGGGAACCATGGCTGAGGCGGCAGATTGCGATGTTGCGGTGCTTGCTCACGGTGGCCCGCAGATTCGTTCGGCGGTCAAGCTCTTGGCACACGGCGTATCGGTGGTCTCCACCTCGGATGACCTTGACAACGTTCGGGCGTTGAGCGAGCTGCACGAGTCGGCGGCTCAGCACGGCGTGTCGGTTGTCGTCGGAGGCGGAATGTCGCCGGGACTGACGGGCCTGCTCGCTCGATACCTCGTCGGACAGCTGCACCACTGCGACGAGATTCACCTCGCCGTTCACGGAACAGCCGGTCCAGCTTGTGCCCGTCAGCACCACAAGGCGCTGGCCGGACGTGCTGTTGGCCTGCACGATGGGCAACAGATCAATCGCCCGTCGGGATCGGGCCGTGAACTCTGCTGGTTCCCCGAGCCGGTCGGTGCCTACGACTGCTATCGCGGTGAACTCGCATCGCCGATGCTCCTCCACGAGTTGTTCCCTGATGTTCATCGCATCAGCGCTCGCGTTTCAGCCAACCGCCGCGACCGCCTCACTGCACGCCTACCAATGTTGAGCCCGCCACACCGCGAAGGCGGAGTGGGTGCGGTGCGTGTTGAAGTGCGCGGCGCGAACTCGAGCGGTGAACGCCTGACTCTTGTGGCCGGCGTTGCAGAACTCGTTGGCACGTGCGCCGCTGCGACAGCCGCTGCCTTCACTGGTGCGATCGTCCGTGGCGACCTCGACCCTGGAGTGACTGTCGCAGGCGACGAGCGCCTCGACACGATCGGTCTCCTCCGCGAGATCGAACGGCTTGGGGTGCGGTTGCA
This sequence comes from Ilumatobacter sp., assembly GCA_018666235.1. GTDB lineage: Bacteria > Actinomycetota > Acidimicrobiia > Acidimicrobiales > Ilumatobacteraceae > Ilumatobacter_A. The sequence continues at coordinate 14,063 of JABJAB010000012.1, forward strand.
GGAGTTCACCGGCATCCCACATCCGGCCCACCCGGTCTCTACGCCAATCCAACCGCTGACGAACGATCCTCATCATGGCTGACGTCACCATGACATCTGATCCGATGAGTGGAGGTGCCGCACTGCCATGGTTGCCAGTCGGGCGCATCGTCAACATCGATGGGCGCGGCGAGTTCTTCATCCGCGAACATCGCCATGCTGATCCGACGACGCCGACGGTCGTCCTGCTCCACGGATGGACAGCGTCGAGCGATCTGCAGTTCTTCACCGCCTACGAAGCGCTTGCAGAGCGCTGTTCGTTTGTCGGCATTGATCATCGCGGGCACGGCCGGGGGCTCAGGAGCCCGACTCCGTTCACACTCGAAGATGTCGCCGACGACGCCGCTGCCGTTCTACGTCACCTCGGCGATACCGACGTGGTGGCGATCGGCTACTCGATGGGTGGACCGATCAGCATGTTGCTTGCCCGACGCCACCCTGATCTCGTTGCCGGTCTCGTCGCACAGGCGACAGCGCTCGAATGGAATGGCACGCTCCGCGAGCGATTGCGGTGGCGCTTTCTCCCTGCGATGGGCGCCGTATTGCGCTCGAGGGTTGCCGGTCGCTTCATGAAGAAATTCCTCGAGAAGATGCTCGCCGAGGGACACGGACTTCGGCAGTACATCCCCTGGCTGCGCGGAGAGTCACAACGCGCGGATATTGGCACTGTGCTCGAGGCGGGCAGGGCATTGGGTGCATACGACGCGACCGACTGGGCGGGAAGTCTTGATATTCCGGCAGGGATGTTGATCACGACCCACGATCGTCTCGTGAACCCCCGTAAACAGCGGGCGTTGGCCAAGGCGCTCGGTGCTGAGGTGCGTGAAATCGGGACCGATCATCTCGGCCCGTGGGAGCAGCCTGATCAGTTCTCGTCGGCCACGATCGAGTTGCTGTCGCTTGTGTCGCCGCTCGGCGTCGACCCCGAGAGCTGAGCAACCTGCGTTGACAACGCTTCGATTGTCTCATGCAGGCGATCGATTCGGTCGCCGAAGTCTTCGCCGGTGACCATGTCGCTCATTGTGACGCGGACACTCGCGATTTCGCGAGCGAGGAACTCGGTGTCGCTCTGAGTTCGTTCGGCGACTTCGCGGTCATTCTCGGACGTGATCCGATCTCGGCGTTCCTGACGGGACTGGGCAAGCAAGATCAGCGGCGCGGCGTATGAGGCCTGGACCGACAGCACAAGCGTGAGCAGCACGAAACCACGTGCCCAGGAGTCGAAGACGAATCGGTCCGGCGCCGCGATGTTGTGGATGATCCAGAGCGCGATGACGATCGTTTGAAAGACGAGGAACCGCGCCGTACCCAGGAAGTTCGCGATCGATTCAGCGAATGCCCCGAAGACGTCTGAGTCGTATTGCACGCCGATGCGATGCGACGACCGCGGTTCGGAGAGGTTCTCGCGCCGTCTCATGTGGCGCTCACTTCCGGTGTGCGTGATGGGCGCTGCCGCTTGCGCCACACGGGTCCAAGCATGCGGTCGATCACGTCGTCGACGGTGACCGCGCCGAGCAGGCGACCAGCCTGGTCGCACACTGCGACTGCGAGCATGTCGTAGCTGGCAAGACGTTCAGCAACTTCGCGGTCGCTGATCTCTGGGCTGACGATGGGAACATCGTCGAGGAGGCGGCCGATCTCCATGTTGGGCGGCTCGCGCAGCAGACGCTGGACATGCGCGATGCCCAGGAACTTGCCGGTCGGGGCCTTGAACGGTGCGTTGCACACGAAAACTTGTGCAGCAATGCTGACGACCCAGTCCGGGTGACGCACCTGTGCCAGGGCCTCGGCGACGGTTGCGGTGGGACCGAGGATGATCACCTCGGGCGTCATCAGGCCACCGGCGGTACCTTCTTCGTACGACAGCAGGCGGCGCACCGTTGCGGCATCGTCGTCGTCCATGACGTCGAGCATCTGTTCCTGCTGCGTCTTCGACATCTGGCCGAGCAAATCGGCGAGGTCATCGAAGTCCATCTCATCGAAGACGCCTTCAAGCCGCTCGCGGTCGAGGCTCTCGACGATACGAACCTGCTCTTCCTCTGGCAGTTCTTCGAGCACGTCGGCGAGTCGCTCGTCATCCATTGCTTCCGCAATCTGGTGGCGTTGCTCGCTGCTGAGCGCGCGCACGAACGCAGCGACTTCAGCCGGATGGAAATCTCGGAGACGGGCTGCTTCGGCCTGCATCTCAGTCGGCTTGTCGAAGAGTGCCGGCACTTGCTCGTAGTCGACGAGTCGGTACGTCGGGCGGCGTCGGAGTGAGCTACGCGAAGCCAGGCGAACCTTGTCGATCTCCCACCATGATGAGCGACCATCGGACTTCGGTTGCATGGCGATGTCGCTGACCGTTTCGTTGCCGACCTTGCGATCGATGAGCTCGGCGTTGATCAAGACCTCACCAGGGCGCGGCTTGAACGGGTTGAGATCGACGTCCCAGCTCTGCAGCCGCACACCGTCGCCGTTTAACTCGCTCACTCGATTGGCGTTGACGAAGATCCGTCGGCGCTGGCTGGAGGCGACAAAACCCACAATCTTCGGTGGAATGCCGGCCTCGTCCTCGTCGCCTGGACGGCCGGGAATAGCCACCAGGTCTTCGACGCGCCCGATGGGAGCCCCGCCGGCATCGAGCAGCGGGAGGCGCAGGACGCGGAATGCGTAGATCAATTCCCCAGCCATTCGGCCAGGTTAATGGTGTCGCTGAACGTAGACGGGAACGCTGGCACCTCCGGCGCTGCTGATTCGTGCTCCACATTTCGTAACCTCGGCTCGATGACTGATACCCGAGGCGCTGCGTCGAGCACCGGCACGGGCGCGAGTGACCAGGATCCGTCACTCACCACCTTGCAGCGACCGCGCGTGTGGTGGCACCGACATCTCGACTCCGAAGAGCGCCAACGCGTGATGTTGGAACTTGCGATCAGGCGGCAAGAGCACTGGGGGTTCCGGTTCGCGATGATGACGACGCTGTCGGTCATCGTCGCCGTCATGGGCTTGTCTGCAGACTCCGCTGCCGTGGTGATCGGAGCCATGCTGCTCGCGCCCTTGATGACGCCTGTTCTCGCGACGGCAGCGTGCATTTCGATGGCTCTTTTTCGCAAAGCGCTGCGTTCGTTCGGCGTGGTCGCGTTGGCCACTGTTGGTTCCATCGCGCTCTCCTACGTCCTCGCTGCGATCTTCATGAACGGCGAGCTACCTGGCGAGGTCACCAGTCGTGTTGCCCCGGACATCCGCGACCTCGTCGTGGCGCTCGGAGCGGGTACCGCTGGCGCGTATGCGACGGTGCGCAAGGACACGTCGAGTTCGTTGCCTGGCGTTGCCGTTGCCGTCGCGTTGATTCCGCCGCTGGCAACGGTCGGCATCACGCTCGAAGCAGGGAACCCAACATTCGCGCGCGGCGCGATGTTGCTGTACACGACCAACCTGGCCGCGATCATCCTCGCCGGCGCTGTCGTGTTCGTCATCACGGGATTTGTTCCGCCGAAGCGACTTGCAACGACAGGTCTTCGTTCGCTGGCCGTTTCGGCAATGGTGTTGATCGTGGTGGTCGCGATCGCCATCCCACTGTTCCAAGCGTCGACCTCCGCCGTGGAACAGAGTGACCGTGAGATCGAGGCACAACAGATCGTCGCCACATGGTTGGGACCGGTGGAAGCAACGCGCACTCCCGACATCACGTTCGAAGGTGAGCGCATCACGGTGTCGGTGCGCAGCTTCGAGCCGCCCATCGACCAGACGGCATTGGTCGAAGCGATGGAGGCAGAGTTCGGCGCTGATCGAATCGTGTCGACTGAATGGGATCAGGTGCAGCGCGCCGTTACGACCGCGACCGCCGTGCCGACGACCACGATTGTCAGCGACGAAGAGCGGTTGCAAGCTGAAGTCGAGATCATCGTCGACGACTGGTTGGCCGAGGACGCACCACCGAGCGGTCGCCGACGCGACGCATTGACCATTGCCGATGGCGTCGTGCGTGTCGACGCAAGTGGTGTCGGTGACGCGCCGTCGGTGGCGTCACTGATTGAACGTCTTGACGCCGAGCTCGAGCAGACGTTGGAAGTCCAGCTGACCTGGTTGAAGCGCGAGGATGTCCCGAACGGAGAGCCTGAACCCACAAGGGACGAGGTGCTGTTCGGTCCCGTCGAGGTCGAGGTCGAAGCATGGGCCACGGTCAACGAAGTGGCGGTGGAGGGCCTGACAATCGTCGACGGTCAGGTCATCGTGAAGCTCACCGGGCCCGTGCAACCCGATGCCACCGGGCTGGTCGATTCCATCGATGAATTGTTGGGGACGACGGGCGATGTGCAGGTGTTGTTCACGCGGCGCCTCGACATCACGACGACGACCACGATCTTGCGAGTGGTGAATACGCCGCTCTGATCAGGCGGGGTGACCCACCTCGACCAGCGTGTCCCAGAACGCGACGCCGCCGCCCCACTCCGTCAGGGTGTCGTTGGTGAGTGCGTTGACGGTCTTGCCATCTGAGTGATGTGCACTCCACCATCCCCATGGGATCGCGATGACCCCGGGGCGCAGTCGCTCGGTGATTTTCACTGGGACTTCGATCGACCCCCGGTGATTCCACACGCGTGCAACGTCTCCGTCTGCAAGTTGGCGATGCGCGGCGTCTTCAGCAGAGAGTTCGACGAACGGCCCACCCTCGGCAGGCCCATGCTTCGGCAGATGGGAGTAACCCGAGTTGAGGAATCGAGCGTGATGCTTGGGGGTGAGGAGCTGGAGTGGGAATTGAGCAACGAGGGTGGCATCGCCACCGGGCCCCTCGTTCGGTGCAACGTAGGTCGGCATTCGGGGTTGACCCATCGCTTCGAGTTCGTCGGACGCGAGGTGGACGCGACCGGTTGGCGTGTCGAAGTCGCCGTCGCCAAAGGGGCGACCGTCATCGGGGTAATCCGCTCGGAGCCAACCCGATGAGCGCAATGCATCGATATCGATGGCGGGGAGCGCCTCGCGCATGATCGTGTCGTCGTCGTCGAAGAGCGCTGGTTCGGTGTAGCCCATTGCAGCCGCAAGGCGCCGGAAGAGTTCGGTGTTGTTCACCGTTTCGCCGGGCGGGTCGATCGCTGCGTGGTTGTAGTTGATGTGCAGTGAGCCCCATGACAGCACGATGTCGTCGGCTTCGATCTGCGTTGTTGCTGGCAGCACGATGTCGGCGTAGCGCGCGGTGTCGGTCATGAACTGTTCGTGGACGACCGTGAAGAGGTCATCTCGAAGCAGACCGCGTCGCGTTGCCTCGGCATTCGGCGTGGTCACGACCGGGTTGCAGTTCCAGTTGATGAAGGCATGGATGCCAGGACCGTCAGTTTCGCCAGCATGCGGGTGCGTCAGAATCTCTCCAAGGCGGCTCATGTTCAGTGTGCGTGCGTCGCCTACTTCCATGTCCGGCCGCAGCATCGCGTCGACATCAATGTTGCTCTCAGTCCATGCTCCGGTGCTTTTCGACAATCCACCGCCACGTTCGGCCCAGGCTCCTGTGAGCGCGGGGAGACAGGCCAGCGTTCGGTGGAACATGGCACCGTTCTCGTGGTGTTCCGGTCCGACCAGGGTCCGGATTCCGGCCGGTCGAATGGTTGCGTAGTCATGTGCGAGTTGGGTGATGACGGTGGCGTCCACACTGCAGACTTCGGCGGCGCGTTCTGGAGTCCAGTCGGCCACTGCGGCGCGCAGTTCGTCGAAGCCGAGTGTGTGGTCGGCGACCCAGTCATCGTTGGTGAGGCCGTCGCGAATCAGCACGTGCATCACGGCCAGCATCATGGCGATGTCGGTGCCGGGCAGCGGCTGGATGAACTGGTCACCGACCGCAGAGTTGACCGCGTCAGCGGTGAGGGTGCGAATTGGATCGATCACGACGAGCCGCGCGCCGTTGGCTCGAGCTGTCTCGATCGTCGGCCAGAGGTGACGATTGGTGAGTCGGGTGTTGGTTCCCCACAGGATGATGAGCTTGCTGTGTTCGTGCTCCATTGGGTCGAGGCCGCGCGGTGAGCCCATGGTCTTGCTCATGCCGGCGCCAACTGTGACGCCGCAGATGGCGCGCACCAGTTTGGTCGCTCCCATGTGGCCGAAGAATCGTCCGCTCAATCCCATGAGTGAGACCAAGCTCTGGTTGCCGGCATCGGAGTAGGGGAGGACGGCTTCGGCGCCGTGCTCGTCGATGACGCGATGCAGGTTGGCGGAAATATCGGTGAGCGCTTCGTGCCAGGTGATTTGCTCGAATTCGCCGCTGCCCTTGGGCCCGACTCGTCGCAGTGGGTGGAGGAGGCGCTCTGGGCTGTACACCCGATCGAGGAATCGGTTGACCTTGGGGCACAACTCGCCAGCTGAATACGGATGCTCGGACCAGCCGCGGAGCTTCACCGCGACCGGCGCTGCGTCGGGCACTTCTTCTACTGTGACCATCCAGCCACATGAGTCGGGACAGTCGTGGTGGCAGGTGCCCTGCACGGTGCGGACAGTGGTGGTCAGCGCCGCGTCGGTCATGGACATGATGTTATGACCGCTGTGCCCTCCACCTGTTCGCACGGCGTCTGGACCGGTGTGCGGCAGTGATGTCATGCTGGGGCGATGAGCGACGTGACACGCATGATTCTGATCCGCCACGGCCAGTCGGCTTCGAATGCCGAGGGTTGGCTGAGCGGCCAGGAGTCGTGCGGCGGGTTGACCGATCTTGGCGTCGCGCAGGCCGAAGCGCTTCGTTCACGACTGGCGGCCGACGAGTCGATGCGGCCCGATGCAGTGTTGGTCAGCACGATGCAACGAGCAGTCCACACCGCCGAGATCATCTCCGAGCCGCTCGGCATGGTGCCCGAACAGCACGCAGATCTGATGGAACGCACGTCGGGCGAAGCCGAAGGCCTGACGATCGCGCAGTACACCGAGAAGTACGGCATCGCCCCATGGAGTGACTGGGAGAACCCCCTGTCGCCAGGCGGCGAGTCAGGTCTGGTGTTCGCCGACCGCGTGATGACGGCAACCGATCGGGTTGTGAAGGAGTACCGCGGCAAGACGGTGTGGGTCGTGTGCCATGGCGGCGTCATCATGGTGACTGCGGTCCGCCGTTGGCCCGGAGCATCTTTCGATCTCCGTCAGCTCCCGGTCGCCAGCCCACAGAACACTTCGGTCAGCGAGTGGCATGTCGATATCGACAGCAACTGGCGCATGTCCCGCTTTGCCGACGACACCCACCTTGTCGGTGTGAACAACGGCGCCGCCAACATCATCGGCTGATCTGTCCGCGTCGCACGAGGGGTCAGATCCCGGTGTGATTCAGTCTGCGGATTGCACGATCTGGCGGAGGTGAGGCCACGCTGCCGCAAAGCCTGCGTGGAGAGCGAGCTGCTCGACGTCGGCGGGAGCAAACCACTCGACTGCGTCGGTCTCAAAGTTGATCGAGCTGCCAAACCGTTCGTCGACCTCGACCACGACGGTGGTGTAGGCCCAATCGAGGGCCGGCTTGAAGATGTACTCGCCGAGCAATCGCGGCGTGCCCGGAACGACGCCAACCTCTTCTGAGGCTTCGCGCAGCGCACCTTCCATTGGCATCTCGCCCTGGTCGAGCGCGCCGCCGGCGCAGCTCCACGTGCCGCCTTCGTGGGCCATCTGCGATCGCTTCTGCAGCATGACCTTCGGCCCATCGCTTTCGCGCAGGACAAACACCACACCGGCTGCTCCGAACACACCCCATCGAACGTGGCCGTCACTACACCGAACGAACCCGTCTCCCGACAACCGTCCTGCCTGTTGGCCCGCCTGTTCTTCGAACATCGCCCCACCCTGCCACGCCGACCGGCGCACTGTCTCGTTTGCGCACCCATGTTGTGTCATCGGCGATCCATGGTGGGTACGCAAACGGGATGTGGTTGTATCGCTGCGTGACTGAAACGCAGACCGAACAATTCGACCTGATCATCGTGGGGTCGGGTTCAGGCAACTCGATCCCTGAGTACATGAACGACTGGAACATTGCCATCATCGAGCGGGGGACGTACGGCGGCACCTGCCTCAACGTCGGCTGCATTCCGTCGAAGATGTTCGTCCTGCCTGCCGACGCGGCGCTGTCCGCGCAGCGTTCGGGCAAGCTGAACATCGAGACGCAGTACAACGGGGTTGACTTCGCGGCACTTCGCGATCGCGTGTTCGGGCGCATCGACTCGATCTCTGCCAGTGGCCGCGAGTACCGCGCGACTGGGTCGCCCAACGTCACCCTGTTCGAGGGCACCGCCCGTTTCGCAGGCGACAAGCTGCTTGAAGTCGATATGAACGAGGGCCCGCAACGCCACCTCACCGCCCCGCAGATATTGCTCGCAGCGGGTGCCCGACCGGTCACGCCGCCAATCCCGGGTTTGGCCGAGACCGGGTTCCACACGTCCGACACGATCATGCGGCTGCCCGACCTGCCGAAGCGTCTCGGGATCATCGGTGGCGGCTTCATCGCTGTCGAGATGGGCCACGTCTTCTCGGCCCTCGGCAGCGAGGTGACGATGATGAATCGTTCCAACGGTCTCTTGCGCGGCTTCGACAATGACGTCGCCGAACGGTTCACGGAGATCTTCTCCCAACGCGTTGATCTCCGCATGGGGCATGTGCCAACCAAAGTCGAGCGCAACGACGATGGCATCGTGATCACTCACGGTGGAGAAAAGATCGTGGTCGACGAACTGTTGGTTGCTACTGGACGCGAACCGAACAGCGATCTGCTCGACGTGAAGAGCGGTGGGCTCGAGTGCCACGACCACGGCACCGTGGTGGTCGATGACACGATGGCCACCAATGTCGAAGGGGTGTGGGCCATTGGCGACATCGCCAACAGCTATCAACTCAAGCACCTCGCCAACGCTGAGGCAGCCGTCGCGTTCTGGAACATCGCGAACCCTGACAAGATTCGCCGCCAGAGCTACAAGGCCGTGCCCGGTGCCGTGTTCTCCAACCCCCAGGTGGCCAGCGTCGGCCTCACCGAGCAAGACGCCGAAGCGCAAGGCGTTCCGTTCACCGTGGGCAAGCGTGACTATGCCGGCACGGCCTACGGATGGGCGATCGTGGATGAGACCAGTTTCGCAAAGGTGCTCGTCAACTCAGAGACGGGCTTGATCATCGGCGCGCACATCCTGGGCCCGCAGGCCGCCACGTTGATTCAGCCGATCATCCAGGCAATGGAGTTCGACCAGAGGGCCGAAGACATCGCGCAATCGGTCCTCTACATTCACCCGGCCCTGACCGAAGTGGTGGAAAACGCGTTGCTCGACGCACTCGCCTGAGCGGCACGATCAGCGTGCTCGGCCGACGGCCCGGGGTTCGACCCGGGTCGCCGCGTCGCTTGTAGCGTCGAGCCGGTGACTGTGCCGCTCGCTGTGCCGCTGACCGAGAACGAGATCGCAGACGTGCGCAGTTCCACGCCCGGATGTACCGACACACTGATCCATCTCAATCACTGTGGATCATCGTTGCCCGACCAGCGGGTTCTCGATGTGCAGGTCGAACACCTCCAGCTCGAGGCAACGATTGGTGGTTATGAAGCCGCCAATGTGATGGTCGATGCTGACGCGGACGTGGCATCGTCGATCGCCCGAATGATCGAGGCGGAGTCGTCGGAGATTGCTCGGTTCGGCAGTGCCGCCGAGGCCTGGAATGCTGCGTTCTGGTCGATTCCGATGGAGCGGGGTCAACGGATCATCGTGCACGATCACGAATACGGCGCCAACGCCATTGCCTTCATCCATGCTGCCAAGACGCGCGGCATCGTGATCGATCGGGTGCCGAGCGATGAAGACGGCCAGGTGTCGGTTGACGCGTTGGCGCAGCGGCTCGAGCGTGCCGACGACGTCGCACTGATTTCGTTGACGCACGTCCCCACGAACGGTGGCTTGGTGAACCCCGCTGTCGAGGTCGGTCGTCTCGCCAATGCCGCGAGGGTGCCGTACCTCCTCGACGCATGCCAGAGCGTTGGGCAACGCATCGTCGACGTCGATGAAATCGGCTGTGATTTCCTCTCTGCCACCGGCCGCAAGTTCCTGCGTGGTCCGCGCGGCACAGGATTCCTCTACGCCCGCACGGCGATCCTCGACCGGGTGACTCCGTCGCAGCCCGACCACCATGGAGCGGACTGGTCGAGTACCGACGACTACACGTTCGCCGACGGTGCGCAACGTTTCGAATACTGGGAGTACAGCCATGCCGGTTGGCTCGGTCTTGGCGCCGCTGTTGATGTCGCTCTCGAGATCGGAGTCGATCGGATCCAGGCAACGATCACCGAACGAGCAGCGCAGCTCCGCGTGATGCTCGCCGACATCGGGATGACCATCTACGACGAAGGCATCGAGCAATCCGGCATCGTGACCACCGCAACGCCGTCCGTCTCCTCGGCGAACTTGCAGGCAGCGCTTGGCCGTGCCGGCGTCAACGCGTCGGTCACGTTCGTCGGCTCATCGCGCTACGACGTGGAGCGGCGGAACCTGCCGCCGTTGCTGCGTCTTTCGGTGCACTGCACCACGACGATCACCGAGCTTGAGCGCGCCGTCGAGGTACTGGAACAAGCCACAGAGGTGTCCACTCCCCATTAATCGAAGAAGTACACATCGAGATTGACGAGATCAGAGGGATCGACGTCACTGGCTGTGCAGGCGCGATGGAATGATGACGTACGGTCGCGCGGGTGGCAACGCGTGACCCGGTCCCGGTCTTCCTGTGGTGGACCGCGCTGTCGAGCGCAACCTTTCGCGGGTATGGCCTCGCCGCGCTGATCTACTTCGTCACCGATGCAGACCTCGAACCGCTGCAGTTGGTGCTGCTCGGAACGGCGCTCGAAGTCGCCGTATTGATCGCTGAGATCCCGACGGGCGTTGTCGCCGACACCCTCAGCCGCAAGCGCTCGATTGTGATCTCGCACGTGATCATGGGGTTGGCGTTTGCCGCGGTCGGCCTGACCACCGATTTCGTTCCACTCTTACTCACGCAGGTCGCCTGGGGCGTGGGGTTCACGTTCATGAGCGGCGCTGACGTGGCGTGGATCACCGACGAACTCAACGACCCGTTGCGCATCGATCAGGTTCTCGCCCGCCGTGAGCGGTGGCGACTCCTCGGCGGGGTCGTCGGTCTGGCAGCTTCCGGGGTGCTGGCCTGGGCAACCGATCTTGCAACGGCGATGATCGTGATGGGGCTGATCCGCCTGGCGCTCGGCTTGTTTGTCGCGCTGCTGTTTACCGAACACAACTTCACACCGGTGACCGAACACCGCTTTGCCGAGTCAAAGGCGATCTTCAAAGAAGGCGTGAGCTTGGCGCGCCACGACACGCAGATCTTCCTCGTGCTGGGTGCCACGCTGACGCTGAACAGTGGTGCTGAAGCCGTCGATCGGCTGTTCAACCGACGGCTGATCGATCTTGGCTTTCCCGAGACTGCGAACCCCATCGTGTGGTTCACCCTGCTTGGTGTCGTCGGGTTGCTCGCGGGTGTTCTTGCTCTGCGTTTCATTGAGACGCGAGTCGGTGGCGCCGGCGCGCCTCGGCGCTATTACCTCTGGGGCGTCGGGCTTGCCGTGGCAGGGACGATCGTGTTGGCGTGGGCGCCGAACGTGTGGGTGGGCATTGCTGGAACCTTTGTCGTGCGGGGAATCGGTTGGGCAATTATCCCGGCGGTGGCAACGATCTGGGTGAACCGCCGGACGCCGAGCAACGTGCGCGCCACCGTCCAGTCGTTCCTCGGACAGGCTGAATCGGTCGGCGAGATCGCCGGCGGCGTGGCGCTCGGTGCTGTGGCGCAGTGGAGCACCTTGCCCATTGCCCTTACGGGATCGGCCGGGCTGTTTCTGTTGACCTTCGCGATCGTCACTCGGAGTCCAGCGGGTCGGTAGGCGGGCTCAGATCCAGGGCCGTGTGTCGATCTCGACCGCATGGAGAATTGTGTCGCGGGCAGCGTGCGCTTCCTCGATCGGGATCATCCCGATGGAGATTGCGCCGGATGCAGTCATCAGCTGCACCCGGCCCAATCCACGGCGGCGTTCGAAGATCGACTGAGTCACCGTGACGGCATTCGTCTTGTGGAGCACTGCCTGCTCGGTCCTCAACGAGAGCACGTGGCTCGAGCTGGCCAATTGTTGACCGAGCCCCCATCGGAAGTTGGCGACGTGGAGTCGTGTGGTCGCCCAGACGAGCGGAATGGGAGTGAGGGCGAGCGGTGACCACCAGCCGATGAGCCAGAAGAGTGCTCCGGTCAGCAACGCGCAGACCACGGTGGCGTTACGAACAGCCAGCCAGACCGCGGCAGGATGAATCCGTCGGTCGAGTAGCAGCTCCTCGATCGGCGTGACCGCAGCCAGAGTCAGCACCGTCGTGAACTGTGCATCGTCACACCCATCGACTGACAGGTTGCGCTGACCGACGGTCGCGAGTTCGATGCCGCGCAGCCCGGCCCGTCGTTGGAGCGGGTTCTGCGCGCTCGTCACCATTTGGATGCGATCGACGCTGCTCGCCGTGCTTGTTCTCGACAGCAGGCCTGAGGTGCGGCGGAGGCTCGTGGCGCTCGCCCGCAGGCTGAGCTCCCAATCCTGGAGGAAGACCCGGATGATGTTGAACACGATGCTGAACACGATGAAGCCAGCGATACCGACGGGTACCCACCACCAGCGGAACGGCTGATCGCCGAGCCCGACGTCGGGGAGTCGGTTGAAGAAGTCGCCTCCGAACGCAAGCAGGGGACCAAGCACGAGCAGTCCGGTGAGCGGCCACGTCGTGAGTGCCATCGCCAACAGCCGGCGCCCGTCGTGGGTGAACACCACGCGGTCCTCGGCCAGCACGGGTGGAGGGAGTGCACTACCGATCTTCACCGGTGTGGGAACAGCCGTCACGGCCCGGCGCTGCAGCTCCTCAGCCACCGGTCGAGCAACTGCATCAATCGAGAACTCCGCCTCATTGCTGCCTGCAGTGTCAACGGCGACCTTGACCAGACCGGTCAGCCGGTGCAGCAACTGTTGTTCGATGGCGATGCTCTGGATTCGCTCGATGGGCACGTTCAGACGGACCACACGCACGATGCCCTTGGTGACGACCAACTCATCGTCGAGGACCTGAAAGGTGTATCGCCACCACGCCAACGCCGAGAATCCGCCGAAGGCGACGATGATCACGAAGGGCAGCACGCTCAGCGCTCCATTGAACGGTGCGCGCATGATGAACAGCACGACGATGACGATTTGCGCGATGCCCAATGAACGAAGAATGCGCAGACCGAGGAACACGATGGCCAAGGGCGACTGCCGTTGCGGAACCGAGAGGTCGATCATCCCGTCGGAGGTCGTGGTGGTGGGAGCGAGGGTGCTGGGGGGTCGTCGTCGACCACGGCGTCGGCACGTTCGGTGACGAGGAGTTTGATCCGCTCGGCGTCCGCTCGAGCCAGGCCGGGAATGCTGATGTCGGGGCCCGCCGTGCTCACCTGCAGCGTGGCGAGGCCCAGCGATCGTTCGATTGGGCCGCGGTGGATGTTGACGTGCTGGACACGACTGAATGGCAGTGATTCGACTCGGTGGCTGATCACGCCACTTCTCAGCGAGAGGTCGTGCTCGCGGAGTTGATAGGCGAGTCGCCGAACCTCGAACACGCGCATCACCGCGACCAGCACCAGCACCAGCAAGGCGGCGCTGCCGATGAGGAGCGCGAGAACACTCCACTCGGACTGCGTCGCGAGGACCACCGTGCCAGTTGCGACGACCGTTGCTGTCAGCGCAAGGCCGGTGAGACTCACTTGGAGATAGCGGGGGTCGACGGGTACGAATGCGTCGTCAGCGAGTCGGGGGAGTTGATCGGTCGGGATCGGCTCGTTGCTGAACAGATCGGCCATGCCTGCTTTCTAGCAACCGACTGGCGGTTCCGGCAGCCAGTCACCAAGGTCGACCCAGAACTCGCTGAGCGTGACACCTGGTCCCGACCCCGAAGTAACTCGACGCGAGACCTACGCTCGGGTGATGAGCGTTCCTACTCGCAACTGGGCCGGCAATCAGCGGTGTCACCCGATGGGTGTGCATGAGCCGACGTCGACGGCCGACATCGTCCGCATCGTCACCGCTGCCCATGCGGCCGGCGAACGCGTCAAGGTCATCGCCAGCGGACACTCATTCACGGACACGGCAATGACCGATGGACATCTCGTCTCGCTCGACGCGATGAAGCAGGTGCTGAGTACCGACGGCCACGACGTCACCGTGCAGGCCGGCATCAGGATCCATGCGCTCAACAACGAGCTCGCGAGTCGTGGGCTGGCACTCCCGAACCTGGGTGACATTGCCTATCAGTCGATTGCCGGCGCAACGGCCACCGCCACGCATGGCACCGGCGCCGGGCTCGGCAACATCTCGACCCGCATTGTTGGCCTCGAAATGGTCACCGGAGACGGCACGATCATGCGTGCCGACGAGCAGAACGACCCAGAATTGCTCCGGATTGCCCGCGTGAGTGTCGGCGCGCTCGGGATCCTCACCGAGGTGACGCTGCGTTGCGTGCCGGCATTCAACCTGCACGCTGTCGAAACAATCGAACCGCTGCACGATGTAATCGCCGACTTCCGGACCGTGATGCACTCAACGGATCACGTTGAGTTTTACATGATGCCCGGCGCTCGTCGATGCCAGGTGAAGCGCAACACCGTGACTGATGCGCCGGCCGCGCCGCAGTCGAAGGCGGCCTACATTCGAGACAAGTGGATCGGTGAGAACCTGGCCTTCGGAACGGTGTGCCGGGTCGGCCGTCGCTTCCCGAAGATGGCGCCCAAAGTCGCCAAGCTCGTCATGTCGGCCGCGTCGGAGCGTGAACTGATTGATCGAAGCGATCGGATCTTCGCGAGCCCGCGCAAGGTGCGATTCCTTGAGATGGAGTACGGCGTGCCGCTCGACGCGGTGCCTGACGCGCTCGGCCGCATCGAGGCGCTGGTGAAGACGCTGCCGGTGAAGCCAATGTTCCCGATCGAAGTTCGATGCTCGGCAGCTGACGACATTCCACTGTCGACCGGCAACGGTCGTGCGTCGGGTTGGATTGCTGTCCACCAGTACATCGGAGTCCCGTACGAGGCCTACTTCCAGGGCGTCGAGCAGATCATGAACGACTACATCGGACGACCGCACTGGGGCAAGCTGCACTATCAGACCGCCGCGACGCTCGCCCATCGTTACCCCGAGTGGGATGCGTTCCAGGCGTTTCGCCGCAAGCTCGACCCGACCGGTACGTTCCGTAACGCCTACACCGATCGTGTCCTCGGCTCGGTTTGAGTCTCCGTTTGAGTCTCGGTTTCACCCTGAGTTGAGAACGGACTGGGCGCTCATCACCCGGTCGCGGCGGTGATGAGCTGTGCGACAGTGCCGTACTTCTCGAAGCGTTCGGGTGTCTCGTTGCCAGCGTTGTAGAGCACGAGTCGCTCGGTCGTCGCGGCGTACTTCTGTGTGAGCGCGTCAGCGAGGCCGTCCCAACTGGCCTCGGTGCAGAACGTGGCGAGGTGGTCGTCGGTGATTTCTGCGGCCATTCCGGCGAAGTCGCCCGCCTTCTGTTTGTCGCGGATTCGCGCGGTTGTTCCTTCGAAGCCGGCTTCGTCCCAGATGAACGCGTAGTTAGGCGTGGAGCCATAGAACGACAGCATCTGCTTGGCGGCCGCGCGATCGCGAGCAATCTCTTCATCAGAGTCGCCCACGATGGTCGTCACCGGGACGATCAGTGCGATCTCGTCGGGTGAGCGGCCGGTCTTCGCGGCGCCCGCTGCCACCGACGGGATCACGTGGCGATCGATGTAGCCCGGTTCGGCGATGGGATGCACGTGCACACCGTCTGCAACCTCGCCCGCCATGGTCAACATCCAGGGATTCACCGCGGCGATGTCGACGAGAGGGTCCGGAAGGTCGATCGCGCCCGGACTCCACTGCGCGTTGAGGAACGTGAGCTCGTAGAACTCGCCGTGATGATCGAGCTGCTCGCCACGAAAGCCGGCGAAACACGCCTTCACTGCGAGTACATAGTCCCGGAGACGCGGGCCGGGCCGTTCGAACTCGCCGCCGTAGCGTCGAACGATGTGGGTCCGGACCTGCGTGCCCAAGCCGAGGCGAAAGTTACCGCCGGTCGCTTCCTGGAGTTCCCAGGCGACCTGGGCGGAGATCATCGGGCTGCGCGGAAAGGCAACGGCGATCCCGGTCGAGTAGTGAAGGTCAGGCTCGGCCAGCGCCGCTGCCGTGACGGCTGGAAACGCCGTGCGGCCTCCCTCGGTGAACAGCATGCCGTCGAAGCCCGCAGCCTTGGTGGCGTTCGCCAGTCCACCCATCTGCTGGAGTGGTTTCGGGCCGGTCATCATGTCGACGCGCATGTCGCGACCGTAATCCCGGTGATGATGCATCCGCTTCACGCAGCGCTCGTCGTCGCGGCAGTGGACCCGTTGCCTCACGCACGGATTCGTTACCCGTGTCATGCTGGACGTCATGACACAGGCCGCCATCGCCGCACTCCAGACTGAGGTCAACCGAGCAAAGGGGATCTTCGCGTCCCTCTCCCCCGATGAGTGGGAAGCGGCCAGTGGTTGCGGTGGGTGGCGCGTGCAAGACGTTGCCCAGCACATGGCTGCCGTCTTTCAGCAGATCGCCGCGCCCGAAACAATCGACGTCGGTGACAGCGGAAAGTCCGAGATGGCCGCCGAGGTGCCGGTGGGCGACCGCCGCGACTGGACCGCTGAGCAGGTGTCCGCCGCCTATGACGAGTGGAGCGAGAAGGGCGTCGCTGCTCTTGCTGCCCTGCAAGAACCGCCGACCGCCGACATGGTCGTGCCGATCAGCGACCTTGGGACGCACCCGCTCCACATCTTGGCCAATGCCATCGTCTTCGATCACTACTGCCATCTGCGTCACGACATCGGCGCTGCCGTCGAGCGTGCCTCGATCCTGCCGCGCGACCCAGACGCGCTGCATGCAACGGTCGAGTGGATGCTGGCGGGCCTCCCACAGATGTGTGCCGCCGAGCTCGGGGCTGGGCCTGACCAACCGGTCAACATTGTGTTCGACGGGCCAGGTGCGAACAGCTTCTGCCTGTCACCGGGCCCCGACGGTTGGACCGTTGCGAATCATTGTGATGACGATGCGCCGGTCGTCAAGACCACGGCACATGACTTCGTCTCGTGGGGAACCAAGCGCACCGATTGGCGTGGCTCGACCACGGGTGATGTCGGCAACGTCAACGTGCAGCAGGTGCTTGACGCAATCAACATCATCTGACGATCTGTCGACTGGGTGGGCGCTTGATCAGTTTGTGAGGCGTCGGGTGAGTTCGACGTAGACCTCATCACCGGCGAGCGCGGTGAGTTCGTCGCGCAGGGAGTCGATGACTTGCTCGCTGCCGCTGTACGCCTCACCGCCGTCGGACCGCTCAGTGCAGCACCAGGCCATCGTCTCACCGTGCGTGCTCCAGTCGGCGCGACTCCAACGACGCACGGTTGCCGTCTCGGTGTCGGCATCGACCTCTTCCCAGTCGATGCGCAGCGGAAGCTGCCAGCAGACCGAGGGCTTCCATTCGGTCGGTGACTCCGCGGACTCGAGTGCAGCGATGTGCAGCGCGCAGCCCTCGCCCCCGTCGAAGCCGGGCCGATTGAGAAAGATGCACGCACCGTCGACGACGCGAGTGTGGGTGCGGCCGTCGTCGCCGTAGATGCTGAGTGCGCCCGGGGTGCTCTCGGGATCGTGTGCGGCGTCGAAGAACTGGAAGTTGGATGATGCGAGCATCGCCGCATAGGCCTGCACCTGCATTGCCTCATTTTGACCGGCCGGGCCGTCGCCGAAGTGAGCACCCAGTGAGCAGCAGCCTTGGTTCAACTCGGTCGCGTCTTCTTGCAAGATGCCCTTGCAGCCGTTGCCGAACAGACACGTCCAGTTCGATGTGAGGAACTCGCGCTCAAAGCGCCAGACGGTGTCGCCCCGATCGATCTCAATGAAGGGGTCATTCGCGCCCGAATCATTCATGCCTGAGTCACTCATGTGGGTCAGAGCTCCGCGAAGAAGATCTGGCGGCCACTGCGTCCGACGTCCACCGGCTCGATCGCGTCTGCATCGTCGGTCGGGTTCGCGGTGACCCGCGGAAGAAGTTCGAGGCGGTTAGCCCGTTCCACGCCGATCGTTCCGCCGTCGGGTGAGATGGCGATGACATCACCGACGAGAGTCACTGGGCTCACTGCCTCAGCGGTGAGCGAGAGATAGCCGGCCGATGTTGGAACGATTGGTTGGCATCCGTCGACGGTGCCAAGCACGTCAGAGCTGGCCAACGCTTCGGCTCCGACCGTTCCCGTCTCGAAGTCGATCACTGCAAGCTCGCCGGCAGTTTCGCGCTCCACGGTCAGGCAGGTCGTACGACGTGGAGCGAGTTCGTCGACGCCCGACGTTGTGGGTCGAGCGCCAGGCAATTCCGTGACGATCGTGCCGTCCGCGTCGATCAACGCAGTGCCGAGTTCACCGACCACGACGAGACGGTCGCCGCGGGTGGCCACGTCGCCGAACTCAACTGTTCCGATCGACAGGCTGCCGAGTTCGGTGATGTCACCGTCGCTGAGTGCGAGCCCGAGCACGTCACCGTCGATGCCGACGAGGATGACCCTGTCACTGCTGATCATGCCCGCGCGGACCGAGGAGGTGCGGGCGGACACGCCCGGCTCACCTGCGTGGTCGAATACTGCGACGTTGGCGTTGGTTCCGACGTTGACCGCCGTGACGACGATGTCGTTGTTGACCGCGAGCGCAAGGCCAGGGAAGAAGGACGGTCCGTTCCGATCGAAGGAGAAGAGAACGCTTTGAAAGTTGCCGGTGTCCGTGACGAGGACGTGGCGTCCATCCGGTTCAGTTCGTGCGTTGGCGAGGTCGTAGCGCGCGCCAGGAACTGGGTCAGTGGCCAACGTGTCAATGACTTCGCCGGTCGGGCCGTGCACCATGACCAGCCGTTCCGATGATGTGTTCTGGGCGACAACGGTCTGCGCGCTCCCCGAGGGCCTGAGCAACGTGCCGGTGGACGCGATCTCGACGGTGGTGACGTCATCGGCAATCGTGATCTCGGCTTCAGCGTCGAGCGGCACGACAGCCAACGCATCGGCATCGACGCTGATCAGCGTGCTACCGATGACCTCGGTGTCGGCCAGTGACGAGAGCCCGAAGCGGAAGCGGTTGGTCTCCTCACCCTGTGCATTGGTGACGACGACGGTGCCCGAGTTGTTGTCGACCGTGACCACGTTGTTCCAGTCGGCGTTGCCAAAGCCTGACCCAGATCCGCTGTCGTCGCTGCCGATGATGCGACCGACCAGGACGGCCGCGACCGCAATGACCGCGACCACCAGGGCGACGACGATTGCGCGTCGCGCGAGATAGTTCGGGCCATGCCAATCATCGTCGTCACTGTCCCACACCGTTTTCTCGGCGGAGCCCGGGCCACCGGGGTCGGTGCGGCGTCTGCTGCGATCGACATCGGGCAGTCCGCCGCCATCGTCGAAAATCGGCGGACGCGAGTCGGACATCGCTCTGGATCGTACGCGTTGTAACGTCGGAGGAATGGAGTTTGCGTGCCCGCGTTGTCAATCGACCGTCACCGAGGACTTTTACGGGCCCTGCGACGAGTGTCGCGGTGTACTCCGCGCAACGATTCGATCCGACGCCCGTGACGTCGCGTTGGCCGAGTACGAGCCGAAGATGAACGTGACTCCGAACGCCGTCGCGTTGAAAGACGACTGACGCAGACACCGAGGATGAACGATCTCGGTGCGCTCAGCTCAGCATTCCGCGGCATATCGCCCCGAGATTGCCGCCGAAACGTCGCGGGTGGGAGATCGTGTGGGGCCGCTATCGTGTGGGTGCCTCTGGGGACGTAGCTCAGTTGGCAGAGCACTTGCTTTGCAAGCAAGATGTCGTGGGTTCGATTCCCATCGTCTCCACCATCAAAGCCCCTGGTCGCAACGCTGCCAGGGGCTTTTTGGTTCACGGTGTCGTCAACGTGGGACTCAGATTGCCGCTTCGACCGTTCTCTTCACGCCGGCCACCACCTGCAGCATCGCCGTGTGCTGAGTGCGCACCCGCCGGTTGATGATGCGGTCTTCCTTGTCGGGCATCGACTCGATCGCCATCGTGAGGCCTGATGGCCCAGGACCGAGGATCATCGAGTAGCGCAACCGTGTGTTCGAGCCCGTCGACTCGAGATCGAATCGCCATCGTGCCCCAGGGTTGCCAACGTCTGAGGTCCGCCAACCGAACGACACGTTCTCGTCGAACGTGTCGATGAACGATGGGACCTTGAACTCGCCGAACGCATCGTTGTGGTTGGTGCCGACGAATGACGACCCCACACCGATCGGCGCGTCAGCGTCGACCCATTCTGCGCCCTGGAACTCTGGCGAATAGGCGGCCGACAGGTTGATGTCGGTGATCACCGGCCAGATGGCGGAGGGCGGAGCGTCGATGTCGATCTCGGCAATCGTGCCCGGGCCATCAGCCAGACGCACGGGATCGCTCGGACCCGACTCGAAGGTACGTTCGAAGCTGTCGAAGTACGTCACCGACCGCGCAGGATGACGCGGCGCAGGGGAAAAATCGGTGCCCTTGGTCCAGGCGACCGGGAACATCGCGATCTCGGTCATGTGGTCGGGGATGCCGAGCAGCTCCTTGACGGCATCTTGCTCGGCGAGCACGGCCGTGACCCACGCTGTGCCAAGACCGCGCGCCCGCAGCGCCACACAGAAACTCCAGCCGGCCTGAATGACTGAGTCGAAGAGGCCAGGTCGACCACTGTCGTCGTGTCGTCCGATGATCGTAGGAATCACGATTGCGGGAACTTCTGCAAGATGTTCTGCGAGGTGGGCGGCGGAGGCCATGTTGCGTTCTTGCGGGTGACCACTTCCGGCGAGTCGATTGGCGGCGCTGACCATCCATTGCCCGGCGCCGCGCTGGTAGATCTCGGCGAGACCTTCCTTGATCTTCGGGTCGCGGACAAGGAGCCAGCGTCGGCTCGACAGATTGCCACCCGTCGGCGCTTGCTCGGCGACGTCGATGCAGTCGAGGATGATCTGCTGGTCAACCTCGCGTTCGAGGTCGAGTCGTCGTCGTACCGCCCGTGTGGTGCTGAGCGCGTGGTCGACCGAGGCAACATCGATGTCCATCTCTTCAGCTTGGCATTGACAGTCTGCCGGTGTCGACCTCGCTAGGTTCGCGACTGATGAGAGTCGCCGCAGCACAACTCGCACCCGTGTTCATGAACCGGGCGGCGACGCTCGACAAGGTGCTCGACACTCTCGGCGAAGCCGCGGCCAACGGTGCCCAGCTTGTTGCCTTCCCCGAGACCTTTGTCCCTGGTTATCCCGCGTGGGCTGACTTCACCGATGCCTCCACGTTCAACGACGCCGATCAGAAAGCCGCCTACGCGATCTATCTCGACAATGCGGTCGACATCGCCCGCGGCGATCTCGACACGGTGGTGTCCGTGGCGAGCCAGCTTGGGATCTTCGTCTACCTGGGCGTCGCCGAACGTTCTGAGTCGGGCGGCTCGATCTATTGCTCGCTCGTTGCGATCGACCCTGCGGTCGGCATCGTCAGCGTGCACCGCAAGCTCAAACCCACCTACGGAGAACGAATGATGTGGGCTGACGGCGACGGCAACGGACTGCGTGTCCACGATGTGGCCGTCGACGAAGGGACCGTGCGCGTCTCCGGTCTCAACTGCTGGGAGAATTGGATGCCGCTCACTCGGGCGGCGATGTGGGCCCAGGGTCCGCAGGTGCACATCGCGACGTGGCCAGGATCACCCGAGACGTCTGGTGACATCAGCCGCTTCGTCGCTCGCGAAGGTCGCGTTTTTGTCGTGAGCGCGGGCGCCGTGCTGCGCGAGGCGGACATTTCCGCCGACTTTCCGTTGCTCGGGCAGATGCTCGAAGTCGGTACTCGATGGGCGAGCGGCGGAAGCATCATCGTCGGACCCGACGGCACGACGATCACCGAGGCCGACAAGCACTCCGAGACGATCATCTACGCCGACCTTGATCGCGGGCAGGTCCGCGCTGAACGCCAGAACTTCGATCCGGCGGGCCACTACTCGCGGCCCGACGTCCTCCAACTCGCCGTCGACCGCTCCCGCCGCGCCCCGGTCACCTTCACTGACTGATCGTGTACGAAATGCCTCAGGGCACGGCGCAGGGTACGTTGATTGGGTGACTGATGTGATCGATCTCAACTGGGTCCGGAGCCAGTTTCCTGCCTTCGCTCAATCGATCAATGACGGACAGTCTTTTTTCGACAATGCCGGTGGATCGTTTGCCTGCCGCCAAACCATCGATGCCCTGACCAGCTACTACACCGAAACCAAGGTGCAGCCCTACGCCGGATTCGCCTCGTCGAAGCGTGCCGGCGAGGAGATGGACCGATCCCGTGCCCGCTGGGCTGAAGCGCTTGGCGTCGCGAGTCCCGAAATTGTGTTCGGGCCATCGACGTCGATGAACACGTTCGTGTTGGCCGATGCGTTTGGGCAGATCCTCGGACCCGACGACGAGGTCATTGTCACCAACCAAGATCACGAGGCGAACACGGGTGTGGTTCGACGGATGGCCTCACGTCTCGGTCTGACGATGCACGAGTGGCGCATGGACCCGGCAACGGGACTGCTCGACATCGAGGAGTTCGAGGCCCTGATCACACCCCGGACACGCCTCGTCACGGTGCCTCACGCGTCGAACATCGTCGGTCAGGAAAATGACATTGCACGGATCACCAAACTTGCTCACGCAGTCGGTGCCCGGGTCATCGTCGACGGTGTGTCGTTCGCTCCGCACACGATCCCCGACGTGGCAGCGCTTGACGCCGACGTGTACCTGTTCAGCTTGTACAAGACCTACTCCGTGCATCAGGGGCTGATGGTCGTCCGCAACGGCCTCCTCGACGAGCTGCCGAATCAGGCCCACTTCTTCAGTGCCGGGTCGCCGGACAAACGGCTGAACCCGGCTGGCCCCGATCACGCCCAGGTCGCTGC
>JABJAB010000094.1 GCA_018666235.1 Ilumatobacter sp.
CCAGGCGAGTGGGCGCCGGACGATCCGCTGGCCGATGCGATGCGCCAGCGTCGGAACGATTGGGTCGGCGACCAAGCTGTCGCTGACCACATCGTCGACGATCAACGTCTCGTCAACGTCTTCTGCCACTTGGCGATCGCGTGAGTCAATGCGCTGCACGCCGTCGTCTCGCAGCTGATGGTCGAGTTGGATGTCGAGGTCGTCGAACTCGACTTCGTCGGCAGCTTCACCGTCTGCGCCCGGTCCCGCCCCGATCCGATCGGGACCAACATCTTGTTGCGGCTCATCGCCAGCGTCGTCGTGCCGACGCGTCGTCATGTCGTCAGTCATCTGGCTCGGTCACCAGTTCGAGCGGCATTCGCCGCGATGCAGTCGCAGGTGATCGTCATACAGGGTGTCCATTCTGACAAAGACGACGCCGACCGAGGTGGCAGCTCGCAATTGTTCACAGCACGAGCAACAATCCGGTCAGGTTGAACCCGATGTGCGCCATGATCGACATGCCCAAACGTCCGGTGAGCATCGCGGCCACACCGACAATCAGGCCGAAGACAAAGAGACCCGGGTACTCGATTGGGCGGAGGTGGATGGCGGCAAACAAGGCCGCGACGCCAACGACGACGACCACGTGATTGAAGCGAGCAAGTAGCGAGCGTTGGAGCAGCCCGCGGTAGAAGAGTTCTTCGACGATCGGCGCACCAAACACGACCAGGACAAAGAGCACGACGGTGGTCACACCTGAGGCTCGGTCGACGAGCCCCTCCGCATTTCGCCGCAACTCGTCATCGGCGAACGTCCCTGGCCACAGGGCCCCGAGCGGCAGATACACGACGCGGATGACCACGAGCTGGGCAAGCACGCCGATGCCCAGTCCGAGCAGATCAATCGGCAAGACCCGAATACCGAAGTCCTCGACGGGGTCGGCGGTGCCGTGACGAGCCGACACGATCCACATGCCGCTGACGTAGGCAAACCACGCGGCACACAACACCACGGCCAGAACCCCAATCGGCGTGTCCGATCCCCCGGTCTCACCGAAGACGCCGAGCATGATGACCGACAGCACCTGTGCGGCGAACCACGCGGCGATGAAGGCGAACACCGCGGTCTTGGCATCGATGGGCGGCGACGATTCGGCCGGATGGATCGCATCGCGCACACCGAATCCCCCAGCGGAGGGCTGCACCGGTCCAGTCATCGCCGAAACGCTAACTGCGCCGCACCGTCCTCGGACTTCTGCGGCCGCGTCATGTCTGCGCTGTCCGGAAGTTTCGTCATTCGGTCCTCTGGCGGCCGCTCACGATTCGTTGGGGCCAAGGGGCTCGGCGACGAAGTTGAGCCTGCACAATCAAGGCTTCTCGCAACGCCGGGACCGGCGCAGCTGGCCGCTGTCAGGAAGCGACGAGGTCGAGATGCCGGGACGGCCGGCGATCGTCGAGGTGCCAGCCGGACGGCACCGACAGGCGCTCAGCATGACGCGCACACATGTCGTAGGTATGCGGATCGCGCTCGGCCGACAGCACCTCGAGCCAGGCGCGGGATTGCCCGTAGTCGTAGGTGAGCGTCACTTCGGCACGCTCAGAACAGCCGGTGCGCGTGCACTGACGATTGGAGATCACTGCAACGGCCGGACGAACGTGTTCGCCGGTGTAGTGATTGGTGAGTTTGCGAGCCCCAACTGCTGCACGTGACGTCATGAGAAAATCGTAGAACGAGCAGCCCGCTCAGTGGTGGATGGTCACCCCTCGCGCGAAACTTCGCGCGTCACGCGCGTGGATGCTGCGTTCACAACGGCAAACCGTCACCCTTGGTGAGGTGGGATGAGGAGCCGCCTTTCGCGAACGTTTCGCGTCGGTGTGCATCCTGTCGCACACCACGATCTGGCATGACCGCTGTCCTGCCGTATCATGGCGCAATGAGCAACCTGCCCCCTCCTCCGCCCCCGCCGCCTCCTGGCCGCGGCCGCGGCCAGCAGAAGAGCAACAAGGACGCCAACTCGAACAAGTCGCCGAACAACGGCTCGGGCAATGATCTGAATCCGGACGGCTCCACTCCCAAAGGGCCAGGCACATGGCCGAAGTGGACGATCTGGGCAATGATCGGCGTGCTGGCTGCTGTCATCCTCGTGCCGACGTTATGGCCCAGCAACAACGGCGAATCACTCGAATACTCCGAGTGGCGCGAGCAAGTCATCGACGGCAACATCGCCACCGCTGAGATCAACACCGGCAGCGGCAAGATCACCGGCGAGTTCACCAACGAAGACAATTACAACACCTCGGGTGGCGGTGAGCGCGGCGTGTCGGAGGCTGACGAAGCCTTGATGCTCGAGAACAACGTCAAATTCAAGTTCATCCCGCCGAGCAACAACTGGTTGTTCGGGCTGTTGTCGATCATGCTCCCATTGGGCCTCATCGTGTTGTTCTTTGTCTGGATGCAGCGCCGTGCCCAGGGCCAAATGGGTGGCGTGATGTCGATCGGCAAGAGCAAGGCGAAGGCTTACGACTCCAGCCGTCCATCGACCACGTTCGACGACATCGCCGGATACGCCGGCGTCAAGCAGGAAATCACCGAGGTTGTCGACTTCCTGCGGATGCCCGAGCGTTTCCATGAGATCGGTGCACGCGTGCCCAAGGGAATCCTCCTCGTGGGTCCTCCGGGCACGGGCAAGACCCTGTTCGCTCGAGCAGTCGCCGGAGAAGCGGGCGTCGGCTTCCTCAGCGTCACCGGCTCCGACTTCATGGAGATGTTTGTCGGTGTCGGCGCAAGCCGCGTCCGTGACCTCTTCCAGCAGGCCAAGCGCATGGGCAAGGCCATCATCTTCGTCGACGAGATCGACTCGATCGGCCGCAAGCGCGGTGCCGGCATGGGTGGCGGCCACGATGAACGTGAGCAGACGCTCAACCAGATGCTCGCCGAGATGGACGGCTTCGAAGCGACCGAGGGCATCGTCATCTTGGCAGCCACCAACCGCCCCGACATCCTCGACCCAGCGTTGCTGCGCCCCGGTCGTTTCGATCGTCAGATCATCGTCCCGCTGCCCGAGTGGAGCGAGCGCAAAGCAATCCTTGAGGTCCACAGTCGCGACAAGCAGATGGGGCCCGACGTCGACATGGACACGATGGCCCAGGCCACACCGGGCATGTCGGGTGCCGACCTCGCCAACCTCGTCAACGAAGCTGCACTCGTCGCAGTTCGTCGCAACAGCAAGCAGATCGAGCGAATCGACTTCGAGAATGCCCGAGACCGCGTCATGCTCGGCGCCCGCCGCGAGTCAATGATCCTCAGCGCCGAAGAGAAGAAGGCCACAGCGTTCCATGAAGGTGGCCACGCGCTCCTCGCGACGGTGCTCCCCCACGGCGACCCACTCCACAAGGTCACGATCTTGCCCCGAGGCATGGCCCTCGGCGTTACCTGGTCGCTTCCGCAGGAGCGTCACACGTATTCGAAGGAGTACTTCGAGGACACCATTTGCAAGGCAATGGGCGGCCGCGTCGCCGAAATGATCGTGTTCGGACATCTCAACTCCGGTGCAGCCAACGACTTGGAACAGGCCACGGGAATTGCTCGCCGCATGGTGCGCGAATGGGGCATGAGTGACCGCGTCGGCCCGCAAGCCTGGAGCAGCCAGCAGGCCACCTTCCTCGGCGACGACCTCATGTCCTCAGGCCGCGAGTACTCCGACGACACCGCGAAGCTGATCGACGAAGAGATCGCGCGCGTGCTGACCGACCAGGAAACGCGTGCAACTGAGATCATTCGCCAGCACGCGAAAGGCCTCGAACTCATCGCCGAAGCACTGCTTGAGCACGAAACAATCGACGGCCCCGAGGTCGCCCGACTGATTCAGCAGGGCCTTCCCGACAACGTCCCCGTCCGCTCAACACCTCAGTGACGGCGGGGTCGGGACGAGCCGTCGCTCAGACAACGCCGAGTGACGCACAACGCCAGTCAGTGCCCAGGCGCTGAACCCGGTTCCCGGGCTTCGGCCACAGCTGCCCACATATCGGTGGCATTGACCGGGCCGAGAAAGTGCTTGCGAGTGACGCCTTGTGCATCGCTCACGACGAGCGTCGGCACGGCATCGATCTTGTACTTTTCGTGCAGCGCTCGTGCATCGCCGTACTCGACGACGGCAACAGCCACTTCACTGGATTCGAGGATCGCGGCCCGCTCGGCCACGCCCGCACACACGTCGCACGTCGCTGAACTGAAGACCGCCACCAACCATGGCGCATCGGGACGGACGAAGTCGGCGCGGTCGAGTTGTTGTGGCACGTTGTACTCGCGCTGGGTGGGGGCGTCGGCGGTCCGCCGCTGCCGACTGACCAGGGCAACGACACCCACAACGGCGATGAGCACTGCGGCAATGATGAGACGTTCCATCGAGGCTTCAGGCTAGGTGCGAGCGCGGCCGATGCAATTCGCATCAAAACCCGCCGATCAGGCCACGCGGCTCCGACTCGATCCCGACGGGAACGTCATCGCCACGACGAGCGCGCTCACTGCGTAGCAGCCGCTGACGAACCACCACGCCAGGTGATAGTTGGCAACGACCGTGTCGCCAGCCCCTCTGGAGATGATGGCGATCGCGACCGAGATACCCAAGGCGTAGAACACCTGCTGCGTCGTTCGAATCATCGCGTTGGACGTCCCGAACTTGGCGGGCTCAACGTCCGCCAGCCCAGCGCTCGCCCAAGTGGCGATCGTGGCCCCGACACCGATTCCAACCAGCACGGACATCGGCACAAATCGATTCCACACCGCCGGCTCGCCCGTGAGCACGAGTCGATACCCGAGGTAGCCGGCAGCACAGCAGAGGCTGCCGACCGTGAGAATCCAGCGATGGCCGACACGATCGGCCCACCTCCCGGCAAACGGCGACACCGCCGCGGCAATGAGCGGGCTGAGCATCAACGCCGCGCCGGTCGTGACCAACGACTGGCCCCACAGCTCCTGCAGGAGCAGAGAGTTGACCAAGAAGCCCGAGGTGAAGGCCATCGAGTAGAACGCTAAGCCGAGATTTGTACTCGAAAACGATCGATGCCTGAACAAGTCGAGTTCGATCAGAGGTTCGTCCTGATGAGCAGAGCGACGGACCAACGCCGCGATCAGGGCGATGCCGACGATGAACAACGCGACGGTGGTGGGGTCCGTGAGGCCAGCCGACTCGGACCGCACGATCGCGAACATGACCGCTGCAACACCGGCCGTTCCCAACGGCACGCCGAGCAGGTCAACACGACCGGTTGCGGCCGGGTCCTTGGACTCGGTCAGCAGCTTCGGCGCAATCGCCAGCACGATGAGACAGAGCGGCACGTTGATGAGAAAAATCCCTCGCCATGACCACGCGTCGGTGATGAACGCGCCCAGCGCCGGTCCGGCAACTGCGCCCAATGCTCCCGTCGCTCCGGTGATTCCAATGACCGTGGACCGCTTGTGCGCCGGAAACGCAGGGAGCACCACAGCGATTGCCGTCGGCGAAATAATCGCACCTCCGACGCCCTGCACGACGCGCGCCGCAATCAGCAGCCCTGCGCTCGGTGCCAGACCAGACAGCATCGACCCGAGCATGAAAATGGCCACACCGGGAAGAAAGAGCCGTTTGCGTCCGAGGCTGTCGGCGTAACGACCGGCCACCATGAGCAACGACGCAACGGTGATGTTGTAACCGGAGATCACCCACCCCAACGTCGCGTCTGATACCTCAAAGTCATCACGAATTGACGGGAACGCAACGTTGACCGCGGCGACATCGATCACGACGAGGAAGAAGACCAAGGTCGTCACCCCGACGGCCATCCAAGCGTCGCGTCCCGGTTCGGGCATCGCGTTCGGATCAACCATCGGTTCGCTCACCGTCACTGACCGTACCCCTGCAGCGGGATCCTCTCCGACCGGCCCGCGCCCCGGCGAGAAGAGGTCAGAAATCAGAAGCGGGCAGCGCCCATGAACCCGAACGCCCCGAAAGCTCTCCGCCCCGTTCGAGCGACCGCTCGATGAAGACACGGTTCGAGGCGTTCACGATGAGTTCTTGCCCCAGCGCATCAGGTGCGACGAGGTCGATCGTGAGCACGGCGCCAGGTCCGAGCGGAATATCGGTGAGACTCGGAATCGCCGACGGGCCACCAGGGCCAACCGCTTCGATCGTGATCGTCGCCTGCTCCTGATCGACGTTGTAGACGACCAGGGCGGCCTCCGTCGGCTCGGTCGGTCCGATGCCGACATGCCAGCGGTTTGCCACAAACCCATCGGGCCGTGGCGGTGCACCTTGCACGACGCTGGTGGCGATGGTCTCGCCGAACGGTCGCGTGAGGACGCGTTCCACAACCACCGAGGGGTCCGACAACGTCGAAAAGACAATCGCATGGCGCCCATTCGGGATGCGCGTCGCGAAGAACCCGGAATCGGACGTGGCATCAGCGGCGTCGTCGGCACCTTCGAACGGCGCGAACACCACCACCTGGCGCGCCGGGACCTCGATGGGGGCGAACCCGCCGCCATCAAACTCCAAAGGGAGCCCTAAGAAGAACGGCGTGACCGAGACGTCGTTGTCGGTCGGGTTGTAGATCGAGAAGGTCTCGGTGACGCCTTCGCCGCGTTCGCCATCGGCGAACCACCACTGGTCGCGCAGCGCTGGTGCCGCCAACGAGACGTCGTAGCCAAGGCGGCCCGCGCCCGTGAAGTGTTGTGCTCGACCCACAACGAGACGACCACTCCGAGTCGTGACGCTCGCCGCAATGATCGGCTCGTCACGGTTTCCGAGCTCGGCAATCGAAATCACCTTCACCGACTTCGGTGGAACCGAGAATCCTTTGAACGCGTTGGGCTCACTGAAGCCGGACTCGGTTGAAAACGTGAGGTCGGTCAAAACGAGGTCGTCGTACGGGTTGGTCAGCACGAGCGTCTCGGTGCTCCCCCCTGCCGTGAAACCATCGGCGAGGTGCCATTCGCTTGAGGTGTCATCCGCGCATGGGGTGACGGAGTCGCCAGCGGGATGATTGGCCACCTGCTCGACAAACCCCTGCCCGCCATCAATCTCGACGACCACACTTGCAAACGCCGCCGTGACGAACGCATCGACATCGATCGTGCTCTGGGACCACGCGCCCACGCTGAAGCTCTGCTCGGCTGCAAGTCCCTCAGGACTGAGCACGGTGAACCGACCTTCGAGCACATCGCTGGCGCGGTTGGAGATCACGACCGAGCCGCCGACGCCGTCCTCGCCAGTCGCCGGCACTCCGGGACAGAACCAGCTGCCGGTCAACGAACCGATGTCCGTCACCGATGGCATCCACGTACCCGCCGGCGATGAGAACACCGGAGCCGGCCGCTCCTCGGTGTTTCGCCCAACGACGACGAGGGCGATCATGCCGGCCAACACGATGATGAAAGCAGGAATCGAGCGGCGGTTCATCGGTCGCCCTCGTTCTGATCCCCAGCCGACTCATCGACCCTGCCGTCAGTCAGATCGGCGTCCACCTGCTCGGCATCAATGGACTCGATCTCGTCGCCCATGTCGTCATCATCGTGATCGTTGGCCTCGTCGATTTCGCCGCCGACATCGTCGGTGTCGTTGCCGTCGCCGTCGGCGATCGGGAGCACCTGGGCTCGGGCAACCTGCCCAGTCATGTCAAGACCCGGATCGAGGACCGGCCACGCGACCGCTCCGGTGAGATCGTCGAAATCAATCAGCGTTTCGTCGGCGACGAGCGTGCCCCGGCGCCGGGCCAACGGAATGCTGACCCGTGTCGCTGCGAACAACACCGCGAGCCACAGCACCACTTGCACGAGCAACAGCAGCAATCGCAATGACGGACTCGAGTATTCGAGGACGGCATTACCCTGTCGCTCGACATCGAACGCGGTGGTCACACCGAACGCCCGGCGAGGCTCGATCGACTCCCCTTCAACGGTGAGCGACCAGTTCTCGTCGAACGGCACCGCAAGGTGAATCACACCGGGGACAACCTCGTCAGAGGATGCTGCGGTCTGATCCGCGCCGAGGAACGCCGGCGAAGCCGAGGACAAATCCGCCCGGACAAGCGCACCGGCCCCAGCCGATTCACTCGCCTCCGCCGTAGTCCCGGTCAACTGACTCACCACTGGCAGCCACGCCGTGTTCGCGAAGACTTCGAGCGTCGGCAGCCCGGTCACCGAAGTCAGGTCGAGCTGGTCCTCGAGTGCAGAGATCAGGCCACCAGGCAGCGGCAGCGGTTCGGCAGTCGTCGACTCGACGTTGTCGAACTCCGGAACCACGATAAAACGAATTCCAAGCGGGGCGAGGAGTCGCCCGGCTCGCAACGTGGAAGAACTTGCCATTTGGTCGAGGGCCATCTCAACCGCATCGGCCGCATCGCTGTCAGGTGCAGCCCAACGATCTCTGATGTCGAGTGGCCTGTCGCCAATCACCGCGTACGACACGCCATCGCGATACTCGACTGCGGGAACCGGCAGCAGCCTCGCGTCGCCGACCAGCAACACGTTGTAACCACCAACACCGGGATCGATCAGCGGTCCATTCTCATTGCTCTCCTCGAGCACGCGATCCTGAGCGTCGTCGGGCAGTTGCGCCTCAATCAGCACCGAGAGCGGTGTCGTCGGGGTGTTCCATGCCCCATCGCCCAACGCAACGACACCAGGAAACACTCCGATGACAACGCCGACGCTGGCGAGCAGGCCGAGCGGCTGACGCCACCCGAACGAACCCCCGCGGACGTCCAGGTCGAATGCAGCCAACGCTGCGGCCGATGAGATTGCGAGTCCCACCGCCACCGGCGCGAGCAGCACCCCGGCCTCCGGTCCGTTGAACGGCAGCGATCCGCTGTCAGCCAAGATCGCCGCCGCGCCGAAGACGACAACCAGTAATCCGGAGCGAACCGCCCACGTCAGGCGCCAAGCGCGGCCCAGCGCGATTGCAGCAATGACGGGCACGTACAGCGCCAACGAGAGGTACGCGAAGTCGGCAATGCCGATCTGGAACGACGCCAGGTCGGCGAGACCGACACCGGGGTCGCCAATCGGTGGCGGACCGACGAGTTGCTCCCAGGACCAGGAGGGAAACCAGGGAAAGTTCAGGAGGAGCCCACCGATGGACGCTGCGATGCCGACGCCAACGTAGAGGAGCGCGGTCCGCCACGGCGCGAGCGCCAACAGCGTCGCCGCTCCGAGCACGATGGCGATCGCGAGCGCCACAAACACCATCACCGGGGCAAACGCTGCGGCGAGTCCGATGACAAGCGCCGCTCCGGCCGTCCGACGGGTGCGTTCTGGCCAGGAAAGCGCAACGACACCGTCGGCCAGGTCAAGTGCGGCACTACGCGGGTCGGCTGTCTCGACCCCGACGGCCCGACGGATCGTGTGCACGATCCATGGCGACGAAGCGAAGGCGATGAGCACCGTCAGTCGACCGGTCGACATTGCCCCGACAACGAGCGGACTGGCTGCATAGACGACCAGTGCAGCGATTCTTGCTCGGACCGATGGGAACACGGTGGCGAGCTTCCAGACGCCGATGAGTCCGACGATCACCAGACCGATAATGAACCCGGTGTGCAGGGCACCCATCCGGAACAGCGTGAACACCGACAAGCCGGAGAGCGTGGCCCATCCGGTCGGATTGGCTGACGTTGCACCGAACCCGTTGCCGTTCCAAGCGGACGTATACGACGACAGCAGAACACGCGGGCTCTCGGGCATCGACAGAAACTCCCCGACGGCGGGAACCCCGCTCGAGATGAACTGCCTGCTCCCGATCAGAATCGCCGCAAGTACACCGATCCATGCCAGCACCGGTGCGGTGGTGCTGTCCTTCCACCGTCGGATGCTCGAATCTGCACCGACGAATGTTGCCGTCTCGCGGGTGCGAAGAAATCCAGTGAGCCGAGCACTGCCACGAATCTGCAGACCGAGCACCTCACGTTCGGGAACTCGACGCAATGGCTTGACCGCACGGCGACGAGCCAGGAGTGACATCGAGCGGGGCAGCAAACCGACCAGCGCGCGCAAGGACGCCCACGCTTCTCTGAGACGTCCGGTGAAGATCCCGCCCACCAACTCGGCGAGCGTGAGCAGCACCAACTCCAAGGTTCGACCGGGCAGGCGCGTCGACCCGGTCAATGTCGCGACAGTCCGCATGCGGTGCTTGGCCTTGAGCATGCCGTGGTGCAAATCAGGTCGCCGCTTGGCCAGCTCACCGCGGTGACGTACACGAGCGGTTGGCACCACGATGACGCGGGCGCCGCTGTGATGAAGGCGCCAGCACAAGTCGATGTCGTCCCCATAGAACGAGATCGACGGATCGAAGCCACCGATTTCACGGAACAGGTCGGCACGCGCGAGCAGGAATGCCGAAGGCAGCGCGAACACATCGCGAACACCGTCGTGCTGCTCCTGATCCATCTCGCCAACTTCAACACCCACGTCGATTTCCCCAAAGCGATCGACGCCAAGCCCGACCGTCTGGAGCACGCCCGGGTCATCCCATTCGACGATCTTGGGCCCCACCATGCCGGCATTCGAGCGATAGATCTCTTCAACGAGCAGGCGAACCGCATCGGGTTCTGGAGCGACGTCATCGTGACAGAACAGGAAAAATCCCTTGTCGCCTTCGACAAGCCGCAGCACTTCATTGGCGGTCGCTCCGAACCCCAGATGAGCCCCGACGGTGCGGACGAATGCCTTTGGCATCCGCATCTTGATCCGAGTCTGCAGCTCGTCGTCTGCGTCCGATGCCAGGAAGAGAAACCGAAGATTGGGGTAGTCCTGATCGGCGAGCGCGTCGATCGTCTCGTCGAACCACTCCCCCGGTTCATGCACGACGACGACAGCGACGACGGGCGGCGCCTGTTGAGTTTCCAGTTCCACGATGGAGCGAGGCTAGCTGCGCTCTCTGCCGTGCCAGGGTCATGCCCGGGAGCGGCGGGGTAGCCTCTGTCACATGACGCCCTGGCACTCGGTCGACCTGACCAACTTCGACGTCGCTCCCGCTGCCCGTCGCGCTCGCAGCGTGTCGAACTCCATTGCTCAGCGAGCTGCCGACGTCGCCAAAGATGCGACCTACGTTGGCGTTGGACTCGGATTACTCGCGTTCCAGCGCGCGCAGGTGCAGCGACGAGAAATCGAACGCGCGCTGCGCAGCTGATCTCCCACCTCGTCGTTCATGACCCCCTCAGACTCCCCCGACGCGCCGCCGTCGGCCCCCCGCGACCGAATCCCGCTACCTGAAGGCACGATTCCCGTTGGCATTGCCCTCCTCATCGCAGGCTTTGCAACGTACGCCTTCTTCAAAGTCGGTGTCGCTGCAGTCGGCGGCGATGAGGAATTCGAGCCGATCACGTCGCTGTGGTTTACCACCTTTGCCCTCGCGCCCGGCTTCTTTCTGCCCCTCGAGCAGGAACTCGGTCGGGCATTGGCCCATCGCCGCGCAATCGGTCAAGGCACACGACCCGTCGTGCGCAAGATCGTCCTGCTCGGCGCCGGACTCACCGCCCTGGTGGTGCTCGTTATTGCCGCAGCGAGCCAGCTCCTTGCCGACAGCCTGTTTGACGGCAACATGTTCATGGTCCTGGCCCTCGTGCTGGCATTCTCTGCATACGCCCCAGCGCACCTCGCTCGCGGCATCTGCTCGGGCAGCGGTCGCTTCCGCGAGTACGGCATCATCTTGGCCTCGGACGGCGTTGTGCGGATCGTGCTCTGTATTGCTCTGGCCGTTGTCGGGGTCACCGCAGCCGGCGCTTACGGGCTGGCTGTTGCCGTCTCGCCGTTGTTTGCTGTCGGCTACGTCTACATCCGCGGCGGATTGCACACTGACGACGGTCCACCCGCATCCTGGATCGAAGTCACCCCCAACCTGGGGTGGCTGCTGCTCGGCTCCGTTTTCGCCGCATCGCTCCTGAACGCCGGCCCGATTGCCGCCAGCCTGCTCGCTGACGACGATCAGGCTGCGCTGGTCACGCAATTCAGCTACGGCGTACTGCTCGCGCGTATTCCGCTCTTCCTGTTCCAAGCCGTCCAGGCCGCACTGCTCCCGCGTCTGAGCCGACTTGCCGCTCGCGGCGAACTCGATGAGTTCCGATCTGGGCTGAAGAAACTGATGTACGTCGTGCTGGTCGTCGGCGTGGTCGGCACGTCAGGAGCGTTCCTGCTCGGCCCATGGGTGATCGAGATCGTCTATGACGCTGAATTGTCCGGGCGGACCCTGGCGCTCCTCGCGTTTTCCAGCGCGTGCTACATGTTGGCGTTGGCGACTGCGCAGGCGGTCATTGCCCTCAAGGGTCACGCATTGGTCGCACTGGGTTGGGGCATCGGCGCGGCCACCTTCGTCGTGGCGACCTATTTGGGGGGCGAGGAAGTCTTCCGCCGGATCGAGATCGGCCTGCTCGCCTCGTCGATCGCAGCAATGGTCAGCTTCGCAATCGCGTTGCGCTACAAGCTGCAGTCCGGGGCCACCCCCGATCAGGGCTCGATCATGGATGCCATCACCGATATGCCCTTCGAAAGCTGAA
>JABJAB010000013.1 GCA_018666235.1 Ilumatobacter sp.
GGTGGGCATGACGGGACTCGAACCCGGGACCTCTACCGTGTCATGGTAGCGCTCTAACCAACTGAGCTACACGCCCGTAGCGGACGACAGAATACCACTTACACACCCGCTCCCCACCCGGGCTGCCAGCTTTCGATTCGGGACTGTGGAACGGCGCTACGTTCGAGATCGTGACCGAATTCGACCTTGCCCTCACCATTCTTCGCCTTGCCGCTGGCCTCACCTTGGCAGCACACGGCGTCAACAAGATCAAAGGTGGGCTTGACGGTGTGGCCGGATGGTTCGACAGCATGGGGATGCGTCCAGGAAAGATCCACGCCCGATTCGCTGCATTCGGAGAGGTACTCGCCGGCCTGTTTCTCGCTGCCGGCCTCCTCACGACATTTGCCTGCTTGGGCTTCGTGGGGCTGATGACCGTTGCCGCGGTCACCGTGCACGTGGAGAAGGGTTTCTTCATCCTCGATGAGGGTTGGGAGTACGTGTTCATCCTCAGTGTGATTGCCATCACGATTGCCCTACTCGGGCCAGGCGGCTGGTCCCTCGACGCTGCGGTCGGCATCGACGACGACCTCGACGGCTTTGTCGGCTTGGCAATCGCTGGTGGCGGCGGGCTTGTGGCGGCGGCCGGGTTGCTCGCTGCGTTCTACCGGCCGCCGAAGGCCAACACGGAGACCGACGCCTGACGCTCAGTCGCGCAGGCGAACCGAAATGTCGTTCGCCATCAGCCGACCAGAGCGGGTGAGCACCACACGCTCGGGTTCCGTCGGATGCTCGACGACCATGTCACCCACCAATTCCAGCGTTGCCTCGTCGAAGGCTGATCGCTCGACACCGTCGCGCGTGCGCAACGTCAACTGCTGGCCCTCGGATCGACGTTGATTGACATCGAGCGTCTCCGACGAAGCCTCGACCGAGACACCGGCATTCACCGCGTCGATGTAACGGTCGGGGGTGCGGATGTTCCACCACCGACGACCGTCGGCGTGTGAGTGCGCAGCACACCCAAAGCCGCGATAGTTCTGCTGACGCCAGTACAGAAAGTTGTGCCGCGACTCATGTCCGGGCACAGCCCAGTTCGACACCTCATAGTTGGCAAGGCCAGCCGCTGTCAGCTGTTCGTCGACGAATTCGTATTTGTCCGCTTGATCGTCGTCATCGGGGTGGCGATCCGGCTGAGCCGCAAGCGGGGTTCCGGCCTCGACCGTCAGCCCATACGCCGACACGTGAGGCGGGTCGAGCGCCAGCGCACCAGCGACCGTGTCTTGCCAGTCGACCATCGACTCGCCGGCCGCTCCGTAGATCAGGTCGAGATTGAATGTGGGCACGCCAACATCCCGAATCGCCTCGACCGACCGAGCGACGTTGTCTCGATCGTGAGTCCGCCCGAGAGCGGTCAACACGTGTGCGGACATCGATTGCACGCCGACACTCACTCGGTTCACTCCCCCATCGACAAACGAGCGCAGCATGGCCACGTCGACATCATCGGGGTTGCACTCGACGGTCACTTCTGCGTCGGGTGAGCGCGGGATCGACCCGATGACATCCGCGAGGTCATCGGGCGGCACCAGCGTCGGAGTCCCACCGCCGACAAAGATCGTGTCAGCGACCGGCATGCCCCCTTCAACGGCACGGCCGATCTCACGGCGCAGCGCCGCGAGATACGCATCAATGAGGTGGTGCCGATCGGTCCAGGTCGCAAACGCGCAGTAGTCGCATTTCGATGAGCAGAACGGAATGTGGAGATAGACGCCAAACATCAGCGTTCTTGGTGCCCCATGAGATCAGGGTACGCCGAGGCCGGGCGAGCGGCGCCGGCTCGACGCGCGATCAGACCGGCCTGAAGAGCAAGTCGAGCGCCGCGAGGCGGTCTCCCACCTGGTCGACCGGCACATCAAGCATCGCCGCAATAGCGCGTGTGTCGTCGCCGCGAACCGTGATGACCCGGCCGTTGAAGTCTTGACGCTGCACCTGGATGAGACGGAGGTACCGCGCCAGCATCTCGAAGGGCGATCCGCTCAACTGCACAAGCTTCGACACATCAATAGCCAGCCTCTTATTGGTTGGCGAATCGATGGCCGCCGCCTCAAAACCGGTCGCTTCCCGCGGGAGCAACTGCTCGATCGGCACGTTGTAGAACTGGGCCAGCCGATCGAGGCGCGGGACCGACAACGCCCGCTCGCCACGTTCGTAAGCGCCCAAGACAGAGGCCTTGAATTCTTGCGTCGACTGAGCTTCGACTTCCTGCAGCGACAGCCGCTTTTGCTTACGGATCACTCGCAGCCGCTCGCCCACCTGTTGACTGTACGCCGAGGGAGCATCGTCGTCGAGAATCACCATGAAAAATCAGCCTCGCAGCAGTCGTGCCCGCCACTAAACCGCGGAGCGTGTTGATCTGGTCACCTAATTCTAGATCAAATCGGAGCCGAACCCACGCTTCAGCGGGAGTTCGACACACAGAGAGTGGCCGCCACGAGGACTGCCGTTTCGGTGCGCAGAACGTTGTGACCCAGTTGGACCTGGGCGGTGGCAATGGCGAGTTCGCTCGGCGACCACCCGCCCTCCGGGCCGACCGAGATGAACGTGTCACCAACTGCGATATCGCGTCCGCCGGGCTCAGCGACGACCGACGATGCCAGCACATCGAGCGCGGGCACCGGTGGTCGCACCTCGGGCAGCCAGACCCGGCGGCTCTGCCGGGCTGCCTCGTGTGCGATGCGATTGAGCCGCTCGACCTGCTTCGCTGCGCGCTCGGCCTTCCATCGCACCACCGAACGTTCGGCGTGGAGGAATTGCACGGTGTCAATGCCAATTTCGACAGCCTTCTGGACCAACCAGTCAACTCGATCGCCCTTCGGAATTGCTGTCGCGATGGTCAGCGGTGGATGCGGTCGCGGTGTCACCACAACGGGACCGACGGGTTCGAGCGCGAGCGAGCCCCCTGCATGAATCACCCCCGCCAGCCTCCAGCGACCAACTCCATCGCTGACACTGACGCGCTCGCCCTCGCTCAGCCGCAACACCCGCGTCAGATGGTGTTCCGTATCGCTGTCGAGGACGATCGGGCCATCGATGTCAAGAACGTCACCGGCGACGAAGATCTGCGTCGACGCCGACCGACGCTCCTCGTCAACGGTCATGATGTCAACCGATCAAGAAAACGCCGACTTGATTCGCGAGAACAAGCCCTCTTTGCCGTTGCCGACAACTTCGCCCCGCCCCTCGGCGTACGAGGTCAGCAAAGCAACTTCGTCATCGGTCAGCTTCGTGGGCACATCGACGCGGATGCGCGCGATCAGGTCGCCACGCCCGCGGCCGTGAAGGTGCGGAACGCCGCGTTGGCGCAGCACAAACTCCCGGCCCGACTGTGTGCCTGCAGGAACAACCAGGGCTTCATCGCCGTCAAGCGTTTCGAGAGTGAGCGACGTGCCGAGCGAGGCCTGCGCAATCGAGATACCGACGTCGGTGACAAGATCGTTCCCATCGCGCTCGTACCGCTCGTGCGGTGCCACTCGCAGATGCACATAGAGATCCCCGTTGCCGCCGCGGCGCGGCCCCGCTGCCCCACGCCCGGTCAGCCGCAGCGTGGACCCGGTGTCGACGCCCGCGGGGACATCGACCTGATACGTCTTGTCGACGGTGACACGACCTTGGCCACGACATGCTGAGCAGGGAGTGGCGATGACTTCGCCCATGCCGCCACACCGGCCACACGGGCTTGCGGTGACCATCTGACCAAGCAGGCTCTGACGCACGCGCTGCACTTGTCCCGAACCGCCGCAGTCGCTGCAGCTGACCGGCTTGGTTCCCTCGCCCGCACCGCTGCCATCGCAGTCGTCGCACCGAACCGGCAGTTTCAAGTCGACGCTGACTTGGTCGCCGAACACCGCTTGCTCCAGCGTCAGGTCAGCGACAATCTCAAGGTCTTGGCCGCGTGGCGGTCCACTCGGACCACGCTGGCGAGCACCCCCGCCGCCGCTGAAGAACGCGTCGAAGATGTCGCCAAGACCGCCGCCGAACATGTCCTCGCCCGACTGGCCCCCGCCGGAGCCGCCGCCGACACCGGCTTCGCCGAACTGGTCGTAGCGCTGACGCTGCTGGTCGTCGGAGAGCACCTGATAGGCACGAGCGACTTCTTTGAACTGCGCTTCTGCTTCCGCATCGTCCGGATTCGCGTCGGGATGAAGCTCGCGGGCGCGTTTTCGGTATGCCTTCTTGATTTCGTCCGCGCTCGCGCCGCGCGAAACACCCAAGAGTTCGTAGAAGTCAGCCATGACGCCCTACATGATGCCGTGAAAAGTGCGGTGCGAGACGGTCGGACTGGTGGCCGACCGAGACATCAGCCCTCTTCGATGCGGTGACCGAGCTGTTCGCTGACGACTTCGACCGTGGCAAGCGCCTGGGGATAGTTCATCCTGGTCGGCCCGAGCACACCGACTGAACCCAGGTGCTCACCGTCGACCACAACCGG
The DNA here is from genome assembly GCA_018666235.1 of Ilumatobacter sp. Classification (GTDB taxonomy): domain Bacteria; phylum Actinomycetota; class Acidimicrobiia; order Acidimicrobiales; family Ilumatobacteraceae; genus Ilumatobacter_A. Next base: position 4,472 of record JABJAB010000013.1, read on the forward strand.
TGCGACCACGACCGAGCAGGCCGACAGCGGCTCAACTCCGTGCTCGAGCCCAATGGCAACCGACATACCGCGGCCAACAATGTCACTGACGAGCGAGACCACGACGAACTGCTGCTCCAGGGTGTGCAGTACCGACCTGACGACCTCAACCGCATCGAACGCGTCGGCCACGGCAGACACACCACCGGTAAACACCTGATCGCCCGCACCCAGTTGCAAGAGCCCTTGCAGGCCGGCCTGGGTCAGCCGATCGACCGATGCATCGCTGGTTGGGCTGACCTGCGTCACCGCGCCGAGCACCGAGCCCGACAGTCCTGCTGACAAGTGAGCCGACGCCGTAGCGAGGCAAACATCGTCGTCGAGTTCGTCAATCTCAATACTGACGTTCTCGACCGTGCCATTGGCGAACACGGCGACGACGGTCGCCATCGTCGATGACAGCGAGACAATCTGGACACGGCGAATCGGGATGGCTTCCGCCTTCGGGCCAACGACGACCGCGGCGTTGTTCGTCAGTTCGGCGAGCAGATTCGACGTCTGGTGCAGCATCTCTTCGAGCCGACCGTGGGCTGCGGAGAAGAAGTCACCGACCTGGCGGGTCGTGGCTTTGTCGAGGCGGCCAGGCGTTGTGAGATGGTCGACGTAGTACCGGTACCCCTTGTCGGTCGGGACGCGGCCCGCCGAGGTGTGCGGCTGCACCAAAAAACCTTCGGACTCAAGATGGCTCATCTCACTGCGCACGGTCGCCGAGGAGACCTGAATGTTTCGCGCTGCAGCGATATGCGTCGATCCGACCGGCTGCGCGGTGGCGATGTACTCCTGGATCACCGCGCTGAGAATGGCGGTCTTGCGATCGTCCAACATTGTGGAGGTCATCCTACTTCGCCCGCCGATGAGCCAGATCGGCGCTCACGCGTCGCGCAGCATTCGGAGTCGGCGGAGGGCTTCCTCGCGTTCAACTCCATGGTCCACCATCGGCTCGGCGGAAGTTTTCACCCAACGGTCGACATATTCACCGCGACGGTCGTACCGCTCTTGCTGCGTCGTCGGATTGAACACACGAAAGTATGGCGATGCATCGGTGCCCGTGCCGGCAGCCCATTGCCAGCCGTGATTGTTGGAGGCAATGTCGCCGTCGAGCAGGTGCTGCATGAACCACCGCGCACCCCACTGCCAGGGCAGGTGCAGATCCTTGACGAGAAAGCTCGCCACGATCATGCGGACTCTGTTGTGCATCCAGCCCGTCGCGAGGAGTTGACGCAGACCAGCGTCGACGATGCCAAAACCGGTCTCGCCTGCCGTCCACTGATCGAAGCGGCGGCGTGCGGCGGTGTCGGTGTCGACGGGCATTGCATCGAATCGGGTATTGAGGTTCTTCCAGGCGGTGTGGGGCTGGGTGAACAGCACGTCGGCGTAGAAGTCGCGCCATGCCAGTTCGCTCGAAAACACCATGGCGCCGTCGTCCTTCGGGCCCGACAGATCCAGATCCGCCAAGAGCGTGCGGGGGTGGATGGTGCCCCACTTCAGGTCAGGGGACAAGTGACTGGTGCCGGCAAGCGCCGGCTGATCGCGCAAATCGTTATAGGCACTGACGCCCGATCGCATCGTGCCGTCCGCAGCAGAGGCCGCGTCGAGAAACGACGCCCAACGATCAAGTGCAGCAGCCTCACCAACAGACGGCAGGCGGCATCCTGGCTCCGGCGGGTCGAAGAGCGGGTGGCAGTATTCATCCAGTGCCGA
>JABJAB010000095.1 GCA_018666235.1 Ilumatobacter sp.
AACGAGGTGACCTCAGCCCCGGCGGTCGAGGCGGCATCAAGAAAGCGTCGACGTGCGACGGCGTAGGTCTGGTCGAGGAGACGGGTCATCTGCAGATGCTTTCAGATCGAGCTGGCGACTACTGACCTTCGCTGAGAAGTTGTTCGAGCACCCGGATATATGTGGCGGTGTCCTGTGCGCCTGGTATCGAGACCCTGTCGTCGACGACGATGGTCGGTACCGCGTTGATACCGAGCCGAACTGCGTCGTCGTGGTCCCTGATCACTGCGGCTCCGAGTGCCTGTTCACGCGCCCGATACTCAGTGGCGAACTCGACTGGATCAAGGCCGCAGTCGCCCGCGAGCGACGCGATCACACCGCTGTCTGAAATGGTGCGGTTGTCAGCGAAGTACGCCTTGAACATGGCGCGGTGAAATGCTTCTTCGACGTCCGGACCATAGGTGGCGGTAAGTTTGGAAGCCGCAAGTGCTGGCAAGCTGTGGCTGGGATGCTCGTGTTCTGATGCCCACGGTGCAGTGACTTCCAGTCGGGCGTCCGCTTCGGGCATTCGGGTCCAGTTCCGCGTGTAGGCAATGAATTCTTCGCGGGTCTTCCGGCCCGTTTCAGTCGAGCGGAGCATGAATGATTTCCACTCGATGACGATTCGGTCGCCAAAGTGTTCTTGCACATCGTCGAGGCGCACGGCCGCGACACAGCATAAGGGTCAAAGGAAGTCGGAGTCGACGGTGAGTCGCAGTGGTTCTGTCATTGCTCAGGTCCGGACAGGGATGACTTCGAACTGTCCGCCGACCTTGCCGTCGCTGGCTCGAAACTGTTCGATGACCTGTTTGTGGATTTCTCGCCAATCCATGATTCAGCTTTCAGTTGCTGAAATTGTCGTTGGAGTTGTTGCCGGATTCGAATTGCTTGAACGTGATCACGGCAAGACACAGCCGCAGCGTTGAGGGGCGCCGAGGAATGGAGCCGCGGCAGCGGGTGGGGCGTGTGCTGATCGTACTGACCTGGCCCCGGCTCGGTTCAACGAACACGTCAAGGCGCCCTCGGCGACACCTGACTCGAAGGCGTTCAACAACCGAGGGGTCCGGTCGGCCAAGATAGAGGAGATGCAGGTCGCGCCCAAGAGTTCGACAACAGCCGGACAGGAGCACCGTGCCCCGCTCCGTCGACGCATCCGACACGTCCTGCTCGGTGACGGCCCGATCATTCCCCTTGCGGTATCGCACGGATTGTCGGGCTCTGCCGACGCGTTCGTCACAGTCAGCCTCGCCGGATCATTGTTCTTCAACATCAGCCCAGACGCATCGCGACAGCAGGTGCTGCTGTACCTCCTGGTGACGATGGCGCCGCTTGCGGTATTGGCACCGCTCGTCGGGCCCGCCGTCGACCGATTCCGACGCTCGCAACGTTTCGTCGCGTCGATCTTCTATCTGCTGCGTGCCGTCAGTTGCTTGGCAATGGTCAGCTTCCTCCTCGATCTGACCTTCTATCCACTCGCGCTCATTTTGCTGATCGCGAGCAAGGCCTCAGGCGTGGTCAAACAGACGCTGGTACAGCAGTTGGTCGACGACCCTGACGAACTGGTGGCAACCAACGCGCGGCTGGCGCGCTTGGCGAGCATCACCGCCGCCATTGGCGCTGGCGTCGCCGCCGCGTTACTGACGGTCAGCGGACCAGGCTGGACGCTTCGCATCGGTGCAGTGCTGTTTGCCCTCGCTTCGTTCATTGTCCTGCGGGTCCGAACACCGAAACATGTCATCGTCGCCACCGATGACGTCGAATATGCCGAGACTCACCTTCCCGTGGTGTTCGTCGCGTCGGTCGGCATGGTCGCGATACGCGCCGCCGTCGGATTCTTCTTGTTCACGCTTGCCTTCACGTTGCGACGCGATAGCCAGCCCGCGGTCATCTACGGACTCGCAGCCGCGTGTTACGGGTTCGGGGCGTTCGCCGGTCACACCGTCATCAGCCTGCTTCGCCGGCGGTTCAGCGAACAGCAACTCATTGGGTTGGCAATCGCTGCGCCGGCGGCGTTCACCGCCGTCGGGATACTCGGCGTGTCAACACCATTGCTACTCGTGATCGCTGCGCTCGTCGGCCTGTCCACCACGCTCGGCCGCAATGCCTTCGACAGTCTGTTGCAACGACGGGCACCCGAGGCATTACTCGGCCGCGCCGGCGCGCGATATGAGACGCGGTTCCAGCTCGCCTGGGTCTTCGGAGGCGCGGTCGCCACACCGATCTCCCTCGCCCCAGAGGTGAGCATGATGATCCTCACCGCCATCTATCTCCCAGGTCTCGCAGTGTTCATTCGGGCGCTGCGCGAAGCGGGCCAGTTCGAAGGAGCGTCAGTCGATGCCTTGGCAGGCGCTCGACAGCGAGTGCTCATGGCGCGCCACGCCTGGGAGGCAGAGGAATACCGGACCGCCATCATCGACGCATCCGCCGCGGCCGACCTGGCCCAAACGGTGCACGGACCATTCTTGGACGATGACCGAGACCGCCGCATTCTGCTCGACGAGTTGCGGCGCGCAGCGATCGATCCCAAGCGGCCCGTCTTGCCCGGCGATGCCATTCGTGCGCTGGAAGCCGCCGGTGGCCTACTCGACGGAAAACTCCAGGCCGAGGCCTCGTAAGGACATCGACTCGATGATCCGTCGAATCGGCTACTCGGCTGCGAGGGTCGCCGATGCAACGGTGGCAACGTCGTCGGTGGCCATCACTTCAAGGATCCAAGCGTTGTCGTCGTCGATCGACTGATAGCGCACGATACGGACTTCCACTCTCGCTTGATCGGGTTCGAAGTCGTCAATCAAGATCATGACTCCATCGTCCTTGACAGGCTGATCTTCGAGCGTCTCATCACGGGCATCGCTGGCATGGTCAGCAAAACGAATCACGGCGGCGTCGTCGATGTTGGACACGACGTTGGCCTGCACGCGGACATCGACGGTTTCCCCCGAGCTTGCGGCCAGGTAGATGACCGGCGTCTCCACATTCCCGTCGGCATCGACAACCGGTTCGCTCCGTTCGATTTCCCACCGGACAATCGCGGTGTATCCATTGGTCGGCGTCACGGTGGCCCGCTTGGGTTCGGGGTCAGACGTGCAACCGACGAGCGTGAGTGCGGCGGCCGCCGCGACTGCAAAGCCCCGCGCCCCGCGCCTCGGCCCACTGTCGCGATCAAATATCACTGCCGCACGTTAGGCCAAATCTGCAGTCGGATGAAGCAGGCGCCTCCGATCGCCGAGATCGATCGACCAAATCCAAAGATCGAGCCGATGTCGTATACCGACCCGCAGCTAGTCGAGCAGCGATGCCGTCGAGTACACACCGCGGGCACGTTCTGGCGCCTCGGCCCTCATGCGATCGAATTCACCGCGAGTCAAAGTGTCATGCCAGCTCGTGCGCCGGCCTGAGCATTTGCTGCCAGTTAGTCCTTCGGACAGTTGGACCAACTTAAGATCAGACGCCGGTGAGGTCGAAGTACTCAACCTCGAGCGGCGACTCCAACATTTCTTCCAGCAACTCTCCGAGCCCATTGTCTAGACGCCATCCGACATAGGCCTGATGGTGTTCAACCGAGTCCCACGTTTCGTAGAGGAGAACAGTGCTCGAATCCGGGGAACTCAGGGTTTCGACGGCTTGGCAGCCTTCGTAGGCCCTGGTCTTGACGAGGCCATCTTCGCCGGCAAGCCAATCAATCCAGTCTTGTTTCTTATCTTCCTGGCACCTGAATGTGGCGATAGCGATGATCATGTCCGGTCCTTTGCAGTGTGGTCTTTCAGCATGAGTGCGTGCCGTCAGGCTCTGACCTTAATCGTCAGCGTCCTGCCGGGTTTAATCGTACGGCGAGACCTGGCTAGTGGCCCATTTGAGCCAGCAGAAACGGTTGATTGGTATTGCTGCCGGGTTGGTGGCCCTGTTTCGCTCGCGACCGCGTTCCGTGTTCGCGTCTAAGGCGTCGAAACGCTGCCGCTGGGTACTTGCCCCAGGCGTTTCGTGGCGCGCGATGTAGCGCGTGCGTTAATCGAGTAGTGATGCTGTCGAGTACACACCGCGGGCACGTTCTGGCGCTTCGGCTCTCAAGCGACTCGAATAGCGACGAGGCCCTCCATACTTCCCGTCGTCGGTGCCGACGGTGCCGACTCGAGTAGTTGGAGAATGGTTGCGTCGGGGAGTGCGGAGCGCGCCGCGTCGATCTCGTCGAAGGAACCAGCGTTCGCGCACAGGCCGATCGTGAACGGGATTGGCTCGGCCAGGTTGAAGACCGTCTGTGTAATGCCCGAGGATTCGTGTTGGGCGTCCGCCATCTCGTGGCTCCAGGCAAGCGACGCAGCCCACTGGCGAGGATCAACCTGCCAGGTCGTGACGGCGATGGCACCCGGGGGTTCCCGAAGCGCACCGGCGACGTGAGTAACTCGCGCCATGGAATCATTAGCGGGACCGTCAAGGCGCTCGGCGAGGGATCGCTGCGCTGCCATGAAGTCGGCATCGCCGAGGAGTTGAGCGTTCATCGTCATCAATTCGCTGTGGGTCGAGAACATGTCGGCCACCCACATCCGACCAACCGAGCCGAGCACGACCGTGTACACCGTGGCCTGCCTGCCCGTGATCGAATTGGCTCTCGCTATCAGATCGATCATCTCCGGGGCGGCTTCGGCGGACTGGCCCGGTTTCACCTGGATGTGGCGATTGAACATGAACATGTGTGATCTCCTAGTCGTTGCGGTTGATCATTGAAGAGTAATACACGGGGATTGACCGTTCGACCAGAAAAGCAGTAGCTGCCGGTTTCGCAACCCAATTCGCTCGCAAACACGTTCTCTGTTCGCGTCTAAGGCGTCGAAACGCTGCCGCTGGGTACTTGCCCCAGGCGTTTCGTGGCGCGCGATCTAGCGCGAGCGTTAATCGAGGAGTGAGGCCGTCGAGTACACGCCGCGCCGTTGTTCTGGAGCCTCGGCTCGGATGCGATCGAATTCGCCTCGCGTCATCGTGTCATGCCAGGTAGTGCGTCGGCCCGCACACCCGCTGCCCGAGGGGACATTCTTAGGTGTGCGAGCCCGACGATACGCCCGCTGATAGGCGCGATTTGTTTCCACGCACTCGCTACATCGACACCGATGTGGTGGCTGATAGCGGGCACGCGAGCCATGTGGTGGAGTGACTGCCACCCCCTTATTCTGCCGTAATCAGAATCAAGTTCCCCCCAGTTCCCCCCACTCGCAGAATTGGCGTGTCGAGCTGGGCCAGGAAAGTTGGCGCAGTCCGTCAACGGCCCAGAGCAAAACCCTTGCAAACATTGGGCCAAACAGCAAAGAACCCCTCGGCGTGGACCGAAGGGTTCTCCGTGGAGCCTAGGGGAATTGAACCCCTGACCTCTTCCATGCCATGGAAGCGCTCTACCAACTGAGCTAAGGCCCCGCATTGCTGCGGGCGATGACGATAGCGCCCACCACACTTGGTTCAAACGGCCAGCCTCAATCGACCAGCATCCGCTGCAGCTGGCTGGCGGTCACCGCTCCCAGTCGACTTTGGGGACGTCGAGATACAACCGCTCGATCTCGTAGAACTCGCGCTGTTCCTCGTGAAAGACGTGCACGATCACATCGCCGTAGTCGATCAGGATCCACTGCTGCTGATCGCGGCCCTCGTGGCGAACTGGACCGCGACCGAGCTCGCGCTTCACGGTCCATTCGATTTCGTCGGCGACGGTGCGCACGAGGCGCGGGTTCGAGGCACTGCAGACGACGAAGTAGCCGGCGATCGCCAGGACTTCCCCAACCTCGAGGATCAAGATGTCGGTGGCTTTCTTATCGTCGGCCGTCCGCGCCGCGAGCACCGCCAACTGCACATCGGAGTCGTCGTTGGGTTCGGTGTCAGCAATCTGCGGTTCAGCCATCGGTGTCGACGGTAGCGGCGTCATCGGGAGTCGATGCGTTCGGTTCCACGACCTCGACGGCTACAGCTTGCGCCGCCTGTGCGTCGAGATAGCTCGTTCCGAGCCGGACAACAACGTCGATGCTGTCGATGAGTTCCTTGGCGAGGACCACTTCGACCTCTCCAAACGTCGGCGGCCCGAGCTCTTCCATCGCCGCGAAAATTTCCTCGCTCGCCGCCTCAATCCGAGTGACCAGCGGCGCTCCATCTGGACTCGGAGTGGCATCAACCGAGACCACATTGCCATCGAGAAACAACAGCGTGGCGATCGCTTCGAGGGCAATCTCCTGGCGCGAAGCCAGGCCGGAATCGGACGCCGCGAGCTGCGCCGCCGTGATCGGAATTTCGAGCCGGAACACCGGGCCGGGATTCGGCGCTGAAACCCGGGCGGGCGAGATCTGCGCGAACACGAGCACGACATCGCGTCGATCGAGCACGACGAAACTGTCGCTTCCAACGAAAGCCGGCGGAATGATCTGGAGGTCACGGACTTGGACGGGCCCGCTCCACAGTCGGGCGAAAAGTTCATCAACCGTGGCCGACTCTGTTGGCCGGCCGTCACCGTCAAGGGTGACGGGGGCCGAGCTGTTGACAGGAGCGCTGTCGGCAACTCCGGTCCACAGAGCCACGTCAATGGCGTGCTGCGTGCGCTCATCTGCGCCAGCCTCGGTCGCCGTCAGCGCCGCCGCCAGGAGCGGACCATCGAGCCGCTGCTCACCGGCGCCAACGACCACCCGAGCCCCCTGATCATCCGAATCGATGACATCCACACCAACGTCGACGGTCACGGGGATGGTCGGTTCAAGAAGTTCAGTCAGACGATTGGCACCAACGATCTCACCGAACTGCAAGGTGACCGCAACGGTTGCCTCAACCTGTTGGAAAAAACTGGACGGGTCGGCCGAATTCAGCTCACGATTGAGCGGCCGGCGAACCTCGCCGAACAAGGCGGTCGAATCGGCCGTGACCGGGATCGTGACGATCGTGCCGCCCTGACCGGCGGGCAAGAGGGTCGCCACGATGAGCGAGGTCAGACGATTGTCGTCATCGACAACAGCCAGGGCTGCATTGTCCGTCGCTGGCAGCGAGAGAACCGGCCGCGAGTCGACTGCGGCCACCTCACCTTCGGTGGAATTCAGGACAGCGTTCGCCCCAACCGCAGTGAGCCCAGCCGCAGAGACAATGAGAACGGCAGCGACAACGGCACCGATCAGCGTGCGGCGCCGTCGCTCGTCGGCACGGGCGGTCACGAACGATCTGCCCCAGCGAGATCAGGTCGCGCACCGTACAAACCACGTTGCACGATGACGTCCAACACGGGCTCGGTCACCAGGTAATCGAGCGGGCGGCCATCGACAAACCGGGCGCGTAGGTCGGTACTCGACACTTCCAAGCGCGGAACTTCCACCCGAATCCAGTCGACGCCGTCAGGGAGATCGACAGGATCGCCAGGCCGATCGACAACCACCAACCGGGACTGCTGAACCACCTCGTCGTAGCGGGTCCACGTGTGGAGCCCAGCCGCAGCGTCATCGCCGACGATCGTGAACAGTTCTGCGCCGGGATATTCCTGGGCGAGTGTCTGCAACGTGTCGGCGGTGAAGCTATGACCACCGTGGTCGATCTCCGTGCGTCCGGTGACCAGCTGAGCAACATCGTCCACTGCCGCGGCGACCATTGCCAGGCGATCCGCTGCTGGCGTGATCTGCCTGCTGCCTTCCTTCTGCCACGGCACGTTGTTCACCATCAAGATGACGACATCGAGATCAAGAGCATGACGTACGTTCACCGCAGTGACCAAGTGACCCACATGTGGCGGATCGAACGTCCCCCCGAAGAGGCCGATGCGCTGGGCGGCGGGGCGCTGCGTTCCAGGTGGATGCGCGGACGAAGACACGAACCCTGATCGTAGGAGCCGACGAGGCAGGACCACACCATGGGCCCCATACAGACTGTGAGCACAGCATCAGAACCCTCCGATTTGACCAGGGGGTTGACACGTCTGTTACTGTCAGTTGTCCCCCCATATACCCCCCGTTTCCAAGTTTGAGTCAGGTTTCCGCCGGAAACCCCTCTGTCATGGCGATCGTCGCCCCGGTCACAACATCGTCGAACACTGCTGTTTGCGATGTCGTCCCTGATCTGGCCGGTCGCTGTGATGTGCCTCCGGGCACAACTCAAACCGGAATTCCGCACAAAATCGAATGGTTGTAAGAAACATGAATGATTCCATTGGCCTCTACCTCAACGACATCGGCAAGGTGGCGTTGCTCACCGCCGAGGACGAGCGCGAGCTCTCCCGCGTCATCGAGACCGGCCGCGAAGCCGCTGAGCAGCTCGAAGCTGGCAAGAAGGGCGCAGCTCTGAAGCGCCAGGTGCGCGAAGCAGCCAAGGCCAAGGACCGGTTCATCCGTTCCAACCTGCGCCTCGTCGTCTCGATCGCCCGCCGCTACCCCCTGCCCCAGGGCATGGACCTCCTTGACCTCATTCAGGAAGGCAACCTTGGCCTCGAGCACGCCGTCGACAAGTTCGACTGGCGTCGTGGCTTCAAGTTCTCCACCTACGCCACGTTCTGGATCCGCCAGGCCATCGGTCGCGCCCTCGACCAGAAGGCCAGCCTCATCCGCATCCCAGGCGACCGTTCGGCCAGCCTTCGTGCCGCCCTGCGTCAGGCATCGGGCGACGGCGAGACCCTCGACCAGACCAACGCCGAGCTGCACCGTCTGACCACTCCGGTCAGCCTCGACAAGACCGTCGGCGACGATGGCGACGCCACGCTGGGCGACCTGATGGCCAACGGCGACGGAACGCCCGAAGATCATGTGATGACTCTCGTCGACAGCGAACTGCTCGACGAACTGCTGCACACGCTTGATGCTCGCGCCCGCTTCGCTGTCGAAGCCCGCTTCGGCCTCGTCGACGGCGAACGCAAGAGCTTCCGTGAAGTCGGCGAACAGCTCGGTGTCACCGCCGAAGCAGCCCGCCGTTTGGTCAGCCGGGCCGTTGCCGGCCTGCGCGACGATGCCGAGCGCATCCTCGCTGTCTGACCATCGCGACGTGCACATCGCAACCTGAACATCGCAAATCTGAATAGTTGAGTCGAAGTGGCTGGAGAAATCCGGCCGCTTCGCTCGTTTTCGCATGCAGGACTGCGGTTCAGACGACACCGACAAACCACCCGTGTCTGCGGTGAGGACGTCGGTAGCCTGCACAGATGGAATCTCGGGGAACGTGGACACCGTCGTCGTGGCAAGAACGCGCCGTCAAGCAGCAGCCGACGTGGCCCGACCCAGCGGCACTCGAATCATCACTGAAGCAGATCGCGACGCTCCCGCCACTCGTGTTTGCCGGCGAAGCACGCTCGCTGCAAACCGAACTCGGCCGCGTTGCGTCCGGCAACGCATTCTTGCTCCAAGCCGGCGACTGCGCCGAGAGCTTCGAGGACTTCTCGGCCGACAACATTCGGGAGAAACTGCGCGTCATCCTCCAGATGGCCATCATCCTCACCTACTCAGTCGGTGTGCCCATCGTGAAGGTCGGCCGCATGGCTGGACAGTTCGCCAAACCGCGATCGTCCGACTTCGAGACGGTCGGCGGCATCGACATCCCATCGTTCCGCGGCCACATCGTCAACGACGCCACCGCTTCCGAGGCCGCCCGCATCCCCAATCCTGAACGGCTCGTGCAGGCCTACCACCAGTCGGCATCCACGCTGAACCTGCTGCGCGCCTTCACCAAAGGGGGATTCGCCGACCTCAGCCACGTGCACTCCTGGACTCAGGAATTCGTCGCATCGAGCCCTGAGGGACAGCGTTACGAGAAGCTGGCTGCCGAGATCGACCGCGCTTTGTCGTTCATGCGGGCCTGTGGCATCGAGACCGAGGCCAACTCGAACCTCAGCGAGGTCGACGTGTACACCTCCCATGAGGCGCTCATCGTCGGCTACGAAGAGGCGCTGACGCGACGTGATTCGATCACGGGTGACTGGTACGACTGCTCGGCTCACATGCTGTGGATCGGCGAGCGGACACGCGAACTCGACGGCGCGCACGTCGAATTCCTCCGCGGTGTCGGCAACCCCATTGGTTGCAAGGTCGGCCCCACGATGACCGCCGAGGAACTTCTCGAACTCTGCGCCATTCTCAACCCATCGCGCATCCCTGGGCGACTCACACTGATTACTCGCATGGGTGCCGACAAGATCGAAGAAGGCCTGCGCCCATTGCTTCGCGCCGTGGCCGACGCCGGCCACCCCGTCGTGTGGGCATGCGACCCGATGCACGGCAACACCTTCACCGCACCCAGCGGTCGTAAGACTCGTCACTTCGACGACATCGTTCGTGAAATCAGCGGCTTCGTCAGGGCGCATCGCGCAGAGGGCACGTGGCCTGGCGGCATCCACGTCGAACTCACTGGCGAGAACGTCACCGAGTGTTTGGGTGGCGGCGACGAGTTGCTCGATTCCGACCTCGACAGCCGGTACGAGACCGTGTGTGATCCACGACTCAACGCCCGACAGGGCGTCGACCTGGCGTTCCGAGTCGCCGAGCTGATCCAAGACTTCACCTGAGTCGACAGCGGCCCGCTCGATGACCGCTCTCGACCTCTGTGCCGACTGGCCGGTCGACAACGTCTCAGCTGCGGTCATCCAACACGGCTCCGGCCAGTCAGCTATTGCCTCAACGCACGGAGACACAACCCGAGTATTCCGTCTCGCCTCGTTGGCCAAGCCAATGACCTCGTGGGCCGTGCTGATCGCCGCTGAAGAAGGCATCGTCGATCTCGACGAGGAGTTGCCGGAGTCGTTCGCGGGACAGCGCAATTGCACGCTGCGCCATCTCCTCAGTCACGCTGGCGGCTATCCATTCAACGGAAGAACACCGATCGCGGTGCCTGAACGCACGCGGACCTACTCCAACGGCGGCATCGAACTCGCAGCGGCCCTCGTCGAGCAAACCAGTGAGATGACGTTCGCCGACTACCTCCGCCTTGCGGTGTTCGAACCGCTGGGAATGCAGGACAGCGCGTTGCGCGGATCTCCAGCGCATCGCGTCTGGAGCACCGTTGACGACGTCGCCCGGTTTCTGGCCGAAGTGCGTCATCCCTCTCTGGTAAGCGCTGCCACAGCAGCTGAGGCCGTTCGCGTTCAGTACCCGACGTTGGCAGGTATGGTTCCGGGCGTGGGTCGCTATGCGCAGTGCCCCTGGGGCTTGGGGTTCGAGATTCGCGGTGACAAGTCGCCGCATTGGACTGGTGCGCGCAATGCGCCGGGGACCTACGGCCACTTCGGCGGGGCGGGCACGCTGATGTGGACCGATCCCGAGGCCGACGTGTCACTCGTTGCCCTCACCGATCGACCATTCGATGAATGGGACACCGCAGCGCTGCACTATTGGCCCCAACTCGCTGACTTCGTCCTCGAGGAGTTTCAGGGGCAACCATGACCTTGTTTCACCACGGAGATCGAGTTCGGTACGCCACGACGGGCGACGACGGATTCCCTGTGGTGCGTTACGGCTTCGTCGGAGGTGTCACTGGCGAAGCCGGCCCGGTAGTCGTCATGCTCGATGGCGAACTCGGCGGCGATGTAGTCGACGCTGACACACTGGAACCCGTCCACATCCGCAACGTCACGCTCACCCTCGAGGGCACCGACTTGCTCGACGACCCGACGCTGCGTCAGGCACTTGTCAACATGTGGGCTGCCGAGGCCGAATCAGCAGGGTTGCAGATCGCAGCGATGCAACACATCGGCACCGGCGTACGCGATGCAAGCGAAGGGTGGACCATCGCCGAGTTGAGCAGCGCCGGCGAGCGCTACACGCTGCGAGCAGCACGATGCCCGAACACCAACGACGCTGTCTTGGTGCACGCGCAGCAGTAACTCGACCGTTTGCGGATGTCAGTCGTGCACGACGATGTTGCCACCGCTGCCGGGAACAGATGCAAGGGCAGCACCAGCCCGGTGTGCAGTCTCCCTGACCGGTTCGGAGTCGCCTCCTACGGCAACACCGACCGAAACGGTCACATTTGTTCCTGCAAGGAGCGGAGTCGACTCGATGTTCGATCGAATGCGCTCGGCTACAGCTTTTGCGTCCACAGAAGTGGTGGCGGGCAGCAGCACACAGAAGCTCGAGTGCCAGTGGCGGTAGACGACGTCGGTCGTACGCACGGTCGCCATCACGACCCACGCCACTCGCTCGAGCACCTCATCGGCCGACACCTCATCGCGGCGCTTGCCGAAGCGATGAAAGCCATCGATCTCGATCTGCAACGTGGCGGTCGGCAACCCGGACGAATCCACGCCCGCGGCCAGATCGATGTCGAGTTGACGCCGGTTGAATGCACCCGTCACGCGATCGACCATGGAGTTCTCGTCAGATTTCTTGGTGCGTCGGAAACTGATGGCCATACAAACCCATCGACAGAATTCCCGCCACGTTGAGCGACATTCTCTGATTCGTTTGACCGACTCAACGTGTGTCGACGACGCGGAACACTTCAGCGCTGGTGTTCTCGGGGCGGCCACGCTCCGCAGCGATGCTCTTCCACCATGCGCGCACTCGCTCCTCCATTGCGTCAGGGTCGCGATGTTGGCTTTCGTGGCAGCGCAGCGCCCGAATTTTCCGATCGAGCTGAGACGTGATGTCGATGAAATCGTGAGCGTCAGCACCGAGCATCACCCACACTTCGTCGACGGCCCAGTCATCAAGCTCTGCGCACGGCTGACCGGCAAAGGCGAACGGATTGCGAGCATCGGGATAGACCGCGCACATCGTCGCCTCACCGGTGGCGATGTGGTCTGGGTGCGAGCCATACGTCGAGTCGAGGTTCCGCACCGGGTTCTGGGTGATGACCACCTGCGGGCGAACCTCCCGAATCGCTGCGCTGATGTCGTGGCGCAACTGCATATCGGCGACCGCCTCACCGTCCATGTGACCCAGAAATATGAGGCGCGTGACTCCAACCTCAGCAGCAGCCTTGGTCTGCTCCTCGCGCCGGATCGCTGCCATCTCGGTGCGCGGAATCGAGTGGTCGAACCCCCCCGCTTGTCCGTCAGTGACAAGGCAGTAGACGACCTCAATCCCGGCGTCGGTCATGTTGGCGACAGTGCCCGCAGCGCCAAAGTCGACATCGTCAGGATGTGCGGTGACGACCAGAACACGTTCGATCTCGGAGAAGTCCATCATTGGACCCATTGAACCATCCCGATGTACGACATGACCCCGACAGCTCGACATCTCTACAGTGCTGAACATGACGTTGCATGCCGCCGACATCTCGCTCGACCAGATTGATCTCTCTGATATGGAATTCTGGGCAGGCTCCCGAGACGTCCGCGAGGCAACATTCCAGGCACTCCGCGACACGCCAGACCTGCAGCACTTCGAAGAACGCGTGATCGACGACAGCCCGTTCCCACCCGGCGCCGGTTACTACGCACTCACCCGCCACGAGGATATTTGGGCAGTCAGCCGGAACGCCACGGCCTTCTGCTCGGGCCAGGGTTCGAACATTGGCGACCTTCCACCCGACATGAATGAGTTCTTCGGGTCGATGATCAACATGGACGACCCGAAGCATTTCCGATTGCGCTCGATCGTGTCGAAGGGGTTCGCTCCAAAGGAAGTGGCCCGAGTCGACGGTCTTGTCGTCGACAAGGCCAAGGTCATCGTTGACCGCATTCAAGAACAGTTCCCTGACAAGCAGTGCGACTTCGTCGAGCACATCGCGGCGGCGCTTCCCCTTGAGATCATCTGCGACATGATGGGCATTCCGTCCGAGGACTACTCGAAGATCTTCGGCTGGACCAACACCATTCTCGGCGTCGGTGACCCCGACTTCGTCACCTCGTACGACGACCTGATGACCCACTCGCTGGAGATGTTTACCTATGCCCAGACACTGGGCGAGGATCGGCGAGCCAACCCCCAAGACGACATCACCTCGGTCATGATGACCGCCGAAGTCGATGGCGAGCAACTCACCCCGCAGGAGTTCGGGTCGTTCTTTATTCTCCTTGTGGTGGCCGGTAACGAAACCACCCGGAATGCGATCAGTCACGGGATGAAGGCCCTCACCGACAATCCGGAACAACGCGAGATTCTGTACGGCGGGTACGACACCCATGCCAAGACTGCCGTCGAGGAGATGGTTCGGTACGCCTCACCGGTGATCCACTTCCGGCGCACCGCCACCAAGGACACCGAGATCAACGGTTTCCCCATCAAGGCTGGCGACAAGGTGGTCATGTTCTACAACTCCGGCAACCGCGACGACCGGGTGTTCGACAACCCTCATCAGTTCGACGTTCGGCGGCCGATGCAGCCGGCCCAGGTCGGCTTTGGCGCTGGAGGCCCTCACTTTTGCCTCGGTGCCAACCTGGCACGACGCGAGATGACCGTGATGTTCGACGAGATTCGCCGTCGGCTGCCCACACTGCGGATCGTCGGCGAACCCGCCTACTTGCAGAGCAACTTCATCAACGGCATCAAGCGGCTTGACTGTGCCTGGGATTGAGCCTCGCCTCGAGGGCCGTGCGGCGCTCGTTCAGCAACTGACGATCATCGGCTGGCTGTTTCTCGGTGGCGAGTTCGGCTTCATCCTCTTTCAGATGGAACGAGTCCGCACGGTCGACGGCACTCGGTTCGCCACCGCGTGGGACCAGCGCGTCGAGGTGCTGAGCTTCATCATGTTGCCACCCAATCTCATCGCGCTGGTTCCAGCCGCCGCCGTCGCCGCGGTGACCGTCTTCCTTGCGGGACCGCGACGTTCGCCGTGGCTCGACGTCTTACTGCGGGTGACCGCAGGCATTGCCATCACCCTGATCGGGGTCGGTATCGCGGCCATCGTTGAAGTGGCCACGCGCAATGGCGACGTCGATTTCGACTCAATCTTCCTCCGTCTGGGCGGCATGTCGATCGCGGCGGGCATCGCCTGGTTGTGCCGGATTGCCGACCTCGGCATCGGCGCAGAAAGCAGCGACGCGCACCACGCTTGAGTGGGGCCGGTCAGTCGCCAAGCCCGCCGGTCCGGAAGTGGTTCCTGCACAGCAGTTCGTACCGCACTGAGTCACCGAACAACGGCTGCGCATCAGAGTCGTCAGTGTCGCCCACCACCACGGTGTCACCTTCGTACACGATGACGCCGTTGACGACGCGGGAGTTGTGCGTTGCCCGTGCCCCGCACCAGCAGCGCGCCTCAACTTGGAGCGGGCTGTGCTCGTCGGCGAGTTCAAGCATCCGCTTCGAGCCTTCGAAGAGTCGGCCACGAAAGTCCGTGAGGAGTCCAAAGGCGTAGACGTCGACTTCGAGGTCGTCGACCACGCGGGCCAACTGTTCGCACTGGGCCTCGCTGTAAAACTGGGCTTCGTCGCAGATCAAGTAGTGGATCGGCCAATTGTCCACAGCGAGCGCGTACAGATCCAGGTCGGGAGCGACGTCGATCGCCGGCGCGGCGACACCGAGCCGACTGGTGACTTGATTGCCTTCGCGATCCAATGTGGTGAGCAAGAGTCCGTAGAGCTGCCGATTGGAAAGGTTGTGGTGGATCTGCAGGGCCACGGTGCTCTTGCCCGAGCCCATGGTGCCGAAGCTAAACCGCAACGTCGCCATCAGTCGTCGCCTTCACCATTGTTCGCGCCGCCGCTGTCCGGATCGACGCGAGCCGGGCCGTTGATCCCCCCGACGGGTGTCGGGTCGTTGCCGTCATCGCTGCTGCTACACGCGGCTATCGAGCCAACCGCCAACACTCCAGCGGCGAGTCGGATGCATACATGCTTCATCTCTCCGACACTACGACGCGCGCCCCGCCACGCCTTGCCACCGATGCCTGAGTCACAGCGACCTCCAGTCCGCTTTGAAGTCAGCAATCCAGAAACCGACCGGCGGGTACCCCCGATTGGAGGCGCCACCGGCTACCGTCAAACATCATCAGTCCCGGCAACGGTGCTGGGGCGCTGAGGGCGGACGTTGGGGGCAACGGTTCGCCCACACACCCTTGGGGAAGACATATGACCGACACGATCGATCGGCCTCAGGCCGACGGAGATCGCGTACTCGACCACCTCATCGTCCGGTTCGCGGGCGACTCTGGCGACGGCATGCAGCTCACGGGCGACCGTTTTACATCAGTGAGCGCTTCGTTCGGCAATGACCTGTCGACAATGCCCGACTTTCCCGCAGAGATCCGAGCGCCGGCCGGCACCGTCAACGGCGTCTCGGCGTTCCAAGTCAACATCGCCGACCACGACATCACCACCCCAGGTGATGACCCCAACGTGTTGGTGGCCATGAACCCCGCCGCGCTCAAGGCTGACCTGCATCGCCTCGAGCCGGGCGGCACGGTCATCGTCAACGAAGATGCCTTCGAGGAACGCAACCTCGAAAAGGCCGGTTATCTCGACGCCGGGGGCACACCGGTCAACCCGCTCGACGACAACACCCTGAACGGGTACCGCGTGTTGAAGGTTCCCATGTCGAGCCTCACCAAGAAAGTGTGTGAGCCGCTCGGGGTCAAGCCCCGCGACGCCGAACGATCGAAGAACTTCTTCGCCCTCGGACTTGTCTCATGGATGTATACGCGTCCAACCGAGCCGACCGAGGAATGGATTCACGAAAAGTTCGGCAAGAACGAAAAGGTTGCCGCGGCCAACAAGGCAGCGTTCCAAGCCGGATTCAATTTCGGAGAGACCACTGAAGCGGTTGGTCACCGTTTCGAAGTGCGGCCAGCCCAGCTGCCCGCTGGCGAGTACACGAGCATCACAGGCAACACAGCGCTGTCGTGGGGACTCATCGCCGCGGGTCAGCAAGCCGACCTCCCGCTCACGCTCGGCTCGTACCCGATCACACCAGCAAGTGACATCCTCCACGAACTCTCGAAGCACAAACACTTTGGCATTCGTACCGTCCAAGCCGAAGACGAAATCGCGGCCGTCGGTGTCGCGCTTGGCGCTGCATTCGCCGGGCATCTGGCGGTCACGACCACCAGCGGTCCCGGTGTGGCGCTCAAGAGCGAGACGATCTCCCTGGCATTCGCCATCGAATTGCCACTCATCATCGTCGACATCCAACGCGGCGGGCCGTCCACCGGCCTTCCCACAAAGACCGAGGCCTCCGATCTCAACATTGCGCTGTACGGCCGACATGGCGAAGCACCCCTTCCAGTGGTTGCGTCGTACAGCCCGGCGCAGTGCTTCCACGCCGCCATCGAGGCGGCCCGCATTGCGCTGAAGTACCGGACGCCGGTGATGTTGCTCAGCGACGGCTACCTCGCCAACGGGTCCGAGCCCTGGAAGCTGCCGGACCTCGCGTCGCTCCCCGACATCTCGGTGCCATTCGCTGACGGGCCAAACCATGTTGAGGACAATGGCGAAGAAACGTTCTGGCCGTACAAGCGCGACGAGAACCTCGCCCGACCCTGGGCAATCCCCGGCACACCGGGTCTCATGCACCGCGTCGGCGGGCTTGAAAAAGCCGACGGCACGGGCAACATCGACTACACCCCGGAAAACCACGAAAAGATGGTGCACCTCAGAGCCGCAAAGATCGCGCAGATCGCGATGGACATCCCGCTTGCCGAAGTCCACGGCGACGACGATGCTGACGTGCTGGTCGTCGGATGGGGGTCCACCTGGGCAGCCATCGATGCAGCAGTGCAGCGTCGGCGACGAGCCGGCGTGAAAGTGGCCTCAACGCACCTCACACACCTCAGCCCGCTCCCGCCCAACTTGGGCGACATCCTCGGCCGCTACCGCAAGGTGTTGGTCCCGGAACTGAACATGGGCCAGCTCACCGCTCTCCTCCGCTCGACCTACCTCGTCGACGCTCGGGCGGTCACCAAGGTTCAAGGATTGCCGTTCAAATCTCGAGAAATCGAAGCAGCCATCGACGAGGCGCTCGACAGTCTCGGCGACTCAGCAAAGGGAGATGCGTCATGAGTACCGCACAGGTGGCCGTCACGACGAAGAGCGACTGGACCAGCGACCAGGAGGTCCGCTGGTGTCCGGGTTGCGGCGATTACGGCATCCTCCTCGCCGTCCAGACGCTCATGCCCGAGCTCGGCGTGAACCCCGAAAACACGGTGTTCATCTCGGGCATCGGCTGCTCCAGTCGTTTCCCGTACTACATGAACACCTACGGCATGCACTCGATCCACGGTCGGGCCCCGGCGATCGCGACCGGCGTTGCTACCGCACGTCCCGACCTCGACGTGTGGGTGATCACCGGTGATGGCGATGGCCTGTCGATCGGCGGCAACCATCTGATTCACGCGCTGCGCCGCAACGTGAACCTGAACATCCTGTTGTTCAACAACAGGATCTACGGCCTGACGAAGGGCCAGTACTCCCCCACATCCGAGGTCGGCAAGGTCACCAAGTCGACACCGATGGGGTCGGTTGACTCCCCGTTCAACCCGCTGTCAGTGGCGCTCGGGGCCGAGGCAGGTTTCGTTGCCCGCACCCACGACCTCGATCGCAAACACATGATGGAAACGTTCCGCGCTGCGCATGACCACCAGGGAGCGTCCTTCGTCGAGATCTACCAGAACTGCAACGTGTTCAACGATGGCCAGTTCAACGACATCACCAAGAAGAATGCACGCGACGAGATGATGATCAACTTGGTGCATGGCGAGCCGATCACCTTCGGCGCCGACCAACAGCGGGGCGTCGTGATGGGATCCGACGGGCAGCTGCGACTCGTCGAACTTGCTGACGTCTCGCCCGACGCCGTTCTGGTCCACGATGCGCACCGCCACGATTCGTCGCTGGCATTCGCTCTCGCCCGGCTCAACACCGACGATGCATCGCCGACCCCATTCGGCGTGTTCCGCAATGTGGAGCGCCAGGAGTACGCCTCGGCCGTCGCTGATCAGGTGATGGCTGCGAGCGAAGCCAAGGGCCCGGGCAACCTCCAAGACCTACTGCGCTCGAACGGGACCTGGCACGTCTGACCAACGCCGGGTCCGCAGATCCCGGTCACTCATCGAAGGCGTGCTCCTTGACCGCCTCCCAGCGGTACGGTCACACGGTGCTTGACCTGCGCCTGCGAACGGTGAAAGACCGTGCACTCGGCCCGATTGCCGAGTCGCTTGCAGGTCGCATCGCACCGCTCACTCTGTCGGTGATCGGCATGCTCCTGTGCGTCGGCGCCGGCGTCTTCGCCTGGCAGTCGGCGCCAGCCCTCGCCGTGCTCTGCTGGCTGACTGGGCGGCTGCTCGATGGCCTCGATGGACCGGTCGCACGGTCAAGCGGTCAGGACTCCGACGTTGGCGGCTATGCGGACCTCCTGCTCGACACGATCGGATACGCAGCAATCCCACTGGGCGTGGCAGCCGGCGCCGGCGACCTCCGCCACTGGGCGATTGCGGCCGCGCTGCTCGCCACGTTCTACGTCAATACCGTCTCGCTCCTCTTGCTGAGTGCGATTCTCGAGAAGCGATCGAACGGCAAAGCACACTCCGGCGAAACCACAACGATCACGCTCCCGCCTGCTCTGATCGAGGGCACCGAGACCATTGCGCTCTTCACCCTCGCCTTGGCGATCCCGGCCTGGGCGGACACGTTCTTCATCATCATGGCGCTCGGTGTCGTCGTGAGCGTGTTGCAGCGTGCCAGCGCTGCGCGTCGACTGCTGATCTGACGCTCACGCAATCGCCCGCCCCGTGGCGTTGTCGAAGACGACAAGATGGTCGACCTGAAGTCGAACAACGTCGCCTTCGCTCACCTCCGCCGGGAGCGTCAGCCCACAGCGCCAACCACCGATATCGCAGTATGCGCCACCCGGTCCGCCTGGCACGATCTTCGTCACCGCGGCCACCACGGGCCCGTTCGGCGACGCGACGACATCGCCAGGCCGAATACCCAACGTGACCTGTTGACCGATGTGATTCGCCAATACCGGCGCCCACGCCCGATGGCGCAGCGCTGGCGCCGCATCATGCGCCGCTCTCCGATGCGCGACGTCCAGCCAGAAACCTTCTCGGTCAGCACTGACCGTCGCCGGGAGGAGCCAGCAGTCCCCTGTTCCGACGGCAGCATCGATGGTTGCCGGCGATCGGTAGACCGCATCCGGATGGTCGAACTGCACCACCCGTTGGCGGTGAATGACGACGAGACGGCTCGGCATCGTCAAAGCGTCGATGGGGTCGTTTGTCGCCATGACCGTCGTGACGCCGTACCCCGCTTGCAGCATCGCCAACTCAGTGCGCATCTGTGCCTGTCGGGCAGCGTCAAGGCGCACCAGCGGCTCGTCAAGGAGCAACACCCGCGGCGTCCGGACCATCGTTCGGGCGATCTGCACGAGTTGTGTCTCGCCGCGACTCAGCTCATCGGGACGCCGGGCCAACAGATGCTCGAGATGCATCGCCCGGGCCTCGGCGTCGACCCGATCTCGAATCTCCTCTGCCTCCCGTCGTCGGATCTCAAGCGGGAAGGAGACGTTGCGACGCACGTTGCGACGACGAAACATCACGGGCTCCTGGAACACCATGCCGACGCCGCGATCAGCCGTCTTGGTCCGAGTGACATCGATTCCGTCCAGCAGCACCCGCCCCGGACAACATCGGTGAAACCGGCAATCGTGCGGATCAAGCTGGTCTTGCCGCTCCCTGAGGGCCCGATGACGCCGACAAACTCGCCGTCAGCGATGTCGAGCGACACGTCGCGGAGCACGATGGCCCCATGCACCGCGATGGTCACGCTGTCGAACTCGACCGAGGCCATACGTGCTCAGTTGCCGCTGCCGACAACGCCGAGAACCCAGCCTTCTTCGTCAACCACCGTCGACTCCATGCCTTCATCGATTCTTGGCCGGAACAGAGCCTCCAACTCACCCGAGGCGTCCAGGTGAGTGAGTCGCCGGGCGGTCGCCTCAACTTGTGCGGCATCCTTGACGACACCGATCGGCACCGTCACATCCCACAACGACGGCCAGACTTCAGCGACCACGAGATCCGTCACCGGCGGCATGTCCAGACCCGTGTCGAACGGCCACACGGCGAGACGTTGACCAAGGATCTGCCGCAGACGTTCGAGCGCCGCAATGCCAACAAGGCTCTGACTTCCGACTGCACCAGCTCCGAGTAGCTGCCAACACGAAAATGGTCGGCGGCCGTCGCTGCGTAACTGTTGCTCGACGATGCGCCACTCAGGCGGCCACCCTTGCGCACGGTTCGGTTTTGTCGTCGTCAGCGATGCATTCGCCTTCGACGGCGGACAACCCCAGAACGGTCCCGCTGGCCTCTGGGGTCTCTGCCAGCGTGCCGCCATCGAGTCGTTCAACCGCTGAGCGACATCAAATCGATTGTTCCGATTCTGCTCATCGTCGGTGATCGATGCGCCGAGATGTGACCACAGCGCGGCCCAGGGGACACCGACGAGACCGGCACGTTCTGCGGTTCCAGATGGAAAACCGAGTGAGAAGTCGACGCCCAAGAGCGTTCGTCGTCCCGGCTCTGCCAGCGCCGCCATTTCTCCGAGCGCAACCCGGCGGGTCGGCGGATTACTCAACGTGCAGGAGCCGTCTTCGACGACCGCGATCCATATCGAGTCGGGACCGGTTTTCGGCGAGGCGCTCGCACTCCAGTCGGCCACAGCAATGCGGTCGAAGAGCGGCGGACTCATCATGCAACCGAAGGACGTCAGGCCAACACGGTGCTGACGGCGGCAAAGTGCAGGCCAGCCGCAACGACTGTGAACGAATGCCACACTTCGTGATAGCCAAACGTCAGCGGCCACGGATTGGGTCGCTTGACCAGCAGTACCGGGAAGCCGACGGTGTAGGCAACGCCGCCTGCGATGATCAGGCCAAGCTGCACCGACGTCAGGTTGTCGAGGAGCGCAGGGGCAGCGACCACCAGGGCCCACCCCATGATCGGGTACAGCGCATAGCCAAGCCACTGCACACGACGAAATCCACCCATCTTGATGGTCATCCCGAGCGCCGCCATGATGCCGACCGCCGAGAGCACCGGAATGCCCCACTGAGGAGGAAGTGCCACAAGACAGACCGGTACGTACGTCCCGGCGATCAGCAAGTAGATCATCGTGTGATCAAGGCGTTGCATGATTCGTCGAACGCGGTCCGTCTTGGCCAAGCGGTGATACGCCGCCGAGGTACCGAAAACCAACAGCAGAGTGGCGGCATAGATCGCCGCCGACGTGCGCGCCGCGGCCCGTTCGGACACCGCGATCAAGACAATCCCGGCAGGAATGGCAGCGGCAAACGCCCACGCATGCATCCGACCACGCCACACCGGCCGCTCGTGCAGCGGCATCAGGTCACGGCCGATACTCATGTACTCACCGTACTGCGCCCGATTGAACACCTCGCCGCGTGCGGCCAAATGTTCAGTTCCGACATCGACTCAGATGTCAGCCGGCCAACCCAGTCATGAGCTCGGTGACTGCATCGCCGTACTTGTCGAGCTTTGCCGGTCCAACACCTGAGATCTTCGCCAGCTCTGACTTCGAGGTCGGGGCCATCCGGGCGATCGACACCAGAGTCTTGTTATCAAACACCACGTAAGCAGGCTTGCCGTCCCGCAACTGATTGCGGAGTTCTTTCAACGCGGCGAAGCGTCGCTCGGCTGCCTCGTCAAGATCCGCGGTCGGGTCGGTCTTCGACGGTGACGTCGATCGCTTCGCTGATTCCGGACGGTGCGAGGACACGACCGCGCGTTCAGCCGGTTCGGCGGATGGCTCAGTGGTGAGCTCGGCGACGAAGGGGCTGGGCGATGGCCCAGTGACGATCGTCGCGTGCTTGCTGGCGCGGGTGATCGCCACGTGGAACAACCGGCGCTCTTCCTCCACGTCTTCAGCGAGACGATGCGGATACTGCTCGGCGTCAGCGAGGTGGACCACCACGTGCGGCCATTCCTGCCCCTTGACCCGGTGGACGGTGGACAAGGTGACCCCGCCAGGCTGTCGACGCACCGCGAGGTGCTCGCGCAGCCAAGGCTCAAATGTCGCGACGTCGTCGTGCAACGCCGCAAGATGTTGGATGGCGGTGAGGTCGTCACCTTGCGCTGCACGGTTCATGCCGCGGCGATGGGCGTCGAGCGTGCCGACGGCACCAGCAAGCCCGATGCGGTCGATCAACGTCAGCACCAGGTCCGAGGTCGGAGCCCGGTCCTTGACCATCTGTTGCAGGGTCTGGATATCTGCAGCGAAGTCGGTCACCCGTTCTTGGTCGCGCTCAGTGTTCAACCGCCCAGCGAGTCGGTGCAGGTCAACGATGCTGCGCTGTTCGCACACCCAGTCGTTGATACGCGGATGGAATGATCGCGAAGGACGCCGGAGCGCCTCGCGGATGTCGTCGGGGCCGAGGGTGTCGCGCGTTGCCAGGCGGAGCCAAGCAAGGACGGAGCGGACCGCGGTTCGATCGGCGAACTCCAAGCCGACGCCACCGGAGATCGGGATGCCATTGACAGCGAGCGCGACCTGCACGGGGGCGAGCAGCGCATTGACGCGAGTCAGGACAGCGATGTGATCAGCTGGGGCACCGGAGCGAAGTGCATCTTCCACGGCACGCTGCGTCGCACTGATCGGGTCGACCGCCGTGTCGACGTTCCATCCTCCGGTATCGGTCGAGTTCGCTCGAATGGTCTTGGCGACGCGCCGGCCGTTGTGTCTCAGCAACCGATCAACGATCTGGACGACACCCGCAGGACACCGATAATTGACTTCAAGGGGATGCGTGCCTGCGCCCGGAAACAGATCAGCGAAATCAATGAGCCACGAAGGGTCGGCGCCGTTGTAGCCATAGATCGTCTGATCGTCGTCACCCACGCCAAACACGGCGCCACCGGGTGACGCAAGGAGACGGATGAGCAACAAGTGAGCCGGCGTCAGGTCCTGAAACTCGTCGACGAGCATGAGACGACATGCTCGCTGGGCGGCGCGTCGCGCATCGGGCTGCGAGAGCAGCACGAGCAACGCCCGATGAATCTGATCGTCGAAGTCGACCGCTCGTTTCCGTTCCAGAGCAGCCCGGTAGGCAGGCCATGCCGCGGCAAGACCCTCGACATCGCCGTCGTAGCGAGCCTCCGCATCGCTCGGGTCGACCAGGCCAAGACGGATCAAACTCAAGGCCTCGATCCACGGTGCAACCGGATCACTGTTGCGGCGCCGCGGAAACGACACCAGGTCGCCAATGATGCGCCTGACGTCGACTTCATTGATGGTGTTCCATCGCATCGGTTGCGGCGCGAATGGTGGTGCACCATTGACAATCGCAAGGGCGAGTGCGTTGAGTGTTCGTACTTGTAGTCCAGGGAGGTCCGGCGTCCGCTCGAGCATCTCCTCTTGGGCGCGCTTGTTGAATGCCACGAGGCTGACGGCGCTGGCCGGCAGGTTCCAGACTCGGAGCAGGTGACGCGCTCGTTCGGTCAGCACACGCGTCTTGCCCGACCCGGCGGGGGCGATGATTCGTGCTGCACCTCCCGGGTGAGTGACCGCCTCGAGTTGATCCGGAGCAAGGTCGGCATCGGAGACGTTCGCAGCTGGCGCAACGAATGACCGATGCTCGATGGCAACGGCGTGCAAGACAGCCACGCCATCGACTGGGTCGGTGTGCCTGACCGGGCCAGCATCGAGCCACACGACATCACCACTGGGCGTCCGAATGTCTCCGAGCCCGGTGGCCGGCACCGTTGTTGCACCCAGCGCGATGGCCTGGTCGAGCGCGATCCACGTCGGGGTGTCACCACGAAGATCGACGGCATTGGCCCACACAAGGTGATGCAGTTCTTCGAGCTCGAAGGTGAAGTCGGCGCCGACTTCGTACGGCTGCGCCTCGGTCTTCAGTTTTGGCTGACGGTCAAAATCGGTGGCGAGTTCGATGACGAGGCGCCGACGATCGTGGTGGGCCGACCGAAGAACGGCCAGCGCGCTCCCAGGATCGGTGAGCGTGTCGGCCGAGATGACCACCCGTTCAGCATCCGCCCACGGAGCGACGATTTGATCGCCAGTACTCACAAGGCCGTTCCGTGCCAGGGCGTCGGGCCCGGGTTCGGCAGGAGCAACTCCCCGCGGAAAGCGCTGTGGTTCGATGCCTGCCCGCTGCATCGACCGTGCTGGCGCTGCACCTTGCGAGTCGGGACTGTGTGTGGAGCGGTGCTGGGCGTCGGATTCGGTGGCCGCTGTCGCCTCGGCGGATGCATCGTCGGGAAGCCCACCATCGTCGAGCGGGACCTCGAGCTGACCATTGTCGTGCCAGCATTGGCGTATCTGAGCGGGCGAGTCATGCTCGCCGTTGCAGTATGCGCACGCAATCGCCATGGACGCCGACTGTAGCGACCCGACCCCTTGAGCGCACACACGTTCGATTGAAGGGGTCAGGTTTGCGGGGCTCGGCGGCACGCAATGGAAGACTGCCGCATGACCTTCGTCCACGGCCGACCGATCACCGAGAACCGGCCTGAGCTGGTTCTGATCCGCCACGGCGAAACAGCATGGAGCCGCTCGGGCCGGCACACCGGGCGAACCGACCTGCCACTCACCGAGACCGGACGGAACGAGGCACGTTCGATTTCGACGGCCGTTGCAGACTTCGACTTCTCACATGCGTTCTCGAGTCCGCTGCAACGCGCGTGGGAGACGGCTGGAATCGTCGGGCTCCATCCCGATCGTGACGACGACTTGCTGGAATGGGACTACGGAGAGTACGAGGGGATCACGACCACCGAGACGCGTCAGACGATCCCGAACTGGTCGGTGTGGACCCACGAGATCGTCGGGGGCGAGTCAGTTGACGAAGTCGGGGTGCGCGCCGATCGTGCGATCGCCAGGCTGTCGCAACTCAACGGTCCGGTCGCCGTCGTGGCACACGGCCACTTCCTGCGGGTCTTCGCCGCTCGCTGGCTCGACCTTGACGCCCGAGAAGGTCGACGGTTCGTGCTCAACACGAGCACGTTGTCGCTGCTTGGATGGGAGCGAGAGAACCGGGTGATCAGGCGCTGGAACGACCCCTGCGGTTGGTGACGGTGCCGTCGTGGCCTCCGACGCTCACCAGGCAATCTCAGGGAGGCCGTACGTGACGCACAAGCCGGCTCCGTTGAGCAACAGCATCGACATGACGATCAGGCCGACGGTGAATACCCGCCGCGGCGTCCGATCAGCAGCCGACATCTGAGGCACGGGCATGTACCACTCAGGCAGCAACTCGGCGCCCGCCGATTCCTGTCCGAACGCAACAGCATCAGCAGCAAACGGATCGGCCGGCGAGGCGGCCATTGCGAGTTCGGTCAGTTCGGCGTCGCTCAGCGGTTCGGCCATCCATTCATCGTAGAACGCTGACCGAGTGCCACGTCCCGTCGATCGCCGGTGTTTTCAAGCTGTTGATCGGGCCCGGAAACGCAATGGTGCCGCCAGCGGGACAACAACACAGGTACAGGGCATGATCCCCCAAGCAGTGCGGTGCGACTCACGTCGCCTCGCTTCCGCCGACTCTCCATGTGTTGCGCCACTGGCGGCACAAGGTCCCACTCTAGGAACCTCTGCCTGTGGGATGGAAGAGGGACAACCCTGTGAATTACGCGGTGATGTCAGTGGATAGCTGTTGACGAGCATGTGGACGCAATGTGAACAAGCAGGGTTTGTCCACAGCCTGTGGTCACGCCCCTGCCGCACTCGACCCGCGAACCAGATCAGCTGGCGACAACCACGTCCACCGGAATCCCGTTCAACACTGCTGTTCCCGACAGCGGATCCATCGCTTCGTGGTCGGTGAGCACGTTCGAGTTCACTCCGGCATGTTCGGCCGCGACGCGCATCTGTGCTCCGGGCGCATCGTGTCCCCAGCCGTGCGGCAAGCTCACCACACCGGGCGTGATGCTGTCGGTGACCTCCACCGGCGCTGTGATGGAACCGACGCGTGAGGTGATCGAGGCGGCGCCTCCGTCGCTCAAGCCGAGCAACGCTGCGTCATCGGGGTGCACGTGCAGCGTGCAGCGCGGCTTGCCCTTCATCAGCACATTGATGTTGTGCATCCACGAATTGTTGCTCCGCAGGTGCCGCCGACCGATGAGCACAAGGCCTCGATCCACAAGCCCCGGAACTGCTGCAGCAAGACGGTCGAGGTCGTCGATGAACACTGCTGGTGCAAGCTCGACCTTGCCGCTCGGCGTTCGAAGAATCTCGGGCAAGCGGGGCTCGAGCGCCCCGAAATCGCGGCCGTGTGGACGGTCCAGCAGGTCGTCGAGCGACGTGCCCTCCGGCTCGGAACCGAACCCATCGCCGAACGGGCCACTGCGGAGCATGAAGTCGAGCATCCGCTCTGGGCCCACCCGCCCTGAGGCGTTGAGTTCGGCCAGAATCTCGTCGGGATCCCGACCATGCAACCCGCTGTGCTCGCTTCGCACCGCACCGCGCACCATCGCATCGATCGCCCGGTCATCGGCGAGGGCAGGGTCGGCATCGACGCCCATGCCCTGAGCGACGAGTGTCAGCTTCGAGATGACTTCCCATTCGTCCGGCTGCCCGTCGAGCGGCAGCACCGGCTCGGAATAGTTGGCGACGTTGCGGACACCAAACTGCAGGAGCAGCAGGTCGTAGTGGCTGCGCTGGAGCTGCGAAGGCGACGGCAGGATGACATCGGCGTGGCGCGTGGTCTCGTTGAGATACAAGTCGACTGACACCATGAACTCGAGGTCGTCGAATGCCTCAGCGAGCAATTCGCTGTTCGGATTCGAGCGGAGTGGATTCCCGCCGACGGTGATCATGGCGCGCAACTGGCCTTCGCCAGGTGTGGTGATTTCCTCGGCAAGCGCTCCGACTGGGTACTCCCCCATGACTTCCGGGTGGCCACTGACGCGTGTCGCACCGCGTCCAATCGCGAACCCGCGACCCGAGCCGCGCTTGCCGCGCGTCGTGGCTCCGCCCGCCACTGGCATGGCGAACATTGCTCCGCCTGGACGGTCGAGGTTGCCGGTGAGGATGTTCAGCGCATCGATGAGCCAGGTTGCCGTCGACCCAAACTCGGTGGTGGTCGTACCGATTCGGCCGTACACCGATGCGGTCGTGGCCGCAGCGAGTTCGCGAGCCAACGTGCGGATTGCCTCCGCGCTGACGCCCGTTGCCGCAACAACCGATTCAGGGGTGAATGGCGCAATCGCCGCAGCGAATTCGTCAAGCCCGTTGAGGTATTCCGCGACGTGCGGACCGACGTCGACGAGGCTCTCTGCCACGAGGACATTGCACATCGCTGCGAGCAGCAGTGCATCAGAGCCCGGCCGAATGGCAACCCACTCATCCGCTTCCTCCGCCGTACGCGAGCGCCTGGGATCGACGACTACCACCTTTCCGCCGCGCTCGCGGATGCGCTCGAT
This sequence comes from Ilumatobacter sp., assembly GCA_018666235.1. Classification (GTDB taxonomy): domain Bacteria; phylum Actinomycetota; class Acidimicrobiia; order Acidimicrobiales; family Ilumatobacteraceae; genus Ilumatobacter_A. The sequence continues at coordinate 28,267 of JABJAB010000095.1, forward strand.
TCTCCCCGGGAAGTCAGGAGCAGTACACATGCTGCCGTTCGATGCGTACGGGTTGGCACCAAGAATCAAGAGATGATCGGTGCGGTCCAGGTCGGGAACCGGCACTGCCACCGGCGACCCGAAGACGTGGCCTGCCGCGACGTGGCGCGGCATCTGATCGACCGTTGATGCGCTGTAGCGGTTGCGGGTCCCCAGGCCCGTCAGCAGAGTCCGCAGATACATCATCGACGACAACGAATGTGCTCCTGCATTGCCGCCATAGACCGCCAGGGACGACCGGCCGTGACGGTCGATGACACCTCCGAGTCCGACCTCGATCTCGGACCACGCCTCGTCCCAGGTGACCTCAACGTGCACCCCGTCGCGCTTGGCCATGGGAACCCGCAGGCGGTCTGGGTCCTCGTGGAGATGCTTGAGTGTCGACCCCTTGGGGCAGATGAAGCCCTTCGAGAACACGTCATTCATGTCGCCGCGGATCCGTTGAACCGTCTCGCCACCCGCCCCGTCGGGCTTGAGGGTGATCTCCAATCCGCACGTTGCCTCACATAGTGGGCATGTCCGGTACGCGGTTCGTGTCCCGACCTCGACCCCGATGGGGGTCGCAGTTTCGATTGCGGGATCGTTTTCGGTGACGGCCATCACCGATGCTCGCAGACACGTCGATCAACCGTCGAGTCTGCCAGTCTGCGAGGATCACGCCATGATCCGTCGCGTCTTCCCCGACTCTGCTGAGACGACCATCGAGCAGGCCTACGACGCTCCACTCGGAGCACCGTCGGGTCGACCCTGGGTGGGGTTGTGCATGGTCAGCTCAATCGATGGATCAACCGTGGTCGACGGCCGAAGCACTGAGTTGTCGAGTGCGAACGACTTGGCTCTCTTACTGGCTCTTCGTCGGCTCGCAGACGTCATCATTGTCGGCGCCGGCACCGTTCGAGGCGAGGGGTACGGCCCACCCGACATTGCAGGCCAGCGCGTCGGCGTCGTGACCGCGAGCGGCCGCGTCGACACCTCGCTGCCTCTGTTCACCTCGGGGGCTGGCTTCCTGATCACCACCGATAACGCCAAAGTCGCCGACAATGTCGACAGCATTCGCGCCGGAACGGCCCGCGTCGACCTGCAAGCGGCCGTCAGCCGCCTCCACGAGGTCCACCCAACGCCACGGTTCGTGCAGGTTGAAGGCGGTGCGCTCCTCAACGGCGCGGCGCTGGATGCCGACCTGTTCGATGAGATCAATCTGACGACGTCACCGCTGTGTGTCGGTGGCGCAGGACCGCGCCTCGCTACGGGTGCAACCGACCTGGCGCTGCGTTTCGAACTGGCGCAGATGGTGATCGACGACCAGTCATTCGTGTTCAGTCGATGGAAGCGATCCCACTGAAGCGCCTCCTCACACGGATGCTGGGTCGGCCTTTTGCATGAGTTCGAGCTCTCGGTGGAAGTCTGCTGCAGCGTCGAAGTCCTTATAGACGCTCGCGAACCGCAGGTACGCCACCTCGTCGACAGTGCGGAGTTCCTCCAGCACGACAATTCCGATGTTTGCGCTCGTGACCTCGGAGCCTTGCAGGCGGAGCGCATCTTCAACCGAGCCCGCAATCTGCTCCAACACGACTGGAGCAACGTCACGACCCTTTGTGGCTGCGGAGAGGCCGCTGACGAGCTTCTGCCGATCGAATGGCTGGATGCGACCGTCCGATTTGAGGACCGTGAGCGGGGCATGGTCGACCCGCTCGAACGTCGTGAATCGATGCGCACAGCTCAGGCATTGCCGGCGGCGGCGAATGGCAGTGTTTTCCTCGGCGATACGCGAATCGACGACCTTCGTTTCGTCGTCACGGCAGACCGGGCATTTCATCTGTCCGATTGTAGTTCCGCGACTCCTCTCATGCTGGGGCAAGCGGCCTCGCGAGCAACGTGACGCTTGTCCGTCTCGTCGCTACCGGTCTCACTCGGCGGTGGACGGACTCGACACAGGATCAGGGAAGCCAGACGGCCTGACCGGCCTGAATCTCCACGCCGCCGTTCATCCGGATGAGCACATCGATGAAACGGTCGCGGTCTACATCGCCGCGGTAGGTGTTGGCAATCGACCACAGCGTGTCGCCTGGCTGGGCAACGTGGACCGACGGGGCGACGGCCTCAGCCGCAGCAGCTGACGCTGCCGACGCAGGTGAACCAGCCAGCCCGGCCGACATCCCAACGAGGCCGAGCATGCCGACGATGAGCATCATCGTTGCAAGGCCACCGACAACCACGCGACGCAGCGCATAGTTCGGCAGGGCCGGGCGCACCATCGCACGAACCTCGGCATGAGCACTGAGCGAGGTAGCGGACACCACACAGGGCAGGCCTCGGTCTGCCACCTGATCACGCACTCGGGCAGCGGCGCCGTGAGGGTTCGTTTGGCGATGCGGTGTAATCAGTAGTGCAGTACTCATGTCTCTCCCCAACGGATGACGTGCGATGTGTTCGGTTTCGAAGGAACGAATGAACGCTTGTTCGATTCTTACCTCATGCAGTGAACCAGGACAGGTGTTCGATGTCAACCCGTACGTGAGACTTTCTCGAACAATCGTTCCCAGTACAAATGTTTGACTCGGCCCCCGCATCACCGTACGCTGTTCGGTATGGCCCCCAAGATCAGTGCGCGCCAGCGCGACATCCTTGACTTCATTCAGCAGCAGATCAGCGACCGCGGATTCCCTCCATCGGTGCGCGAAATCGGCGATGCGGTGGGCCTCACGTCGCCATCAACAGTGCACAGTCACCTCAACACGCTGCAACGTCACGGCTATCTACGGCGCGACCCCAGCAAGCCGCGGGCCATCGAGGTCCGATACGACTCCAACAGCGGAGCAATGATGGAGAAGCGGCCCGTGCGCCATGTGCCCCTGGTGGGCGATGTCGCAGCAGGCACCGATGTGCTTGCCGAGGAGAATGTCGAAGAGTTGCTCCCCGTTCCAGCTGACTTTGCCGGCGAAGGCGAGCTCTTCATGCTGCGGGTTCGCGGCGAGTCAATGATCGACGCGGGCATCCTCGACGGCGACTACGTGGTCGCCACCCAGATCGACCATCCACACAACGGCGACATTGTCGTCGCTGGTATTCCTGGCGGCGAGGCCACCGTCAAGAGCTACTCGCGGTCGGGCGCCGAGGTCACACTGACCCCCCACAACCCCACCATGGAACCCATGGTGTTCGGCGCCGACCAGGTCGAGTTGTATGGCAAGGTCGTCACCGTGATGCGGCGCTACTGAGCAGCGTCGTTCGGTGGCGCCCACGGTGATCGTTGGGCATCGTCCGAACGATCATTCGGCGGCACAGGCAGCGCGGGCGGCGCGGCGGGTTGCGGAGGCCAGCCAGATGGCGCCTGCGTACTGGGTGCAGCGGGCGGCACTCCGGGCGTATGACTGGGTGGACCCACTGCAGGTTCCCAACGTTCGGGGCCAGGTGGTGCTGCGGGCATCCCGGGTGGAGCGGTGGGCCAGCCTTGCGGAGCGGTTGGCCACGGTGCAGCGACGGCACCACCAGGGGCCGGTTTGGGCGAACGGCGTGAGGCGATCATCACTGCGCCACCAATGACCAAGCCAGCGAGTGCTGCGAGCACTGCGCCAAGTTGCATCATGCCAACGCCATCTGAAGGGTCTTTCCCGACGGCCACGACGAGCCGAACATCTGTATCGCCAGACACGTCAACCCGAAGGATGTGATCACCGGGCGTTTCAACGCTGAACGTTCGAATCGATTCGCCGGTAAAACCGTCAACGTCGTACGTGGTCCCCGATGCATTGGTCAGGACGACGTCATCGCCTGCCGGAGAGGTCATCTCGAGCGATACCGCAGGCAAGGAGTCTCCGAGCACGCCGTACGCGCCCTCAACGGCACAGTCGCCGGCGATCGGCACGTCGAAACGACCAGCGGTCTCGATGTACATCGTGAATTCTCCGACGGCTTCAAAATCGAGCGTCGTGTCGCATCCACTCGGCGCCCGAGCCAGGTTGCTCACACCATCGGACTGCCGTTGATCAGCCGCGTACCAGAGCCCGACTGCTGCCAGTAGCCCGATGATCAATACTGCGAGACCGGTACCGAACATTGCACTCTGTTTGCTCGAGGTGGTCATGTTGCTCCGATGCGCAGGGTCGGTGGGGTCGGCGTGTCTGTCAGGCAGTCGATGCGAGTCGGCGAGCGACGAGATCGATCCGTTCATCAGGTTGTACCACGGCCACCCGAACGAAGTTGGCCCCGTCGGCACCATAGAACTCGCCGGGGCTCACCAGAGCGCCACCGTCAGTTGCCAGCCGTTCGGCGAAGTCCCATCCATCAGCAACAGGAATCCACAGGTAGAAAGCGCCAGCGGGACGAGGAACGTCGATTCCTGCCCACTCGGACAGCACGTCAGCCATCAGTTCGAGGCGACGCCGATAGCGCTCGCGTTGTTCCTCAACATGAACATCGTCGCCGAAGGCGACCGTCGCTGCAGCCTGCACGGGTCCCGGAATCAACATGCCGCTGTGCTGACGCACGCTGCGCAGGAAGTCGACGATCGTTGCGTCACCGGCATAGAAGCCGGCACGGGCGCCCGCAAGGTTGGATCGCTTCGACAGCGAGTGCACCGCGACCACACCATCGAGACCGTGCTCGAGGATCGTCCGCGGCGCTCCCTCCCAGGTGAACTCGACGTAACACTCATCGGAGAACACCGGAACAGCGTGCTTTCGACCCCATGCCGCAGCTGCTTCGAGATCGTCAAGTTGACCAGTTGGGTTGCCCGGGCTGTTCACCCACAAGAGCAATGCCCGGTCGATGTCGGCAGCGTCGACCGCACCAAGATCAAGAGTCCCGTCCGGGCCGAATGGCACGCCAACCGACCTGCAGCCGCCCAGGGTGGCCCCCATCGCATACGACGGATACGCCACGGCCGGATAGAGCACCGTGTCACGATCCGGGTTCATCAGCCGCATGAAGCGTGGCAACGAGGCGACAAATTCCTTCGTCCCGACCGCGGCAGCAATTTGGTCGACGGGAACCTCGACACCAAGGCGTCGGGCCATCCAGTTGTGACAAGCTGTTCGGTACTCGAGCGTGCCGGCACTCGGCGGATATGACCGCTCGGCATCACTCGTTCCCAGGGCTTCGACGACCGCTGCGGGCGGCGCGTCGAACGGGGTGCCGATCGAGAGGTCAACGAGCCCACCGTCGAATGCCGCGCACACCGGCTTGAGCCGATTGAGCCGGTCGTACGGATACGGCGGCGGATCAAACGGCCCGACGAGCGCCTCGGTGACGCTCATGCTTTCCCTTCAGCCGAACTGGCCGGAGACTGCGTGCCGGAGACGAATTCCGACAGGCGGCCGGCCGAGGCATCGGAGAGCCTGGCCCGAATCAACCACGCCTCGCCGGTGTCCCCAGCGCCATCACCAATCGACACCACTTCACCTTCGCGATGCACTGACGCCAAGATGTCGCCTCGGTCATACGGGACGATGAGTTCGTAGACCACGGCGAGTGCCCGCAGCCTGTCGCTGAGCGTGCGGAGGAACGTCTCGACACCCTCGCCATTGACGGCGCTGATAGCGACCGAACCGGGATTGGCGTCCATCAATGCCTGAGCTGTGCCTGGTGCCAGATCGGACTTGTTGAAGACGAGCAGTTCGGGAACCTCGGCCGCCTTGATATCTCCGAGCACCTCACGAACTGCGTCGATCTGGGCCGCTGGATCCGGCGCACTTGCGTCCACAACGTGGACGAGATAGTCGGCCATCGCCGCAACTTCAAGCGTGCCCTTGAACGACTCGACCAATCCATGCGGCAGCCTGCTGATGAAGCCGACGGTGTCGCTCAGCAACACGGGCTCGCCACCGGGCAGAGAGAGCCGGCGCGTCGTCGGGTCAAGCGTTGCAAATAACCGGTCCTCGACGAGCACACCCGACTGTGTGAGCTGATTGAGCAGGGTGGACTTGCCGGCGTTGGTGTACCCGACGATTGCCACGTTCGCGAGGCCGCTCTTGTTGCGCCCCTTGCGCTGCAGAGAGCGAGTCTCAGCCAGCCCCGCGAGATCCTTCTCAAGCTTGTGAATCCGGCGCTTGATCCGTCGACGCTCGACCTCGGTCTTGGTCTCGCCACCGCCGAATCGTGCGCCGACACCGCCCCGCTGTTGTGCCTGTTTGTCAGTGATGCCCCGCCGCAACCGCGGCAGTCGGTATCGCAACAGCGCCAGCTCAACCTGGGCCTTACCTTCGAGCGTGTGTGCGTTCTGCCCGAAGATGTCGAGGATCACCGCTGTCCGGTCAATGGCGGTACGGCCGAGCATCTTTTCGAGGTTGTACTGCTGGGCGGGGGCCAGGTTGTTGTCGAACACAACCGTGTCGGCATCGACCGCCAGACAGAGTTGCTTCAGCTCTTCCGCCTTGCCCTTGCCGATGAACCATGTGTGGTCAGGAGCAGCACGCTTTTGAACCATCCGGGCGACTTCGTCGGCACCGGCGGTATCAACGAGCAGGGCAAGTTCGTCGAGGCTGGCCTCGGTCGACTCTTCGTCATCGCCGGGCAGCGTGACGCCGACGAGCACGATCTTCTCCCGGATCGTTCGGTCGATCAATGTGGCGGCGAGCGCCTCGTTATAGGGCGTCGTCACGTGAGCGGCGCCTCGATGGTGGCAACGTGCGTGGCGGGCCCGGTCAGGGTCGCCCGGCTCGGGTACTCGAGATCAAAGGACACGCTGGCGGTGCCACCGTCCATGTGGACAAGAACTTCGGCGGCGTCGGCCTTGACGAGCCCCCACTGCTTCGACGCGTAGGCCGCGGCACACGCCCCGGTCCCGCAGGCCTGAGTGATACCGGCGCCACGTTCGTGGACGCGCATCGTGACGCCGTTCAGCTCCGGGCCCGGCTCAACAATCTCAAGGTTGACCTGCGGCACCTTGCTGCCAAGGTCGGCGAGGTCGACGACGGCGATCTCGTCGACGCCAACAACGCTGTGTGGATTGCCCAGGCTCAGGTGTGCCACGGGACGGTCGGGGTGGCAGCCCAGAGCAGACCATCCGTCAGGTTCCGAAAGCGGCACCACATCACCCATTTCAACGCGAGCCGAGATCGTGTGCGGGTCGTCAGTCGTCGACAATGTGACCGTGCGGTCGCCAGCGTCGGTCGAGATGCGCTGGGGATCGAGATCGCCGCTGCGCATTGCAAGGGCCTGCGCAAAACAACGGATGCCGTTGCCACTCATTTCGGCGCGGGACCCGTCGGCGTTGTACAGCACCATCTTGGCTGCGTACCCCTCCTTCGACTCGGCGATGAGGAGTCCGTCGGCGCCGATGCCCGTGCGACGATCGCAGAGCCGGCGGGCCAAAGCAGAAAGGTCTGTGGCGCCGGGTTGGAACGCGACGACAAAGTCGTTGCCCAGACCGTGGTGTTTGGTGAGCGTGAGTGAGGTCATTGCAGCTGCCTGAAGTGCTTGATCACGATCGGCGCCACTTCGGCAACCGGATCATCTTCGACATCAATCCAGCGTACGCGTGGATCGCGGCGGAACCATCGCTCCTGGCGCACGGCGAACTGTCGCGTCCTGGTCACGATCATTTCCACAGCAGCATCCTCGCTGATCTCACCGTCCAGATACATCAGGGTTTCCTTGTAGCCCAGCGCCTGGCCTGCCGTCTTGGAGAAACCAGCCGTGCGGAGCGAGCGCACCTCGTCGATCAACCCGTCGGCGATCATCTGACCGACGCGGGCCTCGATCCGATCCGCAATGACCGCTCGCGGCCATCGCAACCCAATCTGGGCCACTCCGGAGTCGGGATAATGATCAACGCCTGGGCCAAATGAGCTGAACGGTCGACCACTGCCCAGGGTGACTTCCAACGCGCGCACGACGCGCCGCCGATTCTCGGGTTCGATCTTGGCTGCAGCTGCCGCGTCGAGGCCGCCGAGCTGAGCGTAGAGATCAGCAAGGTCCCGCGATTCAAGCGACGCCCGGACGTCCGGCCACTCCCCCGGCAAGTCGAAGTCATCGATGACGACACGGTGATACAGGCCGGTCCCACCGACGAGTAAGGCTCGCCCCTCTCGCGATGCGATGTCGTCAAGTGCCCGGCGATGCGCTTCCTTGAACTTCGCCACTGTGAAGTCGTCGGTCGGGTCGACGAGATCAATGCAGTGATGTCGCACCGCTGCACGCTCTGCGGCGGTCGGCTTCGCGGTGCCGATATCCATACCGCGATACACCTGCATCGAGTCGATCGAGACCAATTCGATTCCCACCAGCTCTGCGGCGACGGCCAACGCCACCGACGACTTCCCCGACGCCGTCGATCCGACAAGCGCCACGCGAGGCGGCTGCAGGGAGTGGTTCAGAGCTGCTCGCCTTCGGCAATGCGCTGGTGGTGATGAATCACTTCGGCGACGATGAACCGGAGGAACTTTTCAGTGAAGGCCGGGTCGAGTCCCGCGTCCTCGGCCATTGACCGCAGCCGGGCGATTTGAATCTCTTCGCGCACCGGGTCGGCAGGTGGCAGCGCGGCGGTCGCCTTGTACCGGCCAACCGCCTTCGTCACCTTAAATCGCTCGGCGAGCAGATGGACGAGCGCCGCATCGATGTTGTCAATACTCGATCGGAACTCGTCAAGTTGTGGATCGTGCACCGGGTCAGTCATCAGCACTCCAACCTACCGTCGAGCTGCAGGTGGGTCCGATCCAACGGTGACCAGCGACTCAGAGTGCGGAGACAGGGATGCGAAGTTTGTGACTCGGCTCGGCGATGAAGTCAACGAAGTCGCCGGTCAAGAAGTGTGGTGCGGCGCGGACGACCCTCACTGCGGCGTAGCTCCCCGTTCGCAGCGGGCGCGGTGGCGTGAAGTGCACCAATTTGTTCTGGCGAGTTCGTCCGCTGATGACACTCGGGTCACGTTTGCTGGGGCCCTCGACGAGCACCTCTTCCACGCGACCGACTCGCGCCTCATGCTTGAGGAGCGCCGAGCGTTCGACGACGATGCGGAGACGTTGGAAACGTTCGCTTGCCACGTCGGGATCGACAAAGTCGGCCTCCATCCCTGCGGCCTCGGTCCCCGGGCGGGGCGAGAAGATAAAGGTGTATGCGTAGTCGTACTCTGCAGCCGCAGCGACTTCGAGGGTCCGCTCGAAGTCATCATCGGTCTCGCCAGGAAAGCCAACAATGATGTCGGTCGACACTGCCAAGTCATCGATTGCGGCGCGTGCCTGGCCGAGCCGTTCGAGATAACGAGCGCCGGTGTAGCCGCGATGCATCAGCGCCAGAATTCGATCGCTGCCCGACTGCAGCGGGTAATGCAGGTGCTCACACACCTGTGGCGTTTCGGCCATGGCTGCGAACGTGTCGGGTCGCATGTCTTTCGGGTGCGGACTGGTGAACCGAACTCGACGAATGCCGTCGACGGCACCCACATCTCGGAGCAACTGGGAAAAGAGCGGGCGGAGCTTGGCATCGGTCTCGCCGGACTGGCGCGCGGCCAACTGCAGGTCGCGCCCATAACTGTTGACGTTCTGGCCAAGGAGTGTCACCTCGGTGACACCATCGGTCGCCAGTTGCTTGGCTTCGGCGATGATGTCGGCGTACGGTCGAGAGATCTCGGCCCCGCGGACCGCCGGAACGATGCAGAAGGCGCAGTTATTGTCGCACCCAATTTGAATCGTGAGCCAGGCGTTGTAGGAGGTCTCCCGACGAGCGGGCAACGCCGACGGAAACATCGCATGATCGTCGATGACGGCTTCGGCCAGGATCTCGGTGATCGGTACGTCCGAGGACTTCGACTCTTCGAGCAGTTCAGCCGCGCGATGAACGTTGTGGGTCCCCATCACGACGTCGACGTGAGCAGCTTTCTGCGCGACCAGTTCCTGGTCCTTCTGCGCGAGGCAACCCGACACGACGATCTGGCGCCCCTCTTTCTTGCCCTTCCAGGTCTTGAGGTGGCCGAGATTCCCGTACAACTTGTTGTCGGCGTTCTCACGGATGCAACAGGTGTTGAGCACGACAACGTCGGCGTCGGACTCAGACTCGGCTCGCACCAGCCCGTCTGCCTCGAGCAGACCCGAGATTCGTTCTGAGTCGTGATCGTTCATCTGGCACCCCATGGTGCGCACGACGTAGCTGCGTGGCACGGACTGGGGCTGTTCGGACATGAGCGAAAGGCTATCGAGGCGCTGCCGCGTCGCCCGGCTGGTCACCACGGTCAGTGCGCCGGGCGCGGACGCTATCGTTCGGGCCGTGATCGCCATCTTCCTCAACGAGAGCCAAAACCTCGTCAAGCTGCTCTACTTCGTCCACATCCTCAGCATCGTTGCTGCGTTCGGGCCACTGTTTCTGTACCCGCGGATGCAGCGCGCTGGCGAGACCAGTGCGATGGCGGCGCTGCACATGAAGCTGGTGTTCCCCGCGTTGATTCTGCTGTGGGTCGTCGGCATGGGCATGGCAGGCGTCAACAAGTTTGCCCTCGCCGAGATGTGGTGGATCACGATCACCATCGCACTGTGGGTCGTCGCTGTTGCGGTGAGCTGGTTCCTGATCAAGCCGGCCATCGGCGACACATCAGAAGCAGCCACGAAGAAGCTGTCGGCCGGCATCGGCGTGACCCACCTGATTCTTGCGATCAGCCTGGTCCTCATGGTCTTCAAGCCGTTCGTCGACGGCACCTATGTCATCAACCCCTGAACCCTGAACCCTGACCCCTGACTGCCTGACCCCTGACCCCTGACCCCTGACTGCCTGACCCCTGACCCCTGACCCCTGACTGCCCGACCCTGACGGAGCGGCCCGGTCACTGGCCACCAGGGTCAAGCGACTAGAAACGAGGGATGGCCAACGAGGCGATCCCCGCAGGCGATCAGGCTTGGCTCGACCAAGTCGTCGAGCCGATCATCGATCCCGAGCGAGCAATCGTGGACCCGCACCACCATCTGTGGCCGATCGGCGGGCCGTTGCTCTACGGTCCGGCCGAGCTCGCGGCCGATACCGCGAGTGGCCATAACGTCGTTGCCACGCTGTTCATGGAGTGCAACGCCGCGTATCGCACCGATGGCCCCGCCCACCTGCGAAGCGTCGGTGAGACCGAATTCGTCGCAGCCAGCGCTGATTGGCTCGCCGCGGAGCACCCTGACGGTCCACCGATCGCTGCCATCGTCGGCTACGCCGATCTTGCCGACGCCGACCATCTCGACGAAGTACTCGACGCTCACACGGAAGCGGCCGGCGGACGCTTTCGCGGCATTCGAGATGCGCTCGCCCGCGCCACCGAGCCCGAGGCGATGATGATTGCCGGAATGAACCCGGCTGGGAAGTACGCGGACGAGTCGTTCAGGTCCGGCGTCAACCGACTCGGTGAGCGCGGACTCACCTACGACTCGTGGCACTACCACCACCAAAACCACGAGTTCCTCGAGCTTGCCCAAGCCATTCCGGGAACCACGATGATTCTCGACCACTTCGGCACACCCTGTGGAGTCGGCCAGTATGAAGGCCAGCGCGACGAGATCTTCGAGACTTGGAAGGACGACATCAGCGCCATCGCAGCGTGCGAGAACGTCGTTGCCAAGATCGGTGGCCTGGCGATGCCCGACAACGGATTCGGCTGGCACACCGCTCCGGCGCCGCCATCTTCGGACGAATTTGTCGAACAGCAGGCCCGCTACTACCTGCACACGATCAACGCATTCGGACCTGAGCGTTGCATGTTCGAAAGCAACTTTCCGGTCGATCGATTCTCACTGTCGTATGCCGTGCTCTACAACGGTCTCAAGAAGATCGCTGCGGCCTTCAGCGATGCCGAGCAAGATGCGCTCTTCTCCGGCACCGCAGCTCGCGTCTACTCCGTCGCGATCTGAGCGCCGACAGTGTTCGTCAAGCCTCTCAACACACAATGGGACGGACAGTGGCATCGCCGGTCAGGCCCGACCGGCAACACCACTGACCGTCCCATCGGTGAGGACTGACGACTCAGTCGAGCGAAATCGGTTGATCGTCAGCTTCGGAGAACGCCCCGGCCTCCGACGCAGCGTCGGCCTCGGCGACGTCTTCAACCACCGGTGCGTTCGGATCTTCCTTCAGACCACTGGCGATGAGGACCTTGTCGCTGATCTCCATCATGACCTCGGGGTTCGTACGGAGATAGTCCTTGGCCTTTTCACGGCCCTGACCAAGCTGCTCGCCTTCGTAGGTGAACCAAGCGCCAGATTTCTTCACGATGCCCAAGTCGACGGACAAGTCGACCAAGGACCCCTCGCGGCTGATGCCCTTGCCATACATGATGTCGAACTCAGCCTGACGGAACGGCGGTGACACCTTGTTCTTGACAACCTTGACTCGAGTTCGGTTCCCAACAATTTCGGTGCCATCTTTCAATGCTTCGATGCGGCGGATGTCGAGTCGGACCGACGAGTAGAACTTGAGCGCCCGACCACCGGGAGTCGTTTCCGGCGACCCGAACATGACGCCGATCTTCTCGCGCAGTTGGTTGATGAAGATGGCGATCGTCTTGGTCTTGCTCAGGTTGCCGGTGAGCTTGCGCAGCGCCTGGCTCATCAGGCGAGCCTGCAGACCCACATGGGTATCGCCCATCTCGCCTTCAATCTCGGCGCGAGGTGTGAGCGCCGCCACCGAATCGATCACAATGACATCGATCGCACCCGAACGAGTGAGCATGTCGGCGATTTCGAGCGCCTGTTCACCTGTGTCAGGCTGCGAGATCAGCAGCTGGTCAACGTCGACACCGATCGCCCGGGCGTAGATCGGATCCATGGCGTGCTCGGCATCGATGTAGGCACACACGCCACCGTTGCGCTGGGCCTCAGCGACGACATGCATGGCGAGTGTGGACTTGCCCGACGACTCGGGACCATAGATCTCGGTGATGCGCCCACGAGGCAGACCGCCGACACCAAGCGCGAGGTCAAGTGCCAGCGCACCGGTCGGCACGACTTCGATCGCCATGTTGGTGCGTTCGCCCATTTTCATGACCGCACCGCTGCCGAACTGCTTGTCGATCTGCGCCAGCGCCATCTCCAGCGCCTTGTCTTGATCCTTCTGCTTGCTGTGTGCTGCCATGTCCGTCGTTCCTGTCTGTTCGTGCTCTGCATGTGGGGCCGTGGCCCGAAGCGGTTGATGTGGGTGTTGGTGACCACCGTAAAGATTGGGTGTCACAGAGTTGATCGAGGCACCGTTGGTGGAGTGATGCGCAGCGCCTCGTTCGAATGACAGCAGTGTAGTCAACGAACGACTGTTCGGGCAAGGACCAATTATTCGAACAGTGCCGAACGCATGCGTTGGTGACGGCTGGACGACGGAACAGCCCCGACTGCGTCAGTCGCTGTCGAACACCCCAGCGGCGATGTGGGCGGCCGAAAAGTCGTCCGGCGAGACCTCGCGCCACGTCAGATCGATGGCCTGCCACATCGTGTACGACACCGGGTACGTCAGGATCGGTAACAGCAGCGCCGACGGAAGGAACACTGTGAGCAGCGGCGCCACCGGTGTCTCGGGCCACGTGATTGTCAAGGTGATGCCCAGCGCAATGATCAACGGACCGAGCGTGATCATCGCTGCGATGGCAGCGGCGCCGAGTTCGAAACCGACATCGCCGCGCCTCCAGCGCAGGCCACATGTCCGACAGTGCGGCTGCTTGGTGAACCATCCGGTAAAGAATGCTCCGCGTCCGCCACACCACGGGCAACGCCGCACCATGCCGCGCGACATCATGCGAACGAAGCCAGGTGACGTCACGACGCCACGATACGACACCGCGCGATGTCAGCATCCGAGCCTTTTGGCACAACGACATCGCGGGCGACAGCGAGACGACTTGGAACCCACAGTCGCGAAATGGGCGCGGAATTTGTCAGACTCTCCGAATGCGTCGTTCCCTCGCAGGGCTGCTCCTGCTTATCTCATGCGTGCTGTTCGCCGTCTCAATCAGCACGTGGTGGATGCAGCAGGTCGCCTTTTCGCCATCGACGGACGCCGGAGCCACGTACGCGATTTTGGGCGACGCCGACATCCGTGGCGAGGCTGCGACGTTGATTGCATCAGCCGACGCCGGCCTCATCGGCACATCGACCGCACAACTCCGCGAGTTCGTCGAACAGATCTCACGACTCAACGATGGCGCTGCACTGATGGGCGGTTTTGTCGGAGATGCCCACGCCCGACTGATCGGCGACAGCAACGATCCCGTCATCATCAGCGCCGCCGAGCAATACACGATCGTGCGCGACGAGCGGGCCGCGCTGGCCCCCGACCTCACGCTGCCTGTTCCCCAAGTCGGCGGCGTGTCAACCGTCAACACCATCAGTTGGTGGCTGATGGTGTTGAGTGCCGCAGGTGGACTCCTCCTCCTGATCGCCGGCCTCGTGACCAGGCCCGAGCGTGGCGAATTCACGTTCGCAATCGCCGTGGGGTTGGGCGTGCTGTCCGTACTGCTCGTGGTGTTCGGCTATCTCATCCCGCTCGGGCCACTCACGTCTTTCTCAGACAACACCTGGATGGGCATTTTCCCTCGGCTCGCGAACCGGTCGCGAAACACCACGCTGCTCCTCGCCGTGATATCGGCCGCAATTGCAGGCGCCGTCCTCCTGGGCACTTCGGGGCTCCGCCAGCGCCGCCAGCGCTCCACCCCCCTGAGCGTGGGGCGTTACCGCGAACAACATTCCTGGTCCCGCTGACCGGCACACTCGACAGATCGCCGGACAGGCGCAGAACCGTCAATCCTGAGAGTCCTCAGCCAGGATCACAATTCCCGGCAGGCCAGGCGCGTGGCACCGACGGTGACGTGCGTCAACGACGGCGCTCACGCAACGCAGCAAGCCGGAAAGCCGGACTCGGTGAGTGCTTCCCCTGGGATTCGAACCCAGAACCAATTGATTAAGAGTCAACTGCTCTGCCATTGAGCTAGAGAAGCAAGCGGCCTGAGAGGGTACCAAGCGAAAGTTCGCCCGACACCCGCTCAGCGCCAGCGTTTGGGGTGGCCAAGGGGACTTGAACCCCCAACCGCCAGGATCACAACCTGGTGCTCTACCTATTGAGCTATGACCACCATGTAAGTCGCACAGTGTGCCACGCGCGACGCCGATCGACACCCTTGAATTGCACCGAAGTTCGCAGCCACAGACGCAACGGGCGTACCGGTCACTGGCGGCAGATCGCACACGGCGCATTGGCGCCAGATCTGGTTGGCCTCAAGCGGTCACGACCCCATCCGTCTCGCCCAGTCCTCCGCAGTCATCCCAAGCTGCACCATTCGCTCCTGTGCGAAGACAGGAACCTCAAACGTACCCCCGGCCGCATATCGGGCAACCACGTCAGAATCTTCTGCCCACACGTGACAGGTATTGAGGTTCATCTTCCACATGTCGGAACGCTTCATCGGCACACGTTCCGCCGCTCCCTCTGAACGCTGCGCATCAGATGCGCGCATCGACCACATGCACTGGATCGCCACCGGAGCCATCGCCTGGAGCAACGCCGTGGTGTGCGTGCATGCACGAGGACCGCCAAACAGTTCACGGACTTGGTGCGTGAAGCCGCGAGCTATCGAAAGCCCCACCAACTTCTCGTAATGCGGTTCAATCCTCGTGCACTCGATGTTTGGGTGAACCTCCATGTGCACTCGCGCCGCCACGATCTCCATTGAGGGATACGCCACCTCGAGGTCGACCTGCATGTGGTGAATAGTCAACGGATCAGGATCAATGTCGAGGTACAAGCCAGGCGGCTTCTGGTCGCGCACACCGCCTCGGATCAGGACCCGATCGGCCGCCAGACGAAATGCTCGGACGCGATACTCCCGATCATGCAACACCTCGAGTGGCCGTCCTTGGGCGTCCACCGGGTCATCGTCCAGAATGTCGTCGTGGGCAAAAAGCTCAGTGCTGCTCATTCACTCCGACGGTAACCGTCGATCTCCGAAGCGGCCCGGTCGGGTGCTCCCAAGAGATCGCGTCGCCGCCGTGCCGACCACGTATCGTCAGGACGTGTCTTCTGACGCCACCACAATGACGCCAAGCGGCGACGCAACGCCTCGATCAACGCCTGACCTCCGGATCGTGGCTCTCGTTGGAATCGCCGCAGGCGCGCTGGGTGGTCTCTTCGGCGTCGGTGGCGGGCTCATCATCGTTCCTGGACTCGTGCTGGTCGTCAAGCTCGAACGTCGCCTTGCCAACGGCACCTCACTCGCTGCAACACTGCCCATCGCGCTCGCGAGCCTGAGTACCTATCTCTACAACGGCAACGTCGACTGGGCTGTAGCCGGGTTCCTGGCATGCGGCACGATCGTCGGCGCGATCATCGGCACCAAGCTGCTCACGATCCTTCCCAAGCGCACCATCACCATCGTCTTCATCGTCACCGTGCTCGCCACTGCGGCCCGATTGTTCACGACAGCCGACACCGCCGGCCGAGACAATGCCACCATCTACACAGGGCTCCTGCTTGTTGTCATCGGGCTCGCAACCGGCACGTTGTCCGGTCTGCTGGGCATCGGTGGTGGCGTCGTCATGGTCCCGGCGATGGTCGTCGGCCTCGACATGGTCCCAGTCATTGCGAAAGGCACCTCGGTTGCCGTGATCGTCCCCACCTCAATCATGGGCACCATTCGAAATCGCAAGACGGCCTACGTGGATCTGAAAGTCGCAACCGTCGCAGGGTTGAGCGGCGCCGTCACCGCCGTCATGGGCGGCATGATCGCCGACAGCATCAGCACGTCACTGTCGAACATCATGTTTGCCTTCCTTCTACTGTTCGTCGCCGGGACGCAGTTCGTCACGCTGCGGTCAGACCGACGTGCCGATCTGGCCGCTGCAGCAGTAGACGTCGACTGAAGGAGCGGACCCGCTCAGCCGCAATGAGCTGGCGTCACGCTGCTGGCTGCGGCAAGATGTCGCCGTGCTCGCCCTAGTCGTCGTTGCCCACCCGTGCGGCGACAGCCTGACTCACGCGCTGGCAGAACGGGCGGAGGCCGGCTTGCGAACCGCCGGCTACGCGGTCGCACTTCTCGACCTCTACGCGCTCGGCTTTCGTGCTGCGATGAGCGAGGCGGAACGGACGTCATACCATGAGGACCAGCCGATCCTCGACCCGATGGTCGCCGAGCACGCCAACCTGATCAAGCAGGCCACCGTTGTCGTGTTCGTGTACCCCACCTGGTGGAGCGGACTCCCAGCGATTCTGAAGGGCTGGCTCGAACGGGTCATCGTGCCGGGGGTGGGGTTTCACTTCGATGAGCGGACCGGCAAGGTCAAGCCCGGCCTTGGCCACGTTCGCCGCCTCGTCGGGATCTCAACCTATGGATCACCACGCTCGGCCGTCCGCCTCATCAACGACAACGGCCGCCGCACGATTTCCCGCGCGTTGAGATTGAGCTGCGGCGTACGTACTCGAACCCAGTGGCTCGGGCTCTACTCAGTCGACAACTCGACCAAATCAGAACGCCAGGACTTCGCGGCGTCGGTCGAACGAACGATGGCGTCACTCTGATGGCGATCCGTGTGCTGCCAAGACGTCGATCCCACCGACCGACACGAGCCCTCGTCGTGTATTGCCATCCGTCGCCGACCTCCTACGTTGCAGCCCTACGCGACCGTGTACTGGTCGGGCTCGACGATGCGGGTGCCGAAACTCGACTGATCGACCTGTACGCCGATGGCTTCACTCCGGAGTTCAGTGCGTCCGAACGGGCCGCGCATCTCGATGATGGCACTGACCCCGCAATCAGTCAGCACGCTGAATCTCTGCAGTGGTGCAACACGTTGATTCTCGTCTACCCCACGTGGTGGGCGGGCCAACCAGCGATGCTCAAGGGCTGGTTCGACCGAGTCTTCGTGAGCGGCGTCGCGTGGGAACTCCCTGCTGGCGCCAACCGCCTGCGGCCCCATCTCGACAACCTCCGGCGCATCGTCGCTGTCACGACCCACGGGTCCCCGAAATACATCAACGCGCTCGAAGGCGAGGGAGGCAAGCGCACGCTCACCCGCGCGCTCCGCCCGATGGGTCACCGCTTCTGCCGAACGTCGTGGCTGGCGATCTACAACATCGACCGGAGCACCGACGACGCTCGCGTGCGTTTCCTCGATCGCACTGAAAAGGCGATCACCGCGCTCACGCGCTAACCGGTGATTCAGCTCCGAGCGATCGCCACGGCGACTTCGGCGGCGACGACGGCATTGTTCTCCGCGAGCGAAAGATTCGCCGGCACGCTGCGGCCCTCTGTCGCTGCACCGATTCGACCGAGTACGTACGGCGTGACCGCTGCCCCCGTGATGCCTGATGCATCGCATTCAGCGAGCGCTGCCTCCAGCACGCCATCGAGCTCCGCAGCGTCAAGTTCGTCGGCCTCCGGTATCGGCACGGTCAGTAGCAGGCCAGAATCCACCCGTGTGAGCGACTTTGAAACGCGAGCGACTTCTTCGGCTGTCTCGACCCGATGTGGGACCGGAAGGCCAGAGGATCGCGTGTAGAACGCAGGGAACCAGTCGTGCTGCCACCCCAGGACCGGAACGCCTGCCGTCTCGAGGTACTCGAGTGTGCGCGGGAGATCGAGAAACGCTTTCGCTCCGGCCGACACTGCAACGATGCTGTGTCGAGCCAACGAATCAAGGTCGGCGGACACATCGCCGGTCAACTCCGCGCCGCGGTGCACGCCGCCGAGCCCTCCGGTGGCAAAGACCCGCACCCCGCCAGCGGCGGCAATCGCGACCGACGCCGACACCGTCGTCGCGCCGAATTCCCAGGCTTGTGCGACCGCAACTGGAACATCGCGCTCGGCTGCTTTGCGCGCCGAGCCGAGAATCCGATCGTGTTCATCAGCCTCCAGGCCGAGCCGCACTTCGCCATCGAGCACCGCTGTCACGGCGGGAACCGCTCCCCCACGCCGGATCGCGTCGAGACAGCGATCGAGCGCCTCAGAGTTCGCCGGCGACGGCAGGCCCAGGTTCGAGAAGATCGTCGATTCAAGCGCAACAACCGCATCGCCGCTGGCGAGTGCTGCAGCGACTTCGTGGGACAATTTCGGTGTAATCACATCGGCAGGCTACGCGGCCTGCGCGCTCATCAACCGATGGTTCCGACGTAGATGCCCTCTGGGTTGCCATCCGAGATGACGCCCGGCGCGTCCTCGATCGTGATCGCCAGCGCAACGACGGGTGTCTCGGTCGTGAACGTTTCAAGTTCGGGGTTTGGTCCGAAGATGCCCAGCGAGATCACGTCGGGCTCATCGGCCCCAGTATCGACGACGCCCCACAGTTGATATGTCTGGTCCGCTCCGAGTGCGGGCAACTCGCCTGCCCGGACGTAGCCGTGGCCGTCCTGGTCGATCACCGCAACAGCTTCGAACGACGAACCCTCGGCCACGAGGGTGGCCTTGGCAGAGTCACGATCTGCGTCGGCTGCTTCATACGCCGCAACCAGCGGATCGGTCGGAGCGGTTGCTCGATCGGCTATCCCGATCGCAACCACGGCAACAATTGCAGCCGCTGCCGCTGACGCAATCCAAGGAGCGACCGTGGCAAAGCGACGTCGGCTCGGCGCATTCTCGATTGACATCACTCTGGCGAGTTCGGGCCCTGGCGCTGGTGCCGGGGCATCAAGCTCTTGCTCAATGCGGCTCCACAATCCTTCGGGCGCATCCATCCCAGTGAATGCGAGCATCGTGGCGACCTCGCGATGTTCTCTGACCTCGGCGGCGGCCCTCGGGTTGATGGCGAGGTAGTCCTCGACGCGGTCCGCTTCCTCGGGCGAGACCGCATCGAGCGCATACGCACCCAGCAGCTCATCAAGGTCGTGGCTATCGGGCAGATCACTCATATTTGTACCCATCGTCATTCCGATCCAACCGTGACGCCGGCTTGCACCAGTTCGGCTCGGAGTCGCTTCAGTCCAACTCGAATTCGGCTCTTGACCGTGCCTTCTGCCTCGCCCAGTTCGTCGGCGGCCTCTTTGTACGTTCGCCCACCGAAGTAGGCGAGCTCGATCGCGTCTCTTTCGCCTTCGGTGAGCACGTCCATCGCTTCGCGGACATGACCGGCGAGTGCCATGTCCCACACTTCCCGTCCAATGTCGTACCCGCCCTCAGCCTGCTCGCGCGACTCGCGTTCCTCGCGCTTGCGGCGGGCGACATCGGAGCGGATGATGTCAACCGCTCGGCCGTGCGTCTGCGCCAAGAGGTAGCTGCGCAGCGTGCCGCGCTCGGCATCGAAACGATCCGGCGTGTTCCACAATCGCAGGAACACCTCCTGCACAACCTCTTCGGCGCGAGCGTGATCGCTCAGCAGTCGTTTCGCCAACCCGTAGACCGCGCCGGCATTGCGGCGGTATGCCTCGGCCAGTGCGGCTTGCTGGTATCGGCCGATGGACACAACAAGCGCTGCGTCTGAAGCCTCGGTGTATTCCGAGTTCACAACGGGTCTACGGAGCCCGGACGAATCCGGATGACCAGTATTCGAAAAATCTTCCGGCGGGGGCACGGGTGGCGTGGTCACAAGTGCGTGAACCTTGTGACCGTCTCGACATGATGGGTCTGCGGGAACAGGTCGAGGACTTCGACGCGCTCGGGCTGGTAGCCCGCTGCAGCGAGCAGGGTCGTGTCCCGAGCCAACGACACAGGGTCACAGCTGACGAGGATGATCGGTGCGGGCGATGCAGTGACGAGCGCGTTCACTCCAGGCTTGCCGAGCCCTGGCCGCGCAGGGTCCGCAACGATGAGGTCGATCTTGGCGCCCTCGGGTGCAACCCAGTTTCCGACCTCGCCTCGCACCACGTTGACGTCGCGGCCGGCGAGATTGTGCTCGGCGTCGAAACAGGACGACTTGGACGACTCGATCAAGGTCACTTTGGCCACGTCGGCCATCGCCGTTGCGGCGAACAATCCCACGCCGCCGTACGCGTCGACGGCGTGGCTTGCGGTTGCGAGTTCCGGCGCAGCCCGACGAACGGCGTCGATCAGCAGTTCGGCGGCCTCGACGCCTGACTGGAAAAAGGAACCCGCCGAGACGCGCAACTCGCGGCCGTCGACATCCTCGGTGAGAAATGCACGGTCACCGATGTGGACCTCTTCAGGGATACCGCTGACCAATCCCGTTCCCGACTTCCCCTTCGGCTTGGTCCACCGCGCGGTGACGACACCGGTCGAAATCGACGTTCTGAGCGTCACTTCGACCCCGGGCGCAATGGTCAGCTGAGGTAGCAGATCCGAAAGCACCAGGTCCGCGACATCGCAGCTGTTGACGGGCAGAACCGTGTTGGTGCCCTCCTCGCGGAACCCGAGGCCGCCGTCGGGTCCACCGACGACTCGAATCGTCGTGCGGTACCGGAACGGGTGCACTGCGTCACCCATGTCGACGAGACCATCCACGAGTTCCGGGTCGAGACGGCCGATGCGACGGAGGGATTCGCGGACGATCTCGGTCTTCGCTTCGAGTTGAGCGAGGGGGTCGACGTGCATCCAGCCACATCCTCCGCACCCGGCTCGGCGGTGGTAGCACTGCGGTTCGATGCGGTCAGGAGACGCTTCAAGTACTTCACCGACGACACCGCGGGCGAAGTCTTTCTTCTCCGACTCAATCTCGACCTGAACCTCTTCGCCGGGGAGGGCACCGCGCACAAACACGACGCGCCCATCGACGTCACGCGCCATGGCGTCACCGCCTGCGACGAGGCGATCTGGACGAACGGTCAATGTCATGAGTTCAGCGTAGGACGATGTCCCTCGGAACCAGACCATGAAAGAATGTCGTGATGGCAGCATCGCGGAACGATCGCGTCGTTGAAACCAACGACACCGACTGGTATTGGGACCTCGACAAACAGATTGCCGTACGCGCCGACAATCGCGGTCCGGCTGACCACACGCTCGGGCCGTACCCCAGCAAGGCGGAAGCGGAGAGCTGGAAGACCAAGGTCGACCGACGCAACGATGTCTGGGATTCCGACGACGAAGAGTGGAACGACGTCAACTCCAACTACGACTGACCAGTCGGTTTGTCTCCGGCATTACCCGGAGACACACCAAGGTTGACGGCTGGGATTCCGGGCGACGGCTGAAGCCCCGCTAGTTTCGGCGCCGTGGCCCGCCCGATTCAAATCGTCCCATCCGTCCTGCCCGCCGACTTCTCCAAGCTCGGCGAAGAAGTTGCTGCACTTGAGGCAGCCGGCGTCGACCTCATCCAGTGGGACGTTATGGACGGCCAGTTCGTCCCGAACCTCACCTTTGGTCCCGACGTCATCAAGTCAGCCCGCCAGCACTGCACCGTGCCGTTTGAGGCGCACATGATGGTGTACACACCCGATGTCATGGCCAAGGACTACATCGACGCTGGCTGCTCACGGCTGATCGTCCACGCTGAAGCCTGCACGCACCTGCATCGCACCCTCGGCAACATCAACGAGCTCGGTGGAAACGCAGCGGTGGCGCTGAACCCCGCCACGCCGGCATCGGCCATCGAGCATGTGCTCGATCTCGTCGACCTCGTCCTCGTCATGACCGTCAACCCAGGATTCGGTGGCCAGGCGTACATCTCGACGATGGAGCCAAAGATCGCCGAGGTCCGCAAGATGCTCGATGAATCTGGGCGCGGCGACGAAATCGAGCTCGAAGTCGATGGCGGCATCGGCCCCAACACCATTGCCGGAGCGGCTGCTGCAGGGGCCAACGTCCTCATCGCCGGCAGTGCGCTCTACCGCGATCCTGAGGGTCTCGAACACGCCGTGAGCGACCTCCGCGCCCGCGCCCACGCCGCCATCGCCTGACCATCGACAACGACAACCGCCACACCCACCTTCCGAAAAATGTTTGCTGACAAGCGCTGAGCGACGCTTTTCCTGCACATTTCGGTTGTCGCGCCCGACTCTGTCGAAGTATGTGGGATCAGCGTCGCAGGGCGCGCATGAGCCGACATTCTTCGGGAAGATGAGACCGGGTCAGGGCTCTCGGGTGAGGCGGAACATGCCCCACATGTGGGGGCCGACCTCTCCCAGCGTGGCGTCGGGATCAACGTCCCACTCGCTGCGCACCTCAAATCCGTGGTGACGGTAGTACGCAACGAGCTCCGGCCGCTCGGTCTCGAGATAGCACGGGATGCCCTCGGAATCGGCCCGCTCGAACACGACTTCCATCAGGTGTGCACCCAGCCCCTGTCGCTGCCAGTCCGGATGCGTGGCGAGCAGCTGGAGATACCAGTGCGGTTCGACGGGCTTGTGCGCCGCCATCGCAGGACCAATCAACTCAAAGCGGGCGAGCATCTCGGGCGTCGGTGGTGGTCCGACGTTGATCTGTTCCGGCGCAGGCGCGCCCAGTTCGACGGGCGGGAACCAGATCGCGAGCGCTGCAGCGTCGTCGGTGCACCACGGTTGCTGGTGTGCAAGCCAGTTCGTCATGGCTCCCGTGAAGACGGCTCCCTTCGGCTGGAAGTACACCTCATCGTCCGGGTAGAGCCACCGCATCACCGGATCGTCGTGAAAGGCCCGCATCGCGGTGGTGCACAGATTGACAAAGTCGGCATCAGTCGCCCGTCGGATGTTCATGTCGTCAACGTAGAGGACGTGCTACAACCGACACGTGGATCACGCGGGCGATGACACACCGATCGTCGAGCAGGTCCAGGCCCGCGCTGCGCTCGCTGGCAACCCGTCCGATGGATACGCCGGCGCGGTCTTCGCAATGCCCGTGGATGCGTACGGCGCGACCGTGACGCTGCGCAGAGCAGCGCAGTTCTCGATCAGCGACGACCTCTCGGGCAATCAGACATTCGCACGCCTCGATGGGTTTCGTGCAGCAGGATTACGTCTGCACGCCGACGATCCACATGCCCTCATTCTTGCCACGGTCGCCCACTTCCTCCAGACGACGAACGCCAAACTCCAACCGTGCGCGATTGAAGTTTCCTCAAGCATTCCCGTGTCAGTCGGCTTGGCCGGATCGAGCGCGATCGTGATCGGAGTCTTACGCGCGCTGCACACATCGACCAACCACCCGTTGCCCGATTCCCTTGCGCTCGCATCGATGGCGCTGGACGTCGAAACGCAGTGGTTGGGGATCACTGCGGGCATGCAGGATCGTCTGGTTCAAGTGCACGGACAACCGGTCTTGATGCGCTTCGATGGTCCCCGCGATGCGGGTAGCGAGTCGGCCCCCGGCGAGGACCGCGGCAGCGCAGCAGGGCTTGCGCCCGGCGCCGACTTTCGTTTCCTCGTCGCTCATCGTCACGAATGGTCCGAGCCGAGCCAGGTGGTGCACGGCAACCTTCGGCGACGTTTCGACGCCGGCGATCAGATCGTGCGCGCCGCGATGAGGCAACTGCTCACACATGCGATCTCGGCTGGG
This sequence comes from Ilumatobacter sp., assembly GCA_018666235.1. GTDB lineage: Bacteria > Actinomycetota > Acidimicrobiia > Acidimicrobiales > Ilumatobacteraceae > Ilumatobacter_A. The sequence goes on from JABJAB010000095.1 coordinate 52,598, forward strand.
AATGCGTTCGCTGCAGGTGACGCCGAGTTGCTCGGCCAGTCGATGGATGCGACACACGACCTTCGGGCGAGCATGATCGACCTCGTCCCCGACCACCTGGAGATGGTCGAGGCCGCGCGATCTGCTGGAGCGTCCGCCAACTACACCGGCTCAGGCGGAGCGATCGTTGTGCTCAGCTCAAGCGACAAGATCGAGTCGGCCGCGCGTCAATCATTGAAGAGGCTGGGCTGCGAGGTCGTGTCGGTCGGCGTTGACCCAAACCCAGGACTGTCCACCTGGTCGCCACCAGCCCCTTCGTCGGACTGAGCAGGGCCGCCGGCCGTGAGGCCCACAGCCAGTGCGTCGCGCACGCGCTGCTTCGCTGCGGTCAAGTCGACGACCGACCGCTCGATCGCACCGTGCGCCTTACAGAACACGAAGCGACATTCGACCACGTCCATGCCCGTGCTTTCTTCAAGCGCCACGGCGTAGGTCGCTCCCTGGAGTTCGTAGGCAGCGAGCTTGGCGTCGATCTCCTTTGGTGACGATGCGCTATCGGTCTTCCAATCGATGATGACGAGGCCGTCGGGGGTCTGCACCAGCAAGTCGATATACCCCTCGATCATCACGTCCCCGAGTGGGGCTGCCACGTAGAGCTCGCGGAACGATTCATGTCGCCGGGCCAGATCAAATGCTGCTGAATCCAGGGCTGAGCGGACGAGTGCGGTCACGGCGTCGGTGGCGTCAGGAATGGCGTGAAGTTCGCACTGCCGGGCAATCAGCGGATCAAGGTCCGCTGGATTGTCGAAGTCGATGTACTCAAGCGTGGCGTGGACCGCGCTGCCGATTGCTGAGCCGGCTCGACCCTTCTTCCGGACAATGGTCGGGCTGGAGTCAGACTCGGCGGGCAATTGATCAGTGTCTGTGTCGGTCACCGAGCTATCGACTGCCCGGGCGATCGCTGTGGCGGAGTATGCAGCCGGCGTGTCGTGCGGTGCGAGCAGTGCCCGCCGCTCGGCGATCCAGTTCTCGCGCTCGGCCATCGCTCCATCGACCGGTCTGATCAACGGTTGCACTGCATGCGACTGCGACTGCACGACGGCACGCAGAGGTTCGTTGTGCGTCAACTCTTCGTCGGCGACGTCGTCGGCAGGATCGAATCGGCGGCTCAAGTCCGGATGCTCGGTGGCAAACATCGCCAGGCGGCCCGCATAGGTCTCGTCCGGCTGCTTCGAGACTTTGTGATGCCCGGACACGATGAGATGGTCGCGAGCGCGCGTTGCTGCGACGTAGAGCAGTCGAAGCTTTTCGTGAGTGTCCATCTCTTCTTCGATATCGGCCCGTGCAGTGTGTTCGGATGTGGCGACGCCAGCGCGGAGCTTGACCTCAGGCTGACCGGTCTCGCTCCACAGCACGCTGACACCGTTTGGCTTACCGCGCGCCTTGGTGGTCATCCCAGACAGGATCGTGATGGGAAATTCCAGACCCTTTGAGCCGTGAACGGTGAGGATTTGGAGTGCATCGTCGTCCGTCTCCGGCAACATCGGCTCGTGGACCCTCGACCCTTCAGCGCTCTGCAGTTCAGCCCAGTCGAGGAACGAACGCAGCCCACCGCCGTTTGACTCTTCGAAGGCCCGTGCCTGGTCGATGATGAACCGCAGCCGTCGCCACACCTCGGTCGGTCGTTGAGTGCCGTAACCCAACAGGAAGCCGCGGCGCTCTCGGACGACTCGCTCGAGCAGCGTCGCCGGACTGAGCCACCAACGCTGCTCCCAGAGCGAGCGCATGTGGGCCAGGGCCGCAACGACGGGGTGGTCATCGCTGAGGCCGTCGGGTGTCATGCTGCGGAGACTCCACCGCTTGTTTGCCTGGTGATACACAAACAGGTCGACATCGGAGCAGCCGTACAGCGGCGAACGGAGCGCTGCGACAAGACTCAACGTGTCACCGGGGTCATCGACTGCACGCATCACTGCCAAGAGGTCGCGAACTTCCTGCGTGTCGTACACCAGCGTGCCGGTCGCAAGCCGATAAGGGATTTCATGTTCGACGAGCGCGTCGCGCAGGAACGGCAGCGACGTCCGGGTGGGAATCAAGATGGTGATGTCGCTGAGTCGGGCCGGCCTCCACTGCTTGGTCCGTTCGTCTTCGACCGGCCACCGTTCGGGCCCGGCGACGATCTCGTTGATGATGGCTGCCACGTCAGCAGCTTCGGCGATGCGCAACGGGCCGGCCTTGACGTCAGGATCGGGATGTTCGCCACCGAGCACCAGTGGTCGATGATCGGCGCCCGATGTCAATTCGCGACCGGCGTGCAGAGGTTCATAGCGAGGTTGGGCTGCGGCGACTTCTTCGGGCATCGCTGCGCTGAACAGACCATTGACCCAGGCGATAATCGGCGGCACCGTCCGAAAGTTGGTATCCAGTCGCACCGCGCCAGCGTCGGTGGCGCTGAAGGTGTCACGCGCTTCGAGGAACAGCTTGATGTCGGCACGACGGAACCGATAGATCGACTGCTTCGGGTCACCGACAAAGAAGAGCCGTCCGCCTTCGACGACATGATCTTGCCAACGGGCGGGCGGCTCGGCAGTCGGAGTTGCGGCGATGAGCGAAGCCAGCTCAACCTGGATCGGGTCGGTGTCTTGAAATTCGTCCAGGAGGACGTGCCGGTAGCGGTCGTGGAGCGCCTGTCTCACTTCGGACTTGTCGCGCAACACCTGCCGCGCGAGCACGAGTAAGTCATGGAACTCGAGCCCACCGTTCTGCTTTCGTTCCGACGCCGCATTGACCACCTCGGTTGCAGTGAGCCGCATCAGTTGATCGAGAACCCCCGTGCTCACTGCATCGAGCACCGCGCTCACAGCGTCGCTGACGTCGTCGATCCGATCCTTGACGTCACTGGGGTCGACAGACCATTTTCCTTTTGCGCCCCCAGCGCTCCGGCCCCACACAATGCGCCGACTCTTCTGCTTCGGATCAGTTCGTCCCGCCCGATGGAGCACCTGAAAACGGCGAACCTTGCGGTGCGGGTCGGTGATGGCGCCAGCCTTGCGCATCTCGGGAATGATCCGCTGCAGGTACCCGTACAGCTTGTCGCTCGGGTCGATGCAGGAGTCGGCCGCGGCGGAAAGAGCGCCGACCGCCCGATCGAACGAGCTGAAGTCAATCGGCGGCAGCTCACCGGTTGCGGCCGTATCGACGAGATCAGCAAGGCGATCCCAGTTCTGTGCAAAGTGGCCGGCAACGTCCTTGAATGATGCCTGTCCGCGATACCGGGGCGTGAGCGGCACCTCGATGATCGCCGCTCGGTACATCAGTTCATCGAATTGAGGTTCGGTGTTCAGGATGTCGACGAAGTGATCCCACCGCCGTTCGTGCTCAAGCTGCGAGGCCACTTCGTCGAGCACGCTGACTCGAGGCGGGAGGCCTGCGAGTACGGAGAACTCCGTAAGAATGCGGCTGGCGAAGCCATGCACTGTGGAAATTGCGGCGAGGTCTGCGTCGCTGATCGCCTGCTCGGCTCGCTGGCGATGTGTGGGGTCGTCAGTGAGCGTTTGCTTTTCGAACTCGACGCGGATGCGGGACTGCAATTCACTTGCGGCCGCCTCGGTGAAGGTGATCGCTGCGATTGCGGACAGTGGAACATCACGGTGAAGAACGGTATTAACGATGCGGGTGACCAACTGCGTGGTCTTGCCGGTTCCCGCCCCGGCCTCAACGAAGAGTGTCTGCTCGAGCCCGTCCCGGCTGACGAGGTCGCGGGCGTTCTGGTCACTCAGCACCCCCACCATCAGCACTCACCGACTTGCTCAACCGGCTCAACCGCGGGCGGACTCAGCGCCACGCGCACCGCGAGTTCGGGGGCATCGGCCTTGGCGATTTCGTGGTCACCGCGGTCACGCACGCACACGCTGTCGAAGTCGCAGTAGCCGCAGTTGTCGTTGGTCTGACGCCACGTGTCCCACTCCCCCGGTTGCGCAGCGAACACGCCGGCCCCAATGCCACTCGTGATGGCCGTGAGGACGTCGTGGAAGCGTGCCCGTAGTTCGGGAGTCCAGGTGTAACCGACGCGCTGATCGTCACCCGCCCGCTCGACGCGCCAATAGTGGGCCGCAGCGTCGGGTCGTCCTGTCTCTTGGATTGCGCCCTCGGCGTACATCCCGAGTTGGAGTGTGGTGCCCGCCATGAACGGGTCATCTTTCAGCTGCTTGTACTTGTCAGCGTTACCCGACTTGTAGTCGCTGACGAGCACACGCCCATCCGCGGTGAGATCAACCCGGTCGACCATGCCCCGAAGGGTGATCGAGTCACCGTTCGGCAACGTGACGGGAACGACGTGGCCCGACTTCACCCCGAGGTCGAGTTCGACACGGTGCGGCGTGGCAAGGTGGGTCCGCCGGAACTCGTTGTCGGCAGCCAGGAAGGCATCGAGCAGATCGTGCAGATCGTCTTGCTGCACGCGCCAGTTGACACGTCGGCCGGTGCGCCCGGCTTGCTCGTATTTGCCACACTCGTCGTCAGCGATCTTGTGGAGGCGGGCGCGAGCCGCCTCGGACCACTGCTCATCGGGACCGGGCGGATTGTCGAGTTCCCCACGGACGAATTCTTCGAGCGTGACATGGATCAGCGAGCCTCGGTCGAGCGCGGAGAGCTCGTCGGTGCGCTCGGGGTCATCGCGGTCCGCAATCTCGAGGACATAACTGAGGAAATACTTAAACCCGCAGGTCGCCCAGGACTCAAGCCGCGAGGCCGACAACGCGCGATCGCCAACTCCCGGCAGCGGGAACACCTCCGCATCGACCCGTGCTCCGAGGTTGCCGTCGTACTCGGTGAAGTCGCTGCTCGCCCGTGCCAGCTGAACGCGCAAACCATTGCCCACAAGCGCAGCCAACTCATGCTCGGCGGCCTGCCGAGCGTGGTCGACCGCATTGCCAAGCGCGGCGAGGTCACGGACCTCGATGCTCGCAGCCGGCCCCGCCGCGCGAATACCGGACGCGAACGAGCCAACGTGCGTGACCACCTCAGCGCCAAGTTCGTCGAAATCGGTGGCATGCACCTTCGTCCCAGCGAGCTGCGATGCGGTGTCGAGCAGCCACCGGGACGGCAGCGTGTGCCGGCTCGATCGCAGGTCGCCGCGAGGAAACGTGATGGTCCGCCGCCCAGCCGGCGCAGATGCCAGCACAGCAAGAAAGGCCCGGTGCTGATGGTGGATCCGCGCGACCTTCATCTCCAGCTGATTGAGCGACGCTTGCCGCACGGCCTCGGGAAGAATTGCGTCGTCTCGACGAGGTACTGGCAGCAACCCTTCGGACGCACCCAGCACGAAGACTGCGTCGAGGTCGTGGCCAACTGCTGTGCCGATGGGGCCATACACCACACCGTGGCCGAATCGGCCGTGTCGCCCGCGCGCCACGTCGAGTTCGGTTCGGAGCGCACGTTGGAAGACAGCATGTGTGGGCGATGGCTCGATGCTGTCGAGTGCGGCCAGTCGCGTGAGCGACTCCTCGACGCGGCCGAATGCCTCCTGGTCGTGTTCGGGCCAGCTGGAGTGCGTTCCCTCGGTGCCGAGCAGTGAATGCAAGAGCTGGGTCGCTGCCGCGCACTTCTGCGGCCACGTCTTGGCCTTTTCAACAACCAGCACCTGTCGGTGCAGGTCCTCGACGAAGGCGATCAGCTTCTGGCCATCGGTGATTTCGCCGCGAAGCTTGCGCAATTGGTACGCAACCGAGTCGCTGGGGTCACTTGTCTCCAGCAGTTCGATGCGCGTGGTGACCCCTTGCGCGGCGTACTCGATCTTGCGGCGCCAGTCAGCGAGATCGATCACGACACCAGCCTTCCGCGACAACTCATCCCAGTCAGCTGGGCGGACCTGATCGCCGCCGAACCGCAGCGGCCCCCCGCTGACCACAGCCATGACCCGATCGCGCCGCCATCGAGCGTCCGGAAGCGCGAGCGCGCTGAGCAGCGTCCGCCCGGCGACCGAATCGGCGAGACGGCGAGGATCGGGCCCGTTGACCGGGATCTCGGCGGCAGCAAACTGCTGCTCGATGATCCGCACATACGGATCCGGGGTCGGAAAAAAGACCCCGATTCGGTCGAGCCGAACCCCAGCCGCAACGAGACCAACGATGCGCTGGCAGACTTCCCGGACCTCCTCAGGTGCGTCGGTGACCGACACGATCTCGTCGCCAGTCGGTGGAACGCTGGCCACTGGCCCCACGACGTCAACGCCAGCATCGCCCATTGACGCCAGCACCGGTTTGTCGGCGATGTCGTGGCCCGTGAGTCCGACGATGACCGACGACGACGCGGCCCCCCGCAGCACCTCACCGACACACCGACCGATTGCCGACGTCACCGGTGCTGGCAGGTACCAGATGACATGCCCGAATGGCCGCAGCCGCTCACCCAGGTCGGCACGATCGGCAGCCGCCGTGGCCAGATCGTGTTCAGTGTGGAAGCCGCCGAGCTTGGCAGCAATCCGTCGGTAAAACTTCACGGAGAGCACTGCCGCGGTGGAGCCCTCATCCTCAATTGACTCGAGCCCAGCCTCGTCAACGTTCGACAGCTCGGCAAACAAGCTGGCCAATGCCGCCTCGGTGGCTTGGTGATCGGCGACAGGTCGGTAAATGTCAGGGTCGTCGGCGAGTACCTGACGCACTGCTGCACCCAACACAGGATTGGTGATGGGTGCGGTGTCGAGCAGCAGATCGGCTGCCACGAGTTCGGCCAGCCGAAACGGTGTGACGAACGAGACGTTGGCAATGCCGGACTTCGAACCAACGTCCAGCACTCCGGACCCCAGCAGTCGACGAGCCGACAGCCCCACGAAATTGCTCGGCACGATCACTGTGACCGGTGCAAGCGGACCCAGATCCTTTGCCCGGGCGACCGCCGCGGCCAACGCCTCAGATGCGGCCCGTCCGTAGGCCGTGGTCTCCACCGATTCGATCACAGGTTCGAACGTACACACCCGCGCTCACAGAGTTCGTCTGCGCCCGCCAAAGTCAAGTCAACGTCAAAGTCAAGTCAACGTCAACGTCACACAACAGATCAGATCGCAACCCGGTCCGCCGTCACGAGGCAGCTTCACCATCGCGGTGCTCGCGCACGCGAATCGACGCGTGGTCTGGCGCTGGAGTCACTGCGGCGCGGCCGAGTTCGAAGACGCCCTTCAGGAAATAGCGCCAAGCTTGACGGAGTAACACCAACCCGATCAACACAGCAAATGCGATGGCCGTTGGCACGCCGAGCGTGGCGAACAGCGTCCGTTTGTTGTCGAGGAGCGGGCTGAGGACACCCGAATCGACACTGGTGCCGTCAGGGTGCACCGTGCGCACAGGGTCGTCGATAACCGGACATTCGACATCGGTATCTTCCAAGCCGATCACGTCGTTGCCGCCAAAGAGGGGCTCGTCCGGCCGGATCGTCGAGAAGAGCGCGCCGAAGTCGGGATCGAAACGTGCACCGACGAGGTAGTTCTCGTCGAGATCGACGAACTTGGCATCGTCGAGGTACAGCACATCGACGAGCCCATCGATCGAATACCCGCTGATCGAACCCGCACGAAGCTGCACGATCTCGTAGCGCACCTTCTCAAAGTCTTTCGCAACGGCCGTACCAATGAACGCCACATCAGCAGGGTCAGGCACGGCGCACCCCACCGGCACATCGAGCAGCCCAGGTTGGGCGGTCACCCTGTCACTCGACGGCTCGGGGACCGGCGCGGCGCCGACCGAAGGAGCCAGCGCGAACAGCCCAACTCCGGCAGCAGCCAGACAACACCGCACGAGCCGCTCGATCACGATGCCCACCCTACGAACTCGAAGTGCCAGCACCGAGTCACCAAGAGAAGTTGGCCCGCACTCGAAGTTGGCCCGCACTGAGAGAGGAGTGCGCCCGAGACAAGGCTCGGGCGATGCGGCCGCGACCGCTCAGTGGTCGTTGGAGACGAGGGTCGAGGTGCGCTCGTGGAGATCGGCGGCGTGGCGGTTCATGCCAATCAGATGCGCGTCGATGCCGCGCTCAGCAAATTTTGCCACCACCGCATTGAGCGCAACGACGGCTGAGGTGTCCCAAATACGGGCCTCACTGCAATCGATCTCAACTCGATTCACCTTGACGGCGTCGTAGTCGAAGGAGTGCACGAGGTCGTTGGTCGACGCGAAGAACAGCTGTCCGCTCACCGCATAGAGCCGCTCGTGGTTGTCGGGGTCGAGGACGCTCGTGACCGACACGACGTGGCTCACCTTGCGGACGAAGAAGATTGCCGACAGAAGCACACCGACCGCAACGCCGTAGGCGAGGTTGTGCGTGACGACGACAACAATCACGGTGCCCGCCATCACAGCGGTCTCACTCTTCGGCATCGACTGCGTGGTCTTCGGCATGATGCTTTTCCAGTTGAAGGTGCTGATCGCGACCATGATCATGACTGCCACGAGCGCAGCCATCGGGATCTGGGCCACAAGGTCGCCAAGCGCCATGATGAGGACAAGCAGGAAGACACCCGACGCAAGCGTCGACAATCGGGTCCGGCCTCCCGAACGGTGGTTGATCATCGACTGGCCAATCATGGCGCATCCGGCCATGCCGCCGAAGAAGCCGGTGAAGACGTTGGCGATGCCCTGACCGCGTGACTCCTGGTTCTTGTCGGAGTTGGTGTCGGTCATGTCGTCGAGCAGCTGCGCCGTGAGCAGTGACTCGAGAAGGCCGACGAACGTCAACGTGAGCGAGAACGGGAAGATAATGCTCAGCGTCTCCCACGTGTACGGGATATCGGGCAGCGCGAACCCGGGCAGAGCGTTGGGCAGTTCGCCCATGTCACCGACGGTTGGGAGCGACCAGTCGAAGTAGATCGCACCAGCGGCAAGCACGCTGATTGCAACGAGCGGAGACGGCACCATCTTGGTCAGACGCGGCAGGCCATAGATGATCGCAAGACCGGCAGCGATGAACGCAAGGTTCAGCGGCAGTTCGTCTTTGTCGCCGTCTTCGAGAATGATGTGCGGGATCTGGGCCAGGAAGATCAGGATCGCCAGCGCGTTGACGAAGCCGAGCATCACCGTACGCGGGATGAACCGCATCAGGTTGCCGACTCGGAGGTAGCCGAACAGCACCTGAAGTGCGCCGGCCAGCACCGTCGCTGCGAAGAGATACTCGACGCCGTAGTCCTCGACCAGCGGCACGATTACCAGCGCCATCGCACCGGTCGCCGCAGAGATCATTCCCGCTCGTCCGCCGACCATCGAGATGATGATGGCGATCGAGAACGATGCGTACAGGCCGACCTTGGGGTCCACGCCGGCGATGATCGAGAACGAGATTGCCTCGGGAATGAGTGCAAGGGCCACGACCAGACCCGACAGCAGATCAGCTTTCGGGTTGGACAGCCACGCTTCTTGGAAGCGGGCCCGCAGCGCAGGGCGCGCAGGCAAATCGAGAGTTTCAGTCGTCAAGGGGGGGCTCCTGGAGATTCGGGGGATTGCTTGCCCGCTTGTCTCCTCGGGCCACGAAGTATCGAAGGATACGGAATCATCGGTTGTGAATCTGTGATCGCCATTGATGTATTGGTCACACCCAGGGAATTTCTGACCCGACCTCCGAGCGAAGGCATACTGGCCACCGTGGGATTCGACCCGAACCGCAAGTACAACGCCAAGCCATTCGACTACGCCCTCGTGGGGATCTGCCTGGTGATCGCCGCAGCGCTGGTCGTCTGGGCGTTCGTCGGCTGACGACGGAGGTCCATCAGGTCGGAGTCATCGATGCCGCTCATTCGAGTCCGGCGATCGACACATCACTCCGTCGACAAACCTGATCCCGTCGCCCATCAGAAAGCGTCCGGCAGGTGGTCGAGGTTGTTGCCGGTGATCGCGATCACGTCGAACCGCACTCTCACGTGGCCCAGGCCGTGTGCTCGCAGCCACTCGACGCCGAGTTGGCGGATTCGCCGCTGCTTCTCGATGCCGACTGCAGCTGCAGCAGGACCATAAAGATCCGTGCGCCGAGCTTTCACCTCGCTGAACACGTAGGTGTCGCCATCACGCACCACCAAGTCGAGTTCGCCGGTCGCTGATCGCCAATTGCGGTCGATAATTCGACAGCCGTGGCGCTCGTAGTATGCAGCGGCGAGGTTCTCACCCCATTGGCCACGTAACCGATTTCGTTGGTCGGTGGGTGGTTTCGAAGTGCCCATGGGTGTGATCCTCCAGCAGTGTGGTGTGTGCTGGGGCACTGAGCCCGAGGGGACCACCACCTCGACGGCGGTGCATCCGATTGGTAGCCAGCGTCAAGCTGGCCAGCGCATCAGAAGGTGCGCTTCTCGCGAATCTTGGCAGCCTTGCCCTTGCGGTCCCGGAGGTAGTACAGCTTGGCGCGGCGCACGTCGCCGCGCTTGACGACTTCGACCTTCTGCACAGTCGGGGCGTGCATGGGGAAGGTGCGCTCGACTCCGACGCCGTAGCTGAGCTTGCGGACCGTGTAGGTCTCCTGCAGTCCACCGCCCTGGATGCCGATGACATCGCCCTGGAACACCTGGATGCGCTCTTTGCCGCCCTCGACGACGCGCACGTGCACCTTCAGTTCATCGCCCGCTTGAAACTCGGGGATGTCCGTACGGAGCGAATCGTTGTCGATGAGGTCGGTGGCTTTCATGGCGATACCTGCGTGGTCGAGAAGTTGGTATCGGCGCGGACTCGCGCCGATGAGGCTTGACAATGATACGGGGCGAATCAGGAATATGGGACAGGTGGAAACTCTTCGAGGAGCTTCTGGTCCGCAACGTCGAGTTCGGCGGGCACGAGGTCGGGCCGTTCGCGCAGCGTCCGGTGCAGCCGCTGCGCCCTTCGCCAACGCTCAACCCGGCCATGATCGCCGCTTCGGAGCACATCGGGAACCGCCCAGCCACGGAACTCGGCGGGTCGTGTGAACTGTGGTTCCTCAAGCAGGCCGGACTCGCCAAAACTCTCCGTGACAGTGCTGGCTGCATTGCCCATCGCCCCATCAAGAAGTCGGGCGACCGCCTCAATAATCAGGCACGCGCCAACCTCTCCCCCACTCAACACCACGTCGCCGATACTGACCTCACCGTCGCACAGATGCTGACGCACACGATGGTCGACACCCTCGTACCGTCCGCACAGCAGACTGAAACCGCCCGATGTCTCCGCTGTGGACGCAAGCTCATGGGCCATGGCCTGATCGAATCGCCGCCCACCAGGGCTGAGGAGCAAGAGCGGGCGCGGCGGGGCAGCGGCTTCGACGGCATCGAAGATCGGCTCGGCTTTCATCACCATGCCCGCACCGCCACCGAACGGGCTGTCGTCGACCGTGCCATGGACGTCTGATGTTTGTTCCCGAATGTCGTGGGCCCGTAGGTCAAGCAGTCCGCGCTGTTGCGCTTTGCCGAGCAGACTCTCCGCACAGAAGTTCTCGACGAGCTGGGGGAACAGCGAGAAGACATCGATCCGCAAACTCATCACGTCCACCCCGTCATCTTCGTTTGCGCACCCAGCGCATGTCGCCGGCGACATCTGCTGGGTGCGCAAACGTGGAGCATGTTCAGTCGTCCAGCAGCTCGAAGAGGCCGTCGGGGACCTCGACGGTCACCACGCCATCAACCTGCGCGACGACAAATGTGGTCGGCACGAGGTGGCCGGTGTCGAGTTCGAGAATGTCAGCCGCCGGGTTGGTCAGCACCTTCGTGCATGTCCCTCGCTCGGTGCCGTCAGCTTCGACGACCTTGGAGCCAATCAACTCGTGGAACCACAGCGCGTCGATGTCGTCGATCGGCGCGGCATGCAGCGCAACGTTGGTCCACGCCTCGGCAGCCGTGCGATCTGCGATCTGATCGAACTTGACGACCCAACGACCGTTCGGCAACAGCTTGCTTGACTCGACCGTGACCTCACCCTGTGCCGAACTCAGGGCCGAGCCGACAGCAAGACGCTCAGTACGATCCGTGACGAGTTGCACGAACACGTCGCCACGCAGACCGTGGGCGCGCCGAATATGACCGACTTCGAGGAAGCCTTCAGGGATGGGAGTGGAACGGGCCATGGTGGCCTCCGGCCTGCTCAGTCGAGGAATTCGATGTCGATTTCGACATCGTCTTTGCTGGCAGCAGCACGCGTGACGGTGCGAATGCTGGCAGCGGTGCGGCCACGGCGGCCGATGACGCGACCAAGATCGCCGTCGCCGACACGCACGTTGAGTGCGGGGCGGTTACCTGACTCGTCGACCTCAACGGTGACGGCGTCGGGATCGTCAACGATCGAGCGGACGATGTGTTCGAGAACTGCGACGGCCGTGGGAGCGAGCTCGTCGCTCACTTGGCGGCCTTCTCAGCTTCGAACTGCTCGGTAGCGCCAGAGACCTTGAGGAGCTTGGCGACGCGCTCGGTCGGCTGTGCGCCTTCCTTCAGCCAGGCGACAGCCTTGTCGTTGTCGAGCGTGAGCCCAGACGGATCCTGCCGAGGGTCGTAATGACCCAGGATTTCAATGAACCGGCCGTCGCGGGGCGAACGGGAATCAGCCGCGACAATGCGGTACTGCGGTTGCTTCTTCTTGCCAATACGCGTAAGGCGCAGCTTGACTGCCATCGTTGATCGTCACTCCAGAGTTGCGTGTTCGAGAAATTGAGAACGTCGAAAGACTAACGGCAGGTCGCCGCTATCCCTCTCAATGAATTATCGGGGCAGGCCCGGCATACCGGGGGTGCCCGGAAGACCGGGGATCTCCATCCCGCCCTGCTCGATGTCAAAGCCGGCGGGCAGGCCCTTTGGCAACTTGGCTCCGCCTCTGCCCTTCTTGCCCTTCTTGCCAGGTTTCCCGGCCATGCCCATCTTCTTCATCATCTTCTGCATCTCACCGAACTGTTTCACCAGCCGATTGACGTCAGCGACTGTGGTGCCCGAGCCGGCAGCGATGCGAGCACGCCGCGTGCCTTGGATGATGTTGGGAAACGTGCGCTCCTCGGTGGTCATCGACGTAATGATCGCCTCGATGGGCTTCAGGTCGTCATCTTCGATCTTGGCATCCTTCAGCTCCTTGGGCATGCCCGGCATCATCCCCATGAGCCCGCCGAGTGGTCCCATCTTCTTCAATGCCTGCATCTGCTCAAGGAAGTCATCCAGCGTGAACTGGCCCTCCATCAGCTTCGTGGCTGCAGCCTCGGCTTGCTCCTCCGTGAAGGCCTTCTCGGCCTGCTCGATGAGGGTGAGCATGTCGCCCATGCCCAGGATCCGCGAGGCCATACGGTCAGGATGGAATTGCTCAAATTCCTCGAGCTTCTCGCCAGTGGAGGCGAAGGCAATTGGTCGCCCGATGACTTCCTTCACCGACAAAGCCGCACCGCCGCGGGCGTCACCGTCCATCTTCGACATGATCACGCCGTCGATCTGCAACGTGTTGTGGAATGCCTCGGCCGTTTGCACGGCATCCTGGCCCGTCATCGCGTCGACGACGAGGAAGGTGTAGTCCGGGTCGACGGCGCCCGAAATCAAGCGGACCTGCTCCATCATCTCGGCGTCGATCGACAGACGACCGGCGGTGTCGACGATGACGACGTCACGACCGAGGCGCTTTGCCTCTTCGAGACCAGCGGCGGCCGTGAGGATTGGATCCTCCGGATCGGAGAAGACCGGCACGTCGATCTGGCGCCCAAGCGTACGCAGCTGCTCGACAGCCGCTGGACGCTGCAGGTCGGCGCCGATCATCAGCGGGTTGCGGCCCTGCGCCTTGAACCACTTGCCGAGCTTGGCTGACGCCGTGGTCTTACCTGAGCCCTGCAGGCCAGCCATCAGCACGACCGTCGGCGGTTTCGCGGCATAGGTGATGGCAAGCGTTTCGCCGCCGAGGGCACGCGTCAACTCGTCGTTGACGGCCTTGACGACCTGCTGACCGGGGTCGAGTGCCTTCGACCGCGTGGCGCCGATCGCATGCTCGCGAATCCGGTTGCACACCGAACGCACAACGGCGACGTTGACATCTGCTTCAAGCAGTGCCGTGCGGATCTCTTTCATCATCTCGTCGACATCTGCCTCGGTGAGGCGACCCTTGCCGCGAACCTTGGTGATGATGCCTTCGAGACGGTTGGACAGATTGTCGAACATTGCCGTCAAGGTTACCGGGCTGATCCCACCTGGCCCGGGGCGACTCGAACTGTGCGCAGATCAGCGCTCGAGAAGCGCTGAGACGAATTCGTCGGGGTCGAAGTCGACGAGGTCGCCGATCGTTTCCCCGATACCGACCAACTTGACCGGAATACCGAGTTCGGTCTCGATGGCGAACACGATGCCACCCTTGGCGGACCCATCGAGCTTGGTCAGGACCACGCCGGTGACATCGGTGACCTCGCCGAATTCGCGGGCTTGCGTCAAGCCGTTCTGGCCGGTGGTCGCGTCGATCACCAAGAGCGTTTCGGTGACCTTGCCTGCGCCCTTCTCCGCAACACGACGCACCTTGGCGAGCTCGTCCATCAGGTTGCTCTTGGTGTGCAAACGACCAGCGGTGTCGGCCATCACGAGCTCGATATTCTTCGACGCTGCCTTTTCGACGCCGTCGAAGATGACCGAGCTCGGGTCTGCGCCGTCTGCACCACGCACGATCTCGACGTCGCTGCGCTCCGCCCAAGTGGTGAGCTGCTCGGCCGCTGCAGCGCGGAATGTGTCCCCGGCAGCGAGCAGCACCGTGCGACCGGCATCGACCTGCTGCTTGGCGAGCTTGCCAATCGTGGTCGTCTTGCCGACCCCGTTGACGCCAACGAACATCCACACGTTGGTGGCGCCCTCGTCAAGCGTCTCGAAATTCAACGACCGCTCCGACCCAGCGAGCCGTGACTTCATCTCGGCGTCGAGCGCGTCCAGCAGCGCCGCAGGTTCAGTGATTTCCTTGTCCTTGACGCGGGTGCGGAGCCCGCCGAGCAGTTCGTCCGCGATGTTGACGCCGATATCGGCACGCAGCAGCGCTTCTTCCAACTCGTCGAACGACTCATCGGTGATCGCCGACCGGCTGAGCACGCCGGAGATGGCGCCTGCGAAAGTCGAGCGCGCTTTGGCCAGCCGTTCGCGCAGCGTGCCTGCCGGCGGTTCCTCGGCGACGGCTGGTTCCTGGACGAGCGTGTCACCCGTCGACGGATCGTCGGCTGGCCGGGGCGGTGCAGCCGGTTGCCCAGCGGTGCGCTGCGACGGCGGTTGCACGCCCTCACGGCGCCGATTGAGGACGACGACCCCAACACCAAAGGCGATGACCAGCACCGCCAGGATCAGAAAGATGATCTCGATACCCATGCGGGGGTTGACGTTATCGGGGGGCGGTGAGCGCCGTGGATGTCCGCCTGGCACACTCGATCAAGCGAAAGACCAAGCCGAAGATCCAGCCGAAGATCCAGCCAAGGATCAGGTCGACACGGGCGGCACCGTCGGATACGTGTCCGGCGAGGCCAGCCAGCGGACGCGGTAGGGACCGAGGTTGCCAAGGTCACGGTCGTGAGGCGCAAGCAGGTCGACCGGCCCCCACGCCGCCACGTCGACACCCAACTGGTCGAGGCCGATCCTCGTTGACGTCGCTCCCACGTTCGCCAGCCCGATCAGATCCCCAAACGTCGGATGGCGTCGTCGCCAACAGAAGACCTGCTCGTCGCCGACGTCGAGGTAACGAACGAAGGCGCCGCCGTGCAGCTGCGGACAGGCACGACGCGCGTCAACGAGGTGGCGAAGCGACGACCACAGACGGCCAGCAAGCCCATCGACGTCGAGCCGTTTCGTTGCTCCATCTTCATCGAACGCCGGCCGATGGACCCAGCGACTGTCACCGGCAAGTTCCGGATCGTCGAGTGCGGCGAGATCATTGCCCTGGCCAAACTCGTCGCCCATGTAGATGACCGGAATCCCGCCGTGCCCGAACGCGATGCCGTACAGCAGTTTGGCGCGTGCAAGAGCGACGTCGAGTGCATCGGTATCTGCTGCCTCGATTGCTGCGGTTGCGCCAACCAGCGCCGCAGTCATGCCGTTCGTGCGCTCATCACCGGTCCCCAGGTTTGTTGCGAACGGCACTCCCCTGGCCACTGACCCGGGGAAGTCGCCACGATAATACGCCGCGAGAAACGCTCGATGACCCGCCCCCGAGACGCCGGACGCTTCAGCGTCGTGATCGTCGATGGCCCACCCGATGTCGTCGTGGCAGCGGACGTAGGTGAACCAGGTCGTGGTCGCCGGCGGGTCCGGGAGCCGAGCCAGCGCAATCCGGGCGAGGCGAGACTCTCCAGTTGCCAACATGGACCAGGCCTGCACCATCAACTGGTTGTGGTACGCCAGATGGCACTCATGCCGTTCGAGTTCGTGTCGGCCGAGGTAGCCGACGAGGTCGGCCGGCCCAACAATCGCCTCGGCGAGCAGGACCGTCGCTGGCGCACCGATCCCCACCACGGCGCGCAGCGCCTGCGCGACCAGGTGTGCCTCGGGTTGGTTCTGACAGTTCGTACCGAGTCGCTTCCAGGTGAAGGCGATCGCGTCAAGGCGCAAGACGTCGACGCCCAGGTTCGCCAGGGCGAGGGCCACGTCCCCGATTTCACACATCACGTCGGGGTTTGACCAGTTCAGATCCCACTGGAACTCACGGAAGGTGGTCCAGACCCATTTCTCGATATCCGACCGCCATGTGAAATTGCCCGGCGCCATGTGCGGGAACACCTCAGGCAGTGACGCTTCGTAGGCCTCCGGTTCGACGCGGCCGTCGAACATGTGGAAAAGACCCTGGTGGTACTTCGACCCGGCGAGCGCCTGTCTGGCCCAATCGTGGTCGTCACTGGTGTGGTTGATCACGAAGTCAGCGCAGAGGTTGATGTCGGCGCCGTGCAGCGAACTGATCAATGCATCCAGATCTTCCGTCGTCCCGTTGCGCTCGTCGGGGCGGAGATAGTCACGAACCGCATAACCACCGTCGTTGTCGCCGACCCGAGCAGCGAACAGCGCAAGCAGATGGAGCACATCGACGCCGAGTTCGGTCAGATGCGGGATGCGCTGGCGAACCCCGGCGAGATCCCCACCGAACTTGTCGACGTAGGCCATGTACCCAACCCGTTCGGGTAGCTGGAACCAGTCAGGGTGCAGCGACCGGTCACGGTCTCGTTCCCGGAGTCCCCCAGGCCGCATGACGTGACGACGGCGCGCCGTCTCGATCAGACGGTCAGCGGTGGCTGAGGCGCGATCTCCGTAGAGTCCGCGAAGTGCTGACTCGAGTTCGGGACGCCGGTCGGCAACTCGGCCACGAAACTCCTCGTCCCCTCGGCCCATCGCGCTCGACTGCCCCTATTGGACAAGCTGTCCGGCCTCGGACTTCTCGGTGACCACCTTCGAGGAACCCCCCGGCTGCATCGAGATACCGAGGAGCACATCACCGGCTTCCATCGTCCGCTTCTGGTGCGAGACCACAATGAGCTGCGCATCCTTGCGGAACTCTTGGATGAGCCCGAGAAAGCGGTGCAGGTTGACATCGTCGAGGGCTGCTTCGACTTCATCCATCACATAGAACGGCGATGGCCGCGAGCGGAAGACGGCGAACAGATACGCCAGCGCCGTCAGCGATCGTTCCCCGCCCGACAGCAGCGACAGCTTCTTGACGTTCTTGCCACTCGGCTTCGCTTCGACTTCGATGCCCGTGTTGAGCATGTCGTCGGGCAGCGTGAGCTTGAGGTTGCCCTTGCCGCCCGGGAACAGCAGCGCAAACAGCTCGGTGAAGTTCCGGGCAACGTCGTGGAACGCTGTCGCGAACACATTTTGGATCTCCGCATCGACCGCTGCAATGACCCGAGCGAGTTCGCGGCGTGTGGTTCGTACGTCTTCGAGTTGTTCTTCGAGGAACGTGTGTCGGGCCTGCAGCTCGTTGAACTCTTCGAGGGCCAAGGGGTTGATCGGGCCGAGCAGACGCAGCTCACGTTCGAGCTCACGAACACGGCCCGCTGGAGTCGCTCCGTCGGGAACCTCCGGCATCTCGGCGGCCTCAGCGACAGCTGGCTCGATGTCGAGTTCACGGCGCAGCGTCTCGATCGCTGTCTCAAGGCGCAACTTCGCCTCGGCTTCTTCGAGTTCCGCCTTGCGAGCCCGCTCGCGGGTGACGTCGAGCGTCTGTTCCTTCTCGGCTCGATCACGACGCAAGGTGTCGAGCTCGGTCGTGAGTCCACGCACCTCATCGCTCTGCTTGCGACGTTTCTCGGCCAGCTCGGCGTAATGACTTTCGACGACGTGACGATGCTGCTCGACGAGTGCGGCGAGACGATCGATCACATCGATCTGGCGCTCGATGACGAGCCGCTGACTCTCCGCAGCGACGCGCGCTTCTTTGTCTGCTTCAAGACGACGCTCGGTCTCGACGAGACGACGTTCGTTGAGCTGTTGACGTTCCTGCAGACCGGCAAGCCGGACCTCGATGTCACGGCGACGCGACGACAGCAGGGCCGAGCGAGCTTCGAGTTCTGCCCGGAGCTCACCACGCGCTCGCGCTGCCTCCGACTCGGCCTGCTCGTCGCTCTCGAGCGCAGGAAGGAGCGCTTCGATCTCGGTGATCCGCTGCTGCTCACGCGTGATGTTGACTTCTGCCTCGGCAATGTTCCGGTCGAGTGTTTCGAGTTCAGCCTGAATCTCACGCTGCTCACCCTGAGTTCTCGACAAGCCTTCTGAAGCGGCGCTGAACCGTGCGTCGTTGGCGTCGAGTCGCTTGGCGAGCTCGACCTCAGTGTTCTTGGCAGCACGCAGCGTTTGCTCAATCTCGGCAACAGCGCCGCGCGCGCTGTCAAGTTCGGCACTTGCGGTCTTCGATCGCTCGCTCGCCTCTTCAAGTGCGGCGGCCGTGGCTCCCCCGCCGGCTGTGCCGATTCGCCAGCCGCTGAGTCCGAATCGGTCGCCCGAGCCAGTGACGACCACAGCTTCAGGATGTTGCATTGCAGCGTCGAGTGCCTCGGAGAGTTTGTCGATCCGCACCGCTGAACCGAGCAGACCGTCAAGCAGGGCCTCAACCTCAGGACGTTGGCTGCGCGTGTGAGGACGCACAGGGTCACCCAGGGCCGGGGCGTCGGACCCTTTGGGGCGAGCGCCGAGGGCGATGACCGCGCCGCTCGTGTCGCTGCTCCTGAGTGCGTCTAACGCTCGACGACCTGCGGCCGGGTCGTCAACCACCACGGCAGTGAGCGACTCGCCGAGTGCAGCCTCGACGACCGGCTCCCAGCCTTCGTCGATTTCGATCAAGTCGAGCAGCGTCCCGAGCACGCCGTCGACGCCCTGGAGACGCTCAGCGCCCGCCCGGGCGCGGGCCGCGTCAAGCGCCATCTGGAGCGCTTCGACGCGTGCCGCCCAGCGTGAGGCTTCCTCGGCAGCATCGTTGCGCAACGACTGACGGGCTTCGAACGTGGCCTGCGCTTCCATGGCGGCCTGCTCGGCGGCCTCGACCTCGTCGACGAGCGGCGCTTCAATCGCACCGGCTTCATCACAGTCGGTGCGGAATCGAGCAGCCTCTTCTTGTGCGAGCTGTGAGCGATTTGTCAGTGATTCCTTGCGACCGACCATCCGGTTGAGTTCACCCGCGGTGCGCTCAACCGCAGACGTGATCGACCGCAGCTCGCCACGAACCTCGGCCGCCGCGCTGGCTGCTTTCGTGGTGGTCTGGTCTTCGCGCACGGCTTCGAGAATGTTCTCGCGTTCGCTGCGGAAGGACGACTCGTCGAAGCTGAGCTGGCCGGTTTCGGGTTCGAGTTCGGCAAGTTCAGCCGCTGCGTTCTCAATTTCCTCACGGAACCGGGCTGCGTCCGCCTCGAGGTTCGCAACCACACCGGCGTCGAGGAGTTGGCCCTTGTCACGTTCGAGTGAACGGCGACGCTCGACGAGCACGGCCGCCAGTCCCCGCGCGCGCTCGCGGAGCTGCTCGACGTGACGCAGGCGATCGCTGATGTCGCTCGCCCCGCGTGCCGAGAGTTGTGCCTCAATCGACATCACTGCCGTGTCGAGTACTGCGAGAGCTGACTTCAGTTCTGCTTCACCCGTTGAACTCTCGAGCTTGGTCGAGGCCAAGGCTTCGAGCTTCACGCGCAGGCTGGCGATTTCGCGACCGGAGACAAAGGTCTTCAACGCCGTCAGCTCTTCGATGAGCGAACCATGACGCTCGGCAGCCTTTGCCTGACGTTCGAGCGGACGAAGCTGGCGGCGGACTTCCCGAAGCAGGTCCTGCACGCGCAGCAAGTTGGCCTCGGTTGCGTCGAGGCGACGCTCAGCCTTTTCCTTGCGCTTACGGAACTTCAGCACCCCGGCAGCTTCTTCGATGATCGCTCGGCGGTCTTCTGGGCGAGCGTTGAGCACCGCATCGATCTGGCCCTGGCTCACGATGACGTGCTGCTGCCGACCGACTCCAGCATCGCTGAGGAGTTCCTGAACGTCGAGCAGGCGACAACCGACGCCATTGATCATGTACTCGGACTCACCGGTGCGGAACAAGATGCGCGTGACAGTGATCTCGCTGAACTCCAAACCGAGCGTGCCGTCGGCGTTGTCAATGGTGATGCTGACCTCGGCGCGCCCGAGCGCGGGACGCTTTGCGGTCCCGGCAAAGATGACATCGTCCATCTTCTGTGAGCGCACGGCTTTCGGGGCTTGCGCTCCGAGCACCCAGGCAATTGCGTCGACGACGTTCGATTTGCCCGACCCATTGGGTCCGACCACCACGGTCACGCCCGGTTCGAGCACCATCGGCGTGCTGTCGGCGAACGACTTGAAACCCTTGAGGGTCAGATTCTTCAGGTACACAGCGGACACGAAGCTACTTGCTCAGCCGCCCGCTCCCCCAACATCAGACGACCAGTTGCTGAGTGGCTGGTCATCAGTGTTGGCAAACGGGACAGTAATGAGTGGAACGACCGCCAGAGATCGTGCGTCGAATCCATCCGCGACCACACGTGCTGCACCGTTGACCGGTGCGGCCGTAGACGCGATGTTCGTTCTGAAAGCTGCCGCTCTCGCCATCCACATCAACGTATTGCGCGTCACCCAGCGTGGATCCACCGACCTTGATCGAGTCGTTCAAGATGTTGCGAATCGCGTCATGCAGCCGCCACGTCGCTGCTGCATCAATCGTGTTGGCCGAGCGGTCGGGGCGCAGGCGCGCACGGTGGAGGATCTCGTCTGCGTAGATGTTGCCGATGCCAGCGACCTTGGTCTGGTCGAGCAAGAACGGTTTGAGCGTCTGGCTCGTGGCTCGGACAAGCTGACGAAGGTGAGCGCGTGGGAAGTCCTCCGCGATTGGGTCGACCCCGAGTCGGGCGATGGGCGGCAACTCAACAGCTGCATTGGCGGGGTCATAGACCACGACCTCGCCGAATGTGCGTGGATCGACAAACCACATTTCCGTGTCGTTGTCGAGTGACAGCACAACATGGGTATGCAACGGTCGATCAGCGCCCCGGTCAGCAATCAGAACCTGTCCGCTCATCCGCAGATGGATCATCATGACATCGCCAGAATCGAGCGGCATGAGCAAATATTTGCCGCGCCGGTCGGCCCGCAGAATCGTCGTGTTCGTCAGCCCGTCGATCAACGCCTCTCTCGACGTGCGCCGAACGACCCGCTCGCGGCCCACCTCGACGTGTTCGACGGTCCTGCCGACCAGATGCTGGTCAAGTCCTCGACGGACGGTCTCGACTTCGGGGAGTTCGGGCATCGGCAGTGCTTCAGGACAGCGCTGCAGCCGCTACCGACGCGGCGGATTGCTCGGCGGCCTTCTTCGAACGCCCTGCACCCTCGCCGAGCACATCGCCATCGAGCGACACGGTCGCCTGGAACGACTTCGCGTGGTCTGGACCAGTTGACGTCACCGTGTACACCGGAGCGCCGCGTCCCGCCCGGGCGGCAAGCTCCTGCAACTGGGTCTTGTGGTCGAGGTGGTCGAGACGACCGACGGAGGTCAACATTCTTGGCGCGACCCATCGCTGCACCATGGTGTACGCCGGCTCGGTGCCACCGTCGAGATACACCGCGCCTAGGACCGCTTCGAACGCATCGGACAGAATCGACGATTTCTCTGCACCGCCTGCCGACGCTTCGCCCTTGCCGAGCAGCAGATGCGGGCCGATGCCGATCGTCTCAGCGACTTCGGCGAGAGCGCTGGCGTTGACCACACTCTTGCGGAGGTCGGTGAGGAGCCCTTCTGCAAGTGCGTCGAACTGGTGAAATGCGATGTCAGCGATCACCCATCCGAGCACTGCGTCGCCAAGGAATTCGAGTCGTTCGTTGCTGCGTTCGCCCGGCGTCTCGGCACACCAAGATCGATGGGCCATCGCTTGCCGCAGTAACTGCAGATCGGCGAACTCGTAACCAATCGTGACCGCCAACGTCGCCAGATCAGGCGAGGCGTCGTCAGGCACGTGAGCCGCCTCAGTCGTTGGCATGTTCGTGGACGTAGTCCACGGCGTCGCGCACGGTCTTCAGGTCTTCGAGGTCCTCGTCTTCGATGCGGAATCCATCCACACGGTCGCTGAGCGCTTCTTCGAGCGCCTCGACGAGTTCGATCAGCGCGAGCGAGTCGGCTTCGAGGTCATCGGCGAAGGATTGGCCTTCGCTGATTGTGTCGGGTTCGATCTCGAGAATGTCAGACAGTGCGTCACGGACGATTTTGAGAACTTCGTCACGCTTGATTTCGGCGGCCATGACGGCGAGCCTAACTCAGCGGGTCGACGGTTCAATCTGCCGGTGCGGCGGCGGCGATGGCATCTCGGATCTCGGTCACCATGTCGTGTTCGACGAGATCACGCGCCACGTTGATGCCATTTTCGATCGCCCGGGCACTCGACGATCCGTGAGCGATGATGCACACACCATTGACACCGAGGAGCACGGCGCCGCCGTACGTGTCCGGATTCAGGGTCTCGTAGAGCGGAAGCAATGCCGGCATCAGCGCATCGGCGTGCTCTTTGTATTCCGGCTGGGCAAACGCTTCGAGGAGCGCACCGATCACCGCTTGCATGCCGCCTTCGAGCGTCTTGAGGACGACGTTGCCGGTGAAACCGTCGGTAACGCATACATCGACATCGTCGCTCATGACGTCGCGGCCTTCGACGTTGCCGATGAAGTTCAAGCCGGGCGCAGCAGCGAGCAGCGGATGCGCTGCCTTGCGGAGCGTGTCGCCTTTGCCTGGCTCCTCCCCAATCGACAACAAGCCGACCCGTGGATTCTCAATTCCGAACCGGCGGCGCGCGTACACCGCTCCCATGAGAGCGAATTGGACGAGCCATTCCGGCTGAACTTCGGCATTGGCGCCGGCATCGAGCAGTACCGTCGGGGTAGTACCAGGAACCGGGATCGGCGTTGCGATCGCCGGACGCTTGACTCCAGAAATGCGACCCATGCGGAGCAGCGCGGCCGCCATGGTGGCGCCGGTGTTGCCCGCTGAGATCATGGCACTTGCTTTGCCATCACGGACGGCCTCTGCGGCGCGCACCAAGGTGGAGTCCTTCTTTCGACGGACGCCCTGGGCAGGATCGTCGAGCATGCCGATGACCTCGGATGCGTGGATCAGCCCCAGAGTTGAACCACCGGACGTGAGTCCTTCCAGCCCCTCAGGGCCGACAAGAACAACCGGTGTGCCCGCGACGGCAGCGGCGTGCGCACCATCAAGATTAGGTTGCGGCGCGAGATCGCCGCCCATGGCGTCGACTGCGACGGGAAGCATGTGAGAAAAAGAACTCAGACGTCGACGACGACTCGGTCCTTGTACCACCCGCAGCTGCCGCACACCGTGTGCGGCGTCTTGGCGTTGCCACAGCGGGGGCAAATGCTCCGCGGCGGAGTCTGCAGCTTCCAGGCGCTGGCACGACGGCTGCGAGTCTTCGACTTCGATGTCTTCTTCTTGGGAACGGCCATCGTTCGCTCTTTCGTTACTACATCGACCACTCTGGTCGACGGAAAATCGTCTTCCGCTGTGCAGTTCTGCCCGCACAGCGACGTGCAACGTTATCGCCGCCTGACGGAGATCAATGCTCGACGCGCGAATCGCTCATCGCCGGTTGATCGGACGGTGAAACGGGCAGTCGCTCAGGAATCGTCGAGCACCAGGCCGTCGAGCGCCGACCACCGGTGATCTGTCACCGTCGTGTCGCACTCGCACGATGTTGTGTTCAAGTTGATCCCGCAGGCGGGGCACAGGCCGGCACAGTCCTCGGCGCAGACCTGTTCGGCATCGAGTTCGATCAATGCGAGCTCGCGGACCATGGCCGTGAGGTCGAGTTGTCCGTTCTCGATGGGGTACGCGTCTTCGTCGGTCAGTTCGATCTGATACAGCTCGTCAACGCCGACGACGGCAACGCCGGCGATGTCCTTCAAACAGCGCCTGCACGCCGAACTCCATGGCGCTCGGACCGAGCCCTTGACGACGATGCCATCGTTCATCGATGCGAGCACGAGCGCAACACCGATGTCACCGTCGAGTCGCTCGTGGACGACCCCCAACGGCTCAGCCGGAATGGCCGCGTCCACTGGGCGCTCCGTTCCAGGCTGCCGCAGCAGCTCAATTGCGTTGACCCGCAGAGGCCGCAACTCATTCACCATGCAAATGATGGTATCGGTGCGAAGAGGCGGGGTCGCCCGCGAAGGCCCGACGCCGAGAGACGGTCAAGCCGGCCTTGGCCAGCCCAATTAGATGTCTTGGTCGAAGAAGGCCGAGGACTCTTCGATTGACGGGAGCTGACCTGTGTTCGAGGTCGGATCCTGTTCGGCCCCACCAATCGACAGCCGTTGACGTCCAGCGTTCACGGTCTTCTGCAGCTTGTCGAGCAGGATTTCGAAGCTTCCCAGGCGCTGGTCGAGGAAGTCCTCGGTCTCGTGCTTGAGGCGACGCGAGTCGGCGTCTGCGGTCTCCATCACCGTGCGGGCCCGCTGCTCGGCTGCACGCACGACTTCAGTCCGCTGCACCATCCGCTCGGCACGCACACGTGCAGCCTCGAGCAGTTCATCAGCTTCACGGCGCGTCTTGGCGACGAAGTCTTGACGTTCCTTCATCATCCAACGCGCCTGGCGAAGCTCGTCGGGCAACCGATGCAGCGACTCCTCGAGCAGTTCGATGATCTCGTCGCGGTCGATGCGTGGAGACGACGACAGCGGCATGGTCGGCGCGGTCGAAACAATGTCGATGGCGCGGCGCAGCAGCGTCTCGGCATCGCCGACGTAGCCAACCTGGGCGTCCTGATCGGGGTACTCGTCGTCGATGTCGTCGTAGTCGTCGTGTTGGTCGTCGTAGCTCATGTCAGTGGTGGTCATTTCTCGTCATCGGCAAAGACGGTGCGGAGTGCGTCGGCGACGTTCGCCGGCACCAGATGCCCGATGTCTTCACCGTACTTGGCGATCTCCCGCACAAAGCGGCTGCTGATGTAACCGAGTCCCGGGGCGCACGGCAGATAGACGGTGCGGATACCGGTGACGGCGTAGTTGTTGTGGGCCATTTGCTGCTCGATTTCGAAGTCTTCACTGTTGCGCAGACCCTTCACGATGAAGTCGACGTCGGTGCGCTGGGCTGCTTGGACGGCAAGGCCGGTCTGCGCGATCACCGTGACTCCGTCGAGGTGAGCCAGCGCGTCTCGGGCCAGCTCAATCCGTTGGTCCACCGCGAACAGGCCTGACGTCTTGGAGTGGTTGTACATCACCGCGACGACGACCTCGCCGAACAGTTCGCTGGCGTGCGCGATGACGTCGACATGACCGAGATGCAGTGGGTCGAATGAACCGGGATACATCACTCGCTGGGCTTTCGCTCCGGAAGCGTTCACCTGCGAGACACTACTGCGGAGGGTTCGGGTCGGAACGTTCAAGGAACGTCACGACGGTGCGGCCGTACTTCTTCTGCCGAGTGATCGCCCACTCTGCCGGACACGTGATCGGGCGGCCCGACTCGGCGACGAACAGGTCGGCTCGAACCAACCCCAGCAGCCGATCCCATGCATCGAAGTCGTAAGGCGGGTCTGCGAAGACGATGTCGCAATCGAGTGACGAGGCCACGGCCATGACGTCCGAGGAAATCACTTTCGAGCGGTCGCTGAGGTCGAGCGCCTCAAGGTTGTCCTCGAGCGCGTACCGAGCATTTCGATCTCGTTCGACAAACACGCAGCGCTCCGCGCCACGGGACAGGGCTTCGATACCCACTGCGCCGCTGCCTGCGAAAAGATCCACGACGAGCGCGCCGTCCAGGATTCCGGAACTGCCAAGCGAATTGAAGATCGCTTCGCGCACCCGGTCGGTCGTCGGCCGCGTACTCGTCCCCTCCGGCGCCACGATCTTGCGTCCGCCCAGTTCTCCCGCCACCACTCGCATCTCGCACACGATACGACTGCCCCGGCTCCGCAACTCCGCCGCCCAACATTTCCTGCTCGCTCCATGCCCGACGAGATCCGTGTCAACCCGGGGCCCTCGCTCCCTCCCCCTCTCCCTCTCTCCCCCCTCTCTCGCCCGCCTCTCCCTCTCTCCCTCTCTCCCTCTCTCCGCCGCATCGGAGTGCTGTGAGCACGAGTCCGGCAGACTGGGAGCATGATCACGCCGGACGCTCAGATCACGTGCATCGACTGCGGTGGCCGTTGCCACCTGTTGTCGATGCCGCGAGAAGACGGCGTGTGGCTTCCGGGTGACTGGGTGGCATACCGCTGCGAAGACTGCCTCGATCGATGGGACCTGCAGATCCCAGAAGACGCCGACGACGACGCTGAGCGGGGCGACGTCTCCGGCGAGGACTGGCTCTGAGCGTCAGCTCTTCGCCAAGAATTCTTCGTCCCGGTCGCTAAAGATCAGGTCAAGTTCGTCGGCGAGGTCAGGTCGACCAGCGAGATCTGGGTCGGAGTCCACGATGTCGAACGCCGCGGCACGAGCGAGCTCAATGAGCTTGCGGTCACGACGCAGTGACGCCAGCTTGAGATCACTTCGGCCCTTCTGCGCCGTCGACATCAAGGTGCCTTCACCGCGCAGATCAAGGTCGACCTCGGCCAGCTCGAAACCGTCCGTCGTCGCAACCAGCGCCTCAATTCGAGGATTGCCAACCACAGGGTTGCCTTCAGCATCTTCTTTCTGCTGAGTGACCAGCCAGCACGTCGATGCGTGCTGGCCTCGGCCGACTCGACCACGGAGCTGATGCAGCTGGGCGATCCCGAATCGATCAGCGTCCAGAATTGCCATCACCGTCGCGTTGGGGACATCGACGCCAACCTCGATCACCGTGGTCGCCACCAGCACGTCCAGCTCACCGCGACGGAACTGGTCCATCGTGGATTCCTTCTCATCCGACGGCAGCTTGCCGTGCAACATGCCGAGGCGGAGTCCTTGGAGCTCTCCGAAGGCCAGCCGTTCGAGCGTCTCTTCAGCCGATGCCACCTCAAGCTTCTCGCTCTCCCCCACCAGCGGGCACACCACGTAGGCCTGGCGACCGGCGGCCACTTCGTCCTTGATGTCGTTCCAGACGCCGGATTCCATGAGCGGACCGTCGGCCCACATCGTGACGATCGGCGTACGCCCTGGGGGCAGTTCGTCGAGGATGCTGACATCGAGATCGCCGTACACCGTCATCGCCGCGGTCCGAGGAATCGGCGTCGCGGTCATCACCAGCGTGTCAGGAACGGCACCGTCGGCAGTTTTCTCTCGCAGGGCAGCGCGCTGTTCAACACCGAAGCGGTGTTGCTCGTCAACGACCACCACACCCAGACTCGAGAAATCGACGGCCTCTTGAATGAGCGCGTGCGTACCGATCGCGATGTCAACCGAACCGTCGGCCAGACCGGCCAGGACGTCCTTGCGGGCGGCCCCGGTCACCCGGTTGGTGAGCAGTTCGACCCGCAACGGTCGATCTCCGAACAGGTTGTCAGGATCCGGAACAGTGATCCCATCGAGCATTGCTCGGACCGACGCGGCATGTTGCTCCGCCAACACTTCGGTCGGCGCCATCAACGCGCTTTGGTGACCGCCGTCGACTGCCGCGAGCATCGCTGCCACTGCCACGACGGTCTTGCCTGCGCCAACGTCTCCCTGGAGCAGCCGATGCATCGGGTGTCCACTGGCGAGGTCGGCGTTGATCTCAGCAATCGTTCGCTGCTGTGCCGCAGTCATCGGGAAGGGAAGTGACGCTGTGAAGCGCTGCACCATCTCGCCGCCGACCGCGTGCTCGATGCCCAGCGAGTCGCGTTCCAGTGCCCGCTTGCGCAGGACCAACACGAGCTGGACTCGGAGCAGTTCGTCGAATGCCAGGCGATACCGAGCCAGCTCCTTCGTCTTCATGTCGTCGGGCAGGTGAATTCCAGCAAACGCTTCGGACCGGTCGATGAGTCCGAGGCGACGCCGCACCCGTTCGGGAACTGGGTCGGCGATGCCTCGCTCCGCACAGCGACGGAGCGTTTCCTCGACCCAACCCGCCATTTCCCACGTGTTGATCTGCGCCTTCTCGCTCTGCGGGTAGATCGGCACGATCTTGCCGGTGCGGTCACCGATCATGTCGACGACCGGGTTCGACATCTGCAGTCCGCCGCGATAGGTGTCGGCCTTGCCGTACAGCGCGACGTGGAGACCCTCTTTCAGCTGGCGTTCACGCCACGGCTGGTTGAAGAACACGAGGTCCATGCGCCCAGAGCCATCACCTACGTTGACGTTGACCATGGTCCGCCGGTTGCGTGTCGTGCGCTTGGTGACTGAGCGGATGGTCACCAAAACCAAGGCCTCTTCACCCGGAACGAGGTCGGCGATACGCGCCTCGTTGGTGCGATCGATCCAACGCCGCGGGTACGTGGTGACGAGGTCGAACAGATTCCTGATGTCAACCTTGGCCAACGACGCCTGCTTCTTGTCGCCCACTCCTCGAAGTCGCTCAACAGGAATCGCGGCCAGATCCCGCAACGTGATCGGAGTCGTCGAAACCATCAACGTCAAACTAGCGAGCAGCGACGAATTCGTCGTTTGTGTCGGGATTTCTGCGGACCGTTCCGCAGAAATCCCGACGCAAACGGAAAGTGAGATCTACTCAACGCCGAACAAGTAAGGATACAACGGTTGGCCGCCGTGTTGAATTTCGACGGCGACGTCACCCCGATGATCGCTCAACCAACCTTCAATCGCAGCGGTGTCTGCAACCGCAGCATCACTCCCCACGACCACGGTGACGAGTTCTGCGGAATCCCCAACGAGTTCTTCGAGGAGCGCAATCGATGCACCAGCCGGAGAATTGCTGATCGCTGCAATGCCATCGCCCTTGACGATGCCAATCCAGTCACCGGTCGCGATTGCACCCGCCTCGGAATTCGTGTCGCGAATCGCCTGCGTGACCTCACCCGTCGCCACCGAATCCGCAGCGTCGTTCATCTCCGCGCCATTTTCGTCGGCTGACCCTTCCGGGTCGTAGACAACGAGGGCGGCGAGCGCTTCGGGCATCGAGCGAGTCGGCACAACCACGACATGCTTCGAGGTCAGGGCATCGATCTGCTCCGCCACCGGGATGATGTTCTTGTTGTTCGGCAGGATGACAACCTGTTGGGCGTTCACATGCTCGACCGTGTCGAGCAATTCGGCCGTCGACGGATTCATCGTCTGGCCGCCGGTGACAACACCTTGCACCCCGAGCTGGGCGAACAACTCGACGAGACCTTCACCCGAGCAGACCGCGACAACTGCCGTTGTCACGGAAGGTAAACCGGCGCCGGCGCGGGTGGCCGTGGCGTCGGTACCTGGGTCCGCAGCGCCACCCATTGCGGCCTCGCGCTTGGCATGTTCCTCATCGACTTCTTCAAACAGGTCCGTGACGCGGATTTGCTTCGGGCGACCGCCGAGGCCGAGTGGCACCTCGATGGCGGCGCCAATGTCGTTGGTGTGGACATGGCAGTTCCAGATGCCCTCGCCGCCGACGACGACGATCGAGTCGCCGATAGCCCCCCAGCCGACTTTGAACTCGTCGATACGCGCGTCGTCGAGATCCATGAAGTACATGACTTCGTAACGCTGGTCGGCAACGTCGACGTCACCCGCACCGCCGACCTTCGTCGCACCCAAGCGAGGCGATGTCGTCTCGAAGGCGGCCGCGACCGCTCCGCCCAAACCATCATCTTCTTCCGCTTCAGGCAATGGGACCCCGTCGACGATGTGCAGCGCCGAGTCCAGCAGCAACAGGAATCCAGCGCCGCCGGCGTCGACAACCCCGGCTTCTTTCAAGACGGGGAGCTGTTCGGGCGTGTTGGCCAGCGCAATCTTGCCCGCCTCGTGTGCGGCATGAACGACCTCGGCCAGCGATCCGCCGGCATCAGCTGACGCCTTGGCAGCATCGGCACTGAGCCGCACCACGGTGAGGATCGTTCCTTCGATTGGTTTGAGGACGGCCTGATACGCACCAGTGGCAGCGGCCTGCATCGCCTCGGCAAACTTCGCCCCACTCGCAGGGGTCTGCGTCTTGAGTGTGCTGGCAAGACCACGCATGATCTGGCTGAGGATCACACCACTGTTGCCCCGGGCACCCATGAGCGAGCCATGGGCGATGGCATCGCAGGTGGCATCAAGGTCGTCCGCGTCAGTGCCGTCCATCTCGGCGACCACAGCATCAAGCGTGCGCGCCATGTTGGTCCCGGTGTCGCCATCCGGCACCGGGTAGACGTTCAACCGATTGAGCCAACCCGCGTGCGCCCGGACCGTGTCGCGGAAGGTGCGAACCGTCTCGCGCAGTGCTTCGGTGTTCAACCGTTCAAGTGTTGGCACGGCCGCAGAGCTTACGGGGCGACCCAAGTCGTTGGCATCCGCCGACACGCAGTTGTCAAACGGAACGTCAGGGCCCCTCGCGCTGAACTCGTTCAATCGATGACCACAGGCCGGTTGCGATGCCCGTCGACGTTGGTAGCCTCACGTGGCTGTTTCAGAGCGCTGTCGCGTGCTGGAGCTGACTCGAACTGATCTGAAGCGAAGCATCGCAGGAGAATCCAATGGCATCAAAGTGTGAAATGTGTGGCAAAGGCCCGTCGTGGGGCATGTCGGTGTCGCACTCGCACCGTCGCACCAAGCGTCGTTGGAACCCAAACATCCAGCGTGTCCGTGCGCAGGTGAACGGCTCGACCAAGCGCGTCAACGTCTGCACCGGCTGCATCAAGTCCGGCAAGGTCGTTAAGGCCGGCTGAGCCGGTCAAGGCACCATGCAAGGCGTCATCAAGGCATACGACCCGACGACCGGTGACGGTCTCGTCATGTGCGATACCGATTTGCAGGACTATGAACTCGCCGGCAACGCCCTCGAGGGTTCACTTTTTCGCATGCTGCGCCAAGGCCAGCGTGTGATTTTCGTCCTCGACGACGCCGGTCGAGCTACTCAGCTCAGCCTCGGCTCCGAGGTCGACATGAAGACCCCCGGGCACTGACGCTTCGGGACTGAGCGCACGCAGCTCGCCTCGCTCGCTCTGCTGCGGGAGCCGGAATCGTGCGCATCGTTGAGACTCCCCCGCAGACCGCGGCAAGCGGCTGTGTCACCTGTCGTCCTTGACCTGGCGTGACCCTCTCCTTCGCCTTCTCGTCTCGGCCCACCCCTCGTTGTCGGGTTTCATCGCTTGGGGTGATCGCGTTTCCTCCGCTATCGCATCGAGCGATGGGGTATGGCGATTGCCGATAGGAGCGCTGACAAGACGTACGGCATTGCACGATCGACGCCACCAGCGCCTATTCTTCCATTCGAACATTCTCGAACACGACGCTGCATTCAGCGAGGAGCACAGCATGAGTGGAACCACCAGTAACGAACGACTCAAGGATTGGGTCGCCGACTGGGCAGCTATCATGCAGCCAGCCGACATCTACTGGTGCGACGGGTCCGCTGACGAGTACGAACGACTCTGCCAAGAGCTCGTCGACTCCGGCACCTTCACCAAGCTCGATGAAGCCAAGCGGCCCAACAGCTACTGGGCCCACTCTGATCCCGGTGACGTCGCCCGCGTCGAAGATCGCACATTCATTTGTTCTGCGACCGAGGTCGAGGCCGGCCCGAACAACAACTGGCGCGATCCCGCGGAGATGCGCGCCGAGATGAAGCGGTTGTACACCGGGTGCATGAAGGGGCGCACGATGTACGTCGTGCCCTTTTCAATGGGTCCGCTCGGCTCGCCCATCGCCCACATCGGAGTGCAACTCAGCGACTCCGCGTACGTCGCCACCAACATGCGCATTATGACCCGCATGGGCCAGGGTGCACTCGACGCACTCGGTGACGACCAATGGGTCCCCTGCCTCCACTCCGTTGGCGCCCCGCTCGCCGATGGTGCAACCGACGTGCCGTGGCCCTGTGATGCCGAGAACAAGTACATCGTGCACTTCCCTGAAACCCGCGAGATCATGTCGTACGGATCGGGCTACGGCGGCAACGCACTGCTCGGCAAGAAGTGCTTTGCGCTGCGTATCGCTTCGGTCATGGCCCGCGACGATGGTTGGTTGGCTGAGCACATGCTCATCCTCAAGCTCACCAACCCGCAAGGCGAGTCGAAATACATCGCGGGCGCCTTCCCGTCGGCATGTGGCAAGACCAACCTTGCCATGCTCATGCCGACCATCCCCGGGTGGAAAGCCGAAACCATCGGCGATGACATCTGCTGGATGAAGATGGGCGACGACGGGCAGCTCTACGCCATCAACCCCGAGGCCGGTTTCTTCGGTGTCGCACCCGGAACCAGCCATGCCACCAACCACAATGCGATGGAAACGCTGTGGGGCAACTGCATTTACACCAACACGGCGCTGACCGACGACGGTGATGTCTGGTGGGAGGAAATGACCGACGACCCGCCGGCACGAGCCACCGACTGGCGCGGCAACCCCTGGAATCCCGAGATCGACACGCCTGCAGCGCATCCCAATGCCCGATTCACTGCACCTGCGTCACAGTGCCCGTCTGCGGCTGCTGAGTGGGAAGACCCCGCTGGCGTTCCGATTTCTGCGATTCTGTTCGGCGGCCGCCGCCGTACGACGGTGCCACTGGTGACCGAGGCGAACGACTGGGAGCATGGCGTGTTCCTCGGTTCGATCATGGCTTCAGAGAAGACCGCTGCGGCCGAAGGCGTGCAGGGCGAGCTCCGCTTCGACCCAATGGCGATGCTGCCGTTCTGTGGATACAACTACGGCGACTACTTCACGCACTGGCTCTCGATGGCTGACAAGACCGACGAGTCGAACCTGCCGAAGATCTTCTTCGTCAACTGGTTCCGCCGCGACGAAGAAGGCCGCTTTCTGTGGCCCGGATTTGGCGAGAACAGCCGAGTGCTCAAGTGGGTATTCGAGCGGGTCGACGGCACCGTCGACGCCGTCGACACCCCGATCGGCAAGCTGCCCGTCAAGGACCAACTCGACTTGGCAGGCCTCGACCTCGATCCAGATGACCTCGAGCGCATCCTCGAGGTCGACACCGACGGTTGGAAGGGCGCTGTGCCACAGATTCGCGAGCACTTCGCCCGCTTCGGCGATCGCCTGCCGGCTCAGCTCACCAAGGCCGTCGACCAGCTCGAGGCTGCACTGTAAACCCGCTGGTCGCTCCATCTGGTGCCTGGCACCGGATGGAGCAACCAGTGAACGATGATTGAAAACGACGAAGGCCGGGCTGTGCAGCCCGGCCTTCGTCGTTTTCGGGTTCAATGAATCAGTCGGTGTGGGGAACCACTGCAACGGCCTTGCGGCCCCTGTGGTTGCCGAACTCGACGACGCCGTCGGTCAGCGCGAACAACGAATCGTCCTTGGCCTTGCCAACATTGTTGCCGGGATGGAACCTCGTGCCGCGCTGGCGAACGATGATGGCACCCGTACGGATCTCAGATCCGCCGAACACCTTCACGCCGAGGCGCTGTGCGTTAGAGTCACGGCCGTTCCGTGTGGAACCGCCACCTTTTGTCTTTGACATGTGCGATCAGCCCTTCTTGATGCTGGTGATCTCGACCACGTCATACTTTTGACGGTGGCCGTAGCGACGATGGTTGTTGGTGCGGCGTTTGAAGGTGTAGCCGTTGATTTTCGGGCCAGCGGCCCGACCAACGATCTTGCCGGTGACTGAAGCTCCTGCGAGCTCGTCAGCCGTGGCAAGAACAGTGTCGCCGTCGACGAGCATGACGGGGGTCAGCGACACGTCGCTGCCTTCGTCCGCGCCGAGCAGTTCGAGCTGCACTCGCTGGCCTTCGGCCACTTTTTCCTGCTTGCCGCCTGAGGCGATTACTGCGTACATAGCGAGAAGCGATGCTAACGGCGTGATTGCACTATTGCTCGCGCGCTGGTCATCGAGATCGACGGACGCCGGTCACGTCTCGTCGCCGGCGACCTCTTCGGACTCCCGGGCGGCTCCTGCAAAGATCCCCTTCGCCATCAGCGAAGTCTCCTGCTTGCGTCGGGCGCGATAGATGATGGCGCGCTGTCGATGGATACCGCCGTCGGCAGGAGCAGCCCACCCGGCCAGATCGGCAAGGTGGCATGCAAGCCGGAACTCTCCCTGTTCAGCGACGACCTGTGCTCGTTCGATCAGCCTTCCGGCGCCACCGGCCAGTTCAGCCAGTTCAGTCGCCAGCACGGCATCAGGGGCCGGCTTGAGGCGGCTTGGCGCGCCGTCCCACCAGCCGCCGAACTGGCGCCACACGCCACGCACCACGAACTCCGGTTCATCGTAGAGCGGCCGCAAGTAGGGCTTCGACAGCAAATCGTCGGGGACGGTGACCGAGTGAACGATCGTGTCGAGCACCTCACCGGCATTCATCATGTCGATCACCTCGCGCACGATCAGTTCCAGCGCCGTGGCAATGTCGTCGAGCACGCCGGCGATCCGGGCTCGGCCCTCGATCGGCAACCCATGCGCGGGAAGCAACAGTTCGGGCTCCTTGGCGATCATCTCGCGCAACGCAGCGGCCCACTCGATCGGGAATCGCTGCACCTTCTGCGGATTGCCGGCGTTCGGGAAGTTCCAGATGACGAAGTCGCCGACCGCCATCCACTTCTCCTCAGGCATCCACGCCCACAAGTGGTCGTCGGTCTCACCGCGGGCGTGGTGCAGTTCGATCGTGCGCGACCCGATCTGGAGCGTGTCGTGGTCGTCAACCACATGGTTGGGGCGCGCCGTGTTGTTCGGAATGAATTCGGGGAAGTCGCCCATCCCAAAGTCGCCCTTGACCCCACCGAACTGGCGGGCATTGATCTGCACGTTCCAGTCGTTGGTCTCGGCATACCGCTCAAACCGGCGCTCGACGTTGCGATGACCGACCACGGTCATGTCGCCGTACTCAGCACCAAACGCCACGCTGCCGCCGACGTGATCGGCGTGGCCGTGGGTGTAGACGAGGTGACTCACCGGTTGGGCGCTCCAGCCCTTGATGGCCTTGACCACCTTCTCGCCGGTCATCGCATGTGACGCGTCGAAGGCGATCAGCCCGTCACCGGAGTCGACGACCACGCTGTGGCTGAAGCTCTCGACCACCGCGAGGCCGTCGCCGATCTCGCTGAGTTCATTGCTGGTTCGATTGAAGGGTCGATCGGTCAACCCGTTGTCGATGATCTCCGATGAAAGCGCAAGAAGGTCAGCCATTTGCCAAATCTAGATACAGCAGGCATCCCCATCGGCACCCGGGGCGCCAGGGACGGACTGGAACTCAACCGTCAACGACTTGGCGACCTTGCCCTTTGTGACGATGCGCATCGTTGCCGCCATGCCGACGAGCTGGGGCGTGATCAAGATGCGAAAGTCGTCATGACGCAACCGGCGATAGGGAGCCAGGTTCTTATTCTTGACATTGGTGTCGACCGACACCTCGGCGACCTTGCCTCAACCGGTGGGGCGGATGAAGTCAATCGACATCGTGCCGCCCTTCTTCTCCAAGACCTTGCGAGCATCGTCGGTGATCTGGATCTCCATGCTGCGATTCTAGAGCAGCGAGCGCAACGACGTCATTCCAGCATCGAGTAGTCGACAACCACACCGCGACCGTCGCAGTCGGGACAGATCTCGCTGTACTCGGTGAGGAGGCCTTCACCGATGCGCTTCCGAGTCATCTCGACCAGGCCAAGCTCGGAGACGTCAAAGACCTGCGACCGCGTCTTGTCCCGCGCCAGCGAGTTACGGAGCGCCTCAACGACCTTGCCGCGGTTCTCCCGAATCTCCATGTCGATGAAGTCGATGACGATGATGCCACCGATGTCACGCAGCCGGAGTTGTTTGGCGACCTCGACCGCGGCCTCCATGTTGTTGTGGAAGACAGTTTCTTCAAGGTTTGACTTGCCGACATTCTTGCCAGTGTTGACGTCAATCACGGTGAGCGCTTCGGTTCCCTCGATAATGAGCGAGCCACCCGACGGCAGCCAGACCTTGCGGTCCAGGGCCTTGTGGACCTGTTCGTGCACGTGGTGCTTTTCGAACAGCGAGAGCCCTTCCTTTTCCGCGTCGTAGTACTCGATGCGGTCGGCAAGGTCCGGATTGAACGCAGCCACGTAGCTGTGGACATCCTCATGCAACCGCTTGTCGTCGATGATGACACCGCGGTAGTCGGCGTTGAACTCTTCGCGAATAACACGCACAGCCAACTCGGGCTCGCGGTAGAGCAACGTCGGCCGTTGTGCCTTGGCCGCCTTGCGTTCGATTTGCTCCCACTCGTTGAGCAGAATGGTCATGTCGGCGGTCAGTTCTTCTTCGGTCGCCGACTCCGCCGCGGTTCGAACAATGAGACCGTGTTCTTCGGGCTTCACCCGGTCGAGAATCCCGCGGAGCCGCTTGCGCACGTCGTCGGGAAGGCGCTTCGAGATGCCGTACGTCTGGGAATTGGGAATCAACACCACAAATCGACCGGGCAGCGAGATCTCTTGCGTGAGACGGGCGCCCTTGTGTGCAATCGGGTTCTTCGTGACCTGGCAGAGGATGAGCTGCTTGTTCTTGAGAATGTCCTCGATGCGGGCGTTGCTGCCCTTCTGCTCGATGTCGGCCGGGTCGTACTGCACGTCGCTGCGGTACAGCACCGCATTCTTCGGGGTGGCGATGTCGACGAACGCCGCCTCCATACCGGGCAGCACGTTCTGGACCTTGCCGATGTACACGTTGCCGTGGATTTGTGCGACGTCGTCCGCTGGCCGGCTGACGTAGTGTTCGATCAGATTCCGCCCTTCGAGCACGGCCACCTGGGCCATCCCCGGACGTGACTGCACGCACATGAAATAGCGTCCGATCGGCTTGCCGTTGCGTTCGCGTCCCCGGCGTTGTTCGAGCCACGCGTCGTCCAACTGCTGCGTGCCGCCTTTGCCGCGACCACCGCGACCACCGCGACTTTTCTTGCGTTGGCCGTCGCTCTGTTTGTCGCCCTGCTTGGTCCGCTGCTTGGCGCCCTTGGGCTGATCGTTGCCGCGCGCTTCGCCAGGCTCGGAGTTGCCGCCGCCGCCTTTGCCACGCCGATTGCGCTTCTTCTTGGGTGCGTCGCCCTCGTTCCCGCCCTCCGACTGCCGGGAGATTCCGGGCGGAGGTGACGACGGAATCGGCATCGTGTCACCGATCTGGGGCTTGCGCACCAAACCGCGTTCGGATGCCTCAGCAGACGGCTGGCCTTCGCTGATTCGCTCGGGGAGCTCAATGTCGTTCTTGTCGTTCGATGCCGACTCGTTGGCTTCGCCCGCGGGGCGCCGGTTCTGGCCGCCTCGTGATCCCCGCTTTCGCTGCTTGCCCTGCCCGCCTGGCTCAGCGCTGTCCGAGCCGGTCTGAGCCGCGTTCGTACTGTCGTTGGTGTGATCCATGTTGAAGAAGTTCCCTTCTGGGGAGAAGCGCACAGGCGTTCTCCGGAGCAGGTACGTGCAGCGAGTGATGGTCGCGCTCGATCCCGGCGTATTCGAACTGTTGATGTGGCCCCGTCACCAACGCGTCGGATGCGGTGAGTCTGGCCATCTCCTCAATCTACCGGAGCACACGCCCAAGCCAGGTGAGGGTCAGCCAGCTACGGACCGATCTCTCTCGGTGAAATCAACGCATCCGGCGCATATGTACGGACTGCACGAGACCGAACATGGCGAAATAGACGATCAGGCTTGACCCACCGTACGAAATGAACGGCAGCGGCAGGCCAGTCACCGGCATGATCTGCAAGGTCATCCCAACGTTCTGGAAGATCTGCCAGAGCAACATCGTAAACACGCCGGCACAGATGTACGTACCGAGGAGGTCACGCGAGAGGTGCGCAATCCTCCAAATTCGGATCAGCGCCACGCCGAACAGCGCCAACATGGCAGCACAACCGACCAGGCCGAACTGCTCGCCGACAGCAGCGAAGGGGAAGTCAGCCCACATCACAGGAATGTCGCGTCCGTTCGTCAGCGGCCCCTGCAACCAACCCTTGCCCCACACGCCGCCCGTGCCGATCGCACGCATTGCATTCTCGGCCTGATACGTGAAATCGGAGTCAATGCCGTCCGGGTTGATGAGCGCTTCGAGCCGGGTGATCTGGTAGCGATCGACGAGGCGGCCAAAGAACGCCGCAGCGACGGTTGCGATGGAGAGCACAGAAATCAATGCGATATACCGCACTTTGGCACCAGCGACGAGCAGGACACCCATGGCCATTGAGATGATGACCGACGCCGACCCGAGGTCCGGTTGGAGGACGATGAGCACCGCAGGCA
This sequence comes from Ilumatobacter sp., assembly GCA_018666235.1. GTDB lineage: Bacteria > Actinomycetota > Acidimicrobiia > Acidimicrobiales > Ilumatobacteraceae > Ilumatobacter_A. The sequence continues at coordinate 91,203 of JABJAB010000095.1, forward strand.
CTCCGACGATCATCAGCCCACCGAGGAAACGCGGGTATGACACCTCGTCGCTGCGCTCCTGGGCGAGATAGACCGCCAGCATCAGCAGCGTGGTGAACTTGGCCATCTCAGCCGGTTGCACGTTGAACGGGCCGAGGTCGAATGAGATTCGGTCTTGACCGCCTGCCACACCGAGCAGGATCAGCAACACGAGCACGACCAGTGTCAAGCCGTACAAGAATGTGGCGCGCTCCTTCCAACTCTCGTAATCGAAGGCCATCACCACCGCCATCACGGCTGTCGCAACGATGGCAAAGATGACCTGGCGAGTGGCAAAGGCGTAGGGATCATCGACCACGCGCGTGCGTGATGCCGAGAACACGACGAAGCAGCCGGCAACGGTCAGAATCATCTGAACGGACATCAAGACCCAGTCGATGTTGCGGCTGGGGTCCGCTGGGCTGGCTCCGATATTGCCGAGCCCAGAGTCGGGCTTGCGCGTCAGGAAGGAAGTCGCCATCAGGCGGTTCCTCCGGTTGCTTCGATGCCCACGTGCTCAGTCTTGCCGATTAGTTGCGACGCGAGAAGCAACTGGTGTCGGCGAGCTTTTTCGGTGCGGCCGGAAACGTCTGGTCAACGTTGAGCGGGGTCGAGAGTTCGACGGAGTCGGCCGGCGCAATCCCTGACATCTGGAGGAACATGCACTTGACGACCGGTCCCGCTGCGGTGGCCCCGTATCCACTCTTTTCGAGGTACGCACTCACGGTGTACGGCCGAGACGAGTCGATGCTGTACGCCGTGAATGCAGAGGAATCGTTCCACGGGAAATTGTTCCGCCCCTGGGCGGTTCCGGTCTTCCCCGCGACCGGGATGGCGCTGCTCGGGTAGTCGAAAAAGAGCTTCTCCCCCGTTGCGCTGTGGTAAAAGTCGCTCGTGTTTCCACCACCGGTCCGGACGACGCGTCGAAGACCTCGATCAATCTCATCGTGAATGTTGGCCGGCATCGGAACCTGGCGGATCACCTCGCCCTCAATGTTGGGTTCCTCGGCGAAGCGGGCCCGGGAGATGTCGACAAAGCCCTGCACTGCAGCGTCGGGCACTCCCGCGTCGTAGACCGCCTTGATGATCTCGGGCTTCATCACGAACCCGAAGTTTGCAATCGTCGAGTAGCCCGTTGCGAGTTGCAGCGGCGTTGCCGACAACAAGCCCTGTCCGATGGCCAGCTGCACGTTGTCGCCGGTGAAGTACCCGCTGCCCTCATCCTCGCTGATGACGCCGCGCCTGGCGTAGTCCTCTTTCAGCTCTCGATCAGGCACCGTGCCGGCGAATTCAAACGGTAGGTCGATTCCCGTCTTCTCACCGAAGCCAAACAGGCCGACCTGCTGCTGCAGCAGGTCCTTCTGCTCGTTGTTCTCCATGATCAACTCACCCACGCGATAGAAAAACGCGTCGCTCGAGACGGCGAGCGCTGTCTCGACGTCGACTGATCCGTAGACGCATGGCCGCCCATTGCCACAGGTGGCGTTCTTGTAGACGCACCGCACGAGGCCAGAGGCGCACTTGTCGCTGTCGACCGACTGCATTCTGTACGTGCCCTGGTCCTGGTAGCGGTCGCTCGTGGAAAGGAGATCGGTCGACAATGCGGCATACGCAGTGAAGGGTTTGAAGGTCGATCCGAGGTTGTAGCGGCCTTGGATTGCCCTGTTGACGAGTGTTGATCGATCAGGGTCGGTCTTGACCGACTCGGGGATCACCTCACCCTCGTCGTCGTACTCCAGCGCTTCGATATCGGTGGCGTCGAAGATCTCCTCGAATTTCCCGCCGCTGAGATCCGACTCGAACCAACGGTTGTCGAAGGTTGGATACGAGGCAAGCGCAATGATCTGGCCGGTTTCCCAGTTCTGGACGACCACAGCACCCGCCGGCGCCTTGAAGGGCACCTCTTCAGGGTAGTACTCCTTGATGTTGGTCTCGGCATCGACTTCGTAGAACGCGCGTGTCTTGAACTCGTTCTCGCGATCGAGCGGATTCGTCGCAGTGGCCTGTCGCCTGAGTTTGAGCTGCGTCTCGAGTGCCTGCTCAGCGTATTGCTGCTGATCGAGGTCGATCGTGAGTTGGATGTCTCGGCCGTTGACCGGAGGGACCCGCTCGACTTCACGGATAATGCGACTGGTGTTGTCGACTTCGTACTTGACGTAACCCGACACGCCGTGCAGTTCTTGTTCCATGCTCAGCTCGATGCCGAATTGGCCAACGCGCTCGCTTTGGGTGTAGCCGTTGCTGACGTACAGGTCCTTGGTCTCGGCGGTGATGGCACCCATGTAGCCAACGACATGGCTCGCAAGCGGCGCATAGGGGTACGTGCGTGTCGACGTTTCAACGATCTCCACGCCAGGAAGGTCTTCCACACGTTCCTTGATCGCGATCGCCGTCGCTTCGCTCAGCCCCTCGGCCACCGGCATCGGGAGCAGCGTGTCAGTGATCCCGCGCTCGTAGCGTCGCTCCATGTCTTCAACAGCAACGTCGACCCATCCTGAGAGTCTCCGGAAGATCTCCTCGCGGTCACTGTCCCGACGGAGCAGCTCCCAGTCCACGGTGACCGCCAGCGATCGCTGATTGTCAGCAAGGATTCGGCCGTCGGCGTCGAAGATGCGACCGCGCTGCGGCAACAACGCTCGAGTCCGAAGCTTGGTGGTATCAACCTGCTCCTGGAGCGCTTCGGCTTCAACGGTTTGGAGGAACCAGAGGCGCGCTCCGACGAGCGAGAACAGCAGGGTCCCGACAAGAGCGAGGACACCCAACCGGGTGGCGCGTTTATCGACTGCCATTGCGTCAGTGTGCCCTTTTCTCAACGTCGATCGACCGCGGTCGCGCCAGGCCTCGGTGGTCGTTCTTCACAGAACCGCAATGTAGCCGTGCAGAGTCGCCGGGTGAGCGCGGCATCCTCTGTTCACCAAACGTTGCGCCGGAGGGTGTTCCTCACGGCGCCGCATCACAGCGTCGGCTCGCGCGGCGGGGCGACCCACTCCGCACTTCGGATCCGGAGGCACCACCGCGCCAACGGAACAAACAGCGGCGAGAGAACACCTGCAGCAATCGCCACAACGGGCACGATCAGTGTGAGTCGCGGCTCAAAAGGGTCGCTCGCCCCAATGAACAACCGGGTGACCGGCACCATCACCTCGCCGACAGCTGCCCCCATCATTGTGAAGAGCATCGCCAACCACCAGTGCGGCTCGGCAACGATGATGGCCAGGAATCCAGCAACGGTTCCGGCAATCGTCATCGGGATCGCTGTCGAACCAATCGGCAGGCCTTCCAACATGTCGTACATCACACCGAGAACGAAGCCGGCCATGGCCCCGCGCTCGGATCCCCCGGCGGCACCTGCAGCGGCGGCAAGCGCCAGCACCACCTGAATGGTCACGCCTGCGATCGTGATCTCAACAAACAACGACCGTTGGAGGGCGAGCAAGAGCATGCCAACTGGGATCAGCCGAATGACGGGACCTTGCCAGATTGCCGCCAACATCAGCCCGCTCCGAGGCGGTCGGGTGATGTCACTCCCGCTCGACTTCGGACAGCGGCGTGTAGAGCACGACCCGCAGGAAGTTCAAGCGTGTCACGTCGGCGTACGGCTGCACATCGAGGAGCGGACCGCCGGGGCCGGATCGGTCGGCACGGTTGACGGCCACACCGATCGGGATGTCGGGCGGCGCAAGGCTGTCGAAGCCCCCAGCGGTGACGACGAGGTCGCCTTCCTGGAGCACCGCGAGACTCGGGTTGTCTTGCAAGAACCGAATCTGCGGGATCAACCCCCGCCCGCGCCCTTCGAGCGCACCGAACTCCTTCGCCGTCAGGTTCGGCACCGTTGTCGTCGTCGTTGTTGTCGTGGTCTCGATGACCTCGCCATCGACCGGTAACGCCCCGGCGGGGCTCTCTCCATCGTTGGGGTCGAGTGTCGTCGACGTCGCGTTGACCGGCAGGTCCCCCGAAGTGGGGTCATCAACGCTGGCCGGGTCACCGTTTGCTCCGTCGTTCTGCGGCAACGACGACTCGGATGCAAGCACATCGGTGACCAGCGTGGTCGCGACGAGGTCCTCGAGTTCTTCGTTGGTCCGCCCCGAGGGGCGGGTGTCCGTCGGACCCAGATCTGCAGCTGGAGCGGCCTGCACACGCACCGGGACCACGTACCTGGAGTCGGTGATCAACATCACCTTCGCTGTGTTGTCGGTGACACTGGTGATTTTTCCGATGAGGCCCGCCTGGTTCACCACGGGCATGCCGACACGGACACCACGTGTTCGGCCGATGTCGATCTCGATGATCTGGTCGAGGTTGTTCGACGACGCGCCAACGACCTTGGCGACCTCGGTCGGAATGCCGGCAAGAGAATTGAGGCTGAGCAGCGCCTTCAGCTCCGCTGCCTCCTCCACCGACAGGCGAGCGGTCGCCTGTGTGCCGATCAACCGATCGAGTTGGTCCTGCAGCGCTTCGTTTTCACGTTCCAAGTCGTCGTACTGAGTGACGCCATTCCATGCTCGGCTCACGGGCGTCGTGATGACATCCGTCGCTGATTCGATCGGCGCCATCGCACGAGCAAACCCGTCGCGGACACGATCGAGGACAGGGTTGCCGCGCAGGTCCAGCGTCAGCAGCAGGACGAGAGTCAAGAGCAGCGCAACGATGACGCGGCGTCGTCCGACTGTGTAGATCGCCATCTCAGAAATCTTCCACGATTCGGGAACGCAGCGGGCGCGGGCGAATCAGTTCTCGCCGCCGAGTGACATCAGACCGCGCATGGCATCAATGTTCTCGAGAGCTCGACCTGAGCCGATGACGACGCTGTACAGCGGCTCGGCGGCAACGCGGATCGGCATCCCGGTCTCGTGCGCCAAACGCTCATCCAGACCACCGAGCAACGCACCGCCGCCCGTGAGCATGATGCCGTCCTGCATGATGTCGGCCGCAAGTTCTGGCGGGGTCTTGTCGAGCGTGGTCTTCACGGCATCGATGATGGCGTTGATCGGCTCTGCAAGCGCTTCGCGGATGTGTTCGGTGGTCACATGGATCGTGCGCGGGAGACCTGAGATCAGGTCGCGGCCGCGGATGTCGGCTGTGAGCTCTTCTTCCAATGGCCATGCCGAGCCCATCTGGATCTTGATCTCCTCGGCTGTTCGTTCGCCGATCGCCAAGGAGAACTCTTTCTTCACGTACTGCAGCACAGCATCGTCAAGTTCATCACCGGCGACACGCACCGATTGTGCGGTGACGATGCCACCGAGCGAGATGACCGCCACTTCGGTGGTGCCGCCGCCGATGTCGACGATCATGTTGCCGGACGGTTCGTGCACGGGGAGATCCGCACCAATTGCCGCAGCCATCGGTTCTTCGATGATGTGCACCGGCTTGCGAGCACCGGCGTATTCCGCAGCGTCTTGCACTGCGCGCTGCTCGACGCCGGTGATGCCCGACGGCACACAAATCACCATGCGCGGTTTGCTCCACTTCGACGCGTGCACCTTCTGGATGAAGTAGCGAAGCATCTTTTCGCACACCTCGAAGTCGGCAATGACGCCGTCCTTGAGCGGACGAATCGCCTTGATGTGATTGGGCGTGCGCCCCATCATGCGCTTGGCTTCAAGGCCAACGGCCACCGGACGCCCGTCATTGACGTTAATCGCCACGACCGACGGCTCATCGAGAACGACGCCTTGGCCACGAACATAAATGAGGGTGTTCGCCGTACCGAGATCGATGGCGAGGTCACGCCCCAGGCTGAGCGGGTTATTGCGGGCCATATTCTGGCCCTCCCTTCGCGAGCTGAAAATTCGAGTGCTGTGGAGGTGCGCGACACCAACGACGTCGCACCTCGTTCCCGGTCACCGTACCAGGGCGGCGGAATGTTACAGATTCGGGAAGAAGATGCCGATCTCGCGCTGGGCCGACTCGAGTGAGTCGCTGCCGTGCACGAGGTTCTCGGTGAAGAGAATGCCGAGGTCACCGCGAATGGTTCCAGGCGCAGCGCTCCGCGGGTTGGTCGCGCCCATCATGTTGCGCACCACTTCCCACGTGTCTTCCGGGCCTTCGATGACCATAGCGACGACGCGTCCGCGGCTCATGAACTCGACGAGTTCGCCATAAAAGCCCTTGCCGACGTGCTCTTCGTAATGACGAGCCAGGGTGTCTGCGTCGAGCTGACGGAGCTCCATTGCAACGACGTCAAGGTTCTTCGCCTCGAAACGCGAGGTGACCGCACCGATGAGCTTGCGCTCCACGGTGTCGGGCTTCAGGAGGACGAGTGTGCGATCAGACATGGCCATCAAAGCTATCGGTGGCAAACAGCAACCCGCGCTCGTTTGCTCTCCCTCGTCCAGTTCACCTCGCGTCAAGAATGGACAGGCCGAGCCGAGATGGCAGGCCAGCGTTGGTCAGTTCGCGTGGCGCTGCAACACAGCGCGAGCTGCGCCAGCGGTGTACAAGCTCCCGGTGGCCAACACAGCGTCGTCGCCGTCGGCATACTCCATGGCCCGAACGCAAGCATCTTCAACCGTGTCGAACGAAGCAATGTTGTCGCAACCGAGGGCCTTGGCAGCCTCAACGACTTCGCGCACGTTGACGCCGCGCGGCGACGGTGCTGTGCACGCGAAGACCATGTCGAACTCATCAGCGCGGAGCGCCGCGAGCATCTCGCCCGGATCGCGCAGCGTGCCGAACACGAGGAGACGTCGACCGTCTGGATGGAAGTCGTCGAAGAACACTTGGGCGCACGTGTCGGCGCCGGTCGGGTTGTGCGCACCGTCAATGATCGTGAGGGGCTGCCGGCCGAGCACCTCGAAGCGACCGGGCATTGCGACTTCGCCCATGCCTTCGGTCACGATCTCTTCAGATGGAGGCGCCGCAAAGAACATCTCGACGGCGGTCAGGGCGACGGCTGCGTTGACACCCTGGTACGCGCCGTGCAACGGGATGAACACATCGGGATAGATGGTCGTCGGTGTGCGGATGTCAAGCATGCGGCCACCGAGTGCCAGGGCATTGCTTTCGACTTCGAAGTCGTCGCCGCGCACGATCACCGATGCCGCGCCCGCCGCCTGAAAGATCTCCACGAGTTCAGGACGCGTCTCACCGATCACTGCGGCACAGCCGGGCTTGATGATCCCGGCTTTCTCAGTGGCGACGTCGACAAGTGTGGGGCCAGCAAACTCGTTGTGGTCCATGCCGATGTTGGTGACGACTGCAACCGTCGGGTTGACGACATTCGTCGCATCCCACCGACCGAGGATGCCCACTTCGATGACCATGACATCCACAGCGGTGTCGGCGAACCAGCGGAACGCTGCAGCAGTCATCACCTCGAAGTAGCTCGGGAAGAGTCCCACTACGGGTTCGAGTTCAGCGACGGCGCCCACGACCTCGGCGAGTTCCACGTCGCTGATCGGCTCGCCGTTACGCCGAATCCGCTCGTTGATGTGCTCGAGATGCGGGCTCGTGTATGTCCCGACGGTCAGGCCCGCAGCTTCCAGCATGCGCGAGATCATTTGCACCGTCGAACCCTTGCCATTGGTTCCCGTGACATGAATGACCGGCGCACAGTGCTGCGGATCGCCCATCGCTGAGCAGAACGCCTCAATCACTTCGGTCGATGGCGAATCGATACGCCCCGTCTTCTGATACGACGCATGATCGTCGAGATACCGCAGTGCCTCAGTCATCGTGAAGGCTTCCGTCATGACAGGTTGAACCTCACCAAGAAGAATCTACGGGCAGCGAAACGGTTTCCGAGATGACACACCGCTCGCGGCCAGAACCCGCGGTCAGAAGTTGTGCCTAGGAGGCGGCTTTGCGTTGGCGCGCCGGCTTACGCGGCACCAAGGTTGGGTTGACCTTGTCGATGACCGTCTTGCGGTCGATGACGACCTTGCCGATGTCTTCCCGGCCCGGAAGGTCATACATCGTCTCGAGCAACACTTCTTCCAGGATCGCGCGTAGACCGCGGGCACCGGTCGCACGGAGCAGTGCCTGATCGGCGATGGCATTGAGGCCGTCCTCGGTGAACTCCAGCTCGACATCTTCGAACTCGAACACCTTTGCATACTGCTTGACCAGGCTGTTCTTCGGCTCGGTCAGAATACTCACCAGCGCTTTCTGGTCGAGGCTGCGCACGGCGCCAACCATCGGCAAACGGCCGATGAACTCGGGGATCATGCCGAACTTCACGAGGTCTTCAGGGAGCACCTGGGCGAACAGTTCGCCGGGATCGCGCTCGACCTGGCTGCGCACAGTGCCGTTGAATCCAACGCCCTTGTGACCAATGCGTTGTTCGATGATCTCTTCGAGGCCGGCAAACGCGCCGCCGAGGATGAACAAGACGTTGGTGGTGTCGATCTGGATGAATTCTTGGTGCGGGTGTTTGCGTCCGCCCTGGGGCGGGACCGAGGCAGACGTACCTTCCAGAATCTTCAGCAGCGCCTGTTGGACACCTTCGCCCGAGACGTCACGCGTGATCGACGGGTTCTCGCTCTTCCGTGCGACCTTGTCGATCTCGTCGATGTAGACAATGCCTGTCTCGGCACGCTTGACGTCGAAGTCGGCTGCTTGGATCAACTTGAGCAGAATGTTCTCGACGTCCTCGCCGACGTAGCCCGCTTCGGTGAGCGCCGTCGCATCAGCGACCGCAAACGGCACGTTCAGCTGGCGGGCAAGTGTCTGCGCGAGGTGGGTCTTGCCGCAACCGGTCGGGCCAAGCAGCAGAATGTTCGATTTGGCCAATTCGACTTCGTCGCGTCGGCCGACCGTGGTGGCCTGGCTCTGATACTGAATGCGCCGGTAGTGGTTGTAGACGGATACGGCGAGGATCTTCTTGGCCTCGACTTGACCGACGACGTAATCATCGAGGAAAGCTCGAACCTCACGCGGATTCGGCAGGTTGTCGAAGCTGAGCTCAGCCGTTTCGGTGAGTTCCTCTTCGATGATCTCGTTGCAGAGATCGATGCACTCGTCGCAGATGTAGACGCCAGGGCCCGCAATGAGCTTCTTGACCTGCTTTTGCGACTTACCGCAAAACGAACACTTCAACAGTTCGCCTGTGTCACCGAATTTGGCCACTGTTGTTACCCCTCAACATCCAACGAGTTCGTCGTTCTGCATTCTGCCCGACCGAGCTGGCCGGGAGCGAGACATTGTGCCCCACCTGCCGATTCGAGTCGTGGATACCGCCGAGAACCCGAGGTCAGCGGATCGGGCCGTCCCGGTCCACCGTCTCACGCGACGAGATCACTGTGTCGATGATGCCATACTCCAGCGCCTCATTCGCTTCCATCACGAAATCACGGTCGGTATCAGCGTGGATGCGCTCGATGGGCTGACCGGTGTGGTGAGCGAGAATGCCGTCCAGGATCTCACGCATCCGCAGAATTTCTTTTGCGGCCAGCTCAAGATCGGTGACCTGGCCGTAGCCGACCTGGCCTGACGGCTGGTGCAGCAACACTCGTGAGTGCGGCAGCGCGAGCCGCTTGCCCTTCGTACCAGCGGCGAGCAGCACAGCGGCTGCCGAAGCTGCCTGGCCGAGGCAGATCGTCGCGATGTCGTTCTTGATGAACTGCATCGTGTCGTAGATCGCGAACAACGCCGTGATGTCGCCACCAGGGCTGTTGATGTAAATGCTGATGTCCTTGTCGGGGTTCTCCGACTCGAGGTGAATCAGCTGCGCACAGATGAGACTGGCGATCTGGTCGTCGACCGGCGTCTGCAGGAAGATGATGTTGTCCTTGAGCATCCGGCTGTAGAGGTCGGAGGCGCGCTCGCCACGACTGGTCTGCTCGATGACATTGGGGACCAGGTAGTTCTGAGCGGCGTACTTGTCGGCGGGGAGATTCATGACTCTGCTGCTTCCTCGGACGTCTCGTCCGTGCCTTCTTCGTCGTGGTTGTGGTCGTGAGTGTGGTTGCCGTCTTCGTCGTGCGTATGGCCAAGCACCAGGTCACGATCGAGCGCTGCGCCGTTCTCATCGACGAAGTCGACGTTGTGCACGAGCCAGTCGAGCGCCTTGTTTTTCTTGATCTGTGCAAGCAGCTCAGAGACCGCATCGTTCTGCTCGTATGCCTTGCGGATCTCCTTGGCCTTTTGGCCGTACTGCATTGCCATGCGGGCGTACTCGCCCTCGATCTCGTGGTCCTCGACCTCGAAGTCTTCGGCGGCAGCGACGGCACGCAGCGCCAGGTCGCTCTTGACGGCCTGCTCGGACTGGCCCCGCATCGACTCAATGAACTGTTCGGGTTCCTGTCCGGTCATCTCCATCCACTGGCCGAAGTCGATGCCCTGGGCCTGGAATTGCTGCATCGTGTTCTGCACCCGCTGGTTGAGGTCAGAATCGACCATCGGCGCGGGAGCTTCGATCTCGCTCAGCCCGGTGAGCGCATCGGTGATCTTGGTCACGAGACCCTGACGCATGCCGTTGAGCTTTTGCTCGCTGATGCGTTCCTTCAGTGCTGTGGTCCACTCGTCGATGGTCTCGAACTCACCGGTGTTGTCGGCGACCCATTCGTCGGTCATCTCCGGCATGTCCATCTTCTGGACTGCTGTGACCTTGACGGTGAAATCGGCCGCTTCTTCGGTGCCCTTGGGCGTCGACGAGAAAGCGAGCTCGTCGCCGGCTGTTGATCCGGTGACTTGCTCGTCGAAATCGTCGCTGACCCAGCCTTGACCGATCTCGTAGTTCCAGTCCTCGGTGTTCAGACCGATGACTTCCTCACCGTCGCGGGTCGCGGTGAGATCAAGCGTGAGGAAGTCACCCTCCTCTGCGGGGCGATCGGCATCGACGAGTGCGCCTGATTTGCGCAGTTCGGCGTTACGCGCCTCATCGAGTTCGTCCTCGGTGACGTCAAGCACCGGAAGTTCGATCGACAGCGAGTCGTAACCGGGCACCTCGACAACCGGACGGATGGTGCAGGTGGCCTCGAATTCGACCGGCCCTGACTCTTGACCATCGGTGATTTCGACCTCAGGTGTCGAGATGAGGTCGACGCCGTGCTCACGCACTGCCTTCGCGAGATACTCCGGGACGCCGTCGCGAAGCGCCTGCTCGCGAGCCGGGCCGATACCCACCTGCGCTTCGAGGACCTTGCGGGGCGCCTTACCCGGGCGGAACCCGGGCAAGCGCACTTCCTTGGCGATCAGCTTGAAGGCTTTGTCGATCTCAGAGTCGAACTCAGCTTCTTCAACTTCGACGTACAGCTTGACTTGGTTGCCCTCGAGGGCCTCTACAGAACTCTTCACAGGGGCGCGAGTCTACCGGCGGGCCTGTCGGGATCAGCCGAGTCGCTGCAGCGTTGCAGCGCGTGGAACGAGTTACTTTGCGTCGCGCTTGGCGATGCGCTTGGCCGTTCGGCCGATGGGTTCGAGATTGCGGTGGTCAAGGTCGCCGACTTCGGCACCGTTCTCGAAGAGGACGCGGTAGCGCTGCCAGTTGAAGCCGTTCGCAAGAATGACCTTGCCTTCGGTACCGACGGGCACACCGTGGACCTCAGCGGTCGTGCGAACCTTGTCGTTGATCTTCAGAAAGATCTGGCCGTCGTGCGGCGAGGCGAGCTTGTGTGGCTTCCAGAACTCCATCGCTCCCTATTCTGCCTCGCTCCGACGCGAATCGGCGACTTCACCCCATCCGAGGCAAGATCGATCAGAGCCGTCCGGTCAAGTCGGCGGCGATTCGGCGCAAATTCTTCAGTCAGGGCGCATGATCTCGAAGAGGTCGGTGGCGCGGCTGTACGCGTTGCCAACGTGGCGGCCGACGGCGCGCAGCGCTGCTTGGTCGACGCGGGTGCCGTCGAGCAGCGCCTCGTCGACGTGGAACTGGACGGCCTCGCCAATGACGAGGCTATTGCCGTGTTTCGGATGGCCGATGTCGACGATGTCGACGACGACGCATTCGATATTCGCCCTGCACTCCCCCACGATCGGCGGGCGGATCGATTCTGAGGGCACGGCGGTCAGGCCCGCTTCGACAAATTCGTCCACGCCAGGCTCGTGCGACGCTGCCGTGGAATTCATCGCGTCGACAACTTCGTCGGTGACGATGTTGATGGTGAACTCGCCGACCTCTCGAACATTGTCGAGCGTGTCGCGTCGCACGCTGCGGCCAGGGGCGAAGACGAAGGTCGGTGGCGTGCCGCTCATGCAGTTGAAGAACGAGTACGGCGCAAGATTCGGTACTCCGTCGGACGAAATCGTCCCGATCCAGCCGATCGGTCGGGGAACGATGAGCCCAGTGGCAAGCTTGTACGGGTCAGCTCCCGTGAGATCAGAAACAGCGAATCGGGTCTTGGTCACGGCGGCAGTCTGCCTGCCAGGCGTCGCTGGCAACTCATCGAGCAGCCGATGAGTTGGCGGACCGTCACATCACCATCGGCAGCGACCGGGCGCTCAGCGTGCTCGGAGTTCCTTGCGCAGGATCTTGCCAGCCGCGCTCTTCGGGATGGCGTCGATTACCTCGATCTGCCTGACCTGCTTGTAGCTGACGAGGTGTTCGCTCACCAGTTCCTGGATCTCTTCGAGCGTCACGGTCTCCCCTGGTGCCGCCGTGACGAAGGCCTTCGGAATCTCGCCCGCGTCATCGTCGGGCACCCCGATGACGGCAACATCGGCCACCTTCGGGTGCGTGATCAGCAGCGCCTCGAGCTCGGCCGGCGCGACCTGGAAGCCCTTGAACTTGATCAGTTCTTTGAGTCGGTCGACGATCGTCATGTGGCCGTGTTCATCAATAATGGCGACATCGCCCGAGTGGAGCCAGCCGTCAGCGTCGATCGTGGCCGCTGTTGCCTCGGCATTGTTGAGATAGCCGATCATCACCTGTGGCCCCCGCACCCAAAGCTCGCCACGTTCGCCGACCGGCTGGTCCTCGCCTGTCCCGGGGTCGACGATCCGGCTCTCCGTGTTCGACACCGTGACGCCACTGGTGCCGGGGCGATAGTCACCTTCCACCGTGCAGTGACTGACCGGGCTGAGCTCGGTCATGCCGAAGCCCTGCACAACTTCGCATCCCAGTCGCGCGCCTGCCTCGGCGGCCAGCTCGGCGCCGAGGGGTGCTGCGCCAGAAAAGATCTGGCGGACTGACGACATGTCGTACTGGTCGACGATCGGGTGCTTGGCCAGTCCGAGAATGATCGGCGGCACGGCGAAGAAGCGGGTGATGCCGAGGTTCTGTACCGCTTCCAATGCCTCGACCATGTCGAAACGCGGCATCGTGACGGTGGTGACGCCATTGGCGAGCAGGCCGTTCATCAGTACCTGCATGCCATAGATGTGGAAGAACGGCAACGCTGCGAGCGCCACTTCGTCGTCGGTGTAATTAATCGCATGCTGGAGTTGCTCGATGTTGGCGACCAGGTTGCGATGGGTCAACATCACGCCCTTCGGGAGCCCGGTCGTGCCTGAGGAATACGGCAACACGACGGTGTGGGTGGCGAGGTCGACTGCGACTTGCTCGATCGGGTCACCGAACACATCGGCCATTGGTGTCGTGCCTGCCGGGGCGTCACCCATGATGACCACCTCGGTCACGTCGGTGCCCTCGATCGCAGCGAGCGCCGTCTCGACGAACATCGGCACGGTGAACAGCATCGATGCACCGGCGTCCTGAAGCTGATGACGGACTTCGCCTACCCCGTATGTCGGGTTGATCGTGGTGACCGCGCCACCAGCGACAGCGACACCGTGGAACACGACGGCATATTCGGGCAGGTTGGGCGCCATCAGACCAACGACC
>JABJAB010000096.1 GCA_018666235.1 Ilumatobacter sp.
CCCGCGCGGTCCGAACCATCCCGTGAAGGCCATGGTTGGCCGATCTGCGCCTGATCCGATGAGCGAGAGTGCAACAGGCACCATCCGTACTGCGGTGAGACTCAGTACTGCATAGATGACGGTGGCGAGGTCAAGATCCGTGACGCCGTTGCCAATGAGGATTGCCCCGAACACGAAGAATGTGACCGCGCTCAAGACGCCCCCAATTTCCTCCATCAACCGTGATGAGGTATGTGCATCCGTCGGTCCGATCCGTCGGCCGTACAGCAGGCCGGCCATGAATGCTGCGATAAATCCGCTGCCGCCGAGTTCGTCGGTTGCGGTGTAGGCGATCGCGGCTGCGGCGAGTGGCACGACCTGTACCCAGGCTTCGTCGAGCCATCCGCGCTGCTTCGACTCGGTCACCAAGAATCCGACGACGAGCGCGACGGCGATGCCCGCCGCGACGGCGATGCCGACTTCCTTGACGAGGTCGATGATGATCTCTCCTCCGAATGTTGGGGCCTCCTCGAGTTCTGCAAATGCGACCGCGGCGAAGAGCAGCGGCACGCATACGCCATCGTTCAAGCCGCTTTCGACGTTGAGACCCTGGCGGACGCTGGAGGGGAGTCTGGTGTCCGAGACAACCGTTTGGCCGAGGGCAGCGTCGGTCGGTGCGAGTAACACCGCAAGCACGATTGCCTCGAAGAACAGAAGGTCCGGGAACAACCAAAGTGCGACACCGGCTCCGAGGATGATCGTGAGCGGGAGGCCGATGCCGAGTAACCGAGCGGGGATGCCGACTTCATGAGAGAGTTTCCGGGCGTCGAGCGACGAGGCATCGCTGAACAACACCAGCGCCAGGGTCACCTCTGCCAGAAGTCGGATGTGACCGACATCGATGTCGGCAGCAATCACGTCGAGGACTTCGTTGCCGAGCAAGAAGCCGACACCGGCGAACAGAATCGCGGGCGTGAATGCCGAACCGCGGAGTCGACCGGACACGCAAGCGAACGCGATCAACGCGATCGATACCTGGATGATGGCCGAACCCACTGGTCAGGTCCAGCCTGTGGTTGTCTTGTCCTGAACGATCATCCGGGTCGGTTGCACTCTGTGACGTTAACCCGAAAGCCTCGCCCCGTGGAGCGTTGTGTCACCGAGGGTTTCAAGTAAGCGTGGAGGTTCTAGAGTTCCCCGAGTGCCCAGCAATCGGAAGTGGATGTTTGGTGTCGACCGATTCGGCACGTTGCTGTTCTTCCTGCTGTTTGCGTTTCTCATCTCAGATTCTAGTGTTTCCAGTTGGCCCAACGTGGTGGGGTCTGCGGCCAACGTTGGGGCACTGATCGCTGGGTTCGCAGCGACCAGGTTAGGGGAGAACCGTCTCCGTTTGGGTGTGTTGGCCGCCATCGGGGTGACGAGTGCAGTTCTGGTCGGATTCGATGAGGCCGCGATCCCCCTCACGATTGGAGCCTTCGGTCAAGCCATTGTCCTCATTGCGATCCTCCTGGCAGTGGTTCGCCGTGTGCTGAGCCACGAACGTGTCGGAATGCCAACGATTGCCGGGGCGATCGCCGCCTACGTACTGATCGGCCTCATCTTCGCTTGGATCTACCTGGCGATGCGAGGACTGTTCGAGGGGCCGGTGCTCGATCCAGATGTGGCCAGCCTGCCCACCTACTACTCGTTCGAGGTATTGACCACGCTCGGATTTGGCGATATCACGCCGGTGAACGATTTCGTTCAACGCCTGACCGCGCTTGAGGCGATGGCAGGACAGATCTTTTTGGCCACACTGGTGGCCAGGCTCGTCGCGATGTACGGCTCATCGGCCCGCAGTCAATGAATCTTCGACTCGGCATCGATCGCTGGCCAGTTCTCGGGGTCATGGTGGAGGTTGTCAACCAGACCTACGCCTCATGGCGTGAGGATCGCACACTCCGGCTCGGCGCCGGCCTTGCCTATTACGCGCTCTTCACGATCGTGCCCTTCTTTGCGCTGACCGCAGCGCTCGCTGAGCAATTGTTCGGCCTCATCGACATGGCGAGCTACCTGACGGATCGACTTGAGCAGATGGGCATCGTCGAAGCGGACGCCGCTGGCCAGTCCATTGCGACGGAGCTGAAC
>JABJAB010000097.1 GCA_018666235.1 Ilumatobacter sp.
GAACGTTGAACATGTTGGGGCCGATCAATGCCCCACCCAGCAACAGACCCATCAAGCCGGGCAATCGGACCCGCTCTGCGATCAGCGGACCGAACACGACAATCAACGCGACGACAGTGAAACCGAAGGTGGATGATTGCTGCAGCTGCTCCCAAGGCACGCTCTACTCTCGCATTTCGCTGCGATTCGCAATGACCAATGCGAGGCCGGCAACCATTGCACCCCGAGTGGACGGTGCAGTCCTCAGCACTCAGGAACGCGGACCGACACATTCACGGCAAGGCCACCCTGGCTGGTCTCCTTGTAGCGGTCCGACATGTCTTCCGCGGTTTCTCGCAAGGTACGAATGACGTCCGTGAGCGACACGCGGGCGTCGTCAGGGTTACTCGCAACGGCCAGCTCAGCGGCGTTGATCGCTTTGACGGCGCCCATCGTGTTGCGCTCGATGCATGGCACCTGCACGAGCCCGCCAACCGGATCGCAGGTCATACCGAGATGGTGTTCCATCGCGATCTCTGCGGCCATCAGCGACTGGGCGACCGTCCCACCGAGCGCCTCGGCCAGCGCCGCCGCCGCCATCGCGCTCGACACCCCAACCTCGGCCTGGCAGCCACCCATTGCGGCCGAAATCGTCGCCCCCTTCTTGAACAGCGTGCCGACCTCACCGGCCACGAGTAGGAATTCGATGATCTGTTCCTCGGTGACGGGCTCCGCCGAAAAGCACACGTGGTAGAGCAACACGGCGGGAATCACACCAGCTGCCCCATTCGTCGGCGCCGTCACGACACGGCCGAGATCTGCATTCTCCTCATTGACCGCCATTGCGAACGTGCTGACCCACTGCAGCACTTCGGCGAAGCGGAAGTCGCGGTGACGGATCAGATCGACCCACTCGTTCGGCGTGTCCGCGTCGGCGCACACGTTGTCCACGGTGAGCAGGCGTCGTGACAGCGGTGCCGCGCGCCGCCGCACATCCAGGCCGCCAGGGAGAATCCCGTCGGTATGACACCCCCGGTACACGCCCTCGAGCATCACCTTCCAGATCGCTCGCAGGCCCTCGCGAATCTCGTCGTCGGAACGCCAGGCTTGCTCGTTCGTCCAAACGACGTCGGCGATCGAGCAGCTCCGCTCGGCGCAATGAGCACCGAGTTCATCGGGAGTCTGGGAAGGGTGGGGCAGTGCAACAAAACCCGCAGCGCCCGGCACTTCGTCCTCGCCGACAACGAATCCTCCGCCGACCGAGTAGTACGACGAAGAGAGCACTCGCTCATCAACGAACGCATGACAGGTGAGCCCATTCGCGTGACCAGGGAGCCGCTCGTCGATATGGAACACGATGTCGGTTGCCATGTCGAAGTCGACATCAGCAGCGATGCCGTCGAGTGCCGACAGCTTCTTGGCCGCCGCGAGATCATGGACAAATCCTGGGATGCTGGCAACCGGTACCGTCTCGGGTTCGTGACCCAGCAATGCGAGCGCGATCGCCTGGTCGGTGGCGTGGCCCTGGCCGGTCAGAGCAAGCGACCCGTAGAGGTGCACCTCGACGTGACCGACGGTCGCGAGGCCACCGACAGCATCCAGTTCGTCGGCAAGTTCGGTAAGCCATCGCTGGACTGCGCGCCACGGCCCCAGCGTGTGCGAGCTCGAAGGGCCGACGCCGATCTTCAACATGTCGAACACGCTCAGCGATTCCATGACGCCGCCTCGCGATCAGCGGGCACGACACACAGTGAATGCACGGCATGAACCTACTCGCGCGGCCGTTCCACCTTGGGTTGAAATCAGACAGCCACCATCTGAGATCAGACCTCTGACACCTGGCCCCGCAACTTTTTGTTTGTACTCTGCAACCATGTCCGCCAACACGACACCCGTTGCGCCAGACCTCGACGCCATCCACGCGCGTTACCTCCAAGAACGCGACAAACGCATCCGCCCCGACGGCAACGAGCAATACATCGAGCCGACAGGTAAGTACGCCCACTTCCTCGACGACCCGCATACCGAGCGTGTTGAACGCGAGCCGCTCTTCGACGAGGTCACGGTCGCATTTATCGGCGGCGGCTTCGCCGGGCTGCTCACCGGAGCAAAGCTGCGACAGGCCGAAATCGACGACGTGCGCATCATCGAGAAAGGCGGCGACTTCGGCGGCACGTGGTACTGGAACCGCTACCCCGGCGCGCAGTGCGACACCGCGGCCTTCATCTACCTCCCGCTCCTGGAGGAGACCGGTCACATGCCCACCGAGAAGTACACCCATGCCCCCGAGATACTGCAGCACTGCAGGAACATCGGGGCTCAGTTCGATCTGTACGACCAGGCACTGTTCAGCACCGAAGTCACCGGGTTGGAGTGGGACGATGCAGCGAAGCGATGGATCATCCGGACCGATCGCGGCGACAAGATGCGTGCGAAGTACATCGCCATGGGCACCGGCCCGCTGCATCGCCCAAAGCTCCCCGGAATCGACGGGATCAACGACTTCGACGGGCACGCGTTCCACACCAGCCGCTGGGACTACGAGTACACCGGCGGTGACCCGGGCGGTGCCCGCATGGAGAACCTGGCCGACAAGCGCGTCGGCATCATCGGCACCGGCGCCACGGCCGTGCAGTGCGTGCCGCACCTTGCGCAGGCATGCGGTGAGCTGTTCGTGTTTCAGCGCACCCCATCTTCGATCGACATCCGGAACAACAAGCCGACCGATCCCGAATGGTTCCAGACCCTCGAACCCGGGTGGCAGAAGAAATGGCTCGAGAACTTCACCACGTTGCAGACGGGCGGCTTTACCGACGAAGACCTGGTGATGGACGGCTGGACCGACATCAGCCAGCGGATTCGCGACAAGCTGCTTTCGTCACCGGAGCCCGACCTCTCCCCCGCGGGCATGTTGCAGGCGTACCACGACAGCGACGACGAGAAGATGGTCGAGGTTCGTGCCCGGGTCAATCAGGTCGTCGAGGATGAGATCACAGCCGAAAAGTTGAAGCCGTGGTATCGCCAGTTGTGCAAACGGCCGTGTTTCCACGACCAGTACCTCCAGGCATTCAACGAGCCCGGCACACACCTCATCGACACCGACGGCAAGGGCGTCGAGCGCATTGATGCCACCGGCGTCTGGGTCAATGGCGAGCACTACGAACTCGACTGCCTGATCTTCGCGTCAGGCTTTGAAGTCGGCACCTCGTTCGAACGTCGGTCAGGATTCGAGACAACCGGCCGAGATGGCCTGACGCTGTCGCAGTACTGGGAAGATGGAATGCGCACCTTGCACGGCATGAACGTGCACGGTTTCCCAAACGCATTCGTCGTCGGACCCACGCAAGCTGCGAACCTGATCTCCAACATCCCGCACAACCTCGTCGAGGCCGGCGAAACCATTGCCACCATCGTCGCCCACGCGGAGTCCATCGAAGCCGCCGAAGTGGAAGTCACTCGCGAAGCCGAAGACGCGTGGGTTGCATTGCTCGAAGCGGGCGGTCGCACCTTCGGCGGCGACCCGACGTGCACACCCGGCTACTACAACAACGAGGGCCGCGAGATCAGCCCATCCCAGCTGCGCAACACGCTGGGGTACCCCGCCGGGCCAGTCGCGTACTTCGAATACATCGAGAAGTGGCGCACGACTGGCGACTTCGAGGGCCTCACCTTCTCGTAGCAACCAACAGAGAGCGGCAACATGGGGTGACTCCCTCCAGGTATCCACGCTCGGCTCACGGTCACGTGTGAAACTGACGTTCAAGTGAGTACACCGTTTCAACTGCTCCCAGCGCCCACCGCTCTCCGGTGGACCGATCCCGCACCGAGCCCCATTGGCCCGGTGTGGTCGCCCTGGCCTGAGCCGGCGTTGTCGACGCTCAAGCGCAGCAACGTGTGGCCGGCGCCGATCATCCACACGGTCAGTTGGATGCCACCGAGCATCGTGCATCTCGCTCCGCCGGATCCGGCTGTCGACAACATGGCGTCCTGGTGGCGCCGCTTAGTCACTCGCGTCGCCGGCCTCTTCCGCCGCTCCCGCTGACACGCCCCTCCCAACTCGACCGCTCCCCCATCCTCAACACTTCCCACTCAGCTCGTTTGTGTCGGGATTCTTGAGGACCGCTCCGCGGAAATCCCGACGCAAACGGTGTGCTGAGATTCAGGCGGGCGGCAACGTGCAACACTCACCCGATGACACAGCGAACGATTCTCATCACAGGCGCCGGTTCAGGCTTCGGCAAGGGAGCGGCCATCGAGCTCGCGAGTCGAGGGCATTCTGTTGTCGCGACAACCGAAACGCAGGAGCAAGCTGACGCACTCGCCGCCGAGCACCCAGAGCTGACGACGATCAAGCTCGATGTCACATCGAGCGACGACATCGCGCAAGCCGCGGGTCTCGAAATCGACGTGCTCATCAACAACGCTGGGATGGGCGTGATGGCGCCGATGGCCACGGTGCCGATGGACAAGGTCCGTGCGAGCTTCGACGTCAACGTATTCGGCATGGTCGAACTGACCCAGGCCGTCGTACCCGGAATGATGGAGCGAGGGTCCGGTCGCATCATCAACGTGTCGTCGGTCGCGGGCAAGCTCGCGTCGCCGCTCACCTCGCCGTACTGCATGACCAAGCACGCGGTCGAAGCCTTCACCATCAGCCTCCGCGGTGAACTGGCCCCGCACGGCATCGACGTCTGCAAGGTCAACCCTGGGCCGTACAACACCGGGTTCAACGATCGGATGGTCGACGGCATCACCGAACACATTGCAGCCGGCGATGAGGCCACGTTCGCTGCCAACCAGATGGTTCGCGACATCGTGCTGACCGACCAACTCGACCCCGCCGACGTCGTCACCGCGCTCGCCAACCTCGTCGAAGCCGACGAGACGCCGCTTGAAACACTCCTCCCCGAGGGCATCGGCGAGCTCCTGCAAGCCATGATCGACGCCCAAGCCTGAGGTTGACGCTGCGCCGATTGCAGCGAGGTTCTCTGGTACTCGAAGTACGGCGGACATCATGATTGCGCGGCCGGGGTGTCAGACTCGCATCATGGCCAAGATCACGATCGCCGGTGGAGGAATTGGCGGGCTGGTGGCGGCGATGTGCCTCCACGATGCCGGCCACGACATCGACGTCTACGAATCGGTGATCGAGCCGACTGAACTTGGCGTCGGCATCAATGTGCTCCCCCATTCAGTGCGCGTGCTCGACGAACTCGGTTTGCTACCGGCGCTCGACGAGAGCGCCGTTCGCACGGGAGCTTTGATGTTCCTGTCACGCGACGGCACCCGCATCTGGACCGAGCCTCGTGGTCTCGATGCCGGCAACCCGTGGCCGCAGTTCTCGATCCATCGTGGTCGACTCCAGATGCTTCTGTGGAACGCTGCAGCCAGCCGACTCGGGCCAGATCGGATACACACCGGGCACCGGCTGACTCACTTCGAGCAATCGGCCGAATCGGTCACGGCGCAGTTCACCGAGCGACCGGGCGACCGCGACGTCATCGTCGAGTCCGACGTCCTGGTCGGCGCCGACGGGATCCACTCGGTCGTCCGCAAGCAGCTGCACCCGAACGACGGGCTCCCGCATCCGAGCGGGCTGGTCCTTTGGCGGGGCGCCGTGCGCGCTCCAGCATTCCTCGATGGTCGCACGATGTTCATGGCGGGCGACGACAGCCAGAAGGCGGTCATCTACCCGATCACACCACCAGATGACGACGGCATCGCGCTGATCAACTGGGTCGCCGAGCGACCCCAGGACGTTGACATGGCCACCGTCAGTTGGAATCGAGAGGTCGACGTCGCCGAAGTCGCTCGATACTTCGAGGACTGGGACTACGGCTGGCTCAACATCGGGGCGCTCATCGCGTCCAGCGACGCCGCCTACGAATTCCCAATGGTCGACAGGCACCCCGTCGAGCGGTGGTCGTTCGGCCGTGTCACGCTGCTCGGCGATGCTGCTCATCCGATGCGGCCAAACGGCAGCAACGGGTCGAGCCAGGCAATCCTTGACGGCGAAGCCATCGCCCACGCTCTCTCCGAACACGACGATGTCGTCGCTGCGCTGACCGCATACGAAACCGCACGACTCGAACCCACTGCCAAGCTGACCCTCGCCAACCGCCAGGCCGGACCCGAACGCGTGATGCAATGGGTCGCCGACCAATGCGATGGCACGTGCGCGACATCGCACGATCGGGCCCACACGTGTATCGACACCGCCGAGCTTGAACGCGAAGCAAACGCATACAAGCAGCTCGCTGGATTCGACCTCGCCACACTCCAGTCGATGAGCGTCGGCCAGTGAAGAAGTTCGTCTTCCACGGCCTGGATCGGCCCGACAGCACTGCATTGCGCGCCGCCACGCTGCCTGCGCACGCGGACTATCAACATCGCCGCGGCAACCCTGTCGGCGGTCCACTCCTCGATGCCATCGGGACATCGCGTGGGACGCTGATCATCTTCGAGGCGCCCGATCTCGCCACCGCCCAAGCAATCATCGCCGACGATCCCTTCGTCATCGCCGGACTCTTCGCAACGACCAGCGTGTACGAATTCCGAGCAGTCGACTGGCCAGCCTGAGGCACGGTTGAACCCGGCCCCGGCGCGGCCCAGTCCCGACATCGGGACCGGTGTTGGGCTCGACGCCCTCGAGGCTTTGACTCAGTCGTTGGCAGTGACCGCGACGTAGATCGTGCTGGCGGTCGCGCGGCCTGTGTACACGTTCTCGAACGTGACGGTGTGTGCTTCGGCTGAGGCGAACGACCCGCGTAGTACCTCGACGAACTCGTCATCGACGCCGGCATCCGACCAGAGCGCGAACACACCGCCCGGCACTAACTGTTCTTGAAGCCGGGCCAGCCCAGTGGGTCGGTAGAGACCCGCGTGACTTGGATCGAGCAGATGCCGGGGTGAGTGATCGATGTCGACAAGGATCGCATCGAGCCGACCCAGACCACCTGGAGCCAAGGGTTCTCGCGTGCGCACCAGCTCGAAGAAGTTGCCATGCACCAGCGTCGTTCGAGGGTCAGTGGTGAGCTCCGCGCCGAGTGGGGTGCGGTGGCCTTCGTGCCATCCGATCACCGCGGCGAGGGTGTCGACGACATACATCGACGCCACCCGCTCGTCGGCCAACGCCTCAACGGCGGTGTATCCGAGGCCCAATCCGCCGATGGCGATGTTGAGATTGTCGCCAACTGTGGCGGCCAATCCGAGCGATGCCAACGCCCGCTCACCAGTCGTGAACAAACTTGACATCAAGAACTCGTCACCGAGAATGACCTCCCACACATCGAGCTCCAACTCCGGTTCCCAGCGGCGCCGGAGGCTGATGTCGCCCATCGGTGTCGGTTCGCGCCCGAGTTCTTCGAAGAGCCTGCTCATCGGGCCACCCTCTCAGAGTCGAGCCGAGATGCCCGAATTTCGCGTCGCAGGAACGCGGCGAGCGCCGAGCCGACGAACAGCGCCGCAGCGCCGGTCAGCCACAGCCATCGATAGCCGCCGGCGTCGACGATGACGCCACCGAGTGCCGGACCAGCAGCTGCTCCGATGAACACACCGATCTGGGTGATCCCCGTTGCCGCGCCGGGTGCCGACGGATTGTTCCTGATGACCGAGAGGTTGAACAGGCCGGGCCACGCCCAACCGAACGCGAATGCTGGGATCGGCGCCAGGAGGTAGGTGATCGGCACGTCGACCGCCAGCATCAACGCCCCCAGGCCGCCGACGAAGTACAGCAGGATCAGTCGTTGAATTGGCAGCATTCCGGACTTGTCAACCCGCCAGCCCTGATACAGACGACTGGCAATCCCGGTCGCCGAACCAAAACTGAGCACCAGACCGGCGACGCCGGGCGAAATTCCCGACTCCTCAGCACCACTCGTGATGAACCCGACCATCGCTCCCGCATGCATCGCGCCGAGGAATCCGACGGCGGCATACAACGCGAGGAGTGACGTCCGCATGTCGGGTCTCGGTGCCTTGCCACTCGACGACCTCGTCGGGATGGCGACGTCCGCTCGATCCGGCGGCAACAGGACCATGACGACGAGTGCAAGCACGCCCGCTCCCGCATACGCCCACTCCCAACCAACCGTCAGCGCCACCGCTGGAACGGCCACTCCGCCGACGAGCGCTGCTGCCGGCATCCCCGACTGCTTCACTGCGAACGCGAATCCGAGCCGCTGTGGATCGACATGCGAAGCAAGCAGCAGGTTGGCGGATGGCTGATTCAACGCATTGGCTGCCCCAGCGACTGCCAACAGCAGTGCCAGCGCGAGCACGGAATCGGCAAACATTGAAATCGCAACCACCGCCGATGCAGTCATCGCCAATCCGGCGCGAAACCCACGCTGTGGTCCGAGACGCTGCGCGAGCCGACCCATCGGGGCCGAGAGCAACGCAGCAACAGCGAACGAGACGCCCATCGACAGGCCAATCGCCGTTGCGGTGATGTCGAGATCGTCACGCAGCTGCACACCGACTGCACCGGTGAGGAAGACCGGCAACGCGCTGCACATCGTGCCCACCGCCACGATCATCCATGCTCGTCGCTCGCGGATCGCCGTCGAAGCGATCGATGGGTCCTGCACAAGTGCACCGTACCGGCGGGCGCGAGACAGGTCAGCCGGCTGAACGTTGACGCAGCACGGACTGACCCATTCGTCGCTCAAAGCGGCGACGTGATCGCCAGGTGGTCTGCGGTACGCGAGCATGGGACATGAGCGACGTGATCGACTTCTCTTCTGGCAACTTCGTCCACCTCGGACTCGGCGCCGCCACCCTGCCCCTCCCAACCCATACCGGCGACATGGAGTGGTACGCCGAGTACGAACAGTCGCACGGCGACGATGGCTTCGAGGGCCGGCTCGTTTCGATGCACACGTTCACCGAGACGTGGGACACCTGGGAGATGCACCCCAACGGCAGTGAACTGGTGCTCTGCATCAATGGGTCGGTGGCGCTGACGCAGGAGGCGATCGACGGGACGATCAACACGGCGACCATCTCGGCCGGTCAAGCAGTCGTCAATGGCCCCGGCGTGTGGCACACCGCCGACGTCGTCGACGGACCGACCACCGTCGTCTTCATCACTGCCGGAGTCGGTACGCAGATGCGCGATCGCTGAGTCTGGCTGACCAAGACTCGACGGGGCCGTCGGCCGTCAGACCGGCACAATCGTCATCGACTGGCTGGCTGTGGCGAGCAGTTGGCCACGTTCGCTCCACATCAGACAGCTGCTGTGGGCGAATCCGTTCCCCATGAACTCAACGCGGTTGTCACACAGCACCCAGTCGGTGTCGTCCGGGGCCGGATCGGCGAATCGGATCGTGTTGTCCAGACTCGACAGGTTGGTTACCCGGCCTGCAGCATTGCCGATGACCGACGGGCTGTAGTCGGCAATGATCGCCAGCGCCGCCGCATCGACGCGGACCTCGGGCATGCGGACCCAGACCAGTGATCGATGATCACCGGTCGGCTTCCCGGCGCCGGAGAAGCCGAACATGCCGCGCGCCATCTTGACCTCGACGTGGTCATGCAGTGATGGGTAATCGAACTCGCGCTCGGGGTCGACCGACCCTGATGGCGCCACCGGATCGGGGTACTGCTCCCAGACACCGCGCAGTTGTTCGGGTCGTTGTCCCGTTGCCCCGAGCACGGTCACGACATCGTCGTCTTCGAACGTGCCGTACACACGGCACTGGGTCACCGTGCGCCCAACGGCCGGCTTCGTCACGTTGAGCCGCATCTCCGACGGGTTGTACATCGTGGCGATGTATTGCGCCGTCGCCCAGACCGCGGGCTGGCCGGTCTCGATTTCCATCGTCGCGACGCCAACTGCGAGTCCGATGCCACCGAACAGCGAGCCGCGCCCGCCACCGACCGCACGGTCGGTGATCGGCACCGCCCACTGGCCGTCTCCGTGGTCCACCATTCCGAGAAACTCCGCCGTCGACATCCCACTCATCGTCGGCAAGCTAGCCCGGCGGCTGAATCTGGCCCGGACCGGACTCGTTGTGCGACTCACGGCTGGGCCAGGCTGTCAGTGATGATCGAAGCGAACGAGACCAAGATCGGCGCTGCCGTGCGTGATGCCGACCTGCGGGTTCTGGTGATGTGCCTTTTTCAGATCACCGGAGACCGCAAGTGGCTCGCCGAGCCGTACTTGCCGCAACGCGACGTTCGCCTCATCGCACCCGAAGACGCCGGGTTTTCCGACGAGATCGCCGAACAGATCTGGGACGCGGCAATCGCCGAGCATGGCACGACGCCAGTGATCTCCGACCCCGGTGACGAGTTGATGGTCGAAATGATGAGCGCCTGTCTCGGCGAGCCCGTCACCCCCGAGTACGCCCCGATGATGCGCGAGGAAATGGGATTCGTGTCGCGCGATATCGACTGGCCCGAGGGCGCGGCGCGCCCCAGTGTCCTCGTGGTCGGCGCCGGAGCGAGCGGCATCATCATGGGTGCACGGCTCGATCGAATGGGGCTCGACTACGACATCGTCGAACGTGGCCCCAGCGTCGGTGGGGTGTGGCGCGACAACCGATACCCCGGCGCTGGCGTCGACACCCCGAATCACGCGTACTCGTTCTCGTTCGCCCGACCCCACCGCTGGTCGCGTTTCTTCTCGCCGCAGGCGGACCTCGAGACCTACCTGCAGCAGACGGCCGACGACTGTGATGTCACGCGCCACGTACAGTTCGAGACCGGTCTCACCGGCGCGCAGTGGGACGACGACACTCAGGAGTGGCGCGTTGAACTTGAGACTCCGAACGGCAGCGAGTCGCGGTCATACCAAGTGCTGATCAGCGCGATTGGCCAGCTCAACGTGCCCAAGCCCCCACCGGTGCCGGGCACCGACAGCTTCGAGGGCCCCTGCTTCCATTCGTCGCATTGGCCCGACGGTCTCGATCTCACAGGAAAACGTGTCGCCGTGATCGGGACGGGTGCGTCATCGATGCAGATTGTCCCGGCGATCGCGGACCAGGTCGCCGAACTCACCGTGTATCAACGCACGGCGCAGTGGGCGCGACCGATCCCCCGCTATCACGAACCAATTCCCGAAGGCTCGCAGTGGCTGTTCGAGCACTTGCCGTTCTATGCGTCGTGGTTCCGCTTCGTCATGCTGTGGCGGTACGGCGACGGTCTCCTCCCGCTCCTGCGGAAAGACCCGGATTGGGAGCACCCGCACTCCATCAATCGAGCCAACGAACGTCACCGCCAGCAGATGGCTGATCATCTCCTGACAGAGCTCGACGGGCGCGCCGACCTTGTCGAGAAGTGCATGCCGAGTTACCCGCCCTACGGCAAGCGCATCTTGCTCGACAATGGTTGGTTCGCGACCGTTCGCAAGCCGAATGTCGAACTCGTTGTCGACGCAGCCGATCACGTCGACGCGACCGGTGTCGTCGCCGACGGGCAGCATCGCGAGCATGACATCGTCGTGCTTGCGAACGGCTTCGAAGTGTTCCAAGGGGCCAGCCGGCTGGGTCTCCGCGGTCGCGGCGGCATCGACCTGGCAGACCTGTGGGCCGACGATGACCCGATGGCCTATCTCGGCATCACCGTGGCCGACTTCCCGAACTTCTTCATCATGCAGGGCCCCACCACCGGTCTCGGGCACGGCGGCAGCGCGATCTTCCAAGCCGAGTGTCATGCCCGTCACATCAGCGCATGTGTCGCCGCAATGGCTGCGGCCGACGGACGGACCATCGAGGTCCGCGAGCAACCGATGGTCGACTACAACGATGCCTTCGACGCAGAACATGAGCATCTGATCTGGAGCACCGACGGGCTCCGCAACTGGTATCGCAACGACGCCGGCAGGGTCGTGGTGATCATGCCGTGGAGGCTCGTCGACTACTGGTCCATGACCCACGATCCCGACCTGAGCCACTACTCGATCACCGCGTGACCACCACCTGACCACCACCACCTGACCAGGTCACCGTCGCGCCCTGTCCGGGATTGATCACACCGGCCAGGGCTCCCCTCCGAACGGAATCGCTGCATTGAGCCAGGGCACGATGCGGCGCACCTCGGGACCGACCTGCGAGTGGAGTTCGCCCCGACGACGGCGGGCCTGGCACCATGTCGTCCTTATGACGATGACTTTCCAGGACGCCTGTGCGGCCGTGTGCGCGCCCGGCTCGATGTTCGAGATTCAAGAGACCGAAGTGTTCGGCCGCACGAGCAAGGTGTTCGCCGGCACGCCACCGAACATTCGGGCGCTGTTTGCTCTGGCTGCGGCGCGTACGGACGAGTTCATCATCTTCGAGGACGAGCGTTGGGCGATGCCACGCGTCATCGAAATGATCGGCCAGATCGGCCACGCACTCGTCAACGACCTCGGCGTCGAGAAGGGTGACCGCGTCGCCATTGCCATGCGCAACTATCCCGAGTGGATCGCCGCGTTCGCCGCGATCACCTCCGTCGGCGCCGTCGCCGTGCCGATGAATGCGTGGTGGGTGACCGAGGAAATGGTCTTTGCTCTTGAGGACTCCGGTTCGAACGTTGTGATCGCCGACGACGAGCGACTCGGTCGAATGCAGGCTGCTGCGCCGGGTGAGATCGAGGCGACCATCGTGGTCGTCCGCCCCCAGGGCACGCTGCCGGACGGCGTGCTCTCGCTCGACGAACTCCTCACGCCCGGCGCCACGTTGCCCGATGTCGATATCGACCCCGACGAGGACATGACGATCCTGTACACCTCAGGCACCACGGGACGCCCGAAAGGGGCGGTCTCAACGCACCGTGCCGTGCTCAGTGCATTGCTTGCTTTCGCTGCACGGGCAGCGGTCGGCAACCTCCGCGAGCCCGAGGACCCAGCCTCGGTCGAAGAGGGCGGCGCGCCCCAGACCGCATTCATGCTGTGCGTGCCGCTGTTCCATGTGACCGGTCTCGTACCGGTGATGCTCGGATCGTTCGTCAGCGGCGCCAAGCTCGTCATGACGTACAAGTGGGAACCGAATCGTGCGCTCGAATTGATCGAACAAGAACGAGTCACCAACTTCGTCGGCGTCCCCACGATGAGCTGGGATCTGCTCGAAGCAGAGACGTTTGCCGAGCGCGACACATCCAGCCTTCGTTCGGTCGGCGGGGGCGGCGCGCCGATGCCGCCCGAACTGGTCAAGCGCATCGAAGACGAGTTCCAGCGCGGCCGGCCCGGCCTCGGCTATGGGATGACCGAGACGAATGCCTACGGGCCACAGAACGCGGGCGATGACTTCGTCAACAATCCGAAGTCCACCGGTCGGCCTGTGCCGATCATGGATCTCAAGATCACCGATCCGGAAGGCAACGAACTGCCGCTCGGTGAGACCGGTGAGATCTGGTTCCGCAGTCCATCACTCATTCGCGGCTATTGGAACCGACCCGAGGCAACCGCTGAGACGATCGTTGACGGCTGGCTGCGTTCGGGCGACATCGGCCACCTCGATGCGGAGGGTTTCGTTTACATCAGCGACCGGGCGAAGGACATGATCCTGCGCGGCGGTGAGAACATCTACTGCGCCGAGGTCGAAGCGACGATCTACGAACATCCGGCGGTGTACGAAGCAGCGGTGTACGGCATCCCTGACGAGCGACTCGGTGAAGAACTGGCTTGCCACGTCATGGTCAAGCCAGGTCAGACACTCGAGGTGGGCGAGCTGCAACAGTTCGTCGGTTCGCACCTCGCCAAGTTCAAGGTGCCGACCCGGGTCTCGATCGTGCACGAGTCACTGCCGCGCAACGCCAGCGGCAAGATCCTCAAGCGTGACCTCCGCGACGAAGTCATCGCGACAGACGCCTAACCGCCTCGTCTTCACGTTTGTGTCGGGTTTTTTGCGGACCGTTCGGCAATAATCCCGACGCAAACGTGGTGGGGCGGTGATGGGCTGGGGTGGTGATGGCCTGGGGTGGTGATGGGCTGGGGCGTGGGAGTGCGGGTGTGACTGAGGGGTCACAGCGTGCCGGCGTCGAGTGCTGTGAGCACTTCGGTCGCGCGATCGCGGACAGCGTCGAGGTCGCTCAACCGACGCAAGCCGGCGAGCTGCTGAGCCATCCGGTGGTTGTTGGAGAACTCCTCCGCGTTGCGCGCAAGGAAGTCCCAGTACAGCGTTGTGAACGGACAGGCGTCATCGCCAGTGCGCTGCTTCGGGTCGAATCGGCACCCGCGGCAGGAGTCGCTCATCTTGTTGATGTACGCGCCGCCCGACGCATAAGGCTTCGTCGCCATCATCCCGCCGTCAGCGTGCAGTGCCATCCCGATCACGTTCGGCAACATCACCCACTCCGCACCGTCGACGAAGCTCGCCCACATCCACTCGGTCATCGCCCACGGATCGACGCCGGCCGTGAGCGCAAGATTGCCGAACACCATCAAACGCTCGATGTGATGGGTGTACCCATGCGCATCGAGATGGCTGACGGCGTTGGACACGCACGCCATCTCGGTCGTCGCCCGGCCGGTGAACGCAGGTGGTACGGGCCGCGTTGCTTTGAGGTGGTTACGAGATCGATAGTCGGGCATCCACCGCCAGTAGACGCACCACACGTACTCGCGCCACCCCAGCACTTGCCGGATGAACCCCTCGACCGAGTTGATCGGCAGGTCGCGTTCGCGTAAGGCCGTCTCAGCGGCTTCAACGACCTCCGTCGGGTGCAGCAGTCCGAGATTCATACATGACGACAACACCGAGTGCGCAAGCTTCCACTCGTCGGCGAGCATGGCGTCCTCGTGCGGACCAAACGGCTCGAGGCCAGTGGCGATGAATTCGTTCAACCGCGTGACTGCTTGCTGGCGAGTCACCGGCCAGGTGCCGTCCGCACCGCTGCCCCACACCTCATCGCCGAGCGATGCAATGAGATCGCTGACCTCGGCGTCAATGTCGTCCGGTTCGAAGTGGGTGATCGCTGGCCACGAACGTCCGTCCTTCGGTGGCTTCTCGCGGTTGTCGTGATCGAAGTTCCACTTTCCACCGATGGGCGCCACGCCGTCCATGAGGACTCCGAACCGTTCGCGCTGCCATCGATAGAAGTCCTCCATCTTGAACCGCTTGCGCCCCTCAGCCCACTCTTCGAATTCGCTGTAGTGGCAGAAGAACTGGTCGTTCGGAAGCATCTCAACACGCCCACTTGCCTCCAGGCGTCCGAGCAGCGCGGTCACGTCCCAGCTCATCGGTTCCATCACGACGAGCCGATCAACATCGAATTCGGCACAGTGCTCGCGATATCCCTGCACGAAGCTCGGCGCGCGTCGCAGGTCGACATCGAAGCCTTCGTCTCGGAGCTCCTGTGCGAAATGTCGCATCGCTGAGAGCACCAGGTGGAGTCGCTGCCGGTGCCATCGCTTCGACGAGATCTTCAGCTCACTTTCGACGAGCAGGACTCGGCAATCGCCCGCTTCTCGATCGCGCAAGGCTCCGGTGCGCCGGTGCAATTGGTCGCCGAACACCCAGACCGTCGGCAGTCGGCCGTTCACGTGAATGCGCTACTCGGGAGGTCGTTCGTACCAGCTTCGAGCGCGTCGCAGATGACGGTGGCAACGTGAGCCGGCGCCATCCCCTCGGGCATCTTGGGCGATGCTCCTTCGATCGGATGGTCGGCAAGACCGGTTTCCGTATGCCCTGGCCGGGCATCGAGCACCCGGATCTTCGTTCGTCGCGCCTCGCGGCCAAGTGCCTCATCAAACGATCGAACTGCCGCCTTCGACGCACCGTACGCCGCCATTCCCGGCAGGTTCTGTTCGGCAATGACTCCAGAGATGTTGACGATCGCACCTCGTGGTTCGATCCGTCCGATCGCCGCATTGGCCAGCATGATCGGCACGAACGTGTTGGTCAGGAACAGCTCCTCCATCGCATCGATCGATAGATCGGCCACGTTCCCGAACGCCACCACCCCGACGGCGTTCACCACAACATCGAGCCGACCAGCGTGAGCGATGGTCGCCTCGACTGCACGGACGCAAGCGTCCGGCACGCGCAAATCGAGTGCCACTCGCTGTGCGTCCACCGGAACGGCTGCAAGGCGATCGACGTCTCGGGCAACGAGCGTCAGGGTGGCGCCACGCCGAGCCAATTCGACCGCCAGGGCCGTTCCAAGTCCGCCGGAGGCCCCGGCGATGAGGACCGACTGGCCCGAGAGAGGGTGCTGCACAGTCACGACGCGAGTCTGACACGGCCTGATTCGGGTTGACAGGTCGAGCGCCCGATCAGGCGCGTGGAACCGCCAGCACCGACTCCTGAATCCTCCCGTTTCCACCCCTCCGGCTTGTGACGCTGCGCAATGGGGAGCTGACACGTTGCTTCGGTGGGCAAGCGACAAGACTGGGGTGATGGAGCACGATCTCGTCATTCGCAACGGCCTTGTCGTCGACGGCACCGGTGCAGCACCGCGCCTCGGACTGAGCATCGCGATCGATGGCGATGTGATTACCGGAATCGGCACTGACGTCGGCAGTGGCCGACGCGAGATCGATGCAAGCGGCCTGTTGGTGACGCCGGGCTTCGTCGACATCCATACGCACTATGACGGTCAGGCCACATGGGATGCCGAGCTCGAGCCGTCCACGCCGCACGGCGTGACCACCCTGATGATGGGCAACTGCGGGGTCGGGTTCGCCCCGGCCAAGCCCGACGAGCACGAGTTCCTCATCGAGCTGATGGAGGGCGTCGAAGACATTCCCGGTGCAGCACTGAGTGAAGGTATTGCATGGGATTGGGAAACCTTTCCCGAGTACCTCGACGCACTTGACCGTCGCGAGTTTGTCGCCGACATCGGCGCAATGATCGCGCATGGCCCCGTCCGCACGTACGTCATGGGCCAGCGCGGCGCAGACAACGAGCCGGCCACCTCCGATGACATTGCGGAAATGGCGAACATCGTCAACGAGGCAGTCGAGGCGGGCGCTTTCGGGTTCTCGACCAGCCGCACCATCGGCCACAGAGCGATGAACGGCGAGCCGGTGCCGGGCACATTCGCCGCCGAAGACGAGCTGTTCACCATCGGTCGGGCAATGGCCCGCTCAGGTAAGGGAGTGTTCGAAGTGGCCCCAGCCGGACTCGCCGGCGAGGACCTTGTCGCGCCGAAGAAGGAGATCGACTGGATCTGCCGGCTCGCCGACGACATCGGGCGTCCGGTCACCTGGCTGATGTTGCAGAACCTCGTGCAGCCCGACGAATGGAAAGAGTTGATGACGCGCTCCCAAGAGGCACAGGACGCCGGCCACCAGGTCATTCCGCAGGTCGCAGGTCGCCCCTTCGGCATTCTGATCGGACTGTCGACGCGCCACCGCTTCAAGGAGATGCCGAGCTTCGCACCGCTGAAAGATCTGTCGTTTGGAGAACAGGCCGAGGCGATGGCCAACGCCGCCCTCAAGGCGCGACTCATCGAGGAGTCACAGGCGTCGATGCACATCCTGCGCGAGACCGAGCCAATGGCCGCCCAGGTAGTCGACGGCTTCGACCGCCAGTACCTGCTCGGCGACCCGGTCGACTACGAGCCCACAGCAGATCGATCGATTGCCGCCCTCGCGAGCGCCCGGGGTGTCGAACCGATCGAGGAGTTCTACGACCGGCTCCGCGAACGCGACGGCGAAGCGTTGCTCATGATGCCGTTCCTCGGCTACGCCCACGGAAACGGTGACGCCCTCTACGAAATGCTCACCCATCCTGCTGCAGTCCTCGGACTCGCCGACGGCGGTGCGCACGCCAACTTCATCTGCGACGCATCGACACCGACATGGATGCTCACGCACTGGGCACGCGACCGCACGCGGGGACCGCGACTCCCGATCGAATCCGTCGTGAAGAAGATGACTGCGGACACTGCCGCACTCTTCGGCCTCGACGACCGAGGCGTGCTGGCGGTGGGCAAACGCGCCGACGTCAACGTGATCGACCACGCGAACCTGCAGCTCCGCGAACCACGGCTGGTCGACGACCTCCCTGCAGGCGGAACCCGGCTGCTGCAGGCAGCCGAAGGCTACGTCGCCACCGTCGTGGCGGGCATCGTCACCCGTGAGCACGACGAGTTCACGGGCGAGCGCCCCGGACGCCTGCTCCGGTCCTGATCTCAGCGCTGCTCACCCCGTTCCGACGCCACCGTGCAACACTTGGGCACATGACTGCAGAATCCATGACTCCGTACGAGGCCATCGTGTCCAAACGTGACCTCCGGATGTACACCGCTGAACCCATCGCCGATGAATCGATGGCGCGGATCCTCCAGGCCGGACGCATGGCGGGCAGCGCCAAGAACGTCGAGGCAAACCGTCTGATCGTGATCACCGACCAGGCGGTGCAAGACGCACTCGTCAAGGCCGGCGACTTTGCATCGTGGATTGGGAGCTCAGCGACGATCATCGGATTCGCCTCGCCTGCCAGCGAACTTCGCCTGTTCGACGTTGGACGCCAAGCGCAGAACATGATGATTGCCGCGCACGACGAAGGCATCGGCACCTGTCCGGTGACGCTGGGGCATGCCGATGTCACCCGCGCCGCTGTCGGCTTGCCAAACGATTGGGTGATGCCAATGGTGATCACCCTGGGCTATCCCGTCGAGGATCATCCCGACAGCCCGCTGAAGCGCCAGCGCGTCTCACTCGACGAGCTCGTCCGCCACGACCGCTGGAGCTGACGCTCGGCTCAGCCGGGCCCGACGGGGTCAGACGTTCTTGGGAAGTTCGGAGAACGGAAGCACCTTGTCGTTGTTTGGCTCCTTGGGCAGCCCAAGGACACGCTCGCCAATGATGTTCTTCTGAATCTGGTCGGTGCCGCCATAGATCGGCGGGGCCTGGGCATAGAGCGCCTGACCGGTGATCATGCCGAGCAGCGGGTTACCTGTTGCAGCGTTGAGTGACTCACGCTGCTCGGCCGTGTAAGCGTGGAGTGTCCCTGCCGCACCGAGAATGCCGAGCCCAACGTCACGCGACAGCCGAACGACGTCGCTCATCATCAGCTTCGAAATGTTGGCCATGCCAGGGATGTCCTTGCCGGCGCTCCGCATGCCCTTGAGTCGCTGGGCATTGAGCCCACCGACGACGTTGAGCGTGTGCAAACGCATCAGATCCTGACGAACGGTTGGATCACCGATCTTGCCCTCGCTCTGGGCAAAGTCGATCAGGAGCGTCTGATTCGGACGATTGACCGCCCGCCGATTGGCGTTCTTGTCGCCTGACTTCTTCGTTCCGGCGGCGCTCTTCGCTGGGACCAGATCTCCGGCACGTCGCTCGAGTTGCTTGGCAATCGTGCCGGGTTGCGCCCCGGCGGCGCCGCCAGAGCCACCGGCGCCAAGCCCGGCCCGCTCCGCTTGCAAGGTCGTGTTTGTTGCAGCCCAGCCATTGTTGATGTCGCCGATCACCGCATCGACCGGGACGCGGGCATCGGTGAGGAACACCTCGTTGAACATGGCGTGCCCGGTCATCTCGTGGAGTGGGCGGATCTCGACACCGGGTTGATGCATGTCGATGGCCATCCAACTGATGCCCTGGTGCTTCGGCACGTCCACGTTGGTCCGCGCAATGAGCATGCCCATATCGGCGGTTTGTCCCAGTGAGGTCCATACCTTCTGCCCGTTGACGATCCACTCGTCGCCGTCGCGCTCGGCGCGAGTCGTGAGGCCGGCGAGATCGGATCCGGCGCCGGGCTCGCTGAACAGCTGACACCATGCCTGCTGTCCGGTGACGATGTCGCGGATGTAGTTGTCAATCTGTTCGGTTGTGCCGTGTGTGGCAATCGTCGGCGCCGCAAGCAGGAGCCCGAGGCCGCTCGGCGGGCCAAGTGCACCGAACGCCCCGATCTCGCGCATCACCGCAACTGAGTCGGCGCGGGACAGGCCGAGCCCAAATGCCTCGGCAGGCAGAACGGGTGCCGCCCAGCCTGAGATGCCGAGCAACTGCCACCACTCCGCAACGGTGAGGTCGGGGTCCCAGTTCTTGGTCAACCAGGCGCGCACCTCGGCGATCGGGTTGGTGGGGGTAGATCGTTGGGGTTCGGTGATCGTCATCTTGTGTCCTTGTCGACCTCGGTGGCCTGCTAATTGTTGGCTGTTCGGCTCGTCAGCGCTGCGGGATCGCGTGAATGACGGACACCGAGAACGTGGTGGTCGCCTGGTGGCGGATGGCGGCCAGCTCGCGGTACTCGGGTGAGTTCCACCATTCCATCAGCACTTTCTCGGATGGGAACTGAATGATGACCGTGCGTCCAGCCTC
The DNA here is from genome assembly GCA_018666235.1 of Ilumatobacter sp. Taxonomy (GTDB): domain Bacteria; phylum Actinomycetota; class Acidimicrobiia; order Acidimicrobiales; family Ilumatobacteraceae; genus Ilumatobacter_A. The sequence continues at coordinate 20,174 of JABJAB010000097.1, forward strand.
GCGCTCACCTTCCAGCACAGTCACGTTGTCGTCAAAGGTGATGAATTTCGCGCCGTATGGCTTGAGCACGGGGAAGAATCGCTTCTCGTAATTGTGATAGCCGTCGCCGTCAGTGACGGTGAAGTGGGCGATGAAGTGAACGGGACTGGCGTCGGACATAACTGCTCCTGCTGGTGGATCGGCTCGATTCGATTCGCCAGTCTCGCAGAATCGCAATCGCTACCATCAGTCGATGCAACAGACGACAGACGGTGCGACGCCATTCGACCATTCGCTGGACGGCCTGCTGACCGGACCGATCGAGGTCGTCGGGTGCCACGCCGAAGGCGAAGTCGGCGATGTGATCGTCGGTGGCGTTGCGCCCCCGCCGGGCGACACCGTCTGGGAACAGTCCCGCTGGATCGCAGCAGACGGGCGGCTTCGTCGATTGGTTGGTAACGAACCGCGCGGTGGGGTGTTCAAACACGTCAACCTCTTGGTGCCGCCCACCGACCCCGCCGCCGATGTCGGGTTCATCATCATGGAACCCGAAGACACGCCACCGATGTCCGGTTCAAACTCGATGTGCGTGGCGACCGTCGTGCTGGAAACCGGGATCGTCGCGATGACCGAGCCGACCACCACACTCACGCTCCAGGCTCCCGGCGGACTGGTCAGGGTCGTCGCCGACTGTCGCGACGGGAAGGTACTGAACGTGACCGTGCGGAACGTTCCGTCATTCGCAGTGGCCCGCGACCTCCCCCTGCACCTGGACGGCTGTGGCGAACTGCGCGTCGACACCGCATTCGGCGGCGACAGCTTCGTCATGGTCGATGCCATCGACCTCGGTATCACCGTCGTCCCCGAGGCGGCTCGCGAGCTCGCCGCGCTCGGATCGCTGATCACTCGGGCGGCGAACGACCAGCTCCAGTTCGCGCACCCGACGACCGACTGGACGCACTTTTCGTTCTGCCAGATCGCCGGGCCCCTCGAGCGCGACTCCGGTGACGACTTCATGATGACGAACACGGTGGTGGTCGAACCAGGCAAGCTGGATCGATCGCCGACTGGCACCGGCGTGTCGGCGCGCATGGCACTGCTGCGCTCGCAGGGGACCATGGCCGTCGGGGATCGTTTGCGGATGCAATCGGTCATCGGTTCGGAGTTCGTCGGTCAGATCGAGAGCGACACCAAGGTCGGCGACCTCGATGCCATCGTGCCGCTGGTGACCGGCAGAGCTTGGCGGTACGGCCGCTTCGCGTACGAGACCGACGTAACTGACCCCTGGCCCCTCGGCTATCGCGTCGCCGACACCTGGCCGACGTGAGCGACGATCATGGCCCCGCGTCGCCTGCACACTCCAACACGGTGGGGGTCGGACCGCATCCTCAGCCTTGGCCAACCGAACCGCACTTCGATCCGGAGCTGCTCGCCGGCGGCGACCGTCGCAACGTGGTGGACCGATATCGATACTGGACGGTCGAAGCAATCGTCGATGACCTCGACTTGCGCCGCCATGGCCTGCACGTCGCGATCGAGAACTGGGAACATGACTTCAACATTGGCACCGTCGTGCGCAACGCAAACGCGTTCCTTGCGGCCGCCGTGCACATCATCGGACCACACCGCTGGGATCGCCGTGGAGCGATGTCAACGCACCGATACCAGCACCTTCATCACCACGCAACCATCAGCGCCTTCGCGGCCTGGGCTGCTGAGCAGTCGGTCCCGATCGTTGCCATCGACAACATTGAGGGGTCGGTTCCGATTGAGCGCACATCGCTGCCACGCGAGTGTGTGCTGCTCTTCGGGCAAGAGGGTCCCGGATTGTCGCCCGAGGCAAATGCTGCGGCGAGCATGACGTGCGCGATCACACAGTTTGGGTCGACCAGATCACTCAATGCCGGAGTGGCGTCTGGCATTGCCATGTACGAGTGGGCACGACAGCACGTGCCCGTGGCCTGACATGGTCAGTGTTCGGTTCAGCGAACGATCCTTGCGAGTTTCGGGAGAACACAACGGCGGCCGGAGCACGCATCCCACGTGGCGAGACCACCGCTGAGCTCACGTGCTCCAGCCATCTCGTGGAGTTCGCGAGCCAGCTGCAGGTCAGCAGCAAGTGTGCTGGGCTCGTAGGCCTGCCACTTCTCGCCGTTGGTTGCGTCTTGATCGGAGATGGCTGCACCGTCTGCGCAGTTCCAACCGTCGTCCTCACGTGTCCGGGATCTCAGCACGCGTAGGTTTCCCAGGCTGTTCACGAGGATCGTTCCACACTGCAGTGGGGGCTCCACCGTGCCAGGCACCGTTGCGACGTCAACACTTGTCATGATGATGTATCGACCGCCGGGCTCAGACAGTTGAGGAGAAAGTGTGCGAGTCTCATCGGCATGGCTCAGCAGGTGTTCAGCGTTCAATCTGCCCTCTCGGTGCGCGAGGCATTCGACCGATGTATCGACCTCCGGCGTGTCAACGAGTGGGACCGAGGCGTCACCACTCCGCGCCGCTTGACCGGTGAGGGCCAGGCGGTCGGCTCGACCTATGAGGTCACCGTCACCGGTTTTGACGGTCAGCCAGCGACTGTGGTGTACGAGTTGCTTGAAGTGGAAGCTCCCCATCGATTCGTGATGGAGGGAATCAACGACACCTTCCGCGCCTACGACGTTCTCACGTTCACGTCGAACGACAGGGGTTGCGAGCTGCACTACGACGCGCAGCTCGAACTTCTCGGTTCGCCACCACCGATGACCGACGACGACCTTGACTCGCTCTTTGCTCGCGTTGCAGCCGTCCCGCAGCAGGGCCTTTCCACTTTCCTCAACCCGTGAACGAGTCGCCGGGGCGGTGCGTCGTTGTCGGCACTGGTCGAGCTGGCGCGGCGTTCAGCCGCGCGCTGGCTGCGACGGGTTGGGTCGTCACGTCGGTTCCGGCCCGACCGATTACTGCGAACACTGCGAGCCAGAAAGAGTTGACCGAGTTGGCGGAACAGGTCGCGCTCGCGGACGTCGTGCTCATCGCCGTCTCCGATACTGCAATCGAAACTGTTGCCGCTGCACTCCCGGGATCATCGGCCCTCTACCTCCACGCGTCCGGAGCGTCCGGCCTCGACCTCCTTGCGCCGCACCAGCGCGTCGGCTCCTTACACCCGTTGATGTCGCTGCCCGACGCCGAGACCGGTGCCCGCAGGCTGCTCGACCACTGCACGTTTGCGATCGATGGCGATCCGTTGCTCCGCGACATTGTTGAGTCGCTCGGTGGCCAAGCTGTGGAAGTGGCTCCATCTCAACGCGTTGCGTATCACGCTGCTGCGACCATTGCGGCGAACCACCTCACTGCACTGTGCGCGCAGATCGAGCGCCTCGCCGAAGAAGTCGGCGTTCCCGTCGCGGCCTACTGGTCGATGATGTCCAACACGCTCGACAATGTTGCGGCTCGCGGTGCGGCCGACGCGCTGACCGGACCGGCAGCGCGAGCGGACTGGGTGACGATTCGGGCACATCTCGCGGCGCTCCCATCTGATGACGATCGGCGCCTGTATCGCGCGTGTTGTGCTGCTGCGGCCCGGCTCGCCGGACATCAGGTGCCGGCCGATATCGACGGGCCCTGAGTCGACACGTCGGCTCTCACCCTGTTATTTCTTCGATTTTCTCTGTTGCTGCTTGCGGGCGTTCCACTGTTCACGTTCGACTTCAATGGCCAACGACCGCAGCGATGACGTCCAAAACCCGGCCATCCATTCCGTGAGCTCGGCGAGCCCTTCGGGGCGGGCCCGGTAGTAGCGCCGGGTGCCTTCGTTGCGCACCGTCACCAACTCTGCATCGGCAAGCACGCGCAGGTGTTGGCTGATTGCTGGGCGAGTGATGTCGAAGTGCTCGGCGATGTCACTGACCGTGCGTTCGTCATGCCTGACGAGGTGCAGGATTTCTCGTCGAGTCGGCTCAGCGACGGCTCGTGCTGCTGCGTCCATTGGCGCTCCGTTGCTCGGTGCCGCGGGATGCGGCTTGCGGTGGGCCGGTCGAGCATCGTGTCCGATCCGGTCACATGATTGTATCGCTGAATGCTCTCTGCGTTAGCCACTTCTTACGTTAGAGTCTGCTTACTTTTAAGTCGGGACGAGCACCGACGCCATCCGTGCCGCCAACCCCACTCTGCGTCACGCTCGCGATGCAGGGCCGCTGACCAGGCAGCTTGAGTTCTCACGACCGAACGACCCGCCGCCCGGCCCAACGCACCGAACCCCACAAGCCCAGCTCTGAACAGCACCGGCACGAGCGATACGTTTCACCGATGGCCGCCACCCAGACACCAACCGGCACCGAGTTCCTGCGAACTCCAGACGAACGCTTCGCGCATCTTCCAGACTTTCCATACGCACCCAAGTACGTCGACATCGATGGACTCCGCATGGCGTATATCGACGAGGGCCCGACCGATGGACCCGTTCTGCTCCTCATGCACGGCGAGCCGACCTGGAGCTACTTGTATCGACGGATGATCCCGCCCTTGGTCGACGCCGGCTTCCGGTGTGTGGCCCCCGACCTGATCGGGTTCGGCCGATCAGACAAGCCCGTCGAACGATCGGCGTACACCTACAACGGTCACGTGGCCTGGATCCACCAGTTCATCGCTGCAGTTGAACTGACGACCGCAACGTTGTTCGCGCAGGACTGGGGCGGGCTGATCGGCCTCCGTGTCGTTGCCGAGGACCCTGACCGCTTTGAGCGCGTGGCCATCGGCAACACCGGACTTCCGGTCGGGGCCTCCCTCGGCCCCGGCTTCGACATGTGGTTGGCAGCGTCGCAGAACATGGCGTTCATGGATTGCGGTGCACTGATGCAGCGGGCAACTGCTGCTCGCGAGCTCACCGACGACGAGGTGGACGCGTACCGCGCGCCCTTCCCCGACGAAGCGCACATGGCGGGGGCTCGGGAGTTTCCGACGCTGGTCCCGATCACGCCAGAGCACGGTGGCGTCGCTGAGAACATCGCGGCCTGGCAGATTCTCGAGCAATGGGACAAGCCGTTCTTGACGCTTGCCTGTCCGGGCGATCCAGTGTTGGGCAAGTTGCACCACGAGTTCATCGAGCGCGTGCCCGGGGCTTCGGGCCAGCCCCATCAGGAGTTTGCTCCTGGCGGCCACTTCATCCAAGACGACTGCGGCGAAGACATCGCGGCCGCCCTCATCTCGTGGCTGGCATAACCATGTCGACTTCGATCTACGACGAGGCGTTCGAGTGGTACTCCAAGAACTGGGACCCAGATCGCCCGGTCGGCGAGTGGTGGGCGCTCCTCGCCGAAACGGGTTGGTCCTTTCCTTCGTGGCCCGAGGGGCGGGGCGGCCGCGGGCTCAGCCCGCGTGACGCCAAGCAGGCCGAGCAGGCTCGACTGGACGCTGGCGCGTACGGGCCTCCCAAGGGTTTGTCGACGTTTCTCGTGGCCCCGACGCTGCTGACCTACGCCACCTCCGAACAACTCGATCGCTTCATGCCCGGCATTGTGCGCGGCACCGACACCTGGTGCCAACTGTTCTCCGAACCAGGAGCCGGCAGCGACCTGGCTGGCCTGTCGACGCGTGCCGTTCGCGATGGCGACGAGTGGATCATCACCGGCCAGAAGGTGTGGAACTCAGGTGCTCAGAATGCGGCGTTCGGCATTTTGATGGCACGGACCGACCCGGATCTGCCCAAGCACAAAGGCATCTCCTTCTTCCTGATCGACATGACCCAAGACGCCGTCGATGTTCGGCCGCTCCGCGAAATGACCGGCGACATTGCCTTCAATGAGGTGTTCCTCTCCGAGGCTCGTGTTGCCAACGACGACCTGCTCGGCGGACAGGGCGAAGGCTGGCGGGTCGGTATGACAACACTGTCGCATGAACGCGATCCAGACAACTCCGGATCCGGTAGCGGATTCGATTTCGCCGGCGCCGATCTGACGCGCACTGCTGGCGAGCATGCAGCAGCGGTCGACGGAGACGTCGACGGGTTTGGATTGGCAATGAGCGGCGGGGCAAACCGGCTCCTCGACGACATTCTCGATGAGTTTGATGGTTCGGCGGACCCGATTCGACGACAACGAATGATGCAGCTCGCCGAACTCCGCCGAACATCACGTTGGTCAACAGCGCGATCAATGGCGGCGGTCAAAGCGGGCGGTCAGCCGGGGCCCGAAGTCTCGACGCTCAAGGTCATCGGCGCGGAGGTGTCACGCCGGACACGCGATCTCGGACTCGAAGCGATGGGACCTGAGGGCATGTTGTGGGGAGACGACACACCGACTGGCGGGCAGTTTCATGCGTACTGCATGTTCACTCCGGCAATGTCGATTGCCGGCGGCAGCGACGAGGTCAACCGGAACATCATCGGTGAGCGAGTGCTGGGGCTGCCTCGCGAGCCCGGCGAGTCCGAACAACGCCAACGACCGTGGTCCGAGCTGCCACGCAACTAAGCGCAGGACAAGCCGAACCCGATCAAACGGAGCACACGATGACCATCTCGACTGATGACCGCCTCGAACTGCACGAACTGCCCGGGCGATACGGCGACGCCATCGATGATCGAGACTGGGCGCGGCTCGACCGAATTTTCACCGATGACGCCACGTTCGACATGACCGACCTTGGCGTTCCGCTCCTCGAAGGGCTGACCGAGATTCGGCGCTTCATGGACGAAGATGCCGAGCATCCGAAGACCCACACAATGACGAACATCTACGTCGATGCTGATGACGATGGCGTTCGCCTCAACTTCCGGATCGTCGCCTTACTGCGCGGCGGTCTCGCTGGAACTGCTTCGTACTACGACCAGGTGATCAAGACCGGTGACGGTTGGCGAGTCCAGCACCGGGTGGTCACCCTCCGTCGCCGGCCTGACTGAGATCGCCCACACGGTCGGAAGCCATTTGCGACTCTCAGGATCTGCCGCGACGGACGGCCTCGCGCATCAGTGACCGGTTGCCTTCTTCGCGGAGCAGGCGCAGCCGAACACGCTCAAGCTTCCAACCGTCGACGGTGCGGATCGCATCATCGGTATAGGTACCAAACATCGTGTAGCGGTCGGACCCCTGTCCGGTATGCAGCCAGTGCTCGGCGCGCATGTGTGCCGTGATCGTGGCCCGGTTGCCGTCGATCGCGTAGCGGTGCGAACCGATGAAGTGCTGCGAGCGCTCGAGACCGGCAAACAGCACGCGGGCATTGGCGACCACCCGGTCAGCGGGCGCTGGACGCGGCGGTGGCTCCGGCTGGTAATCGCTCATGTCCATGGTGACTTCGTCAGCGAACACGGTTCGCCACAAGTCCCAGTCTTCGTGATCGAGGCCGAACGCGTATCGATGGATGAGGTCGCGCAGGTCCGACTCGTCGATGAGTCGTTGCACCAATTCGTCGTTCATGACTGCACCCATTCGTCCGTGCTCAACGCGCCGATATCGGCCGCAGCAATACCAAGCCACTCGTCGAGTACTTCGGCATTGTGTTCCCCGCGAAACGCTGCCACGCCGACGTCGGAGCAGTCAGTCGCCGACATCCGATACGGGTTGCGTACCACCTTGCGCGTGCCACCGGCCCGGTCGTCGACCTCGACCACCGTGTTGCGATGCATGACAGTCGGAGACTCCAATACTTCGCTGCAATCCCGGACGTCAGCCCACGCCAGGTTGGCCGCTTCAAAGGTTGCGATGACCTCGGCCCGACCCGCGAGGCCACACAGGTAGTCCGTGATGATCCTGCGACGCGACGCAACCTTGTCGGCGATATCGGCGTCGGCCGGCGTCGGATCGACCAACCCCGCGGTCTTCGAGAGCTGATGCCAGATCCAGCGGAGGCCCCCGGTCAACATCTTGGGTCCGTCGACGGTTCGCCACACCTCACCGTTGACCGACTCAGTTCGTCGGGCTCCGTCGAGCACATTGACAATGATGTCGGCCGAGAAGGTCATCGCATCGATCATCGCCATGTCAATGTGCTGCCCCCCGTGGCCGGCGTCGCGCATCCGGAGCGCCGAGAGCACACCAATCACACCGTGCATCCCGGAGAGCACGTCCGCGGCGCTCAGGTCGAGGTCGAGCGGCATCTCGTCACCGACCCCGTGGGGCAGGATGCCCGATTCGGCATGGATGATCGAGGCGTACGCGGCGCGCTGCGCCTCTGGGCCGTCCTGACCGAAGCCGCTGATTGACAACATGATCAGCTCCGGATGACGAGCATGCACGGTGGCCCAGTCCAGGCCGAACTTCGCCATCACGCCCGGGCGAAAGTTTTCGATCAACACGTCGGCCTGCTCGGCGAGTTGCAACACCAACTCAGGGCCGCCATCGGCCTGCAAGTCGATGCAAACATTTCGTTTGCCGCAGTTCTGCTGCGTGAAGTAGGTCGAGAGACCGGCGGTCTTGCGACCCCACAGTCGCGTGACGTCGCCATCGGGGGGCTCGATCTTCACGACGTCCGCACCAAGATCAGAGAGCGTGCGTCCGGCGATCGGCCCGGCGAAGACTCGCGAGAGGTCGAGCACCTTCACCCCATCAAGCGGCCGCGGCCCCGCCATCAGGTCAGCCTGCCTTGGGACAGCATCCCGTCGGGATCCATCATCTCGATCTGCTCGCGATAGAGCTTGAGCAGTCGAGGATGGGTGAACATCCAGAACCTCCCGTTCACAATGCCGTCGAGCACGATGCGGCCCACCTCGTCGGGATCCATCCCGTTCGACAGGAAGTCGCCGATCTTGCTGCCGAGCTTCTTGCCGGCCTCGCCGGCCTGCGCCACTTCACCCTGTGCCGCCTTGCGGTTGCGGACGCTGTTGCGGCTGATCTCGGTGTTGATCGGCCCGGGGCAGAGGACCGATGCATGGTGCGGTGACTTGCCGATTCGAAACTCGCGTTCAAGCGTTGCCATGAGCGCGATGACGCCACTCTTGGCGACGTTGTACGGGCCCGCGGCAGCACCGGCGATCAGGCCCGAGACCGACGAGGTGGTGTTGATGTGCCCTCCATGCTCGGACTGTTGGATGAGCGGTTGAAAGACCTTGGTGCCATAGATCGGTCCCCACAGGTCGACCCCGAGTGTCCATTCCCAATCGTCCACCGTGACGTTGAAGAGCTTCGCAAACACAGCAGCTCCGGCGTTGTTGCACAGTACGTCGACGCGTTTGTGGGTGTCCATCGTCGCGTCGGCCATCGCTTGCACATCGTCAAGTTTCGAGACATCGGCCTGCACGCCGATCGCGTCGTGTCCGGCGGATCGCAACTCCGCGGCAGCTGCCTCGACGCGATCAGCATCGATGTCCGCCATCACCACCGCCATTCCGGCTTCGGTGAATGCCCGAGCCATGCCGAGACCGATGCCACCGGCCGCGCCGGTGATCACCGCCACCTTGCCGTGTGGTTCGAATACCAACTGGTCGTCGCTCATGACTTTCCCACCCTGTGGCCCCATCTCGCTTGCGCGCCTGAGAGTCGGCGCTGATGTCACGGATCCCCCGATCCGATGACGACGCTACATCCCCGCGATGATGACCTCATGGCCGAAGAGAAGCAGGACAAGTTCGTGATGGACTTCGACGTGACCGAGCGCGCCGACCGTCCACCGCAGGAGTACTACGACGACATCAAGGCCAAATTTGCCGAGGAGCGCGACCTCCGCCTCGAATACCGACCGCCCGGCACCGAGAACTACCGCGATCTCGACGGCGCGATGGCCGACCTCGCACGTGACCCGTACGCCGACGATTGGGTCGAGCGCACACCGATTGACGATGTGGCCAACGGCGGCGAGGTCGAGGTGCTGTTCATCGGTGGCGGATTCTCCGCACTGCTCACATCGGCACGACTGCGCGAAAAGGGTGTCGAGAGCATCCGCATCGTCGAACGCGGCGCCGACGTCGGTGGCACCTGGTACTGGAATCGGTATCCGGGAGTGGCGTGCGATGTGGTCGCCTACGACTATCTGCCGCTGCTCGACGAGATGAACTACGTCCCCACCCGGCACTACGCGCAGGGCCCAGAGATCTTCGCCCACTGCCAGGCAATCGCCGAGAAGTACGACCTGTACGACCTCGCCGTGTTCCAGACCACCGTGACCTCGACGGTGTGGGACGGCGAGGCCCAACGTTGGAACATCACGACTGATCGCGGCGACACGATGCGCGCCAAGTTCGTGGTCTGCGCAAACGGCACGTTGGCCAAGCCGCGTTTGGCGCGGATTGACGGCATGGAGACGTACCGGGGACACTCCTTTCACACGTCGCGTTGGGATTACGGCTTCACCGGCGCCGACCTCGAAAACCTGCGCGACGTCCGCGTCGGCATCATCGGCACCGGCGCAAGCGCCGTACAGATCATCCCCAACCTCGCCAAGACGGCGAAGAGCGTGCACGTGTTCCAGCGCACCCCGTCCTCGATCGACATCCGTGACGACTGGGAGACCAGCGACGAGTGGGCAGCCAAGCAAGGCGACGGCTGGCAGGCCAGGCGCCGCGCCAAGATCGTCAGCAAGCTGCGCGAGCAGGCCGAACGCCGCGGTCAACTGCGCGGCGGCATCACTCGTGACGAGAAGATCCGCCGTCAGGAGAACAACAACATCGACGCGATGATGCGCATCCACAAGCGCATCGACGACACCGTCGAGGACCCTGCCACGGCCGAGTCATTGAAGCCGTGGTACATGCTGATGTGCAAACGGCCGTGCTTCCACAACGAGTACCTCCCTGCGTTCAACCGACCGAACGTGCACCTCATCGACACCCATGGCAAGGGTGTCACCGAGATCGGCGAGCGCGGCCCGATCTTCGACGGCGTCGAGTATGAAGTCGACCTCCTCATCTACGCCACCGGGTTCGAAGTGCAACAGACCGGCATCTACAACCGGATCGTCGGTGACAACGATCTCGACCTCAACGACAAGTACGACAGCGGCATCCGCACCATGCTGGGCATCCACACCGCCGGTTTCCCGAACATGTTCATCATGGGCGGCTACCAGGCATCGTTTCAGTTCAACCTCACCGACCTGCTGCAAGTGCAGGGCGACCACATTGCGAACTGCATCAAGCACGCCCGCACGCACGGCTACGACACCATCGATGTGACGTCTGAGTCGGAGGACTGGTGGGTGCACGAGGTGATTGCGCACCGCGGAAAAACCACACGCAATCAAGAGTGCACGCCCGGTTACTACAACTTCGAAGGCCAGGAAAACCGACGCCAGGACGGCAACTACAACGGCGGCTTCCCGGCGTACATCGATCACATCGCCGACATCGAGGCTGACATGGACACCCATTTCGTCTACACCAAGGACTGAACACAACATGGCCGACAACACCTGGGAACACATCCGCATCGAGCGCCCGAGTGACCGCGTCGCTCGGATCACGCTCGCCCGACCTGAGGCCGCGAACGCGCAGAACTACCAGATGCTCAGCGAGCTGAACGAGGCCTTTGACGAAGCTGCACGCGACGACGAGGTCCGGGTGATCATCCTCGCCGCGGACGGCAAACACTTCTCAGCCGGCCACGACCTTCGCGCCGACACCGACATGTCCGACATCGATCCACTCGGCACCTGGTGCTGTTTCGACGCCGAGGGCGCCGAGGGCTACATGGCCAAGGAGGCCGAGATGTACGTCGGGTTGTGCTGGCGGTGGCGGAACATCCCCAAGCCGACCATCGCCCAGGTGCACGGCAAGGTAATTGCCGGCGGACTGATGCTCATGTGGCCGATGGACCTCGTGGTGTGCAGCGACGACGCGACGTTCTCAGACCCGGTTGTCGCCTTTGGCGTCAACGGCCATGAGTACTTCACGCACCCCTTTGAGGCCGGCGCCCGCCTGGCCAAGGAAATGCTGTTCACCGGCCGCTCGATCACCGCGGACGAGGCACTCCGATGCGGCATGGTCAACACCGTCGTCGCACGCGACGACCTTGAATCGACGACGTTGGCAATGGCCGAGCGGATCGCCCAACGCCCGATGATCGGCCTCACCCTCGCGAAGCAAAGCGTCAACAACACGCTCGACCAGATGGGGATGTACACCTCGATCCAGTCGGCGTTCGCACTGCACCACGTCGGACACAACCACAACGCGCGAGTGCACGGCATGATTGTTGACCCCGCCGGCGCACAGGTCATCCGCGACGAAGCCTGAGCGCCGGGAGGAGCGGGTGAAACCGCGACGCCGTGGGCCGCATCGTCACGCGACGACTGAGTTGCCTAGGTTCGGCCTATGACCGAACGCATGCCCGCCGTGTCCCTCGCCGCCGTCCCGGGGCGCCGCGCCCAGACCGTCGAGTTGGCAGCCGAGATCGAACAGCGCGGCTTCTCCGGTCTCTACTGCCCCAGCTTCGGCGATGCGATGGGGCTGTGCCTCTCCATCGCTCACGCAACCAACACCATTGAGTTCGGCACGTCGATTCAGCCCATCTATCTGCAACATCCAGTGGCACTTGCGACGTCCGCGAGTTACCTCCACGAAATCGCTGACGGGCGATTCAGGCTCGGTGTCGGCGTCACCCACGGCCCAGTGATCAAACGCCTCGGCGTCGAGACCGGCAAGCCGCTGAGCGACATGCGCGAGTACGTCACGACAATGCGCGAAGCCTCCGAGCAGATGGGCGGACTGCCCGACGTCGTGCTTGCCGCCCTGCGCGACAAGATGGTTGAGCTCTCCGTGGAGGTCGGTGACGGTGCGGTCTGGGCCAATGCGTCGCGGAGTCGGATGGAGCATTCGCTCGACCTCGTCCCCGATGATCGACGCTCATCAGACTTTTGGATCGGCAACATGATTCCGACCGTTATTGACGAGGACATCGAAGCCGCCCGCGCCCGAAACCGCAAGACGTTGCAGGGTTATGTCGCCCTGCCCAACTATCGCAACTACTGGATTGACGCCGGATACGAGGCCGAGATGGAGGCAGTCGCCACCGCTCTGGCTGCACGCGACAAGGACGCCGTTTTCGCTGCGATGAGCGACGCCTGGCTTGACGACTGCACGCTCTCGGGTTCAGCAGATCGCGTTCGCGACGGAGTCGAGGCCTGGTTTGACGCCGGTATCACTGCGCCGATTCTGGTCCCATCATCGACCTCGGGCGGCCAGGTCAAAGCATTCGCTGAACTGTTCGACACGTTCGGCTGAGGCCGACTCAAGAAACCGCACGCTCAGATCTGGAGACCCGTCGTGGCGCCACCATCGACGAGCATGTTCGCTCCGGTCACAAAGCTGGCTCGGTCACTCACGAGAAACGCGACCACGTTCGCGATCTCTTCGGGTGTCCCCAAACGACGAAACGGATTCTGCTTGAGGGTCGCGTCCCAGAGTTTGCCGCCTTCTTTGCGAGCATCGTCCCAGACCCCTCCCGGGAACAGAATGTCGCCCGGAGAGACGACATTGACCCGGATGCCGCGCCGTGCCACCTCGAATGCCAGCGACTTCACCATGCTGACCGTTGCTGCTTTGACCGCTGCGTAAGCAGCGATCCGCGGCGCTCCGGTGCTGGCTGCACGCGAGCCGATACAGACGAGGTTGGCACCTGCGTGATCTTCCATCTTGCCGAGCGCAGCGCGGAGGAGTTCGTCGGTTCGCACGAGGTCGACATTGACCGATGCGCTCCAATCCGGTCCCGCCATCGCCGACACGTTCGAGACGACGATGTCGAGCCCACCCATCTGCTCGGCCGCCCATTCGACGAGCGCCGTCGGGTCACCCTCGACGGCCATGTCGGTAGCACGGTGATGGACCGTGCCCAGCGCCGACAACTCAGCTGCAGCTGTTGCGAGGCCGTCCGCGTTGCGGGCACAGATCGTGACGACCGCACCCTCTTCGAGGAGCGCCTGCGTGATGCCACGGCCGATGCCCTTGCTTCCGCCCGTGACGAGAATGCGTTTGCCGGTGAGTCCAAGGTCCATCACACAAACGTAGGCGGGCGCCCTGGCAGTGGCGCCGTCGGACTCACCGACGACTCCGCGCCTGGCCAGCTACGAAAGGCCGCCGCGGCCTGCGCGGCGACTCGGTCTCAGGCGTCTGAGCGGGGCGTCGGCGTGAAACGGACGTTGAGATGTTTGACGCCGGTGACCAACGGGATCCCTGCGACGTCAAGCGGGACGGCGTCACCCACCACTTCGATGTCGGGAAGCCGGGTAAACAAGTCGCGGAAAACCACCGCGAGTTCGCGTCGCGCCAAGTTGGCACCGAGGCAGAAGTGCGGACCGGGGCCACCAAAACCGAGGTGGGGGTTCGGACTGCGCAGCACGTCGAACCGCTCAGGATCCTTGAAGACCTTCGGGTCGCGGTTGCCTGCGCCGTACAACATCACGACCTTGTCGCCCGTCACGAAATCGTGGCCCGACATCGTGAGGTCGTTGGTGACGGTGCGGCGCATGAAGGTGACCGGCGACGCGTAGCGAACGATTTCCTCGACTGCGGTTGGTGTGACACCTTCAACGTCGTGTTGCCAGATAGCGCGCTGTTCTGGGTGCTGCGCGAGAAGGTTCATGCCGTGACTGATCGCCGTCCGAGTGGTGTCGTTGCCGGCGACTGCAAGCAGGATGAAGAACGGCGCCACCTCTTCGGGGGCGAGCATCTCACCATCGAGATCATTGTGAACGAGCTTCGATGTGAGATCGTCTGTGGGGTTCTTCCGACGCTCGTCAGCGAGTTCGTTCATCAGTTCGGTCAGCTGGATTCCGGCACCAAAGATGGCCATCATTGGGTCGCCGTCACCGATGAACTCGGGGTCGCCACCGCTGAGTATCACATTCGTTGCGTTGAGCACGGTGTCGAACTCGCTGCGCGGGATCCCCATCATGTCGCAGATCACGAGTAGCGGAAATGGTTGCGAGAGCGCCTTCACCAGGTCAACCTCGCCCTGCTCACAGAATCCGTCGATGACCTCACGCGAAATTGTCTCAACCGAATCGAGGACTGTCGCGAGGTCAGTCGGCGTGAACGTCTTGGCGACAATCGCGCGCTGACGCTGATGGCGCGGGTTGTCCATGTTGATGAACGACCCGAAGAATTCGAGTGCTTCAGGCGGTAGGTCCACGATCGAGATCGCACCCTGGGCAGAACTGAACTCCTTGGCGTTCTTGCTGATCTGGACGATCTCGTCGAAGCGAGTGACAGCGAAGAATCGTTCTTCCTCACCGGTCATGTCATTGACGAACTGGACCTCGCTGAAGGGTCCGGATTCGCGGATCGCGATCATCTCCTGCATTCGATCGTCAAGAGGCTGCGTCCAGAAAGACGGTTCAATCAAGCGGGAGGTCATGAAACGATCGTAGAACGCCAACCCAGGCTGTTCTCGCACCGTGACAATTTGCCCGTAGACCAACCAGCCGGCATGGACACCCACACGAGATACCAGCCGAAACCACCGACGCTTGATTGCGTCCGTATCATCCAGTTTGATGGGCCGTGAGTGGATCGATGAACCCTTTCCACCGCCACTAGAACCTCTGGTATCTCGACGGCGGCGACTGGCTGGCAACCGCCCGTTCGACCCGCGACGGGTACCGTTTTATTACGGGTGGGTTGTAGTGGTCGCAGGCACGATCGGAGCGATCGCCTCAGTACCCGGCCAGACCGCCGGTGTCAGTGTCTTCACCGACGACCTCATCTCGACAACTGGGCTCACCCGGTTGCAGTTGGCGATTGCCTACCTCGTCGGCACCGGAATGAGCGGCCTCTTCCTTGGAGCCGGCGGTCGAGCGATTGACCGGCACGGATCGCGGGTGGTTGCCTTCGCCGCAACGCTCGGCCTTTCGGCGACCCTCGTCGCATTGAGCGCAATTAGGCCGCTGAGTACCCCCATCGGTCTCGTTGTTATGTCCGTCGGATTTGGCTGTCTGCGATTCAGCGGACAGGGCCTGCTCACGCTTGCCTCGCGCACGATGGTCGCGCAGTGGTTCGACCGCCGGAGAGGGCTCGTGACTGCCGCATCTAGCTCTGTCGTGGGCTTCGCTATCGCTGCTTGCCCTGCGCTTTTCCTCATGCTGATCGATATCAACGGCTTCCGTACGGCGTGGCGAATCATGGCGCTCACTTTGGTTGTGGTCGTCGGCTCGATCATCATCACCTTCTACCGAGTCAGTCCCGAGGCCGCCGGGATCAAAATTGACGGGCAGAACCGCACCGCCATCGCCGACGGACCCGAGCCCGGTGCATCCACAGCAGAACAGACGTTGCCGATCTTGGGGACCGAGCACGACGCCACCCGGGCACAGGCCCTCCGTGACGTCCGGTTTTGGGCGCTGACGATTCCGGTTGCAGCGCTCTCTTCGACCGCAACTGCCGTCACGTTCCACATTGTGGACCTCGGTGCAGAACTCGGGCTCACCGACAGCGAGATCGTGCGCATCTTTGTCCCTATCGCCTTCGTTAGCGTGCCCGTCACGCTGCTCACGGGTTGGATGACTGATCGCGTCACGCCGCTGGTTATCGCAGCCGCAATGTCGCTCACCCAGTTGGTGATGTACCCAACAATTGGGTTTCTTGACACTTGGTGGGGCGCAATTGCGGCTGTGATCACGTGGGGCGCCGCACAAGGCTGCTTTTCATCGCTCACCTCGGCAGCTATCCCTAAGGTGTTCGGACGCCGGCACCTTGGGGCGATCTCTGGTATTCAAATGAGCGCGATGGTCATCGGTAGCGCAATCGGACCAGCGTTTTTTGCACTCGTGCAGTCGGTGACCGGTGACTACCGGGCTGCTCTGTGGCTGTCGACGGTTGTCCCGGCCGTTGCGTTGGTGTTGTCGATCGCCGGGCTCCGCCACGACCGGCAGGTAACTGCGTAGCGCTGGTCAGCCCGCAGTGGAGACCGACCCGCCACCGAAAACTTCGAAGGCTCGGAAACTCAACGTCTCCGAGACCTCTCGTTGTCAATACTTCCGGCGACGACAAAACCCCCCGGCTGCGCACCGGCGTCCACAACAGTGTCCAACCCAATAAACATGTTGCAGACCACATGACCCCGACTGCGTCTAGGCCGCCTTAGGACCGTCCCTACTATTTCAACGCTGCGTCACTCCAGTAGACGCGCCTAACAGACTTCACCGTGGCAAAACCAGATGACGACCAGGCCCTGCGGATCTAGAACGTTCGTTGAGGCGTCGACCGCACCGTCGACATCACGGGTTCCGTCAAGCGCTCGAGTCTTTCTTCGCGATCGAGGGCTGGCCTTATGCGCCGACCGATGTCGCAGAGGTCCTGCAAACGAGATACGGCGGTCGGACAACGGATTGGGTATGCCTGGCCGAGATCAGGGAGCCCGGGCATCAACTGGTCTTCTATTCACTCGTCCCGGAACGCGGCCCCGCTGATCGCTTTCCGGAGATCTGCGAATACATCACCCGCGCAAACTTCGGGTTAGCGATTGGCAACTTCGAACTCGACATGCATGACGGCGAGATCAGATACAAGACAAGCATTGACGTAGAGGGTGCAACAATCACACCGGCGATGGTGAAGCAAATCGTCCACGCCAATGTCATCGTGACCGGTCTTTACCTCCCAGGACTGCTGGCGGTCATCAGCGGCGAACTCAGCGCGACCGAAGCCATCGGGCTGGCCGAGCCACCGGGCTAAATCCGAGCAAAACGCCGCCGAGCCCCACATCGGCATCAGCGCACCGCCTGAGTGAGGCTCCGGTGGAGCGGCAGACCCGGTTGGGTTAACGACCCGTAGGTGCGACATTACTCCGCGCTGGCTGACCTTCGAGAGATCTCCTGCTCAGGTGGGTTCATCGTCGATGAAGCGATGATGCTCCGTCTCGGCCAATCCATCAGGCACTGAAGAGCGCACAAGGTGTTCTCCGACGCAGCACCACCCACCGCACCCGGTGAGGAGAACTTTCTCTTCTCGCTTACCGCCGACGGGCACATCACCACACCCTGGCGCGCAAGAAATCGAGGGAATGCTCGATCCAGCGGCGTACACCGGTCGCTGCGCAGAGGTGGTTGACGGATACGCAGACTACGCCGATGCTTTGGCAGGCGAGCGTCTGGGTGTGAAATCGTTTCCTTTCCGATCGGCACCAGCAATTCGTGATTGGCTCAATCGGCGACCACGGAGCCAGACCCCGATGCGACACGCCTGCAAGGCACAATGCTCAGCGACGATCGAACAATTCGTACTCGGCTGGCACCTTCGCGCCGTTCCGGCCATGTCGGTAACAAAAGAAGCCCTGGCTGATCTTGCGATCAACCAGGGCTCCAGATGGTGGCGGGGGCAGGATTTGAACCTGCGACCTTCGGGTTATGAGCCCGACGAGCTACCGAACTGCTCCACCCCGCGGCGAACAGTGAAATTAGAATACGCCGGCAACACGGCGATGACAACCAAGCTCCACGTGACGGTTGACAACCCGCCGGGGTGCCGCCCAGGACGACCCGCTCCGACCCTGCGCAATCGCCACTGATCACATCGCCAGCGCTGCCAGCCGGTACGTTGCTCCGGTGACACCAGCAGACACAGCGACGCCGACGGGCAACGACGATGTCGCCCGCGGACTTCTTGGCGCCGGTATCGCCGTCTGCGCCTGGTCAGTCGGCACCATTCTCGCCAAGGGAATCGAGATGGGCGGCCTTGCCATCGGCGCCTACCGCTTCTGGATCTTCGGCATCGGGTTGGTCATCTGGATGCAGGTCCGGGGCATGCCGTTCAGCGCACGCGTCATGCGCAAGTCGATGTGGGGCGGCCTCGCACTCGGCGCTGACATCGCGCTGTTCTTCACCGCTGTCAAAGAGACAAGCATCGTCAACGCGACGATCATCGGCTCGCTGCAGCCGATCCTCGTCGGCATCATCGCCGCCAAATTCTTCGGCGAGAAGATCCGCAGGCAGGACGCTCTGTGGTCATTGGTCGCCTTGGCCGGCGTCTTCGTCATCGTTGCTTCGTCAGCTGACAACGAGGTCACCAGTCTCCGTGGCGACCTCCTGGCCGCCGCGGCAATGTTCTCCTGGGGCGGCTACTTCATCGCGTCAAAGCAGTCGAAGAAGGACATGTCGCCCACCGAGTTCACCGCGGGCACGTCACTCTGGACCGCAATCATCTGCACACCGCTCGGCTTCGCCTTCGGCCAGGACATGTCGATACCGTCCCCCAAGAACCTCGGACTCCTCCTCGTCATGATCGCCGTGTCCGGCATCATCGGCCACTCGTTGATGAACTGGTCGCTCGTCCGCATTCCGCTGTGGGTCGGATCAACCTTCACACTCCTCATCCCCGTCTTCTCCGCGCTCCTCGCCTGGATCTTCTTTGACGAAGAACTCCTCGCCATCCAAGCCGTCGCCATGGCCGTCGTCCTCGGCTCGCTCGCCGTGATCGTGCGCGGCCAGTCGAGTCCGAAGACCACCGCGCTCCCCGCCAAACAGTCGACCTCATCCTGATCCGTAGCCTGCAGCAGTGATCGCGATCGCCACCACCGAAATCCTGGGTTACCTCGCCTCAGCCATCGTCGTCACATCGCTCACAATGAGCTCAGTGGTGCGCCTCCGGATGCTGTCACTGTGCGGTTCGGCCACCTTCTTTGTCTACGGCCTCCTGATCGAGTCAGCGCCGATCATGTTGACCAATGTCGCCATCGCCGGGATCAACATCTGGTTCCTCAGCAAGGAGTTCCGCGCTGGAGGCATCGACCTGGGTGTGTCCAAAATCCGCGCAGACTCGCCGTTCCTGCTGGACTTCATCAGCTTTCACGCCAGCGACATCGGCAAATTCCAGCCTGACTTCGCGATGCCCGTTGGCCCTGACGTTGTGGCACTGCTCCTGACCCGAGACGGTCTTCCCGCCGGGGCACTGATCGGTACCCAGCACGGCACCACATTGGACGTTGACCTTGACTACGTCCTCAGCGCCTATCGCGACAGTCGTCTGGGCGACTGGCTCTTCAGCGACAAGTCCAAAGTGTTCCGCTCACTCGGCATCAGTGAATTACGCGCTGCAGCCACCACCGATTCCCACGACCGCTATCTCGTCCGGATGGGTTTCACACCACCCGCGCGGAACCCCGCCGGACAGAGCGACGATCTTGTCCTCCGGCTCTGACCGCCAACCCGCTGAGACACTCAACAACACTGCCGCCGTTCCGGGTCAAGAAGTCACAGCAGTGACCCGACCCCATTGGTGACCTGCTTGCACCTTGGGTGGATCAACCCATGACGGGGACCGATTTCATCGCTTCGGCGATGTCGGCGTCTGGGAGGTCGTAGTCGACCATTTCGCCCGACAGGTACTTGTCGTAGCTCGTGAGATCGAGATGGCCGTGGCCACAGAGCGCCGTCAGGATGACTTTCTCCTCGCCGGTCTCCTTGCATTCCAGTGCCTCGCGAATCGCCGCCGCGATGGCGTGCGTCGGCTCGGGGGCGGGCACGATGCCCTCGGTCCGAGCGAACTCAAGCGCCGCCGCGAAGCACTCGGTCTGCGGAATCGAGATCGCCTCGACCAAGCCCTCGTTGTAGAGGTGCGATACAAGCGGCGCCATGCCGTGATAGCGGAGGCCACCAGCGTGAATCGGCTCGGGCACGAAGCTGTGGCCCAGCGTGTGCATCTTCATCAGGGGTGTCATCCCTGCCGAGTCACCGAAGTCGTAGCGGTACTCGCCCTTTGTGAGTGTCGGGCACGCAGCCGGTTCGACACAGCGGATGGTCGGGTTCATGTTGCCGGCGAGCTTCTCGCGCAGGAATGGGAACGACAGGCCACCGAAGTTCGAGCCGCCGCCCGTGCAGCCGACAAGCACGTCGGGCACCTCGTCGACCTTGGCGAGCTGCAGCAGCGCTTCCTCGCCGATGATCGTCTGGTGCATCAGCACGTGGTTGAGCACCGACCCGAGGGCGTAGCGTGCGTTTGGATCCTCGACGCACATCGCCACCGCCTCGGAGATCGCAATACCCAAAGATCCGTTGTGGTCGGGGTTCTCAGCAAGCAACTGGCGGCCAAACTCGGTCAGCTCAGACGGGCTGGAATGCAGCGTGGCACCCCAGATCTCCATCATCGTCTTGCGCCCTGGCTTGGCCTTGTAGGACGCAGCCACCTGCCAGACCTCACACTCCATGCCGTACTGTGCCGTGGCGAATGCCAAGGCACTCCCCCACTGGCCCGCACCCGTCTCGGTGGTGAGCTTCGTGATGCCCTCCATGTGGTTGTAGTACGCCTGAGGCACCGACGTGTTGGGCTTGTGCGAGCCAGCCGGGCTGCCACCTTCGTACTTGTAGTAAATCCGTGCCGGAGTATCCAGCATCTCCTCGAGCCGCTTGGCGCGGAACAACGGGCTCGGCCGCCAGATCTTGTAGACGTCGAGCACCTCGCCAGGAATGTCGATGTAGCGCTCGGTCGACACCTCTTGTTCGATGAGCGCCATCGGGAACAGCGGAGCAAAGTCCTCGGGGCCTGCGGGCTCGTGGGTACCTGGGTGCAGTGCCGGCGGCGGCGGCGTCGGGAGGTCAGCAACGATGTTGTACCACTGCGTCGGCATCTCGGATTCGTCGAGGAGGATCTTCTTGGGAGTCACTTTTCCGGCCATGACCAGACCGTAGTCAGCTAGATTCAGCTGTGTTCCATGGGACTCTTCCGAAAAAAGACTGACACCCCCGACCAGCTCGACATCCTGCGTTCAGAAATCGTCTCGCTGCGCGAGCGGCTCGATGCCGCAGATCAGCAGAAAGCTGAACTTCTCGCAAGAATCGAGGCCGTCGACGAGACCAACACCGCGCTGTACAGCCGCGTCAAAACGGTCGACCAAACCAATGCCGTGCTGTATCAGCGCGTTGACTCGCTTGACTCCACCAGTGCCCAACTCGGCCAGCACGTCGGCACCCTCGACTCGGCTCGAATCCAGATCGCCGAACGGCTCGGAACACTCGATGCCAACGCGACCGAACTGGCCCATCGCGTCGGCTCCGTCGACGGCGAAGTCATCCGCGTGCGCGACGATGTTGCAGCCGTCAACCAACAGGTCAGCAGCGTCAGCACCCTGGGGGCAGAAGTCCAGTCACTGACCGAACGGCTCAACGCGACGCCGGCCCTGCCTCCTCTCCAGGCCGCGCTGCCCGCACCTGATGGACGCTTCGAAGAACTCCTCCGTCAGGTCGCGGCGCTGTCCGACACTGTCACCACCCAGAACCAGACTCCTGTCGTCGACCCCGCAGAAATCAATGCGCTCGCGCAACGACTCGATGCCATTTCGGCCGACCTCACCGCGCAAACAGGACGGGTCGACGAAGCAGTCGCTCAAGCCGACAGCACGCCCGCCGCGGCCACCGTAGATCCCGAAGACGTTGCAGTCATGCGTGCCGAGATGGCACAGATGGCCGAACGCATGGCCACTCTCGATCGACGGATGACCAACGTTTCAATGGAACTTGCCAACCAGCTGACCGAACTGAGCAACGACCTCGAGGTCTTGCTCGACGCAGCGAACGACGACGAGGCCGATGATGGCGACGAGGCCGCAGTTGTCAGCCTCGCCATCGAAGCCGTCCAGCAGAGCACCGAACGGCTCGCCAGCGAGCAGGCCCGCTATCAGATTCAGTTTCGCCAAGACCTCGCCGAACTCGCCGAACGTCTTCGCCGCCCCGCACGCTGACCGCCGAGACTGCCCCCACGAGCGCGCGGCTTGGTCTCAGTTCTGGAGGTCGGCCTCGAGAATCACGATGGCTTCATCAAGCCGCCGGCGGCCTTCATCGACCTTTGTCTGATACTCACCGAGGTTGCCGTCCGCAAGCGCTTCGTCGGCCTGCCGGAACAGATCGTCGGCAATCTGCAGGAGCTCGGCTGCGTCGGTCGACACAACCGGAGCATCGTCATCGGCCGGCGTTTCGGGATCATCCGGCGTCGGCTCGGTCGGCGAGCCGATGCTGTCACCGACATCACCTTCGAAACCAGGGAACAAGCGGGCGAGGCCCTCGCTGATGGTTTCCGTCAGCACCGAGTTGTCGTTGTAGGACACGATCACGAAACGGAACTCGGTGACCGAGTTGACCGTCCCAGTTTCCTGGGGCACTGCCACGTAGTACGGCCGCACGTAGATCAGACCGTCGCCGACAGGAACGAGCTGAAGGTCACCGAAGCGCACCTTCGAGCCGCCGGCATCCTGGTTGTCAAGCGAGATGCGCTCCGAGATTTCGGATTGCGACTCCGCGTTGCCAGCCACGCGTAGCGGGCCATCAGGCAACTGACCATTGCGTTCCTGCACCTCGTAGCTCGTGAGCATGCCGTAGTTGTCGGGATCACTCGACGCAGTCATGTACGCCTGCAGCTGAGTGCGCGTGTCGCCAGTCGAGAACGGCACGAACGGGCGCAGAATCACGAACTCTTCGCTGCGCGGTTCACCCGGCAGGCTCGTGTCGAACATCGTGTAGTACGGCACGAATCGAGCCGCATCAGACTCCGTCGCAAACGTCGACGTGGCCGCAGAGGGCGCCGACGCATCGCTCGTGGAGTTCACGCTATTGCCGGTGTTGGAAGTCGGCGACGATCCCGGTGCCTGAGCGACCGACCATGCGTTGCCATCGCGCTGGAAGAACAGCGCCGGATCAATCCGGTACTTCGAATAGACGTCGGTTTGGATACGGAACAGGTCTTCGGGATACCGCAGGTGATCAGCCAATTCGTCGGGCATCTCACTGAACGGCGTGAACAGATCGGGGAATGCACTGCGCCAGGCCCGGAGAATGGGGTCTTCGTCGTCGACGACGTAGAAGGTGACCTGACCCGTATATGCGTCGACCACGGCCTTGACGCTGTTGCGGACGTAGTTGTCGCTATTCGACAGGCCGGACTGGGACGAACGCTGCACGTCGCCGATCGACTGGCCGTACGGATAGCGACTGGTGGTCGTGTACCCGTCAACCACCCAGACGGCATTGCCGTCGACGCCGACCGGGTACGGGTCAGCGTCGTAGGACAGGAAGGGTGCGAGCTTGTTGAGACGGTCGTTGACTCCGCGCACCCAGAGCATCTGCGAGTCGTCCTCGATCGCCCCGGAGCCGATGATGTTGTAGTCGAGGAAGGCCAAGGCAAAGGCTCCACGACGGGCGAAGGAGTTCATCCGCACGCCCTGGTCGCCTTCGTAGGTGTGGGGCTCGTCGCACTCACGCTCGGTCGACCCGGTGTTGGCAATGCCGTAACCGCTGAGCTCCGGGCTGAAGTACAGCTCGGGGCGGTCGAGTTCGATGGTGCGATAGTCCGGGCGTTGATTGGCCTGCACCTTGCTCGTGGGCGCTGCAACAAGCCCGCACCCGCGAGTATTGATCAAGTGCCGACCCTGCCAGCCGATGTTGCTGATGCCGGCAAGGTCAAGCTCGCGAGCTGCAACCAGCACTTGCTCGGTCTCTCCGTCGAGGGTGTACCGGTCGACGTCAAGGTCGTCAATGCTCAGGCCGGCGACTTCGCCGCGGTCAACCAGGAACCGCGTTTCCATCTCGGTCGGATTGAGCAAGCGGACGTTGCCGAGTGGTTCGAGATCAGCTTCAACCTCACCTGCGGTGAGCGTGCCGAACTGCACGTCGCGAATATCCACGCCCGTCAGCCCCAGCGCCTCGCGCGTGGCTTCGACGTTGCGTTCGATGTAGACCTGCTCGCGGGACTCCTGGTTTGGGTTGACGATGAGCGATTGGACCACGGCGGGGTAAATCACCCCGCCGACGATGGAGACGATGAGCCACAGGGCCGAGGCGAGCAGCGGCAGGCGCCACGAGTCGGTCTTGATCACCGACAGGTACAGCCCTGCAGTGAGCAACGCAATCAGAATGAGCAGCATGATCGCCGGGATCTGCGCGTTGACGACTGAGTACGTGGCTCCGTCGACGATGCCCCTGGTGCTGTTGGTCAGCTCGTAGCGGTCCAGCCAGTAGTCGCCTGCCTTGAGCACGGCAAGCACGGCAAGCAACACCGCGATGTGTGCCTTGGTGGCATGGCGCACCGCCGGCACGGGCGACACGAACACGACGCCACCATTGAGAATGTGTGCAGCTGCGGTGAACAGCAACACGAGAATGACTGCGACGAACATCCAGTCGAGCAGGAACGTCAGGAACGGCAGCTGGAAAACATAGAACCCGACATCGGCACCGAATTGCGGGTCGGCGACGCCGAACGATTTCGAGTTCCGGAAGAGCAGCCATGATTGCCACTGCGCCACTGCGGGAAGCGCAACCACGATTGCCATCACGAACGCGGACGCATAGCGCACGAGTCGCAGCCGCTGACCGAACACCTCGTGGAAGCGCTCCACGTACGGGTGGACGTTGGCTGGGAACGACGTCGGTGCGGCGCGATCAGCGATGAACAAGTTGGCGAACGCCAGCAGGAGGAAAGCGAGGAAGAACAGCGCGAACAGCGTGAACTTGGCGCCGATCACGCCCCAAAAGACATCGCCACGGTCGAGGGCGTCGTGCCAGAGATAGTCGACGTAGAACCGTGCGATGGCGCGTCCGAAAATCAGGACGAACATGAACAGTCCGCCAAAAGCGATGAGGACGCCACGGCCGCTGATGCGTCTCCGTGGACGATCGACCGGAAGGTCTTGTGAGCGCCGCATTGGCGCTGAGATTACCGGTCCGCGGCAACCAACAGGCAGCGGCAGCCCGGATGCGCGGGAGCAAATGAGTCACCCGTCGGGAACTCTCCACCCGCCGCGATGGCTCCTTCCAGCGCATTGTCATCGCAATCGGGGCATGCAGCGAACCGTGTATCCACTTCCCAGACGATGGGCGTACCCGGGTCAAAACCAGCCAGGACGCCCCGCCCGTGCGCACATCGCATCACATCATCGAGCGTTTCGTCGATGTACTGGGTCTTCCATTCGCGGTACACCGCACGCACCTTTTTGGTGACGACGGCGTTGTCGCCCTCGCCTTCGGTGATGCATCGGGCCAGGCGGTCGCGCAGCGGCATCACGAGCCACTGGATCAGGGCATCGTTGGCGACACCGACGGCGTCGGCCGCCAACGCCTGACGGATCTTGCGATCGACCGTGCGGGACGTGGCGCTGCCTCGGTGGACTGCCTCCAGCAGATCCTCCCCAATCGCACCGGTGTAGTGGGAGGCGTGCTCGCCCACTTCCGGCAGCAGTGCGTCGATCATGTGAACGGCGTCGCTGCGGCGAAGCGCATCGAGGACATCGTTCTGCTCGTCGGCGAGTGCCCGTTTGAGCTTCTTCGCGCTCGACACGATCAGCGGCGTGATCACCTCGTCGCGATGCTCGAACGCCGTTTGCTCGACCTCGGCGGCATCTTCAGCCGCATCTTCAGCCGCATCTTCAGCCGCATCTTCAATGGCATTGTCCGCCGCGGTCACCCCGGCGACAGCCGTCTGATCATCGGGCGCATCGACCGCCACATCGGCTGGCAAGACCGCATTGTCGGCATCGGCATCGGCATCGGCATCGGCATCGGCATCGGCATCGGCGCGATCCACGTCTGTGGTATCGGCACGGAGGCGGGCAAAGAGATCGACGACCACATGGTCGGCCTCTTCGTCGGCTTCGGCTTCGGCTTCGGCTTCGGCTTCGATCGTCTCTGTCTCGGCATTGACGTCGTCGGAGGAATCGTCATCGACCGCCTCTGCACTGTCATTGACATCGACCGCCTCAACGTCGTCGATGTCGGCCACGTCAGCACTGAGGTCGACGGCATCGACGCGGTCGTCATCGTTGATCTCGATGATCCGCAGCCTTGTGGTGGCATCGACGGTCGGCTCGTCCGCCGTGTCGACAGATTCCTCCGCCGGAGCCTCGACGGCGCGGGTGCCGGAACCGGGCGTCTCGGCGCCATCGGGGCGCGGCGAGTTGGCGATCATCACCGGGAGCGGGCCCGTGGTCGGTGTGAGATTGACGTACTCGTCCGGCTCGCCCAGCGGCTGCATCTCGGCGACGACGTCAACAGCAACGAGACGAGCGCGCTCGAACGCCTGCGTCAAACGATCGCGCCCGTGGATGAGTTGCTCGATCTGCTCGCGTGCAAGTTCACGCCGGCGAGCGAGCTCGCTGAGCACCCGCTCACGATACGCACGCGCCTCGTTGACCATTTCGCGACCTTGCTGCTTGGCCATCGACAACTCTGACTCGGCGTCAGCGCCTGCATCTGCCCGGCGGCGCGACGCCTCGATATCAGCTTCCTCACGCACTCGCGAAGCTTCGTCACTTGCCTCGTGGAGAAGCTGCGCGGCAGCCTGTTCGGCTTTGTCGCGGATCTCGTTGGCGCTCTCGCGGGCGGTCGTCAACACCCGAACCGCTTCCTCGCCAAGCATCTGCGTCATCGTCGCCTCGTCGACGCTGCCGCTACCGGCTTCAGCCTGTGCTGCGTGCAATTCGCGTTCGAGAAAACGCTCGCGTTCACTCAATCGGCCGAACTCGGCAGCCACCATGCGAAGAAAGTCGCGGACCTCGGCCTGGTCGTAACCGCGACGGCTCGTGCCGAAGGAAGCGTCAGCGATCGACGTCGGCGACGACGGGTCAGGGCGGGAAAACGACATGGCCATATCGCAACGGTACGCGCCCCGGCAACCGAGGTGGTGGCAATGGTCCGAAGCGCTCCGGCATCAACGATGAGGTGCTCAAGTTGCGTCGATGGCGCCAATCGGCACAAGTGGGTCGCCACCGAGGGCTTCGAGCGCCGCGAGCGCCTCCTCCAGATTGGCCACCGGCACGATTTCGACGCGGCCATGGCCCGCGTCGTCAAGCTTCTGGCGGAGCTCGTCCTGCCCCTCCGCCAGCTCTCGCTGAGACGCCGGAACAAGGAACACCTCGACGCCGTGTTGCAGCACAGCATTTGACTTCTGCGACAGACCGCCGATGGGACCGACCGAACCGTCGAGCGAAATGGTGCCCGTGACGGCGATGTTCGTGCCGCCGGTCAGCTCACCAGGCGTGAGCTCATCGATCAGCGCCAGCGTGAACGCGAGTCCAGCCGATGGACCGCCGATTCGCCCGGTGTCGATGCTGACCTCGAACGGCAACGTGACCACACGAGTATCGAACGGGCGAAACCCGATGATGGTGCGGTCCGGGTCATCCGGCGATGCTGCGAGTTCGACCGTTACATCGAGGATGCCTTCGTCAGGCCGGCGGATCTTCAGTTCGACCACGTCGCCCGGCGCTTTGCCCTCCAGGACAGCGGACAGGTCTTCGACCGAATTGAGCACGACACCCTCAGCCTCGAGAATCGTGTCGGATGGATCGATGGCCAAGTCCGACGGGAAGAACTCCTCGCAGAGACCGTCGTCACCCAGCGTTCGACACAACACCTCTTGCACCACGACTTCACCGAGGCTGATCTCCGGCTCGTAGCCAGCCGCTGACAGCGCCACGAACTGGGCTTCTTGCGCGGCGGTGCGCATCTGCTGCAGCGCCGCAGCGCGCCGCTGCGAGGCGGTGCGGACACCGAACTTGTCTTCCTCGGTGAGTAAGTCGATCGCCGGGTCACCACGGCCTGCGAACCAGCTGAGGAGGGTCTGTTCAGGTGCGCTGACCGTGACGAAGAAGAAGTCTCCTTCAGGCGCAAACCGTGGGACATCATCAGGCAGATCGCTGCCGAACAAGACACGGTCGTTTACCGACTCAGCTGATGCCGGGACCTGGGCATAGGGCGCTTCCTGCACTTCCATCGTTCGCCGGTTCTCTTTCTCAGCAACCACCGTCGCCGGGATGAGCGCTGCGGCACAGATCCCGAGCAAAGCGACCAACCCCAGGACGGCCGGGACCCACGCCCAGCGCGAGCCAGACACGATGGTGTCTGCGGTACCCAGTGGCGTTGCGGGTTGCGGAGTGTTGAGTACCGTGTCGTTTGTCGTGTCAGTCACAGATCTCACCACTCAGGCCGGTTGGATGGTCGCACTCGCCATCGCGGCGCTGGTTGCTGCTGGGTGGCGCAAGACTGCCAGAGCGACGCCCCAAACACCACGCAGGGAGCCGGTTGTTCGCAGAAAATGGGTGCCGATCGGCGTTGCTGAGACCACTGTGCCGCTGTATCGCCGGCCCAACGTGCTTCGCCGCGCCTGGGCAATCGTCGCGAGTTCCGGCATTGCACTCGTGCTCGGCGCCGTGCTTGCCATCGTCATTGCGTTCGGTGTTTCGTACGCGGTGATCACGCTGACCGACTTGCTCAAGCAGTGACCATGCCCGATCGCCGAGCAGTCGCGATTGCTGGACACACTGGCGACGCAGTCATTGCTGCCGCAGGCCTGGCTGGCGACGCTGCCGTTCGGGCAACCGCCCTCGGCGCGCTCGAGCGACTCGGCAAATTGACCGACGAACAGATCATCACCGCGCTCGACGACCACGACGTTCGGGTCCGCCGCCGGGCCGCGGAAGTCGCCGCGACACACCCCGCCGTTGATCTCGTCCCGACGCTGTCAGATACCGACCCGAACGTGGTGGAGACTGCCGCATGGGCGTGCGGCGAGCACGAGTCGAACCGGCCCGAAGTGGTCCGTCGGCTGATCGAGCTGTCGGCCGATGCGGCTGAACCGCTCGTCCGCGAAGCCGCCGTCGCCGCGTTGGGCGCAATCGGCGACCCGGCAGCGATCGACGTGATCATCGCAGCAACGTCCGACAAGCCCGCAGTCCGTCGCCGCGCCGTGCTGGCGCTCGCGCCGTTCGAAGGCGACCATGTGGATGCAGCCATTGACCGCGCCCTCGAGGACCGCGACTGGCAAGTCCGTCAAGCTGCCGAAGACCTCCGCCGCGCCCAGTCCTGAGTGGTCGTCAGAATTTGTAGCGGTACACGTTGGTGTCGCGCGCTTCGAAACCGATGCGTTGATACAAGCGGTTCGCTGCTTCTCGCGACGGACGGCTGGTGAGGCTCACGTCCTTGGCGCCTCGCGACTCTGCTTCGGCGAGCGCGGCCTCGTTGAGGAGTCGCCCAACGCCATGACCCCGTGCAGCATCATCGACGACAACATCTTCGATCCAAGCCTTCAGACCGGTGGGAATCCGGTAGAACGCAAGGGTCAGGCTGCCGACGATGACCCCATCGACGCGCGCGACGAACAACACCGTGTCGGCGCCGTCGACCAGCACTCGGAGCTGGTCGGCGTCAGGTGGCGGGGAAGATTGCGACAGCTGCGGAATCAGATGCGCAAACGCGGCAACCAACTCATCGTCAACGACGGCTGCCACGGCCACTGATGCACCGCTCTGCGGCACGGCAGGCACAGCCGACGGTGTCGGAACGGATGGGGACTGGCTCGACTCACTCACGGTCACTGGACGGTAGCGTGGTTCTTGTGGGGACCGAGCATGTTCGATGGCTGTCCGAACCGACGTTGACGCGCCCTGTACTGATCGCCGGGTTCACCGGTTGGAACGATGCAGGTGACGCATCGTCAGTCGCGTTGCGCACGATGATCGAAGCATGGGGCGCCAATGCGCTCGCCGAAATTGATCCTGAGCCGTTCACCGATTTCGCCACGGTCCGCCCTCAGGTCAAACTCGACGACGACCGCCAACGAAGCATCGTCTGGCCGACGGTCGGCGTGTGGTCGGTCTCGCTCCCCGGCACGGACGTCATCTTGGTGCTCGGGCCCGAACCAGCGTTGCGTTGGCGGGCATTCTCCGACCAGATCGTGGGGATCTGTGATCGTTTCGGGGTGACCATGGCGGTCTCGCTCGGTGCGCTGCTCGCCGATGTTCCGCACTCGCGGCCAGTGCAACTCATCGGCACCGCAACCGACGACACGCTCATCGAGCGCTTCGAACTCCAACGGTCTCAGTACGAGGGCCCCACCGGCATCGTTGGTGTCTTGCATGATGCGCTACACCGATCGGGCCTGGCCACCGCATCGCTCTGGGCCGCAGTTCCCGGCTATGCATCGCAAATACCCTCGCCCAAGGCAGCAATGGCTCTCGTCGAGCGTGCGTGCACGATGATTGGCACACCGGCACCTCTGCAAGCCCTCGCCACCGGCGCGGCCGAATACGACGCACGCGTTGCAGCGCTGATCGGCGACGACGACGACATGGCCGAGTACCTGTCACGGCTCGAAGAGATCGTCGACGACGTCGACGACGGATCGATCAACACAGCCGAGCCGGTCGACTCCGAAGAATTGATGAACGAAGTCGAGCAGTTCCTGCGCGACCAGGAATAACTGCCTGGCCAGTTGAGTCAGTCGGCCTGACGCCAAATCGGACTACGCACGTCATCAAACGTGGCGGGGGCCTGAACACCGCTGATTGCATCAAAGGCCATCGACGACCACCATCCGGCTCCAGCCGTGGCCTCCGGAAGACCTCCATTCGGGAACCAGCCGACATCGGCAGTCTCAAGCGGGTGCGGTTCGAGCGCTCCGCCGGTTGCCCGGCAGTGAAAGAGCAGCATGTACATGCCGAAGCGACTGAAGCCCATGCGCTGGCCGTCAACCACACCGAGAAGTCGTGTCGGCTCGCACTCGATGCCCGTCTCTTCGTGCACTTCCTTCACCGCCACCTCCGCAGGCGAATAGCCGACATCAGCCCAGCCTGTTGGGTACAGCCAAATCCCTGAGTCCTTCCGCTGGACCAGGAGGATCTCATCGTCATCGTTCCCGACGATGGCACCGATCGCCACCTTCGGAGTGACGTATCCGGGCACTCCCTCCCCAATCGACTCGACCCATTCACCGACGAACTCATCTCGAACGCTCTCGCTGCGCTCATCGCCTCGTGACGCCGCCTTGATATCGCCTGCGACGTGCAGGACCTCTTCGAATCGCTCCCGTTCGTAGAGGTTTTCCGTGAACCCCATCCCGGTACGCGCGATGCCGGCTAGCGCCTCGCTCCATCGCGCCAGGTCGTTCGCCAAGTTGGGCGTCGGGTCATCGTCAGCGGTGGTCACAGACGAGAACGCTACGACATGGATTCGACCTGGGAGTCATCCGCCGATCGATGTCGGCCAATCAGGCCACCGCATGCAGGAGCGCCCGCTGAATCTCCTTGCGGTGAAACTTGTCCGTCACAAGATCGCCGGCCGACGTCCGGACATAAAACGTATCGACCACTTCCATGCCAATGGTCTGCACGCTCGCGTGGCGGATGTCGAGGCCAAGCTCGCCGATCGCCTTGGTGATGCGGTGCAGAATGCCAATCTTGGTAACGGCTCGGACCTCGATCACCGTCGCGTTGCTCGACGCATCGTCGTGGAAGACGACCTTCGGAGGCCCCGGCTGTTCAGCCTGCGTGCGTCGGCGGCGCCGATAGGTCTTGGCTCGCTCGACAAGACGCGCCTCAATCGCGAGTTGGTGGGCCAACGCTCGTGACAGATCAGTCTTCAGCGACCGCCAGTTCATGCCCGTCTCGGGCAACACGATGCGGAACTGTGACGCCGCCATGCCTTGCTCGTCGGAATGCGCGCTGGCGGTCAGCACGTCGAGGCCGTGCAGCGAGAGCACCCCTGCGACTTGACTGAAGACACCCGCTGAGTCCGGGCTGACCACGGTGATCAAATCGTCGCGTCGTCCAACCGCAACCTCAGCAGCAGCCATGAGAAGCAGCGTCTCGGCATCAGGGAACAGACGCCACGTCACCTCTGCGACGTCGCCGCCGCCGAGGACGTGACGCACACGTGCCGCGAGCTCATTGACCAGTTCTTCCTTCCACGACCCCCATGCCGAGGGCCCAGTGGCAAGCGAATCAGCCTCTGTGAGGGCGTGCAGGAGATCGAGCCGCTCGACGCTGCCCAGAGCGTCGGCAACTTGACTGATCGTCGCCTCATCGGTCAAGTCGCGGCGCGACGCGACGTCGGGAAGAAGCAGGTGGTGCTCGACCATTGCGACGAGCGTGTCGACGTCGGCCGGCGTGAGGCCGAGCTTCGGACCGACCTGGCGAACCAGGTCCATACCGACGATCGTGTGGTCGCCCGGGTATCCCTTGCCCAGGTCGTGGAACAGTGCGCCCAGCACCAAGAGGTCGGGCCGCGACACTCGTCCGACGAGTTCGGCGGCGTTGGCCGCAGCCTCCCACAGATGACGATCGACGGTGAATCGGTGATACGCGTTGCGCTGCGGCTTCGAACGGTTTGGCTCCCATTCAGGGAGCAGCCGAGCAAACAACTCACGCTGATCGAGCGCTTCGAGCACGCGAATCGACCGGTGCCCCTCAAGGAGCAGCGCGACCAGCTTGTCCTTCGCTCCGACCGGCCACGTTCCCGTCCACGGAGCAAGCTCCTCGTGCAGGCGATCAAGTGTCGACCGCCCAATACGGCAGTCGTTGCGCGCTGCTGCGACGGCGGCCTGCAACACCAGCGTCGGATCCGACGCCGGGTTCGCAATGTCTGAGAGTTCAATCTCGCCATTGCGCAGCACGATGCCCGACGAAATCGCGCGGTCCGGCGGGCGATCATCGCTCGCCACCGATCGCCCCCAGTTTTCATCGACCAGCCACGCGATGGTTCGGCCGGCCGCAGCGACGTCGGCCATCAGCGCGTCGGCGTCATCCCACCCACCTGTTGCCGATGCTGCGTCCTGATCCTCAAGACGCAGCACGTCACCGGGGCGCTGCGTGGACAGGTGCAGCGCGACACGTACGCCCAGCAAGGTGTCGTAGCAGCGATCGAGCTCGACGAGATCTTCCGGCAGAACTGCCAGGCCGCTCTCGCGCGCCCACATCAGTGACTGCACGTCGCGGAGCCCTCCGTGTCCGCTCTTCAGGTCGGGCTCAAGACGGTATGCCACGTCGCCCGCCTGGTTCTGGCGTTCGCGCACTCGCGAACGGAGCCCCCCGAGAAATCTGTCGGCATGCATGCCCCATGACGCGTTGCCGCGCTCGATGACTTCGCTTGCAAGCGACTCGTCGCCGGCAAGCCAGCGCGCAGTCAACAACGCCGTCGCAGAATCGAGATCGTCAGCTGCCAGCGTCATGGCTTCCTTGACGCTGCGAACCGCATGCCCAAGTTTGATGCCGGCATCCCACATCGGATACCAGAGCGCGCTGGCAATCGGCTCGATTGCCGCCATTGCCTTCTTGCCCTTGACATCGTGGACGAGCAACACATCGAGATCGCTTTGGGGCGCAAGCTCCCCGCGTCCGTAACCACCCACCGCGAGGATGGCGAGCCGCCCCTTGAGCTCCGGGTTTGCCTCCACGGCTTGCGCGAAGAGCTGACGAACCCATCCGTCGGTCACATCTGAGAGCGCGCGGCAGTAGTCACGGCCGCCACCACGGAGCCCAATGCCACCCGCACCAGCCGCACGAGCGGCCTCGAGGTGGGCAGCGCGATCAGCCGCTGTGACAGTCAGCGCATGGCCAGCGGTCACGTGAGGTCGGCGTGAGTAAGGACAGCGAGGCGGACGCCGTCATTGTCGGCGGTTGCCGCGATCGGGGGGATGCCAGTTGATGCGTCGATGACGAGATCATAGGCGTCGAGGTCGATTCGGAGTTGTTGTCATGGCTTCGCTGATCCGGATCACGGTGAGGTCCAGCGCAGCGATGCCCAGCGACGTGTCGCCGCGCCTTCTACTGTGCAACCCAATGGTTCGATTCCGCCGCTTCCACGTGCGTCGCCACAGTCTTGCTGTGCTGGCGATCGCCGCGGCTGCTTGCACCCCCGGCAGCGATGCTGCGCCCGAGACGACACAAGCTGCAAGTACGACAACGTTCCCAGCACTTGATCAGTCAGACGGCATTCTCACCATCGGGCTCCTGCTCCCCTCGTCCAACCCGACCTTGGGTCAAGGCCTGATCGACGCTGCCAACATTGCTGTCGATCGGATCAACGATGCCGGAGGCGTCCTCGGCCGAAATGTTCGAGTTGTTGAGCAGGACGAAGGGCTGGGCGACGGCACCGCCGCGGCCAGCATCGCTGCACTCCTCGAGTCGACCCCCAGCGTCGATGCCGTGATCGGCCCGTCGTCATCGCTCGTCGCGCTCAGCCAGCTCGACACGCTGGTCGCTGCAGGCATCCCGTCGTGTTCACCCACAGCGACGGCGCTCGCGCTCGACGACTTCCCCGACGAGCGATTGTTCTTCCGCACGGTGCCGAGCGACTCGCTCCAAGCGGTTGCCGCCGCTGATCTTGCTGAACGAACTGGCGTCCAGGACGTCGCCGTCGTGTACATCGACGATGCGTACGGCCGGCCATTCGCAGCCGCCGTCGAGGACGCGCTGGCTGCAGGCACCCGATCGGTGAGCCGCGTCGAGACCTACGGCTTCGTCCGCACAGACGGCGATCTCGCCGACAAAGCCCAACGAGTTGCCGACTCTGGGGCGCGGGTGGCGATTCTGCTCGCCGGGAGCGACGACGGAGCAGCCTTCCTCGAGGCACTTGACGACACCAGCTTCGGCTCGATCACCGACATCATCGTCAACGATGCCTTGCGTGATCCAAGCATTACACCGCGGGTTGAGGCCTTGGATCCGGCACTACGCGCACTGGTCCGGGGCGTGGCTCCGCAGGCACAGTCAAGCGACGCCGACCGCCCCTTCGACCCACCCGGCCTCTTTGCGGCCCAGGCCTTCGACTGCGTCAATCTGATTGCACTCGCCGCGTATTCAGTCGACAGTGACGACCCTGCGGAGTTTGCCTCGCAAATTCCAGCGCTCACTGTCGGAGGTCGAGTCTGCCTGTCGTTCGAGGCCTGTTCGGTGCTGCTCGACGAACCGCTCGATATCAACTACAACGGGCCTGATGGCATCACCGAACTCCTGGTGATCGGCGACCCCGCGCGAGCTCGATTCGACGTGTTCCGCTTCGACGACACCGGTCGCGCCGAGTTCACCCAAGCATTGGTTGCCGCACGTCGCTGACTCCGAGAACGCGATCATCGACGGAGTGCACCGAGCGCCGCCAAGCTGATTGCCGAGGACGCTCTCGGAGCGTGTTGTCAGAGGATGTTGTCGAGGTATTCGAGGTAGCCGACATAGAAGGCGCCGAACTCGCCGTACAAGGCGGATCCCTCGTCAAAGCGCATCGTGTAGACAACGTCCTTGATCACGTCGGGGCTCTTGGCAAACAGCGTGACGCCCCACTCGAAGTCGTCGAGACCGGTGGACCCGGAAATGACCTGGGCCACTTTGCCAGCAAACGTTCGCCCGCTCTTGCCGTGCTCCATCATCATTTCCTGACGACGGTCGTACGGAGTAGCGAACCAGTTGGCGGCGGCCTCGCGCTTCTTGCTCATCGGATAGAAGCAAAACGCGTTCAACCCCTCGGGCGGAATGGTCGGCGTGAGCCGCGCCCGAAGCATCTCTTCGGGCATGCCCTTGGCGTACTCCGAGACCTCGGTGATCGACACATAGCTGTCGACGATGTCGAGACCCGCGTTGGTGAGACTGGTCTGGAGCGCCCGAAGCGTGCGCCAGTCGGCGCACAACGCCATGAATGCGACGTCGCATTTGTGACCGAGCATCGCCGCGGTGATCACTTGACAGTCGGCACCCTCAGCGGTCTTCACTGCTGCAAGGACCGCCTCACGGTCAAGGTTCGGGGTCGGCTTGGCGAACAGATGCACGACGCTCAGGCCATCTTCCATCAACATGCGCTCACGCTATCGCCGGTGTTGACGCCGAGCAGTCGCTACTCAACGGCAGGCAGGCGTTCGGGCGCGTAGACGTTGAACGCCGAACCGCGGACAAAGCCTGCGAGTACCAGCCCGGCGCGCCGCGCCGCATCGACCGCCAACGACGTGGGGGCACTGACCGCTACGAGCGTAGAAAACCCGCCGGCCCACGCCTTTTGCACCATTTCGATGCTCGCCCGGCCGCTGACAAACATTCCCAGCCCCGTCGCGGGCACAGAGCCACGCGAGTCGAGCAGCATCGAACCAATCACCTTGTCCACCGCGTTGTGGCGACCCACATCTTCGCGTGTCACGAGGATCTCGCCATCGGCGCTGAAGGCTGCGGCGGCGTGCACCGACCCCGTCCGCTCGAACAGACCCTGCATGCCAAGCACGCGATCAGGGATACCCGCAACGATGTCGAGATCGATGGGCGGTGTCACAGGAAGCGAGGCCAGACGTGCCCACAGGTCGTCCAACTGCTCGCTGCCGCACCACCCACAACTCGATGACACGTTGCCCAGCCGAGGTGTCGGCTCAGGTGCTCGGCCACCGGTCTCGACGTTGACGATATTGAACTCGCTGTCGACGGGACTCCCGTCGGCGCAGTATCGAACGCCGATGATCGGCGCGCCGGCAAGCAGTCCCTCGGTGAAGCAGAATCCGGTCGCCAACTCGTAATCGTGGCCCGGGGTTCGCATGGTCGTGGCCACCAGCGCGCCGTCGAGTTGAATCGACATTGGCTCTTCGACGATCAGTTCGTCTGGCTCGCGGCGCGTCGTGCGTTCGGCACCGAGGCCTGCCACTTTGGTGATGATCATGCGCTCGGAGCGACGCCGTGCCATCGGTGCAGGCTACGGCAGAGCAGTGGGTTCCCGAGTGCGATCAGGCTGTGGTGGCGATGTACCGCAACCAGGCTTGAGCAGCGCGCACGTCACTCCCCACAGAGCTCTGAAAGTAGAGGGAGGGCTCAACAAGTTCGAGCTCCAGCAACACCGGACCGTTCTCGGTGGGCACCACGTCCACACGGGCATATGCCAACGGACCGAGCGCCCGGACCGACGGACAGCTCAACACGGCCTCGGCCAAAGACCGCTCCGCCTCGCTCGCTGTGCGGCCGCCGATCTCTTCCTTTGCGAAGAAGCCGCCCTCCAGTTCAACGTCGGTCGACACGAGAATCGCGCCCTTGCTAAACGCGTGGTCGTAGACCAGATCACCGCCATCACCCAGGTACACGAGCGCCGTTTCCCCATGCTCATCGATCATGTCGAGGTACGGCTGCACGATCGCCGCGTGACCCTCACCATGCAGCGTGAGCACATGATCAGCGACTTCGTTCGGCATGCAGCGGCGCGCTCCATTCGAGCCTGCCCCCACGGCCGGCTTCACGACGAATACCTCGGCAGCGGGATCAACGCTGGGCAGGACATCACCGACTTCGACGAAGGTCATCGGGGCGACAGCGACTCCGTCTCGAGCCAGGTCGTTGAGGTAGTGCTTGTCGATGCTCCACGCGACTGCGGAGACGGGGTTGACAATGCGAGTCTGCTGAATCACCGCATCGAGCCAGGCCCGAAACTCGGCAATCCGGTCGGCATAGTCCCACGTCGAGCGCAAGATGATCGCGTCGTACCGCTCCCACTCGACGTTGTCGTCGTCCCAGCTGACGACCTCGACATCAGCACCGCCGTCGAGCAGCGCGATGCGCAGCGGCTCAAGGTCAGGGTCAAGCCCAGCGGCACCGATTGCCGTCACCAAACCAAGCACCGGGGAGAGGGTACGGCGGAACAACGACGGACACCACGCCACCGCTGATGACACACGTGAACTCAGCGACGCCGGCCGCAGTCCGCCTCAAGATGCGCTGACGGCACCTTCCGAGCCAGGCCCGAAGCCGCGACGGGCGTACCGTGCCCAGGTGGACGACGCGCTGACTTCCCAACGCGCGCAGCGGCTGCCGCTCTACATCGGCGGCATGATGGGACCGTTTGGCACGATCGTCATCCTGCCGATGTTCCCCGAACTCCGCGAGTCCTTCAATGCCTCTTCGGCCGCGGTCAGTTGGGGATTCACCATCTATCTCCTCCCGTTCGCTGCGGTCTTGCTCGTGTCCGGCACGCTCGGCGAACGGTGGGGGCGCCGACGCACCGTGCGCGGTACGTACGTCTTGTTCGCCGTGGCGTCGGTGGGATGCGCACTCGCTCCAAACCTGTGGATCTTCCTCGCCGCTCGGGCGCTGATGGGCGTCGCAAACGCATTCATCACTCCGCTGCTCGTTGCCGGCCTGGCCGAGGTGGTTGCTCCGGCGCTGTTCGGTCGAGCAGTCGGCGTCTACTCAAGCTTCCAGGCAGCAGGCGGAGCGCTGGCCCCGATCATCGGTGGGCTCGCTGCCGACACCAACTGGCGCTGGGCCTTCGTCGGCACGGCCACGATGGCTGCAGTACTCGCCTTCGTACCGCCCCAGGGCGAGCCCGCCGACCCTGCGGACGCGAAGGCGCGCCCCTCATTCCGGGCGCTACTCACCAAGCAGATGATCATCCTCGGCGTGGGTGTGATGGCTGCCGCCGCCGGTCCGATCGGCATCAATGTGCTCGTTGGCGTGACCGCACGCGACGACCTCGACCTCACCGGCAGGGAGGCCGGTGTCCTCCTGCTCGCGGGGCCCGTGATGGCCATGCTGACCGGACCACTGTGGGGCCGCCTGCTCGACCGGGTCGGCGCCCGCACCGCCGGACTGGCCGCTGTCACCGGAGCCACAGTGATCGCCGGGCTGCTTGGCTTTGCCGACACCCCAACGAGCCTTGCGGTCTTGTCTGCGGTCTCTGGGGCCCTCATCGGATTCGTGGCCGTCGTGTTCCAGGCACTCGCGTCCACCATCGTGCCCGACAACCGCGGTGGAGCGCTGTCGTTCATCCTCGCGTTCAGGTTCTTTGGACACGGCGTCGGGCCAGTGATCTGGATCCCCGTCCTCGAGCAGAACGTGCTCCTGGCGTTTCTCGGCGCGGCGTCACTGGGCATCATCACGATCGCGACGTTCTTTGCCGTGATCGAACCACGCCGGACCGACCTGCAATCCCGACCAGATCAGTAGGGATTCCCGATATCGTTGCTCTATGGCAGTGAACGTCCGAATCCCCACCACCATGCGTCCCCTCACCGGGGGTGAGAAGCTGGTCGAGCTCGACGCTGGCTCGCTGTCGAACGTGATCGCCGCGCTCGAAGCCAAGCACCCGGGAATGGGCGAACGGCTCCTCGATGATGACGGCGCGCTCCGCAAGTTCGTCAACATCTTCGTCGACGATGACGACGTGCGGTACCTCTACGGCCTCGACACCAAGGTCGACGATGGATGGACCGTGTCCATTATCCCCGCCGTCGCTGGCGGCTGAGTCCGCCGAGCGGCGAGCCTCCGGGGCTTGCCGCACTACGTTCGGCGTATGTCGCCGCACCCTCCGATACTCCCTGAGCTGACTTGGCTCGGCCAGCCGGGCAACGCCACCATCACCGACGACCACGTCACCTTGCCTGCGGGACCGGAGACCGACTGGTTCAACGACCCTGACGCGACGACGCGTCTGGCAACAGCGCCCGTCCTTCGTTTCACCGTCTCTGAGGATTGCCAAGTCTCGGCAAAGGTCACCGTCGACTTTGGAGCAACATTCGATGCTGGCGTGCTGTTTGTCCACCAGGGCGACGAGGACTACGCAAAGCTCTGCTTCGAGCGTTCACCGCTCGGCGACAACACGATGGTCTCGGTCGTGACGCGCGGCGTGTCCGACGATGCCAACGGACCAATCATCGAGGGCAATGTCGTCTGGGCCCGCGTGTCGGTGTACCGCGACGTCGTCGCCTTTCACTGGTCGAGCACGGGACACCGCTGGCACCTGCTCCGATTCTTCGCACTCCGCACACCGCACCGCGCCACCTCCATCGGGTTCTCAACGCAATCGCCCACCGGTCCGGGATGTACCGCAACGTTCAGCAACATCAACTACACGCCCGGCGCACCGATCAACATTCGCGACGGGTCCTAAGGCAGGACTGCACTTCCGCCCCACACACCTCATTGACCGACACGAGGATCGTCGTCGTCCGGTCACTTAAGGTGCGCCCTATGCGAGTCTTGGCGGCACCCGACAAGTTCAAGGGAACGGCCACCGCGCACGAGGTTGCTCGCACCATCGGGCACGCGTGCTGGGAGCGCGACATCGATTGCGTCGAGATTCCGCTCGCCGATGGCGGCGATGGACTCCTCGACGTGCTCGGCGGACCGAATCGCACCTCGACCGTGACAGGCCCGCTCGGTGACCCGATCGAGGCCGGCTGGCGGCTGCATCGCGACACTGCCGTGATCGAGATGGCCCGGGCGAGCGGCCTTGTTCTCGCTGGCGGTCGCGACGGTAACGATCCACTTGATGCGACAACGACGGGCACTGGTGAGCTGATCGATCAGGCGCTCGATCTCGGCGCTCGGCGCATCATCGTCGGCCTCGGAGGTTCGGCCTCAACCGATGGCGGATTCGGAGCGATTCGCGCCATCAACGCCGTGTCACGCCTCAAGCAGGTCGAGTTACTGGTGGCCTGCGACGTCAACACCGTGTTCACCGATGCGGCGGCCGTCTTCGGCCCACAGAAGGGCGCCTCGCCGGCCCAAGTGAAGATGCTCACGGGCCGCCTCGAGCGGTTGGTGCAAATGTTCGCCAGCGACTTCTCGGTCGATGTCACCACCATCGAGGGCGGCGGAGCCGCAGGCGGCCTCGGCGGAGCGTTGGCCGCACTGGGCGGGCGGCTCGTCGCCGGGTTCGAACTCGTCGCCGATGAACTCGACGTCTATGACCACCTCGACGTCGATCTCATCATCACGGGCGAAGGCCGACTCGACGAGTCCAGCTTCGATGGCAAAGTGGTCGGTGGCATGACGGAACTGGCACTCGAACACGACACGCCAATCGTCGCGATCGTCGGCGATGCGGACGATCGAACCGTCGAACATCACCGCAACCGAATCGACGTCGTGTCGCTCACCGAGTTGTTCGGCGCGGAACTGGCGTTGACCGAACCCAAGCAATGCATTCAGCGTGCCGCCGAGCAGGTACTCGGGCGAGCGTTATCAGGCTGACGCGACGACTCAGCTCTCCGTGGTCTACTCGTCGGCGGCAGGCTCAGTGGGAGCCACCACGTCGCCACCGGCAACCGGCGGTGACGTACCGAGATCTGGAGTTGTCTCCGCCGCAGCCTGTTGCGCCAGACTCTCAAGCGTCTTGTCGGCTTCGTTGTTGCCCAACATCAGCAGCACCCCGGCACCATCGAGAGAGCCGTTTTCGACCGGTGGCGGTGTCGGCACGACGTCAACGGCGACGCCACCGAGCGAGCGAGCGACAGACTCAGCTACGCCCAGGGCAGCGGTGTTCGTCGGGTCGTAGTAGACGATGCTGTCATCAAGGGTCACCGTCCCATTGACCGGCGAGCCCATGTTGTACCCAACATCAGCGAGCGACTCGGACATTCGACCGGCCGATCCGCCGACCGTATTGGCGTTGGCCACCACGACGGTGGCTCCTTCGGTCACGAGCGGCACCGTGGTCGTCGTGGCCACCGCGATCGTGGTGGTGACTCCGGAATCGAACGTGGTGGTCGGCTGGACATCGGTGACGACCGGGTCGCTCGATCCACCAGCCGACGAGGAATCGTCAGCAGTGAGATCGCGCAGGATCAAAAATCCCGCAATGACCGCCACGACGGCAAGCACGATGCTGAGTGTGGAACCGACGGGCGAGCCACCGACTCCTTGACGGGGAGAACGTCGGGTTGCCCCGACACCGCTCCCGGCGATGCCTTCTTCGTTGCTCATGCGTGGGCGCCCTCTCCGGAACCTGCGGATGCGATGCCGTCGATCCGCGCTTGACGTGCTCGGAGACGCAGTCGCTTGAGACGGCGCACGACCAGCGGGTCATGCTCCATTGCGGCGGGGTCGTCGAGCACGGCGGCCAGTTCGGCCTGATAGTTCTCCGGCGAACACTGAAAGCGCGCCCGGACCACTTGGTCGCGCGGCTCTTCGTTACTCCACCAGGATCGTTCGAAATCGAGCATGGCGGCATGTCGTTCGCTGAGCATCACTCCAAAGAATGCCTGGTCGACGGCGCAAATTACAAGCACCCCCCGAGATATGTTCAAGCTTCGTGTCAGATTCTTCATCGCCATCCGCCGAGAGCACCGCCGTCGATCGACCGTTTCTCATCGGTGTTGCAGGGGGAAGCAGTTCAGGAAAGACCACAATCTCGGAGCGTCTCGTCGATCTGACCGGCGAAGAACACCTGTCACGAATCGAACTCGACTCGTACTACCTCGACCGGAGTCACGAGCCGCTCGAGACACGCAGCGCCGCGAACTACGACCATCCCGACGCATTCGACTGGCCGCTCCTCAACGACCACATGGCTGCGCTCGCCAACGGCGCGTCCGTCGAAGTGCCGATCTACGACTACGCCGAGCACAACCGCAGCGGTCATACCCGCACCGTTCACCCCAAGAAAATCATCGTGGTCGACGGGATCCTCGTCCTCTGGGACCGGGCATTGCGCGAGCGATTCGACCTCAAGATCTTCGTTGATACCGCGCCCGACATCCGCTTCATTCGGCGCCTCACTCGCGACGTCGCCGATCGCGGCCGTACCGCACAGAGCGTCATCGACCAGTACCTCGAAACGGTCCGGCCCGCTCACGAGCGATTCATCGAACCAAGCAAGCGGTACGCCGACGTGATCATCCCCGAAGGCGGCCTCAACCGGCCCGCTCTCGAAGTACTCCTCGCCAGAGTTCGCGAACTCACTGTCTGAATCGGTCGAGTTCGCCTGACCTCGAATCTGATCGAAGTGGCCGATGTCCTGCGAGTTGAGCGAGTGACTTGGTTTGGGTGAGACTCAGCTCATGAACTCGATCTATGACGAAACCCACGAGCTGTTCCGGGAAAGCTTCCGGGCATTCGTTGACGCTGAGATCGTCCCCAAGTACCCGGACTGGGAAGCCGCTGGGATCATGGACCGTGAGTTGTATGTCGAGGCCGGCAAGCACGGATTCGTGGGCATGTCAGTTGCAGAGGAGCACGGCGGTGGCGGAACGACGGACTTCCGGTTCAATGCGATCATCGCCGACGAACTGGCCCGCCGTGGCATCAACGGCGCTGGCCTTGGCCTGACCCTGCACAACGACATCGTCACCCCGTACTTCATCGAGTACTGCAACGAGGAACAGGCCGCGCGCTGGCTCCCCGGCATCGCCTCCGGCGAACTGATCACCGCCGTTGCCATGACCGAACCTGGCACCGGCTCGGACCTCGCGGGCATCAAGACCACTGCCGTACGCGACGGCGACGAGTTCGTGCTCAACGGAGCGAAGACATTCATCACCAACGGCATCAACTCCGACCTGGTGGTGGTGGTCTGCATGACCGACGCCGAAGCGGGACGCAACGGTATGACGCTCCTCGTCGTCGAGCGCGGGATGGAGGGCTTCGAGCGAGGCCGCAATCTGGACAAGATCGGCCAAAAGTCCGCGGACACCGCTGAGTTGTTCTTCGCCGACGTTCGAGTCCCAGCGGCCAACGTGCTCGGCGAGGAAGGCAACGCGATGGAGTACCTCGCGTTCAACCTCGCCCAGGAGCGTCTATCGATCGGTCTCTTCGGAGTCGCCGCGGCACGGTCCGCGCTCGAGTGGACCGTCGAGTACGTGAAGGAACGCACTGCATTCGGCCAACCCATTGCGTCGTTTCAGAACACCAAGTTCGTGCTCGCCGAAGTCGCGACCGAGATCGCTGTCGCCGAGCCGTTCATGGAGCAGTGCATCCTGAAGCTGAACGAGGGCACGCTCAGCCCGGCCACCGCAGCAATGGCCAAGCTGCACGGTACCGAGCTCCAAAACCGCGTCACCGACCGTTGCCTCCAACTGTTCGGCGGCTACGGCTTCATGACCGAATACCCCATCGGCCCGGCCTACGCCGACGCCCGAGTGACGACGATCTACGGCGGCACGAGCGAAATCATGAAGACGATCATTTCCAAAGACGTCCTCAAGTAGCCACGCGCGCAAGTCGCTGCGCGACGCTCAGACGATCTTGTTGTCGCCTTCGCCCCAGTACCGGTCGCGCAACACACGCTTGTAGAGCTTGCCGGTGGGCAGCCGCGGTAGTTCTGGATCGAAGTCGATCGAGCGCGGCACCTTCTGACGCGAGAGGTGCGCGCCACAGAACTCGGTGAGCTCGCGGACCAGGTCGTCGTCACCCT
This sequence comes from Ilumatobacter sp., assembly GCA_018666235.1. Lineage (GTDB taxonomy): Bacteria > Actinomycetota > Acidimicrobiia > Acidimicrobiales > Ilumatobacteraceae > Ilumatobacter_A. Next base: position 64,880 of record JABJAB010000097.1, read on the forward strand.
CCACGCCGGGCATCAGCTGCACCACGGCTTTGACCTCTTCGCCGAGATCGACATTCGGCACGCCGAAGACCGCCGCATCGGCAACCTTGGGATGGGTGATCAACAGGTTCTCGGTTTCCTGCGGATAAATGTTCACGCCGCCCGAGATGATCATGAACGTCTTGCGGTCGGTGAGGTACAGGAAGCCGTCCTCATCGACGTAGCCAACATCATTGACCGTTGTCATCGAGCCGTCAGCTGACGTCGACTCGACAGTCTTGGCGGCATCGTTGTGATACTCAAACTCGCTACCCGACTTGAACCACAGCGTGCCCGGCTGGCCAAGCGGCAGCTCGTTCATGTCGTCGTCGGCGACGAACACCTCACCCAACACGATCTTGCCGACCGTTCCCTTGTGCGCCAGCCACTCCTCACTGTTGCACGCCGCAAACCCGAGCCCCTCGGTCGCGCCGTAGTACTCATGGATGATCGGGCCCCACCACTCGATCATCTGCTCCTTGACCTGGACTGGGCAAGGCGCAGCCGCATGAATCGCGATTTCAAGTGAGGAAAGATCGAACTTCTCGCGCTCTTCGATTGGCAGTTTGAGCATTCGGCTGAACATCGTCGGCACCAGTTGGGTGTGCGTCACGTTGTACTGCTCGATCAACGTGAGGTACTCGAGCGGATCGAAGCGTTCCATGACGATCACTGTGCCGCCGCGCCGAATCGCGAGATTGACCGCAGCCTGCGGCGCCGAGTGATACAGCGGTGCGGGCGAGAGATAGATCATGTCGTCGCGGTACTGCCAGAGGTTCGAAAGAAAGTCGAACAGCGGCAGTCCCTTGGCCGGTGATTGTTCCGGCAGTGGGCGGATGATTCCCTTCGGCTGACCGGTGGTGCCCGAGGAGTACAGCATCGAGGTACCGAGCAGCTCGTTCTCGATCGGTGTCGACGGCTGCGATGCCAGGGCCTCGGTGTAGCTCCGAACGCGATTGTCGTCGACACCGGACAGATCAGGATCACCGACGACCAAGACAAGTGACACCTGCTCGAACGTCGGAAGTGCCTCGAGGACAACGTCGAGTTTGGCTGCCGAGGTGATCAGCACCTGCGATTCGCTGTTGTTGACGATGTAGGCCATTTCATCCGCGGTGAGGTAGGAGTTGATGCACGTGTAATACAGCCCCGAGCGCTCCCCTGCTCCGCTCGCTTCGATGTGCCGGTCATTGTTCTCCATGAACACCGAATAGTGATCGCCCGGTCCCAATCCGTGCGCTGTGAGAAGGTGCGCCAACCGATTACACCGCTCGTCGAGTTCACGGTGGCTGACCGACGCACCGTTCGACGCCATGATGAACGCCGGACGATCCGGATGCTTCGTGACATAGGTGCCTGCGTACATGGTGTCCCCCAGAGAGATGTCGGCGATGCTGTGACCTAAGGTTCTCAGCGATGCCGACATTAGGCGGCGGGCAAGACGGGATACGAGGGGAACGCCATGCTGCGCAGGCAAATGCCAAAGGGAACGATGAAGGTCACCGTGCTGGGCGCCGGTTCGTGGGGAACCACAGTTGCGTCACTCGTTGCGGGCAAGAACGACGCAACGGTGTGGGGTCGTGACGAAGCCCAGATGGCCGAGATTCGCGACCAGCACAAGAACTCGAAGTACCTCGCCGACTACGACCTGCCCGAGAACCTGCACGGCACTGCTGATCTCGAAGAAGCGGTGGCGGGCGCGCATGTCCTCGTTGTCGGCGTCCCATCACATGCGTTCCGGGCGACGCTGGAGGCAGCCAAGCCGTTCGTGCATCCGTGGATCCCGATCATCAGCCTCACGAAGGGTCTTGAGGCCGAATCGATGCTCCGCATGACCGAGGTGATCAAAGACGTGCTGCCCGGTCGCCCGGTCGCTGCACTGTCAGGACCGAACCTCGCGAAAGAGATCATGGCCGGCCAGGCCGCGGCGAGCGTTGTTGCAACGCACGACCTTGAAGTCGCTGCAGCCCTGCAGGCCATCTTCCAGAGCGGATTGTTTCGCGTGTACATCAATCATGATGTCGTCGGCGTCGAGATGGGCGGTGCGCTCAAGAACGTCATCGCCATCGCTGCTGGCATGGCCGAAGGGCTCAGCGTCGGAGACAACACTCGCTCCGCCGTGATTGCTCGCGGGCTCGCCGAACTTTCGCGGCTCGGCGAGGCAATGGGTGGTGAAGCGGCGACATTCTCCGGTCTTGCTGGCCTCGGTGACCTCGTCGCCACCTGCGTGTCGAAACAGAGTCGCAATCGCTACGTCGGCGAACAACTCGGCAAGGGTCGGCCACTGCAGGACATTCTCGACGAGATGAACATGGTCGCTGAGGGCGTGAAGACGGTCAGCAGTGTGATGCAACTCGGCGAGCAGTACGGCGTCGACCTGCCAATCTGCGGCGAAGTCAACAAGGTGATCACCGGCGCGGTCACCGGCGATCACGCCTACCGCGGCCTCTTTGCCATGCAGCCCGGCCACGAAGCCGAGCCCGGCTGACCTTCCACCGCTCCCGCATTTCCTTTCACCGCTCCCGCATTTCCTTGTTTGTGTCGGCTGGCACAGTCCGGTTGCCTACTGTCTGGCAGATGGAGATGCACTTCGCCACCGTTTGGGAATCAATCGCCGACGTCATTCCTGACGCACCAGCTGTCACCACGGGCGACACCACCCGTACATGGGCCGAGTACGACAACCGTGGCGCTCGGATGGCACAGGCCTTCACCGCCGCCGGGCTCGGCCCAGACTCGAAGGTCGCGCTGTTCATGTACAACGGCAACGAGTACATGGAGGCTCACTACGGCGTCTTCAAGATGCGCGGCGTCGCTATCAACGTCAACTATCGGTACCTCGACGAAGAGCTCTGGTACCTCCTCGACAACTCCGACTCCAAGGCGATCGTCTTCCACGCCTCGCTTGCCGACCGGGTCGCTCGAGTTGTCGACCGCCTCCCGAATCTCAAGCTGCTGATTGTCGTCGACGACCTCCTCGACGGCGAGGAATGGGTCGATGTCCCTGGGGCCCAGGCCTATGAGGACGTCATCGCCGCTCACGAGCCGATGGAGCGGATCGAGCGACGCGAGGACGACATGTACATGCTCTACACGGGCGGCACCACCGGCATGCCCAAGGGCGTGATGTACGCCGTTGGCGGCTCGACTGCCGCTCTCGCCGGGTCGGGCTATCCGCTGCTCGGAATGGAGTTGCCGGAGTCGGCCGAGCAGATGGCACCGATGGTCAAACAACTCACCGACGCGGGGGGCCAGTACACATCGGTCCCCTGCGCCCCAGTGATGCACGGTACCGGATGCTGGCTTGGCTGGTTCATCCCGATGCTCGGGGGCGCACACATCGTCAACCTCACCGCACGCAGCCTCAAAGCTCACGAGGTGCTCGAAACAGTCGAGCGCCACGGAGTGAATGGGCTGACGATCGTCGGCGACAGCTTCGCCAAGCCGCTCGTCCGCGCACTCGACGAAGGCAAGCCTGACGGTTCGAAGTACGACATGTCCTCGATCAAGATGATGAACTCGTCCGGTGTCATGTGGACCACCGAGGTCAAGAACGACCTCATCGATCGGATCGAACAGGTCGTGTTGATCGACGCGATGGGTTCAACCGAAGGGTCGATGGGCACACAGATAATGGCCAAGGGCATGCAAGCCGAGACGGCACGATTCACCAAGGGTCCGCTCGCCAAGGTTTTCAACGAACACGACGAGGAGGTCGTGCCGGGGTCGGGCGAGGTCGGCATGGTTGCCGCTGGCGGCAACGTGCCGCTTGGCTACTTCAAGGACGAGACGAAGTCAGCACGCACGTTCCGCGTTATCAACGGTGAGCGCTACTCCTTCCCCGGCGACTTCGCCACGGTCGAAGAAGACGGCACCCTCATCCTGCTCGGCCGCGGCAGTCAGGTCATCAACACCGGTGGCGAGAAGGTGTTCCCCGAAGAAGTCGAAGAAGCGGTCAAACGAGTCGACGGCGTCCTCGATTGTCTCGTGGTCGGCGTACCCGACGAGAAGTTCGGCAATGCGGTCACTGCCGTCGCTTCGCTGGTCGACGGCGCCTCGGTCGAAGCAAGCACCATCATCACCTCGGTCAAGGCCGAACTCGCCGGGTTCAAGGCCCCGAAGTCTGTGATCTTCGTCGACCACGTCCCCCGCGCCCCCAACGGCAAGGCCAACTACAAGGCGGCCAAGGAGATCGCCACGGCGACCTGAGTCAGAGCAGTTTCTCGGCAAAAAAGTCGAGGACGCGCTCCACACTGGTGTCGTCACGCTGTTCGGTCAGCGTCGAGTGGTCCTGCTTCTTCTCGCTGGGCAACTCGATGGCGATGAACGCGTCGCCGAGCTTCTCGCGCAGCGTCGAGAAACGATCGCCGACCAGCTTGTCATCGGTGAAGCGCAGGCCGAGCACTTGGCAACCATGCTGGGCGCGCTCGATGACGGCTGCCTCGTCGTCAGGTGACAGGTTGAGGTCGGCCCCGCGCTCCTTGCCGATGGGGAAGGGCATCGACGGTTGGGCGAGGACCGGCGCCACCATCAGGTCGTCGACCATCATGCCGAGTGCAAAGCCACCCGAGAAACACATGCCAACCGCACCGACACCCGGCCCGCCCACGTCGGCGTGCACGTTGCGAGCCAGAGCGCGCAACCAGGCAATGACCGGCGAGGTCTTCTTCATGGCCATCGTGGTGAATTCGTTGGCGATGCAGATCTTGAGCATTGATTGTGCGAGGTAGAGCTGCGATGGCCCCTGACCGGGCGTACCGACCAACGACGGCATCACCACCGTGAAGCCGCGGCCGACAACCTCGTTGGCAAACTTCGCGACGAGCGGGGTAATCCCCGGAATCTCGTGGATCACGATGACCGCAGGGCCAACGCCACGCCGATACGTCGGAAAGGTGATGTCGGCGGCAGAAAACTCACCCAGCGTCCAGCCGGCAAGCACACCGGTACGGATGGGGACGGCACCGTCGGGCCTGGTCGGGTTGTCCGTCGTGGTCATGATGTCTGCTTTCAGCTGAGGCGCTCGAGAGCGTCTTCGGCGAGACGTTCGGTACCCTCTTTAAACGAGGCGAGCGTCTCTTGATCGATTTCTTGGTCACCCATTGCGCCATGCAGATAACGGGCGTAAACCCCCTCGGAGATCACGGCGAGGCGCCACGCTCCGAAGGCGCGGTAGTACCCGATGTTGCTCATGTCGCGGCCGGTGCGGTTGGCATACCGTTCGACCAGCTCGTCATACGTGGGGAAGCCGTCGATTCCCGTCGGGTCGTTGGCACGGAGTTGTTCTTCGCCTGGGTCAGACCAATACACCCCCACGTAGCCGACGTCGGCCAGCGGGTCCCCAAGCGTGCACAGTTCCCAGTCGAGCACCGCAGCGATGCGCCCCGTCCCAGTATTCACGAGCAGGTTGCCGAAGCGATAGTCGCCGTGGGCGATCGAGACACCCACCTGTTCCGGCAGGTTGCGTGCGAGCCGTTGCGCGACCTCGTCGATGGCCGGCAGCTCGCGCGTCTTGGACTTCTCCCACTGTGTGGTCCAACGCTTGACCTGACGCTCGATGTATCCCTCACGGCGAGCGAGGTCACCCAGGCCGATGCTGTCGATGTCAACCTCGTGGAGGTCCGCAAGGACGTCAATCAGATGTTCCCCGGCAGCCCGGCGGAGCTCAGGCGACATGGGCTCCGCGCGCTCAGGCGAATCAAGCACGACCCCGTCGACGTACGCCATCACATAGAAGGGCGCATCGTTCACCTCGATGTCACGACAGACGGCCAACGTCTCCGGCACTGGGACCCCGGTGAGACCAACCGCCGAGATGATGCGATGCTCTCGCTCCATGTCGTGGGCCGTGGCGAGCACCGAACCCGTTGGCGGACGACGGAGAACAAACTTGTGACCGCTGGCGTCGGTGACGGTGAACGTCAGGTTCGATCGACCACCGGCGATGATGTCGAACTGAAAGGGCGCGACCGCACCTTCCACATGATTGGAGAGCCACGTCGTGACCTTCGGTATGTCAATCCCCACGATGTCACTCACGGGACGAGACGGTAGTGCCCGTCAGGCGCAGGCCCCTGATCCGACGAAGAAGCTGAGGCCCTCAGCCGGGTCGGCCGACGCCGGAGACCTTGCCCCAGTTGACGGAGCCGACCTTGACGACGCTGCCGGTGTTCGGCGCGTGCACGTGCTGTCCACCGCCGAGGTAGACGCTGACATGGCTGATCGGGCTGTAGAAGAAGATGAGGTCACCCGGTTGCGCAGCGCCCTTGGCGACATGTGGGATGGAGGCGTACTGCGCTCGGCTCTGGTGCGGGAGGTAGACGCCAGCTTGTGCCCAGGCGTACTTCGTGAGACCCGAGCAGTCGAACGACACGCCAGGGTTCGAGGTTGCGTACCGATAGGGCACACCCTGCTGGCTCAGAGCGGCGTTGACAGCCGTGCCGGAGCGAGATGACACCGCTGGTGGCGGACTACTCGGTGCTGGCGCGGACGATCCTCCGCCCGAGTCCGAGGTGGATGTGCCACCCGAGGTGGACGTCCCGCCCGAGGTCGATGTGCCACCCGAGGTGGAGGTGGAGCCTCCGCTGCTGGTGGTGGTGTTCGCTGCGGCGCTTGCGCGCTGCTGCGCTTCGTACTCGGCTTTGACCCGAGCCGCTGCTTCGCGAGCACGACGAGCCTCTTCTTCGGCCACCAACTCACCGAGCTTGGCTTCAGCGTCGGCACGTGCCGCGGTGTACTCGCCAGTCAGCCGCTCAGTGCGCTCCTGTGCATCGACGAGGCTCTTCGCGAGCTGTTCGGCCTCGGTGCGTTTGCGGCCAAGCTCGGCACGCTCGACTTCGAGATCCTTGACGATGGCGTTGAGATCGTCGGTCGTGACGGTGCCGGCGCTGAGTGCGACACGAGCCAGTTCATCGCGCTGCATGACGGCGTTCAAGTTGTCGGTGTCTTCAAAGAGCGGACCGAGTGGCGTGTCCCCCGCTCCAACGAAGGAACGGATAGCCATTTCGCCCAGGTCCCCGCGCAGATCATTGATCTCGGCCTCTTTGGCAGCGACACGTGCCTCGGCTTCGACAATTTCCTCGTCGAGCAGAGTCTGAGCATCAACCGCAAGGACGTATTCCTCACCGATGCGGCGGGCATCCTCTTCGAGCCGTTCGAGTTCGTCGACGATGTCTTCGACCCGCTGGCGCTGTTGATCGACCGGGTTCGCGTTGGCGACAGTCGGCGTGAACGCCGGAACCATCAGCGCGGACGCGAGGACGACCGGGACAATGCGCAAGAGCTTGGTCATCACCGGAGCGATGCTACCGAATATGACGATCATGTTGCGAAATTCCAACGAAAGTTCATGAAGTGCGGTCTGTCACCCCACCGGGCACTCATCGACACCGGGTCTCAGCGCTCGGCGCAGCCGCTCATTCCCACTCGATGGTGCCTGGAGGCTTCGAGGTGATGTCGTAGGCGACGCGGTTGACGCCCGCGACCTCGTTGATGATCCGTTGGCTCATGACTTCGAGCGTCTCATACGGAATCCGGGCCCAATCGGCAGTCATTGCGTCGTCGCTCGTGACTGCCCGGATGATGATCGGATGGCCATAGGTGCGCTCGTCGCCCATCACCCCAACCGAGCGAACGTCGGCAAGCAGCGCTGCGTAGCTCTGCCAGATCTCCCGTTCAAGACCAGCGTTCTTCAACTCCTCACGCACGATGGCGTCGGCCTCTTGCAGCAGGGCAACGCGTTCGGGCGTCACTTCACCGATGATTCGGACGCCGAGCCCCGGACCGGGGAACGGTTGGCGCCAGACCATTTCGTCAGGCAGCCCCAACTCGGTGCCCAGTGCGCGCACCTCGTCCTTGAACAGATCGCGCAGCGGCTCGATCAATTCGAGCTCCATATCGTCGGGCAGTCCGCCGACGTTGTGGTGGCTCTTGATCACTGCCGCAGTGCCATCGGCACCGCCCGACTCGATCAGGTCGGGATACAGCGTGCCCTGGACCAGGAACTTGGCCTCGGTCAAGCCCCCGGTGTGCTTCTCGAACACCCGGATGAAGCGTTCGCCAATCGCCTTGCGCTTGGATTCGGGCTCGGTCAGTCCGGCGAGCGCCTCGAAGAACGACGCGCCTTCGTCGGCATGGATCAGCTCGATGCCGAGGTGGCGGCGGAAGGTCTCGACAACCTGCTCGCTCTCGTTCTTGCGCATGAGCCCAGTGTCGACATAGATACACGTGAGCTGGCTGCCGATGGCCTTGTGCACCAACGCAGCGGCGACGGACGAGTCGACCCCGCCTGACAGCCCGCAAATGACTCGGGCGCCGCCCACCCGTTCGCGGATCAGCGCGACTTGTTCGTCGATGACCGATGCCATCTTCCAGTCGTTTGCAATGCCGGCACGCTCATGGAGGAACCGGGCCATCGCCCCCATGCCGAACGGGCTGTGCTTCACCTCTGGGTGAAACTGCACTCCATAGATCTTGCGATCGTCGTTCTCCAGCACGGCGACCGGCGCTCCGGGCGATGACGCGGTGACCGTGAATCCCGCGGGCGCCTCGGTGACGCCATCGAAGTGACTCATCCAACACTCATGCTCGCCAGGCGCCTCATCCGGAAGGATCAGCGACGCTCCGTTTCGAGTGAGCTCGGTACGCCCGTACTCGCCCTTCATTCCTCGGCCGACCGTGCCGCCGAGCTGCTGGGCGATCAGTTGGGCGCCGTAGCAGATGCCCAAGATCGGGATGCCCAAGTCGTACACAGCGGGGTCGAGCGACGGCGCACCGTCGACATGCACGCTCTTGGGGCCACCGGACAAGATGATGGCGGCGGGATGCTTGGCCGCCATCTCAGCGGCACTGAGCCGGTGGCCGACGATCTCGGAGAACACGTTCAACTCACGGACGCGCCGCGCAATCAACTGGGCGTATTGAGCACCGAAGTCAACAACGAGCACAGTGGCCCGCTTCGAGCCGGCGTCGCCGGCGTCGTGGCTGTCAGATTGGGTGCTGGTGTCATGAGGGGTTTGCTGCGGTTGACTCAAGACCGTGAATCGTAGAGGAGTCGGCCACAGCCGCCGACCAGGCGTTGACGAGAAGTTCAGGCAAACGTCTACCGTGCGCCCGACGGCACTGCTGTTCGCCGCGCTGCTCGCCAGCGCGGCGATCTTCTTGTCCGCGCTCAGCCTGAGTACGCCCGCATCAGCAATCGGCTTGTCACCGAGCAACGCCGTCGCCACTTCTCCACCGGTTGAGCCGCGACCGCCGATCACCACCAACGACTTCTTTCCGGAAGAACGCGACCTCACTTCCTGCATCGGCGTGCTCGAACGTCCCGGCTGCGGCAGCGAGAGTCGCGGTGGCTGGCGTCAGACATTGATCCTCGTCGCAATCTTCGGCGGTCTCGCCGTCGTCTTCGGCAACGTCGCTCGCGGCGTGATCAAGAACCGCCGGGCTCAGCAGCCATAACTGCTCAGTTCCGTGCCGCCAGGTACGGCGCGACGGCTCTACCCTGCTGCCATGACGCCGGACGAGTTTCGCGAGCACGGACACGCGATGATCGATTGGATCGCCGACTACGTCGACGACGCCGGAAGTCGACCGGTGTTTCCCGACATCAAGCCCGGTGACATCCGGCGCCAACTCGCGGAGCATCCACCTGGCGCTCCGCAACCGTTTGCCGATGTGATCGCCGATCTCGAGGAGGTGATCGTCCCTGGGCTGACTCAGTGGCAGCACCCCGATTTCTTCGCCTGGTTCCCGTCGAATATCACGTATCCGTCAATCCTCGGCGAACTGATGTCTGCCGGGCTCGGCATCAATGCAATGGCCTGGGTGACATCGCCTGCCGCGACCGAACTCGAGACGCTGATGCTCGACTGGATGCACGAACTCTTGGGCCTGCCCGAGCGTTTCCGCTCGACGAGCGAGACGGGTGGTGGCGTCATCCAGGGCACAGCCAGTGAGTCGACGCTCACCGCGATGCTCGCTGCCCGCTGGCGGGCCACGGGCGGTGACATCAACGCCTCGGGCGACACGACCAAGCTCGTCGGCTACACCACCAGTCAGTCCCATTCGAGTATCGAGAAGGGCTTCCGGATCGCCGGCATCGGCACCGACAACATGCGCATTGTTCCGCACGACGAGCACTTCGCCATGCGACCTGATGCGTTCGCTGAGCTGGTCACTGCTGACCTTGCGGCGGGCCTCACGCCATTCTTCGTGGTCACCTCCCACGGCACGACCTCATCACTGGCGTTCGATCCGACACCTGCAATCGCCGCCGTCGCACGCAACCACGGCATCTGGGTCCACGTTGATGCGGCAATGTCAGGCATCGCCGCGCTGGCACCTGAGCACCGCTGGGTGAATGACGGCCTCGATCAGGCCGATTCGTACACGACGAATCCGCACAAGTGGATGGGGATCAACTTCGACTGCAATCTGTTCTGGGTTGCAGACCGCGCCGCCCTGATCGGCGCGCTCAGCGTCCTGCCCCCGTACCTCGCATCCGAGGCAGCACAGTCGGGTGCCGCCATCGACTACCGCGACTGGGGCATCCCCCTCGGTCGGCGATTCCGCGCCCTCAAACTTTGGTTCTCGCTGCGGACCGACGGCGTTGTCCCCGTGCAGGCGATGATTCGCGAACATGTCGAGCTGACCCAACAGCTCGCCGAACGCGTGGCTGCCGATCGTCGGTTCGACATCGTTGCTCCGCATCCTCTCAACCTGCTGTGCATCTCGCGTCGCGCCGATTCCGTCGACCAAGCAAACGCAGCGACCGACGCCCTCATCGAGGCGGCGAACGCAGCAGGCATCGGTCTCTTCACCCGCACCGTGCTCGACGGGCGGTCGGTGATGAGGATCTCCATCGGGGCACGAGCCACCGAAGCGGCACACGTCACCGCCATGTGGGACCGCGTCACCGAAATCGTCTGACTCGCCGTCGAGCCCCATACTTCGTCACGATCACACGGTGCGAACAGCCAGCGGATGGACAACCGTCATCCTCGTCGGGGTCGGGGCCATCGTCGCGCAGGCCTTTGGCCGGTTCACCTACAGCGTGCTCCTCCCCGCGATCCGCGATGATCTCGATCACTCGAACACGGTCGCCGGTCTCCTGGGCACGACCAACGTGCTGGCCTACCTCGTTGGCACGTTCGTGGTCGCGTCGCTCACGACGCGTTACAAGCTCTTGACCGTCATGCGGAGCGGCTTTGTCTTCTCGTTGGCCGGCCTCGCTGGCGCCGCAGTGGCACCCAATGCGGCGGTCCTCGGCATTGCGCTGTTCTCGATGGGCTTCGGCGGCGCGTTGATCTGGGTGCCATCACCGGCCATCGCCGCCCGGGCCGTGGGCGAGAACCGCCGCGGCTTGGCGGTCGGGGCCGTGGGCGGCGGGGTTGGAATCGGAATTGTCATCACCGGCCAGCTCGCACGCATTGTTCGCGAGCGGTCTGGAGACGAGGCATGGCGCGACGTGTACCGCATCGATTTCGCGCTCGGCGTTCTGGCGGTCCTGATGATCCTGATGTTTCTCCGTCATCAGCAGAGCGCCCCAACCGGCCAGAAAGTCGGCGGTGCCGGTTTCGGATCGCTGCGACAGATGCCCGGCTGGGTGGCAATCACGGGGGCCTACACCGCGTATGGGTTCTGCTATTTGATCGCTGTGTCATTCTTGACCTCGCGCCTCGAAGACGACGCGGGGTACACCGAGAGTCTGGCGTCGACCATGTTCACACTCGTCGGACTCGGCGCTGTGGCCGGTGGGATTCTCATGGGTGTTATCGCCGACCGAATTGGCGAGCGAATCACGCTGGTCGTCGGCTTCTGTGTCTTCGCCTCGGCGCTCGTTGGCATTCTGACCGGTGTCGTCGCCATCGTCGTGGTGGGATCGGTCATCGTCGGCCTCATGTTCGGCGGCCTGCCGTCCGTGGTGATTGGCTACGTCGTCCGCAACACGACTGCCGAAGCATTCGGGCCAAGTTTCGCCGCGGCCACATTTGCTTTCGGTGTCGCCCAGGTGACATCGCCGCAGCTCGGTGGCTTGATTGCGGACCTGACCGGCGGATTCACGCTCGTCTTCATCGTGGCGATCGGCTTCGCCCTCGGTGGCGCGGCGATGGCGACCCGACTGCCACATCGCTGAAACCACTCATCGGGGGCGCCCCTCACGTTGCATCTCAGGGGAGGGTGAGCAGGTCGAACAGCATGCGCGCCGTTGCGCCCCACACCGTCTCGTCGTCGAGCTCGAAGAAGTGCAGCGGCCGATCCATTGGCAAGTTCCCCCATCGCTCGAGCCGATAGGTCGCGGGGCGAGTGAGCTCAGCAATCGGTGTCCACATCACCCGGTCGGCCTCCATCGTCTGCGGCTCGAGATGCGGGCGACGGTCAAACCCGACATCAAGGCGCGCCACCACCGGGACGATGTAGCTCTTCGACACAATCGTGCTCAGGTGCTCAAGCTCGCCGACGACGGTCGGCAACTCCGGGTCGAGACCGACCTCCTCGTGTGCTTCACGCAGCGCCGTGTCGACCGCTGACTCGCCGGGATCGACTCGACCGCCGGGGAAGCTGATCTCGCCCTTGTGATTCTTCATCTCCATCGAACGCCGAGTCAGCAGCACCTCAGCACCATTCGGGCCGTCGGCGAGCAGCAGGAGTACCGCCGACAGCTTTGCGTCGGGGAACGTCGGCAACATCGGGCCTGACCGTTCAGGCACACGGCTGAGGAGCTCGCCGGAGGACCACTCGGCGTCAAGCGACCACGGCGTGTCGAAGTGCTCGGTGTATGACGCCGGACGTGGAATGTGCTGTGCCCCACCGGGTCGCCGCTGCATGGTCATCGCGATGTGTGCTCCTCTGCAACCCTGATCGACCCAGCCAAACAGTCAACGACCAGGATGACGGCATCCCGCGCTGCTCGGCCCAAGCCGCAATGATCCTCGCCAGAGCTGGAGCTGGAGCTGGCGACACGAGATCCGTGAAGCATGACTACTGCTGATCCTTCATCTTTTTCCGGAATCGTTTGGCAGCGTTCACACCGCCACCGACCGCTCGACCCGCCTTCTTACCGATCTCTTCGCTCGCGGGCCGTGCCAGACGTTCACGGCGCTCCGTCTTCTGCTGGTGCTTGTCCTGCTTCCGTTCGGTCTTCTCAGAGAAGTCTGAGTTGAGCCAGATGAAGAACATGACGAACGTCATGGCACCCAGCAGCAATCGACCGGTGCTGTCGACGTCAAAGGCCGGTTGGAACAGCGCAACGACAAGCAGCAGCATGACGACCACGTCAAGCCATCGGTGCACGGTGCGTCCGACCAGCGGAAACGCGCTGGCCGGCCCCTTGGCAATGGCCGCGTTGAGCATGATGAGCATCCCCATGACCGCAGGAACCATCGGTTTGGGCGCCTGGAACGACGCGGCAATCAGCACGAGGCCAATCAAGTACTCAACGATCTGGTGCATCCAGAACGGACGCTGAGCCCCCTCAATCGCCGGCATGCCCTGAGCGTACCGAGCCGATACCGGCAAGCCGTCCGGCCATGCCACACCCCAACGGTCATTGAAAACGAGTCCAGCCCCGGAATCGCTCGATGCGATTCCGGGGCTGGACTGAGATTCGGAACGACGGAGTCGTTCCAACCTGACGAAGTCAGGGGCTGACACGACAGCGTCGTGTCAGAGGGCTCACATCATGCCGCCCATGCCACCCATGCCGCCGCCGCCGCCCATGCCACCCATGGGGTCGCCAGCAGCTTCGGGCTCGTCAGCGACGAGCACCTCGGTGGTCAGCAGCATCGCGGCGATGGACGCCGCGTTCTGCAGACCCGCACGGGTCACCTTGGCCGGATCGATGATGCCGGCAGCGATGAGGTCCATCATCTCGCCGGTTGCGGCGTTCATGCCCATCGGACCTTCGGCGTTCTCGACCTCACGGACAACGACGGAACCTTCGAGGCCGGCGTTGTTCGCGATGTTGAGGCCCGGAGCAACGAGTGCCGACCAGACGGTCTTGGCGCCGGTCTGCTCGTCGCCTTCCAGCGACTCGACAACCGTCTGGACCGCGGTGCGGGCACGAATGAGGGCGGTGCCGCCACCGGCGACCACGCCTTCTTCGATGGCTGCACGAACCGAAGACACTGCATCTTCGATGCGGTGCTTCTTTTCCTTGAGCTCAACCTCGGTGGCTGCGCCGACCTTGATGAGGGCAACGCCGCCAGCGAGCTTCGCGAGACGCTCCTGGAGCTTTTCGCGATCCCAGTCAGAGTCGGTGTTCTCGATCTCTGCCTTGATCTGGTTGACGCGACCGTCGATGTCGTCCTTCTCGCCGCCGCCATCAACGATGGTCGTGTTGTCCTTGGTGATCACGACGCGCTTGGCGGTGCCGAGCAGGTCGAGGGTGACGTTCTCCAGCTTGAGGCCGACCTCTTCGCTGATGACCTGGCCGCCGGTGAGGACTGCCATGTCTTGCAGCATCGCCTTGCGGCGGTCGCCGAAGCCGGGAGCCTTGACGGCTGCTGCGTTGAACGTGCCACGGATCTTGTTCACCACGAGGGTGGCCAGCGCTTCGCCGTCGATGTCCTCAGCGATGATGACCAGCGGCTTGCCCGTCTGCATGACTGCTTCGAGGGTCGGGAGCATGGCCTGGACCGTGCTGATCTTGGCGCTGTTGAGGAGCACGTAGCAGTCGTCGAGGACGACTTCCTGGCGCTCAGCGTCGGTCACGAAGTACGGCGACAGGTAGCCCTTGTCGAACTGCATGCCTTCGGTGAAGTCGAGCTCGGTGCCGAACGTGTTCGACTCCTCGACCGTGACGACGCCGTCTTTGCCGACCTTGTCGATGGCGTCGGCAATGACCTGGCCGATGCTTGCGTCAGCTGCCGAGATCGTGGCGACCGAAGCGATATCGCTCTTGTCGTCGACGTCCTTGGACTGCTCGCCAATCGAGATGACAGCGGCGGCCACGGCGGCCTCGATGCCCTTCTTGATCGACATCGGGTTGGCGCCAGCGGCGACGTTCTTCATGCCGGCCGAGATCATGGCCTGGGCGAGGACGGTGGCGGTGGTGGTGCCGTCACCAGCGATGTCGTCGGTCTTCGTGGCGACTTCCTTCACGAGCTGTGCGCCCATGTTCTCGAAGACGTCGTCGAGCTCAATTTCCTTGGCGATCGACACACCGTCGTTGGTGATGGTCGGTGCGCCGAACTTCTTGTCGAGCACGACGTTGCGGCCCTTGGGACCAATGGTGACCTTGACGGCGTCAGCGAGCTTGTTGACACCGGCTTCGAGTGCGCGGCGCGCCTCGTCATCAAATTTCAGAATTTTTGCCATGTTGTGGTTACTTCCTTTTCAGAGTTCCGTTCAGAGTCAGCTGTTCAGCTGACGATCGCGAGGACGTCGCGGCTGTTGAGGACGAGCAAGTCTTCGCCGCCCGAGGAAACCTCGGTGCCGCCGTACTTGCTGTAGAGGACGGTGTCGCCGACGCTGATGCCGACTTCGATCAGATCGCCAGTGGTCTCGGAGCGCTTGCCCGGACCGACAGCGAGCACTTCGCCCTGCTGCGGCTTTTCCTTGGCGGTGTCGGGGATGACGAGACCGGATGCGGTCTGGGTCTCGGGCTCGTTCGGACGGACCACGAGGCGGTCGTCCAGCGGCTTCAGGTTCATGGTGTTGGCCTCCAATGGCACGTTCACATGTTGAATTGACAGGAGCGTCCGGGGTGACAGTGCGATTGGCACTCCCCTTCTGCGACTGCTAATGCTAAGGAGTCGCGCGGCGGTTGGCAACCGAGGGGTGAGAGTGCCAACCGATCGGGCTTGAGCTGACGACCAGACCAGTCTCTCCGATCAAGTTGCTCAAGTTGCTCAAGCTGCTCAAGCTGCTCAAGCTGATGCGACGTTGCGCAGCAGCACCAGCGTCTCGGCAAGAGGAAGGCCGATCACATTGGTGACACTTCCGTCGACTCGTTCGACGAAGCCCGCTGCTGCACCCTGAATGCCATATCCGCCGGCCTTGTCCTGCCATTCGTTGGCGGCCTCACCCGTCTCGAGGTACCAGTCGATCGCCCCGTCATCGAGGTCAGCAAAGGTCACCCTGGTGGTGACGAGGATCGAGCTGGAGCGGCGTGCGCCAGTCAACGGCACCGAAACGGTGACGCCGGTGTGCACCAGATGATCGCGGCCCGACAGCATTCGCAACATCCGGTAGGCATCGTCGACATCGAGCGGCTTCTCGAGGATCTCACCGTTGACCTCGACCGTGGTATCAGCAGCGAGCACGATGTCTGCGCTGCTGGCGAGTGGCGACTCCATGGCTGCCGCAGCTTTCTCGATCGACAGGCGGCGCACGTATGCCATGGGAGATTCGTCAGGCAACGGTGTTTCGTCGATATTCGCGGGCCGCACAGCGAAGCGCAGCCCGGCGCCTGACAGCAGCTTGCGCCGACGGGGCGAGCCCGAGGCCAGGACGAGCGGCGACGACAGGGCGAACACCTCAGCCGCCGGACAAGGCCATGACGTCGCCGTCGTCGGGGACGGTGACGTCGGTGTCGAGCGTCTCGCGGGCATTGGCGTCGAGCCAGCCTGCAGGGACGGCGACCTTGATCGGTCCGTTGGTGTGACCGCGCTTGATGCGCTCGCCACCTTCGACGATCTCGGCTGCCGAATCGAGCGTGGCGATGATGTCGTCGAGTTCCGCGAGCGAGCTGTTCGTCGAGAGACGACGACGCACCTCGGGTCCGACCGGGTAGCCGCTCATGTACCAGTTGGCATGCTTGCGGAAGTCGCGCATGGCGTGATCTTCGCCCATGTGGGCGGCAAGCAGCTTGGCGTGTTCGGCCATCACGTCACACACTTCACCCAGCGTTCGACTCGGGCGCACCGGTCGACCCGACATCGCATCGACGAGGTCGCCGAACAACCACGGCCGTCCGAGACACCCGCGACCGATGACCACGCCGTCACAGCCGGTCTCGTCCATCATGCGCACGGCGTCGTGCGCTTCCCAGATGTCGCCGTTGCCGAGTACGGGGATCGAGCCGACCGCCTGCTTCAACTCGGCAATCGCTTCCCACCGCGCCTCACCGGAGTAGTGCTGCTGCACCGTTCGGGCATGCAACGCAATCGAGGCAGCGCCTTCCTCAGCACAGATCTGCCCCGTACGGACGTGCATCAACCAGTCGTCGAAGAGGCCCATCCGGAATTTGGTGGTGACCGGGATGCCATACGGACTGGCGCTTTTCACCGCCGCGCGAACAATCGAGCGGAGCAACTCGGGTCGAGCCGGCACTGCCGCACCGCCGCCTTGGCGGGTGACCTTGGCGGCCGGGCATCCGAAGTTGATGTCGATGTGGTCAACGCGGCCGGCATCACAGAGGATGTGGACGGCCTTCCCCATGATCTCGGGATCCGAGCCGTAGAGCTGCTGGCTGCGTGGTTGCTCGCCAGGACCGAAGCTGATCATCCGTTCGGTCTTGGCGTTCTTGTGGACGACTGGCGTCGCCATCGCCATTTCGTTGACGTAGACGAGGCCGGGCGCGAACTTGCGGCACATCTCGCGAAACGGCGCGTTGGTCACACCCGCCATCGGGGCGAGCACCACGGGAGCCGACAGCTCATGGGTACCAATCGCAAACGTCATTGCCCGGAACGGTATCCGCCTCAACGCCACCGCGCTCGACCACGTGGTCTCCACCAGTTGACCGATCGCCAGCGACGAGACGCCGCCATTGGCGATGGCACTCCCGATGACAGCGCGACATATCGACCACGGCGCACACGCCGGCACCAGCCGCGTCGCTCGAGCGACCGCAGCGTGTCCGACACGCGTCGCCGTGGTGACATCTTCTGCCGCCCGTCGAGGTCGATCCCGTGAACCGCGTGGAGCCGATCAACCACATCGCTTGAGCTCAACTCGCGATCAGCCGCCAGCAGCACCACAAGAATGGCGCGCCGAAGGTCGAAATCTCTGACGCTGGTCTCCATATCCGCACAGTGGGGCGGCGGGAGATCACAGCGGAAGCCGGTCAGCCGGTCAGCCGGTCAGGGCAGATCAGAGACGGCGCGGGCCAGGAGATCGGCGTCGATGTCGATGGCGAGCCAGAGAGAGGGAACGGCGTCGGGGTCATCGACCGCGGCGTTCACGTCGTCGGGCGACGTCGTGGCGATGACGAGATGGCCGTGTTCGGCGGCTTCGCTGAGCACTCGGCCCTGCGCGGGAAGGACGAACGAGATGCCGAAGGTGCAGCGCACGGGCGAGGTGATCATGATGGCGAGCACGAAGAGGTGCGTCGCCTCCTCGGTGACCTGCTCGGGCGCCAACGCAAGGGCTGCCGCTTCTGTGCGAATGTCGCCGATGCCTTCGACCGCATGCACTCGAGCGAGGTCGGCGATGGCCCCGTCACCCGGACCGACATCGATCACCGCGGTCGGCCAGTAGCCACCGTCAGCATCGAGGGTCATGCCGATGTCGGCAACGGCGAAAACCGGCGTGTCGGTCGGCCCGACTTGGTCGGTCTCGGACTCAGTCAATGAAGGGCAACTTCAGGTTGGGAGTGGCGCCAACAGACAGCGGCGTCGGGCCGTCAGAGCGCAGCCGATGCCATCCCGCTGCTGCGATCATCGCAGCGTTGTCGGTGCACATCGCCCGACTGGGCAGGAACCCTTGGATGCCGTCTCGAGCGCAGCCTTCCAAGATCTCCTCGCGCAGGAGCGAGTTCGCTGCAACACCGCCGCCGAGCACGATGCTGGTGGCCCCCGTCGCCTTGGCCGCGGCACGCGACTTTGCAACCAGCACGTCGACCACGGCGGATTGGAATGACGCTGCAACGTCAGCTGAGCTCACGTCGGGATGCTTTCGGACGTAATTCATCACTGACGTTTTCAGTCCACTGAAGGAGAAGTTGTAGCTGTTGTCCATCAGGGCCCGCGGGAACTTGATCGCATCAGGATCACCGAGGAGCGCTGCTTCGTCAATCGCCGGCCCACCTGGGTAGCCGAGGTCGAGGAAACGGGCAACCTTGTCGAAGGCTTCGCCTGCTGCATCGTCGATGGTCTGCCCGAGCAACCGGTAGCGGCCGTGGTCCTGCATCTCGACCAACATGGTGTGCCCACCGGAGACGAGCAGCACGACGAGTGGGAACTCGAGCGTGGGATCCTCCAGCGATGCGGCGTACAGATGCGCCTCCATGTGGTTGACGCCGATGAACGGCACGTCCCAGGCCAGCGCAAGGGACTTCGCCGCCGACACACCGACGAGCAGCGCACCGATCAAGCCGGGCCCCACGGTGCATGCAACCGCATCGATGCGCGAGTCCTCGACCCCCGACTCGACGATCGCTCGCGCGATCACCGGGTTGAGCACATCGAGGTGCGCACGCGAGGCGATTTCGGGGACCACGCCACCAAACTCGGCATGCAGATCCACCTGAGTCGACACCACACTCGAGACGACGTCGTACCCACCCATCACGAGTGCAGCTGCGGTCTCGTCGCAACTGGTCTCGATGCCCAAGATGAGGGTGGACTCGTCGATCGTCAGGTCGTCATTCACCGGCGCTGTCATGGCTGGCCTCTCGAATCGTGTTGAGCCGGGTGCGATAGCCATCGCCCTGGATGTCGTGGCACCACATCACGATCGCGTCTTCGACGTTGTCGTAGTAGCGCTGGCGCACGCCAGCGGACTCGAAGCCAAATTCCTCGTACAGCCGCTGGGCGCCGTAACTCGACAGACGCACCTCCAGCGTCCACGCGACGCAGCCGCACTCCACGGCGACCTCAGCCAAATGCAGCATCAGCGCTCGGGCGACTCCTTGACGACGAGCGTCAGGATCGACGGCAACGTTGGTGACGTGCGCCTCGTCGACGGCAAACCACACCCCGGCATAACCAACGATGTTGCCGTCTTGGCGTGCCACCACATAGTGGCGGGTACCGGACCGCATCTGGTCGATCTCGCTGACGAACACGTTGTGCGACCAACCCACCGGATAGGCCGCGGCCTCGATGTCGAGAATGCCATGGCGCAGATCGCGCTTACGCAACGGTGCGATCGAGAAACCTTTCTCGTGCTCGCGGCCGAGCAACCGCTCGAGGACGCTCATGTGCGCGCCGCCCGGGTCGACCAGTTGATCTGAGCATCCGGCGCCCGGAGGTAGACCGGCTCGATTTCACGCGGGTTGACCCACTCTTCGCGCAGTGCCCGGGCATGCGCGAGCTGCACGAGCGGCGCCGCCGATGGGTGGGCGTCGCCACCGATCTCGCAGTGGAAACCTTCGAGAATTTCGTCGCGGTACCGAACCGCACCGTCGCCGACCAACAGGACGTCCTGACTGCGGGCCATCAGGTCGGCAACCAGGTCCTCGATCGGACCGACCGCCGGCTCGGCAACCTGCTGCACACCGCCGGGCACTTGGCGATACATGGCATAGAACACCTCGCCCTTCCGGGCGTCGATGACCGGCACGATCACACGATCGGTATGCCGACACGGGAAGGCAAGCAGGTCCAGTGAGGTGATGCCGATCATCGGGATCCGCAAAGCCTGCGCAATCGCCTTGGCCGAAGCCAGCCCGACACGCATTCCCGTGAAGAGCCCCGGCCCCACATCCACCGCGACGACGCTGATCTCGTCCAACTCGATGCCTGACTGTGTGCACACGAATTCGATTGCCGGCACCAAGGTCTCGGCGTGTCGCCGACCCTTCGTGACCTCGAACAGACCAATCACTCCTTCGTGTCCGCCGATCGACACGCTGACGCGCTCCGTGGCGGTTTCGATACCCAAGATCAACATGTGAATTCCGCCAGTCGGTTGCGTAACAAGTCCCAACGGGAGGCCCACGTCGAGCCGGTCCCAGCCACATCGATCAGTCGGCCGCGGTCGAGTGTCAGTTCGTCGGTCTCGTCGTCGGGGTCCTGATCGAGATGGATGGTGAGGTGATCCCCAAAGAACCCCTCGACCACGTCGCCCCACTCCACCAGCACCACGCCACCAAATTCTGCAAGCTCGCCGAGCGCAAGGTCCGCAACCTCTGAGGTGCGGTCGAGCCGATACAGGTCGGCATGATGCATCACGCGGATGCCACGCACTGCGGTACCGAGGTCGTAGCTGTGCACCAGCGTGAACGTTGGCGACGTGATCGGCTCCCCGATTCCGAATGCGGCGCCAAAGCCCTGTGCGAATGCAGTCTTGCCCGCACCCATTTCGCCAGCGAGCACGATCACGTCACCGGAGCGCGACACAGCGGCGACGGCGGCGGCCACAGCGTGGGTGTCGGCAATCGACGATGCTCGAAGGTGCAACATCAGCCATCGATGCTACGGCGCGGGAACCGAGGCACACGCGACGATATGCCACACACGATTTCGTAACCGATCGTGTCCAATCGGTCAGCCCAGTCCTCCGCGCGAATTGTCTGCTCGCCGTCGGGGCCGTCTTGGTTGCCGATCAGCACCACGTCGTCGCCGACGTTGACCTCGTCATCACCGCAGTCGACCATGAGTTGGTCCATCGTGACGCGGCCGACGATCTGTCGCCGACGACCGCCAATCAGGACTTCACCGCCCGTTGATGACAGTCGGCGCGGCACGCCGTCGGCGTAACCGATGGGAATGGTCGCCACCGTGGTGTCGCGCTCGAACTTGTGGACGCGCCCGTACGAGATGCGGCTCCCGGCGCGCGCCATCTTCACATACGACACACGAGCGCGAAGTTGTAGTGCAGGTCGGAGGTCAGCACAGAGGTCATCGACGCCGTGTCCAGGCGATACGCCATAGATCGCGATCCCGGCGCGCACCATCGAACGTCGAGTCTCGGGATGGGCCAGTGTCCCCGCAGAGTTGGCGAGGTGAATGAGCGGCACGGAACCCACCCGCTCGATGACGTGTTCGAGCGCACCGTCGAAACGCTCGACCTGGCGAGCGGTGAAGGCGTCCGACGGATCATCGGCAACAGCAAGATGGCTGAACACGCCGGCAAGCCGAACCGCTGGCGCACGTTCGGCAATCGACTGCGCCATGGCCGCGGCAGCATGCGGGTGCGCGCCGACACGCTGCATGCCGGTATCAATCTTCAAATGCACGGGCAAGCCGGTGGGCCCGACGGCGACGAGTGCGTCGAGGAACTGACGGGTGTACACCGTCGGCGTCAGACGGTGCTCGACGATGTGCCCGGCCGTCTCGGGCGGCTGCTCGCTGAGCAGCAGGATCGGTGCGTCGATCCCGGCCCGGCGCAGTTCGAGCCCTTCGGCGACCAAGGCAACGCAAAGCCCTTCGGCACCCGCGTCCATCGCGGCCCGGGCCACATCGACGGCACCGTGGCCATAGCCATCGGCCTTCACGACTGCCCAGACTGCAGCGGGGTCAGCGACTGCGCGGAGGGACGCGACGTTGTGACGAATCGCACCGAGATCAATCTCGACCCAGGCCCAACGGGTGTCGCTCATTGCGCGATCACTTCCATTGGGACGAGAGTACGCCAGCGAGCGCCATTGGCAAGGTGCTTGCAAGATCACCGGCGAGCATTCCTCGCCGAGGCAGCAGCGCTCCCGCCTCGGCATGCAACCAGGCAGCAGCCGCTGCCGAGCGCAGCGGATCCAGCCCGCGGGCCAATCCAGCGGCGATGATGCCGGTCAGTACGTCACCAGATCCAGCAGTCGCCAGGCGCTCATCACCATGGTCGACCACCAGCGCTGCTCCCCTCGGATTCGCAACAACCGTCGTCGGCCCTTTCAGCAACACGGTGCACTCCAGGTGTGCAGCGAGCTCGCGAGCGGCAGCAACACGATCCGGTCCGGGGAGCGATCCGGTCAGCTCGCGGAACTCGCCGTCATGCGGTGTCAACACGGTCGGATGCGACCGTCCCGCCAGAACGCCGGCAGCGCCTCCGTCGGCATGTGCGAGCGCGAACAGTCCGTCGCCGTCGACCACCACCGGCTGCGGAGCCGAAGCGACGCATGCCCGCACGGACTGCAGCGTTCCGTGGCCACGCCCGAGGCCCGGACCGATAGCCAGCGAACCGAATCGGTCGGCCTCGGCCAACACCTCGGCCGACCAGTCCTCGGCCGACAGCAGGGTCTGCACAATTTCTGGCCGACAGGCGACCATGAGGCCGGGAGCAGACAACTTGACCAGCCCAGCTCCTGCTCGCGCTGCGGCCTCGGCGGCGAGAGCGGCCGCTCCAGACATTCCCTCGCTCCCAGCGACGACGCGCACCGCGCCTTGCCACTTGTGCGCGTCGAAAGGTCGCTCCGGCCACCACGCCCCGACGTCAGCGCGATCGACGCGGTGACATGTTGCAGCGGACACATCGAGGCCGATGTCGACAACGTCGATGGTCCCTGCGCGCTCCGCGCCGGCTCCGAACAGCAACCCCGGTGCAAGTGCCTGGAAGGTCACGGTGCGGTCCGCTGCGATAACGCTCCCGCTGATCGTCCCTGTCAGCGCGTCGACCCCACTCGGTATGTCGACAGCGAGCACCGGCGAGGTGCCGACATCAGGAGCATCCCAAGCGCCGCGGAAACCTGTCCCGTAGGCCGCGTCGATCACCAGATCTGCCGCTGGCAGCGCCGCAGGTGCCAAGGCTGCATCGATGATCTCGACGTTCACCCCTCGCGAGCGCAGGATGCCGGCGGCAACGCGCCCATCGTTGCCATTGTTCCCTTTGCCCACAATGACGCGGACAACCCGTCCGTACGAGCCGCCGAGCATCTCGAGTGCGACGCGCGCCACTGCTCGGCCAGCGCGGTCGATCAACTCCTCGATCGATTCTGGGGCGCCCGCATCGACCGCCGCCATCTCGTCCGGAGTGAGGATCGGCTGCATTGTGCGGTGGGTCGAGTGCTTGCTATTTCACGTGCTGGTTATGCGGTGAGCGTCTCGCGGAGTTCGCGTTTGAGGAACTTGCCACTTGCGTTCCGCGGCAAGGGCTCCCCGAGGATCCAGATCCGCTCAGGGATCTTGAACTTGGCCAGCGATGTGCTCAGGAACTCTCGAAGCTGGTCCTCGGTGAGCGATGTCCCGTCAGCAAGCACAATGGCTGCACCGACGAGTTCGCCGAGACGGTCATCAGGAACGCCGAAGACGGCGGCCTCGGCAACGGCGTCATGCTGGTAAATCGCCGTCTCGACTTCGCTGCAGTAGATGTTCTCCCCGCCGCGCAGCACCATGTCCTTCGCGCGGTCGACGATGAACACGTAGCCGTCTTCGTCGATGGTTGCGATGTCACCGGTACGGAACCATCCATCTTGAATGGCCTCAGCGGTCGCCTCCTCGCGGTTGAGGTAGCCCTTGATGACCACCGAGCCGCGCACACAGAGCTCGCCGACACCGCTGTTCGGCACGTCGTCGCCGACCTCGTCGATCAGCTTGCCGTCGAGGGTCGGAACGATACGTCCGCACGATGCGGGCTTCGCGACGTACAGCTTGCCGGAGTTCGCCGTCACAATGCCGTGTGTCTCGGTGAGGCCGTAACCCGTGCTGGGCGCGGTGCCCTCTTGCGACTGGTCGATTTTCTCGACGAGGTCGGGCTGCAGCGGCGCTCCACCACCACCCAGGCCGACGAGCGTTGAGGTGTTGCGAGTCTCCCAATCCGGATGCATCAGCATCTCACGACTCATCGTGGGCACGCCCGAGAAGTTGGTGACTCCTTCCCGCTCGATCAGTTCGAGGGCCCGCGCAGCATCCCACTTGTAGGTCAGCACCAGCTTGGAGCCCGAGATCGTGGCGGGATGCAGCAGGCAGTTGTTGGCCGTGACATGGAAGAGCGGCGTCGGAGCCATGAACACGTTCTGCTTGTTCGGGTCCGCTGGGGGCGCTGGATCTTTGCCAGCTTTGGCTCCGACCTTTGCTTCTGCGGCTCCTGCCACGCCGGTCATGAACGCCAGATTGAGCAGGTTGTGCACCGAACCGCGGTGCGTGAGCTGCGCTCCCTTGGGGAACCCGGTCGTGCCGGAGGTGTAGAAGATGCACGCATCGTCATCAGGGTCGATGTCAGCAGCGGGGAGTCCCGCTGGCGCCGTTGCAGGATCGATGACGTCGTCCCAGTGGTCGGCGCCCTCGGGGAGGTCACCCTCGGTGCGTACGGCGATGACGTGCATCGCATGCTTCTCGCGCAGCTTCGAGAGGATCGGAACGACTCGCTCGAGGCGTTCGCTGTCGGCGATGAGCACCTTCGGGGCCGAATCGGCAAGCCCGTATTCCATCTCATCGGTGGTCCACCAAGCGTTCATCCCGACACAGGCGGCGCCGATCGACACGATGGCCCAGTACCCAAACACCCATTCGGGATAGTTACGCATCGCAAGCGCGACACGATCGCCCGGGCCAACGCCGTGCACATCACGAAGGTGATGTGCCAGAGCACGGATGTTGGCATCTGATTCGGCGTACGTGTAACGCTCATCTTCGAACACGACGTAGTCGCGGTCGCCATAGCCAGTCGCCAGCTCCCACACGAACCGCATTGAGGGCGGCGCCGCTTCGTACACGCGCATCGGAACGCCTCGGACTTCGATGTCCTTCATGGCGAACTGCGACCCCGGCTGGGTCAGTTCGGTCCAGGCCTCTTGAAACTCTTCGAGCATCGGGAGATTGTCGCACCCGGTCCGGCGATGTCACCAATTGGGGGCCAGCCCAGCCGACCGCTCCGAGCCCTACTCGCACACGACGTATGCCGCCGCGACCAAATCGCTGTGGGTCAGACTGAGGTGCCAACGCGTGACGCCTGCTGCTTGGGCCAACTCGGCGGCACGTCCAGTGATCGCCAGGCTCGGCGCGCCCGACGCTGCCCGCTCCACCCACACATCGTGGAAGCTAAAGGCGCCGAGGCCCAGCCCAAGCGACTTCATCACAGCTTCGCGAGCGGCAAATCGGGCCGCAAGCGACGGGATCGGGTCAGATTGTGGCGCGACGTAGTCGAGTTCGATCTGCGTGAAGACTCGTGTCCGCATCGATGGCGTCCGCTCCAGCGTGGTGCGGAACCGCTCGATGTCGACGACGTCGATCCCGATCCCGATCATCGGACCCTGATCACCAACTCGAACATGTCTCAACGATTCCAGTGATCGGCGGTCTCAGAGATCGGACCGATCAGCAACTGTTCGACCGGCAATTCGCCGAGCAGTGAGTCGTCGAAGGCGCCCTCGGTCTCGGTGACCCAGTCGACGAGGCGGTCATACCGTCGGTCGTAACCCTGCATGACTCCCCGCATCACATCGGCGGGCAACTGCTCGTGGAAGGCAACGTGGAGCAACGTGATTCCCGTTGCCTGACCCGCCTTCATCTCGGGCACGAAAATGAGGGTCCGGCCATCGCTCCGCCCACGACCGACGAGAATCTCGCCCTCGGAAGCAACGCGATGCTTGGTGCCACGCAACACAGCGTTGGCATCGACGCGACTGACCAGCCCACGTGCGACGCCGCCGCGATCGATGACAGAGATCGAGTCGCCGTCGATGCCATACCGGGTGTAGCCGTGGACAGCAGCGACTG
Organism: Ilumatobacter sp.; assembly: GCA_018666235.1. Classification (GTDB taxonomy): domain Bacteria; phylum Actinomycetota; class Acidimicrobiia; order Acidimicrobiales; family Ilumatobacteraceae; genus Ilumatobacter_A. The sequence goes on from JABJAB010000097.1 coordinate 91,369, forward strand.
CCGGATCGAGATCGGCGAGCACTTTCAGCGTGCGATAGCTCAACACGTCGCGGCCAGCGCCGGCCTGGATCACGGCTTGCACGAGGGCTCGGTCGATGATTCCCTCGTCGCTGCGCGAGATGCCGACGGTGACCGTCTTTGCCTGGTGCTTGATCGTGTCAACCGGGCGCGTGAGCTCCTCGATCACCTTGGTCAGTGCCGAGACGAAGTCGTCGATCAATGCGCTGGGTGAGCCGACTTTGCCGCTCTGGCGTGAGTACGCGTGCACGGGCCGGTCGGACAACACGTGACCGAACATCGCGGCCAACCGGACTGCGGTGGACGCTTCCAGGTGCCCGTCGTAGGTCCCGGAACGAAGACCATCGTCAAACGCAGTCGAGAAGCTCGGGACTTCGGCTGCGACTCGCTCGAGTGTTTCGTCGCTCGACAGGCCGAGTCCTGCGAGCTGCTCAACGACCTCGCGCGCTTCGCGCAGGGGGCGGGCAGAGGCATCGATCGCCAACGCGGCCTCGTACCCGAAGAGGTGACCGACCATTGCGGACAAGATGAATCCAAGCGCCGGGTCGACCGCCGGCACCTCGATGGTCGCGACGGCGTTGTAGCGGGTCTCACCGTCGTTGGCGACGACAATCGGAGTCGCCTTGTGCGCCTTGAAGATGGCCACTTCCTTGGCCACGTCATCAGCCGTCGATCCTTCGAGGCCGGCGGCGCAGACCAAGATCAGCGGTTCCGACGACAGGTCGATGTGCTTCTTGTCCTCCGTCGAGTCGCAGGCCATGGACTTGTAGCAGAGCTCGCTGAGCTTGATCCGGACTTCTTCGGCGGCGACCTTGTTCGGTCCGTTGCCGACGACGGCCCAATAGCGCTTCGACGGGGCGAATCGGCGAGCAGCGTCGGCGATGCCCTCACGTCGACTGAGCACTTCGCGCATGGCCTCCGGCAGCGCGCGGAGCGCATCGAGGAGCTGGGACCGACGCGTGGACAGACCCAACGAAGCAGCATCAGCAATTGCACACGCCAGCACGGCGCCTGCGGCGACCTGCGCGTAGAACGCTTTGGTCGAGGCGACGGACATTTCCACGTCGCGGCCGTCGGAGGTGTACAACACGCCGTCGGCCTTGTCGGTTAGGTCGCTGCCGCGCCGGTTGACGATGCCGATGACCGCCGCCCCACGCGAGCGCAGCAGGTCAACGGTGCGATTGGTGTCGGTCGTGGTGCCCGACTGGCTCACCGCAATCGCCAGCGTGTCGCTCATGTCGAGACGCATGTTGAAGCCCGACAACTCTGTTGCAGTGATTGCGTCGACGTCCAGGACCGACCCGGTGAGCTCATCGAGGATCGCTGCCATGCTCTGCCCGGCGACGGCAGCGGTGCCCTGTCCGATCACGCGCACGCGAGTGATCGTTCCTGCAGCCAACCGTTCGACGATCGATGCCGGCAGCGCCCGGTCGCCGACGACGGCGCGCAGCTCGCCATCCGCTTCAACGATCTTCCCGCGCAACGTCTTGGCGAAGCTGTTCGGCGACTCAGAGATCTCCTTGAGGAGGAAGTGCGGGGCGTCGCCGCGGTCGATGTCTCGAGTGGTGACTTCGGCGACCGCGATATCAGCGTCGACAACCGGTATCTCGGCGCCGTCGTAGGCGAGGCGAGTGATGCCCTCGAGGTCACCCGACTGCGCCCCGTTGAGCACGACGATCTCGCCCCCTCGCTCGCCGTCCATCCGGACGTATCGCTCGGTCTCTTCGACGACTCCGTAGGGCTCGCTCGCGACCACATAGCAGTCATCGCCCAGACCGATGTACAGACCTTGACCACTCCCCCGCAATGCGAGGAAGAGCGTCTCTGGTGCTGCAGCGGTGGCGACTCCAATGGCGATCGAACCCTCGAACACCGCCACCGTGCGACGGAAGGACTCGGCTGGAGCGACTCCGTCGGCGAGGTGGCGCGACATCAATGTCGGGATCACTTTGGCGTCGGTGGTAATCGGTGCTGGGATCCCCAAGGAGTGCTCGGCGCGCAGGTCGGCATGGTTGTCGACGTCCCCGTTCAAGGCGGCCACGACATACGGTGCCGGCGCGGTGCCGGCGGACTGCTCGAGCTCGACCGAGTTGAGCGGGTGCGTGTTCGGCTCAGAGATGATTCCGACGCTCGCCCAGCGCGTGTGCCCAAGCAGCGCGACGCGAGCAGTCGGCGCTTGGAGCGCACGGCGGAGCAACGCGTCGGACCGAAGGGCCGCGCGCAGAGCAGCGGTGTTATCGCCCAGCTCACCGATCTCCGCGGCAGCTTTGTAGACAAACGAGAGGGAGTCGCCGGACACTTCGACCGATCCCGACTGAAACAACGGGTCGTGGCCGCGTTCGGCAAGCAGCGTTGCCAACGCGTCGGCGCTGATGTCGTGACCCCACAGATACAGGTGGACCCCGGCGGAGTCGCGTCCGCGCACTTCGAGTCGGTCAATGGCGGAGAACGCCTGTTGGGCAACGAGATACCCGGAAAGAGAAGAGGGTGATGCTTCCGGCCCTGCGAGGCTCTCGACCTCGCGAACAGTTCTCAGTCGGTCGTGAGCGATGGTCCACACCGCGTCCTTCAACGTGATCAGGTCGGCGTTCGCGCGTTCCAAAGCGTCAGCCGTGAGGCCACCCATACCCTCGTCAGCATCACGACCGTCCTCTCCGGCGAGCGTGCTCGCATCGAGGTCCGACTCGATCTGGGCGGCGAACGCATCGAGTTGATCGAGCCGACCAGTGATCGAGGCAACGAGGTCAATGCGACCGGCCAATGCCAGCACGCCAGGCAGACCCTTGAGCAATGCATCGACCGCTGCAGCTTCGCCAGCGACCGCCAACACATCAGGCCGAGCGGCCAGTGCTGCATCGAGCCCCGCGAGAATCTGATCGTCAGTCGGAGTGGGCCTCGTCGGTGGCCGGCTGACAATTCCAATGATGCCGCACATGAGGGTTGCAGGCTATCGACCTGGGCCACCGGGTCAGGGCCACTCGCTCGTGCCAGCGAACAATCGAGCCGGGCTTGATGTACAGGAACAGATCCGTTACTTGACCGTCAAGCGAACTTGGTGCGAGCAACTTCGGCCAGTTGGTCGGCAGCGGCCTGGGCCTGATCTGGTGTTGCTGCTTCGACCATCACACGGATCAGCGGCTCGGTACCGCTGGGCCGGACGAGGACACGACCGGTGGCGCCAAGGTCGGCTTCGACAACGGCGATCTCGTCGGCGAGGCGCTCGGCGACGTCCGGGACGCGCTCACCGACACGAACGTTGACGAGTGATTGGGGAAGCGACGTCATGGCGTCGCTGGCAATGTCCGCGAGAGTGCGCTCAGAGCGCTTCACGATGTCGATCAAGGCGACTGCGGTCAGCAGCCCGTCCCCGGTGGTGGCATGGTCAGCAAAGATCACGTGGCCGCTCTGCTCGCCACCGAGGGAATGGCCGCCGGCACCGAGTGCCTCGAGCACGTAACGATCACCGACGCCGGTTTCGACGACGTTGATGCCCGCCACGTCCATCGCCAGCCGGAATCCGAGATTGGTCATCACGGTGACCACCACCGTGTCGTTGGCGAGTTGGCCTCGACCGCGGAGGTCCGCCGCGCAGATAGCGATGATGTGGTCACCGTCGACAACCGTGCCCGTGCCGTCGACAGCAATCAACCGGTCGGCATCACCATCGAGCGCCACGCCGAGATCGGCGCCGTGCTGAACCACCGCCGCTGCGACCAGCTCGGGGTGCGTGGCACCACAGCCATCATTGATGTTTCGACCGTCAGGGTCCGCAGCGATCACCACGACGTCGGCACCTGCGGCACGCAGCACGTCGGGAGCGATCGAACAGCCAGCGCCATTCGCCGCGTCGAGCACGACCTTGATGCCTGCGAGATCGCGCCCGTCGAGGAATGCCAATACGTGCGCCGAATAGGGCCCAGCATCGTCGTGCGTTCCGAGTCGGCCGGCTGAGCCAGTCGGATCACCCAACGATTCGAGCACTGACTCGATCCGTGCCTCGACATCGTCGGTCAGCTTGGTCCCACCGGGCGCAAACAGCTTGATGCCGTTGTCGCCATACGGGTTGTGGGACGCAGAGACCACTGCGCCCATAACGCCAAGGCGCTGCGCTTCGAAGGCGACCATTGGTGTCGTGGCGGTGCCAAGATCGATCACATCGACACCTTCGGCAGCGAAGCCCGCACCCAACGCCGCTCGCAACATCGGCGTTGACTCTCGAGTGTCACCACCGATGACGACGACATCGACGGGTTCGGACGCCACCGAGGAACTCGTGTCCAAACGCGAAAGAACCTGGGCCGCAGCGCGACCCAGGTTCAATGCGAATCCGGCAGTGAGTTCGGTATTGGCGACGCCACGGACGCCATCGGTCCCGAACTTCATCGTGCCCAGCCGAGCGCTAGCGCTTGGTGAACTGCGGTGCCTTACGAGCCTTCTTGAGGCCGTACTTCTTCGACTCCTTCTTACGAGAGTCACGAGTGAGAAGACCGGCGGACTTCAACGTGCCGCGGCTCTCAGGGTCGAGTTCGAGAAGCGACCGAGCAATGGCCATGCGCAGTGCGCCGGCCTGTCCGCTGATGCCGCCGCCGTGGATGCTGGCGCTGACGTCATAGGACTCGGTGGTCTCGGTCACGGTCAATGCCTCGGTGACGACCATCCGCGACGCGGCGGTCGGGAAGTACACGTCGAGTGCCTTGCCATTGATGCTGAACTGGCCCGTTCCGGGGCGCAGCGACGCACGTGCGACGGAGCGCTTGCGACGGCCGGTGGTCTGGGTGAGCGGTGCTGTTGCCATTGTGTGGTTCCTGTTTCTCAGCGACGCTTCGCGCCAGCGATTTCGAATGCCTTGGGCGACTGCGACCCATGCGGATGGTTGGAGCCCGCGTACACCTTCAGCTTGGTGAGCTGCTGGCGACCGAGGGGGCCCTTCGGGAGCATGCCACGCACCGAGCGACGAACGGCGTCGGCAGGCTTGCGAGCATGGAAGTGAGCGAACGACTCGCTCTTGATGCCGCCCGGGTAGCCCGAGTGGGTGTAGATCATCTGGCGCTCGGCCTTGTCGGAGGTCATGATGACCTTGTCGGCGTTGATGATGATCACATGGTCGCCGGTGTCGATGTGCGGCGCAAAGATCGTCTTGTGCTTCCCGCGCAGGAGACGAGCGACTTCGGTTGCCATGCGCCCGAGGACCATGCCTTCCGCGTCGATGACATGCCAGTCACGGGTGATTTCGCTTGCTTTAGGTGTGTAGGTGGCCATGGCCGAACTCGTCTCGTTGGAGATGTGGTTTCCGACTGCGTCTCGATTGCTCGATCACACAGCATCCAAGTGCAGGGCTCACACGCGTGGCGCGTCAACCTGCTCCAGGGAACCGTGCAATGATACGGCGCGCGACGAGACGCTCCAACGCCAGCGGTCAGATGCCGAGGGCAGACTGTCAGGCGTCGACCACCGCGTTGCTGGCGTCGACCACTTCGTCGACCCAGGTCACGACGCGATCCGCCATCGCGAGCGACGAATACTCGGCATCGACCCGCTGACGGCACATCGCCCGGTCGATCTGATCGATCCGCTCGACGGCGTCAGCCAAGGCGTCCACGTCATCGGCAGGCACCACAAAGCCGGTGACACCATCGACAACAATCTCTGCGGGCCCTCCGCGGTCGTAGGTCAGCACCGGCACACCTGTCGCCATGGCTTCGATCGCCACGTTGCCGAACGCCTCGACCCACTTCGGGGTCATCACGAGCGCGGCACAGCGACCGATCTCTGCCTGCAGCTCATCGGTTGGGAGAAAGCCGCGGTAGTCCAGTCGGGCGTCGGGATGATCGATCGCCACGCGGTGCCAATACGCCTCGTCCTGCATCATCCCCCACACTCGAACGACGCGTCCGGTGCGCGCCGAGAGCTCAGCGACGTCCTCGAGTCCCTTCTCCGGCGAGATTCGTCCGACGAAGCCAAGTGCCGCCTCAGCGTCAGGACGAGTCTGCAGGTCGTAGCGCTCGGTGACGATGCCGTTGCCGACGATACGGAACATGGCGGGGTCGGGGAATGTGTTCGCCTGCGCCATGCTGTGCGCAGCCAGTCGGCCTGAAAGTTCCAGCTCGACATCGGCCAGGGCGCTGTCCATCACATCGTTCAGGGAACCCATCGAAACGAGGTGCAGGACAGGCACCCGCATGAACGGCGTGAGGTACAGCGGCAGCCAGTCGTAGGCGAGGTTGATGACGGCGTCGAACTGGTCCTGAATATCTGACACGGTGCTCCACATCGCTGCGAGTACCGAGCCGCTGGGCATCTCGATCGGAGCGTCACGCGCTTGTGTCTGGCTGCTCACCTGCAGTGCACCCTTGACCTGGTGCACGCGTTCACCGACGTGGAGCGAACCCGCAGGCGCGACGACTTCGACATGGTGCCCTTGGAGGCCGAGTCCGTACACGAGATTGTGCAGCGTGAGTTCGACGCCGCCGCCAATTCCGGAGCCGAGTGGGCCGACCGGCGTCGATGCCAACAGAATCCGTCGTGGAGTCACGTCGAGTTCAACCCATCGAGACACCGGATATTCCCCCGAAGTACTGTCGGGACGGTCATGGCAACAGAAGATTCTGAAGATTCTCCTCAAGAACCGGCGGCAGCACGCCGATACCCCTCAGTGAGGCCTGTGGAGAACTCCATGCCGACTCCGACGGTCGATGCGCTCAGCGACCCGGTGATCGGTGTCGACCCTCAGGGAATTCTTCGCTACGGCAACGAACGAGCCATGGAAGTACTCGGTTGGGACACCAACATCTTGGGTACCTCGGTGCTCGATCTCATCCATCCGGATGACATGAACATCGTGGTGTCGTCGATGTCGACCGTCCTCGACAAGTCCTTCGGGCAGCTCCTCCGGATCCGAGCCCGCCACAGCCGCGGCATGTGGGTCCATCTCGAACTCCGTGGGTCGGTGCAGACCGTCGACGGAGATGACCTCATCGTGCTCGTCGCCCGCGACACCACGGACCGCCATCAACTCGACTTCGATCAGGGGGACGTGGATGTGTTGCGGTCGGTGATGGACAACATGCACGGCATGGTGGCGTTAATGACCGAAGACGGGCGAGTCCGTTCCATCAACGGCGCTGTGACGCGCCTCCTGGGTCACGATCCCGAGTTGATCCGCAACCAGCCGTTCGTCAAGTTCCTCCACGAGGACGACCGCGAGGAGATTCTCGACATTGTCCAGGCGCTCGCACCCGCCTCGACGGTGAACTTCGATGCTCGCCTGCGCGATGCCAACGGGACCCACCACGTGTGCGAGTTCACCGTCAACAACCTGCTCGACGATCCGATCGTCGGCAACTACATCGTCAGCGCACAGATCGCCACGTCGCTCGCCGATGCTCGCAACCTCGCCGACTTCTTGGCAGAGCACGACAACCGAACCGGGCTCCTCAACCGTGATGGGTTCATGCGAGCCGCTCGCGACCTCATGGCCGATGGCGGCGGTCTGGGACTCATGATTATCGACATCGTGCAGTTCCGCTCGATCAACGAGTTGTACGGCGAGCCGGTCGGTGACGCCGTGCTCACCGCCGTTGCCCAGCGCATCGGTCAGATCAGCTGGCCAGATCTCTTGACGGCGCGCTTTGGCGGCGACGAGTTCGTCATGGCAGTCCGATCATCAACCGAGGCATCGATCGCGATGTTGCGCGAGCGCGTCAGGCGCGATGTGGCCCGATCGATTGCAGTCGATGAGCACGAAGTCAACTTCGCCATCCGCACCGCAACGTCCTTTGAGGCCCAGCCCCAAGGCCTCGACTCGCTCCTCGTTCGCGCCTCCAACGAGTTGATGTCAATCAAGCGCAACGCTGACCCCGAGTCGGGCGGCATCTCCTTCGACGCGATCAACCAGCGCCGAGCCCAGCTCGACCAGCTGCGTGCTGCGCTGAACAACGGCGAGATCCAGCCGTTTTACCAGCCGATCGTCGACGTCGATGGCAATGTTCGGGCGGTCGAAGCGCTCGTGCGATGGGTGCACCCGGTCCGGGGCGTCCTCGGTGTCGGCGAAATCCTCCCACTTGCCCAGATGGCCGGCCTGGCGGAATCAGTCGACGAGCGAGTGCTCGAAATGGCGCTGGCATTCGCGGCACGGCTCGAGGCTGCCGGACACGGCACGGTCGAGGTTCATGTCAACGTCGATCCGAAGGTCATTGCGTCACCGGCGTTCGGGCCATCGTTTCTCGAGCGGTGCCAAACCGCCGGCACGAACCCGAGCCAGATGGTTGTTGAAATCACCGAAACCGATCTCTTGGCTCCCGGGGCCACCTCGTTGTCAAACATGGACAAGCTGCGGCGCGCGGGCACCCATGTGTCGATCGACGACTTCGGAACCGGTTATTCCAGCCTCGCTCACCTCCTCGAACTGCCCGTCGACGGCGTCAAGATCGACCGCCGCTTCGTTGCCGGCATCGACATCGATCCCGCTGCGACAAACTTGACAACGGCAATTCTCGGACTGAGCGACAGTCTCAAGCTGACGTGCGTCGCCGAAGGCGTGGAACAGCCGTACCAGCGGGACCGTTTGGCCGAGCGCGGGTGCAGCCTTTTCCAAGGCTGGCTCTTCGCCCCGGCAACGCATGGCGACGAAGTTCTCCAGATGCTGCCGCGCATCTCTCCCACCATCGACGACGACGCCCGCGCCCCATCCCCGTGAGCTGACGTCGGTTCGGCTGGGCATCGCCACGAACATTCCCACGGCGCCGAAGCACCGATGCTGTCCGGTCCTCACACCGCAGCGTCCCAGCGGGGGCCATCGAAACCGATGTGCCACAGCGTCAGCCCGGTCGGAGGCGCGACCTGCCCGGCGGCATTGCGGTCGCGTGCGGCAAGGATCGCCGGAATTTCGGCAGCGTCGATACGACCGAAGCCCACATCGACCAGCGTGCCGACGATACTGCGCACCATTTGATGGCAAAACGAAGATGCAGTGATCTCGAAGCGCACGAGTGCCGACGAATCGGGCCGACGCCAACGAGCATGGTGCAGCTCCCGCTGCAGACTGGGTTCGCCGTAACCCGGACCGGGCTTCGGCTTGCGACAGAACGACGAGAAGTCGTGGTTCCCGAGCAAGAAGCCCGCCGCTGTGTTCATCGGCTCGATGTCGACGGCCGGCCCGATGTGCCACGCGTGACGCGCGACGAGCGGGTTTGGTGACCGGTCGTTCCAGATGTCGTACCGGTACGTGCGCGATGTTGCCGAGAAGCGCGCGCTGAACGCATCGTCGACCCACGCCGGATCACGCACCGAGATCTCGGGCCGGAGCAACTGGTTGATGCTCGACATCAGCCGGTACAGATCGGTCTCGACCGGAAGACGACCGTTGACCACCTGACCCCAGCCGTGCACGCCGGCGTCAGTGCGCCCACCCAACACCAATTCGACAGGGCGCCGCACGACGCGTTCGATCGCCCCGCGCAGTTCGCCCTCGACGGTTCGTACGCCGTCGCTCTCCGCAAAGCCGCGGAAGTCGGTGCCGTCGTACGCGACGAGGAGCCGGACGTTCCGAAGCTGTTGCCCCGTCACACCCGGCTCCACGCCATCGGTCATTCGATTGTGCCCTGTGTCCGGGGCGGAACTCAGACGAGTTCGATGCGGGCCATCTCGGCGTTGTCGCCGTGACGTGTCCCCATCTTCAGGATCCGGGTGTAACCACCCGGACGTTCCATGTAGCGCGGGGCCACATCGTGGACCAGCTTGTAGGTCATCTCGCGGTCACCGAGGAACGCCTGGATCTGACGGATCCGGTGGACCTGCATCGGACCTTCCTCTTGGGCCTTCTTGGCCTTGGTGATCAGCTTCTCGGCGATCGGCCGAAGGTGCTTGGCCTTGGCTTCGGAAGTGGTGATGGCCTCGGCGGCGAAAAGCGACGCTGCGAGGTTGGCCATCATGAGGCGCTGGTGCGATGCGGAGCTACCGAAGCGGCGTGAGCGGCGGGGTGTAGGCATGATTCAGTCTGTCTTTCTTGATCGCAGCTGGGCTCAGCCGCGAAGCTGGAGGCCACGCTCGTCGAGCTTGGCCTTCACTTCATCGAGGCTCTTCTGGCCAAAGTTGGTGATGTTGAGTAGGTCGTCTTCGGTTTTCGTCAGCAGTTCGCCGACCGTGTTGACCTGGGCCCGCTTGAGGCAGTTGTTCGGACGCTCCGAGAGATCGAGGTCCTCGATCGGGAGGTCGAGGTCAGGCGAGCTGACCGTGGTGTCGACGACTTCGCCAAGCTCGAGGCCCTGCGGCTCGTCGGCCATCGACGCAACGAGCTCGGTCAGTGCCGTGAGCGTGGCGCCGGCCGAGGCAAGAGCGTCGCTCGGGGTGATCGAACCGTCAGTGTCGATCTCGATGACGAGGCGGTCATAGTTGGTGGCCTGCTCGACGCGAGTCGGCTCGACGGTGAAGGACACACGGCGGACCGGGCTGAAGATGGCATCAATCGGAATGACGCCGATCGTGCGATTGTCGTCTTCGCGGTTGCTCGAGACGTAGCCACGGCCTTGCTCGACGGTGAGGTCGATCGACAGGCGGCCCTTCGTGTTGAGCGTGGCGATGTGGAGTTCCTTGTTGAGGACCTCGACGTCAGCTGGGCACTCGATGTCGGCGCCGGTGACGTTCGCTGCACCACGAGCGTCGAGACGCATGGTGACGGCCTCGTCAGACTCGCAGGTGACCACGATGTCCTTGAGGTTCAAGATGATGTCGGTCACGTCTTCGGCAACGCCGCCGATCGTGCCGAACTCGTGGAGCGCCTCGTCGAAACGAACCGACGTGATTGCTGCGCCGGGGATCGACGACAACAGGGTGCGGCGCAAGGAGTTACCGAGCGTGTGACCGAAGCCGGGCTCGAGCGGTCCGACAGCAAATTGCTGCCGGTTGTTCGACTCTTCGCCGAGGGCTTCGATGGAGGGGCGCTGCATGACGAGCATTTGGTGCCGGGCCTTTCAACTGCTGTGTTCTGAGGATGCGAGACGGGTGACAGGACGTGGATGCCGGCGGACCGGCGGTGCGAGTGACTCAGACGCTGCTGAGGCCACTCCCGAGGGATTACTTCGAGTAGAGCTCGACGATGAGCGATTCGCGCACCGGGACGTCAATGTGCTCGCGCTCGGGGAGCGAACGCACCGTGACCTGCTTGCCACCGTCGCCGGCCTCGAGCCAGCCAACGAGGCTGCGGTCGAGAGTGTCGCGGTTGTGCTGGATGACGATCATCTTGTCAGCCTTCGGCGAGAGCGAAATCACCTGGCCGCGCTTGACGCGGTAGCTGGCGATATCGACGCGCTTGCCCTCGACCTGGATCAGGCCGTGGTTCACGAACTGGCGTGCCTGCGGGCGGGTCGAGGCCCAGCCGGCGCGGAACACAATGTTGTCGAGGCGGCGCTCAAGGAGCTGCAGCAAGATTTCACCCGTGGGGCCCTGCAGCTTGATGGCCTCTTCGTACGTCTTTTTAAATTGACGTTCGAGGACGCCATAGATGTACTTCGCCTTTTGCTTTTCCTGCATCTGGGCGAGGTACTCAGAAGAGTTGCCACGACGGCGGGTGCGCCCGTGCTGGCCGGGCGGGAAGGGGCGACGCTCAAGAGCGGTCCGACCCTTTTCGTTCTCGAAGATGTTGACGCTGAGGCGGCGCGAGATGCGCACCTTGGGTCCGGTGTAACGAGCCATTGTTCAGTGATCTCTCTTGCTCAGCCGCGCCGACGCTTGGGCAAGCGGCAGCCATTGTGGGGAACGGGGGTGACGTCCTTGATCGAGATGACCTCGATGCCGGTGTTCTGAATGGAACGGACGGCGGTGTCGCGGCCCGAGCCGGGACCCTTGACCTGGATCTCGGCGCGACGCAGGCCGTGTTCCTGTGCAGCGCGGGCAGCCTTTTCGGCGGCGAGCTGTGCAGCGAACGGCGTGCTCTTGCGGCTGCCTTTGAAGCCGACGGCGCCCGACGATGCCCAGGCAATGACATTGCCCTGCGGGTCGGTGATGGAGACAATGGTGTTGTTGAACGTGCTCTTGATATGCACGACACCAGTGTTGACGTTCTTGCGGTCGCGCTTGCGTGGGCGACGGGCTGCGGGTTGCTTGGCCATTACTTGCGAACTGCCTTCTTCTTGTTGGCCACCGTGCGCTTCGGCCCCTTACGGGTGCGAGCGTTGGTGTGGGTGCGCTGACCGCGAACGGGCAGGCCCTTGCGATGCCGGATGCCCTGGAGGCAGCCGATCTCGATCTTGCGCTTGATGTCGCCCTGCACGTCGCGGCGCAGGTCGCCTTCGATCTTCAGGTTCTGATCGATATACGAACGGATCTGATTGACCTCGTCCTCGGTCAGGTTGGAGACCTTGGTGTTGGGGTCCAAGGTCAGGTCAGCGCACATCTTCTGGCTGGTCGGCAGACCGACGCCGAAGATGTAGGTGAGCGAGATCTCCAACCGCTTCTCGCGGGGGATGTCGACGCCGGCAATACGTGCCATGAGTTACTTGCTCCTCAGCCTTGACGCTGTTTGTGACGGGGATTGGTACAGATGACCATGATGCGGCGGTGGCGACGAATCACCTTGCAGTTGTCGCACATTGCTTTGACGCTGGGTCGTACTTTCATGGTTCTCTCTACTTGTACCTATACGTGATACGGCCTCGGGTGAGGTCGTAGGGGGTGAGTTCAACCTGCACCTTGTCGCCGGGGAGAATACGGATGTAGTGCATCCGCATCTTTCCGGAGATGTGCGCCAGCACTTCATGGTCGTTTTCGAGCTTGACCTTGAACATGGCGTTCGGAAGGGATTCGAGGATCACGCCTTCGAGCACGATCGCATCTTCCTTTGGCTTTGGCAGGGGCTTCTCCTCTTCGATTCGTTTGCGATTCTGAGAGCAACGATTGGCCCAGCGTGTGGACCTGATCGTGGCTCATTTCGCAAGCTTGCGTGAGAGCACGCTTGCGCGGCCTGCTGAACAGACCGGCGAGCCATGCTAGCGGAGCATTTCGCGAACCCAAGCGCGAAATCCGCGTACTTTCCTGTGACCTGTGATAGTGCCGAGGTCCCGACTGGCCTGTCCGCGCTCGTTTGCGTCGGGATATTGGTGGCCCGGTCCGCAAAATCTCGGACACAAACGCGTCTGCGGCGTTCAATCGAGCGGTGTAAAGATCGTCCCGCGCAGCAATCCCGTCACTGCGTCAACAGCTCGACGATGTTGTTCGGGTGACATGCCGACCGTCTCGGTCAAGCCCACGAGCACGGTCCGCACGAACTCGACCATCTCGGGCTTGTGTGCAGGCGCGATTTCGCCGGTTGACAGCCCCGCATCAACAATGTCGACGAAGAACTGCTCACGCGCCTCGGCGTAACGCGACAGCCGCTCGTCGATTTCTGGGTGACGGCGGGCATCGGTGCGCACTGCCCCAACGAAGCCGGCAAGCGACGGATCTTCGATGCCCATCTGATGCGCCGCTTCGAGCACTGCGGTCAGCTTGCCCAGGAAGGTGTCCGAGCTGACGACGGCGTCCTGGAAACGTCGGTAGATCGTGCGTTGCATGTCGCGGTCGACTTCGGCGTACAGGTCAAGCTTCGACTCGACATAGTGGTAGAGCGCTCCGGTGGTGATCCCGGCAGCGGACGCCACGTCCTTATTGGTCACGGCGCCGTAGCCACGCTCGGCGAAGAGGGCTCGAGCCGCTTCCAGGATGGCCTGCCGCGTGTCGGCCGAGTCGGTGGCGGGTGGACGACCGCGACGGCGACCGGACGACGGCTGGGGATCACCGATCTGGTCCACCGCTGCCATCTCCCGAGTATGACGGACGTCCCGGGCCCTGCCGTTACGGAGCGGACGGCGCCGACAGCGCGACAGACTCAGCGCGACAGACTCAGCTCCTCAGGTCATGGCGGCTGGGTCTGGTACACAGTCGTCGGGATGCTCGATGCACCACGGCGACTCGCCCGGCAGTCGACGACGATTCAGCGCGACCAGCCCATAGACCTGATCCAACAACCACGGGACCCCGGGCACGGCCCAAGCCCACATTGGCCATCGGGCCGACCGCCCAGTGGCGAGCGCCAGGGCGATTGCCCGGGCACCACCCACTTTCGTCCCGTCAGCAGTGACTGCCCACGCCGCCACGGCCGCCTCTTCCGCGGTGACGAGCGGTTGCGTGTCGAAACCAATCTGCTGAGACGCAACGATGTCGAGTCGCCGCTCGTCGGTCAGGCGCCGGATCCACCGGGCGCTACGCGTGCAGAAACCTCAATACCCATCAAAGACCAGGGTGGCGCGTTCCGGCCGACCCTCGGGAAGCTGGCCGAAGTCCATACAGCGTTCTAAATGCGGTTGGCTTCGACGGCTTTGACCATCCGAGCGAACACCGCATCGGGGTGGCCGACACCGTTAATGACTACCAGACGATTCTGATCGCTGTAGTGCTTGACCAATGGGAACGTCTGCTCCTCGTAGAGGTCCAGACGCCGGTTGACCGACTCAGGGGTGTCGTCCTCGCGCTGGAGCACGTCGCCGCCACACACATCACAGATCCACGGGCTCGGATCGTTGCCCGTGGCGGTGTAGTTGGTGCCGCAGTCACGGCAAACACGGCGCGCTGAGATGCGGTCGAGCACAATCTCGCGTGGAACGTTCAAGTCGAGCACGACATCGATCGGTCGGTGCTGCTCGTCGGTGATCTTGTCGAGTTCGATTGCCTGATCGAGTGTCCGCGGGAACCCGTCGAGGATGTACCCCCGCTGGCTCGCATCAGGTGCGTTGAGACGCTCGCGCACAATACCGATCATGATGTCATCGCCGACCAGACCACCGGCATCCATGACTTCTTTGGCCATGAGACCCAGCTCGGTCTCTTCGCGCACGGCGGCACGCAGCATGTCGCCGGTCGAGATATGCGGAACGACGAAGTGGCGCGACAGGCGAACACACTGTGTTCCCTTGCCGGCACCCTGACGGCCGAGAATGATGAGGCGAGCGCCCGGAATCATCTGGCGCCGCCTACTTCAAGAAGCCCTCGTAGTTACGCAGCGTGAGCTGGCTGTCGATCTGACGCATCAGTTCGAGTGCGACGCCGACCGAGATGAGCACGCTGGTACCGGCGAAGCCGAAGGAGTTGATATCAGCGGCGATCAGCAGCAGGTACGGCATGATGGCGATGATGGCCACAAAGACGGCGCCTGGCAGCGTGATGCGGTTGACGGCCTTGCCGAGGTAACGCTCGGTCTGCGGGCCAGGCCGGACGCCTGGGATAAAGCCACCCTGCTTGCGCAGCTGATCGGCCTGACGAATGGGGTCGAAGGCGATCGAGTTGTAGAAGTAGGCGAAGGCAATGATCATCAGCGCCAGGATCGTGATGTACACCATGTTCTGCGGGTTGACGATGTACTCGTCAACGAAGCTCTGAACGGAGGATCGCCAGCCACCTTCGGTACTGCCACCGAGCACATTCGACATGATCACCGGCAGGAGCAGGATTGACGAGGCGAAGATGATCGGGATGACGCCCGACTGGTTGACCTTCAACGGAATGTAGGTGTTCTGGCCGCCCATCATCCGACGGCCGACCACACGTTTAGCAAACTGAACGGGAATACGCCGCTGCCCAAGTTCGACGAACACCACCGCCACGATGATCCCCAAGGTGAGCAGCACCATCGCAACAAACCAGAAGGTCTTGTTGAGCTGGAGAATGCCCCAGAAACCACCCGGAAGCGATGCCACAACAGATGCGAAAATCACCATCGACATGCCGTTACCGATGCCGCGCTGGGAGATCAGCTCACCCATCCACATCAGCACCGCCGTACCGGCGACCAGGGTGGGAATGATCAGGTAACCGCGTGGCCACACGCCATCGGGCAGCAGTGGAACAGTCGGTGCAGCACTCGCTGCGGAGAAGAAGGCCGTACCGCGGCCCGTGCCGAAGATGAACACCAGTCCGGTGGCCTGCAGCGTGGCCAGCGCGACGGTGACGTAGCGGGTGTACTGCGTGATCTTGCGTTGCCCGACCGCGCCCTCTTGCTGCAGCTCTTCGAGCTTGGGGATGACAACGCCAAGCACCTGCATGATGATCGATGCAGTGATGTACGGCATGATGCCGAGCGCGAAGATCGAGAACGATTCAAAGGCCCCACCGGAGAACAGGTTGAGGAAACCGAGCGCTCCCTGCTGGTTCGCAGACTCCCGAAGCTGTTCGATGGCGATGCCATCGACGCCGGGAACGCGAATTGCCACACCAAGGCGGTAGATGATCACGATCATGATCACGAACAGCAGCTTGTTGCGAAGATCCGGGATCTTGAAGATGTTCGCGAGATTCGAAATCAAAGGAAGCGGCTCCCTGTCGAGGCGTGATCGCCGTGTCGAGCGTGGTGGAGTACGTGGTGGACACCCAGCGACCGCTGACCGTACCAGCGTGAGCAGGTGCTCAGGCGGGCACGACCAGGGTCGAGCGAATCCGGGTGATCAGCGGTTGGCGAACTGGTTGCCCTGCACTGCAGGACGACCGGCCTTGCCCTCTTCCATGAATGGAAGCGTGATCAGCGTGACCGAGCCACCAGCGGCCTCGATGGCCGAGACAGCAGCGGCCGATGCGCCGTGGGCATGCACGTTGACCTTGGCCGTGATCTCGCCGCGGGCGAGGATCTTGGCGAAGTCACCTTTGGTCAGCAGACCACTGGCAACCAGGTCGTCGAGCGTGATGTCGCTCTGACCGAGCGACTCGGCGAGGTCGTTGAGCGCGTGGAGGTTGATCGCCTGGTACTCGACGCGGAACGGGTTGTTGAACCCACTCAGCTTCGGCACACGCTGCTTGAGGGGAGTTTGACCACCCTCGAAACCGCGGGCAACTGTGTTGCGAGCGCGCTGGCCTTTGGAACCACGGCCGGCGGTCTTGCCGCCCTTGCCGCCGGTACCACGTGCTTTGCGCTTGGCGCTCTTATTCGACCCGGGTGCGGGTGCGAGGTCATGAACCTTCATGCTCAGCTCTCTTCCGTGACGTCTTCAGTAACGATGATGAGGTGCGGAACTCGGGCGATCATGCCGCGAATCTCCGGACGATCAGGAAGCGTGTTGGTGTTGCCGATCTTGCCCAAACCCAGTGCCCGCAGGGTGCCGCGGTGCTTGGGCTTGGTGCCGATGGCCGACTTGATCTGCTTGACGTGGAGCTCACTCATGATCCAGCTCCGGCGGCAGCAGGTGCCGGTGTGTCAGCAGCGACAGGCTTCTTGTTGCGCTCGTTGTACGCGTTGAGCAGACCCTTGGGGATGCACTCTTCGGGTGTCAAGCCGCGGCGGGCCGCGATCTCGTCGGGGCGCTGCAGGGACTTGAGACCCTGAATCGTCGCCCGAGCAACGTTGATGTGGTTGGCCGAGCCGAGCGACTTCGACAGTACGTCGTGCACGCCGGCTTCTTCGAGGATGACACGAGCAGCACCACCGGCGATGACACCGGTACCAGCCGCTGCGGGCTTCATCATGACGCGTCCGCCACCGGTGATACCGATGACCGGGTGAATGATGGTGGAGCCTGCCATCGGGACCTCGAAGAGGTTCCGACGTGCTTCTTCGGTGCCCTTCTGGATCGCCAGCGGCACTTCCTTGGCCTTGCCATAGCCAAGGCCGACCTTGCCGTTGCCGTCACCAATCACCACAAGTGCGGTGAAGGAGAAACGACGGCCGCCCTTGACGACCTTGGCGACGCGGTTGATGGTGATGACACGCGACTCGCGCAAGCCATCGGGGTCCTCGCGGCGGTTGTCGCCACGACCATCACGGTTGTTGTTTCCAAATGCCATCAGAACTCCAGTCCTGCTTCACGTGCGGCGGATGCGACGGCTGCGATGCGGCCGTGGAAGGCGAAACCGCCACGGTCGAAGACGACCATGTCGATGCCTGCGGCCTTGGCGCGCTCGCCGATGAGCTCACCGACCTTGGTCGCTGCTTCGACACTTGAACCCGAAGCCGAGCGCATGTCAGATTCGGTGGTCGAGGCAGCTGCCAGCGTGGTGCCGGCGTCGTCGTCGATGACCTGCACCGAGATGTGCTTGTTCGAGCGGAATACGGCCAAACGAGGACGTGCGGCGGTGCCGTGGACCTTTTTGCGGACCCGACGGTGGCGGCGGATGCGCCCCTGGCGGCGTTGCTGTGCGATCTTCGTCATGACTACTTCTTTCCGGCCTTGCCGGCCTTGCGCACGACGCGCTCACCGAGGTACCGAACGCCCTTGCCCTTGTACGGCTCTGGCTTGCGGATGCTGCGAATGTTGGCGGCGACTTGGCCGACGACCTCTTTGTCGATGCCCTTCACGATGACTTGCGTCTGTGCAGGGATGTCGAAGGTGATGCCCTCGGGCGCCTTGACGTCGACGGTGTGGCTGAAGCCGAGGCTGAGACGAATGTCCTTGCCCTGGGCCTCTGCACGGTAGCCAACGCCCACGATCTGGAGTTCCTTCGTGAACCCCTCGGTGACGCCGATGACCATGTTGTTGACGAGGCTGCGGGTGAGACCGTGCATTGCCTTCGTCTTGTTCTCATCGTTCGGGCGCTCACACGTCAGCGTGTCGCCTTCCTGAGAGATGATGATGTTGCCAGGGATCACTCGAGCGAGTTCGCCCTTGGGACCCTTGACCGTGATGCGGCCTGCAGCGACGGTGACGTCGACGCCTGCCGGGACGGTGATAGTGGCTTTGCCAATACGGGACATGTGTTGCTCCTACTTTCCCGGGTTCACCAGACGTAGCAAAGGACTTCGCCGCCGACCTTGCGCTTGCGCGCTTCACGGTCGGTCATGAGCCCTTGGCTGGTGGACAGGACAGCGACACCCAGGCCACCGAGCACGCGAGGTACGTCGGTGGAGCCGCGGTAGACGCGGAGTCCGGGAGTCGAAATACGGCGCAAGCCCATGATCGTGCGATCACGCTCTTCGCTGTACTTCATGTGGATGGTGAGCACTTCGCCGACACCACGCGGCGAGGGCGCCGTTTCGTAGTCGGTGATGTAGCCCTCGCTCTTGAGGACTGCGGCGAGTGCGACCTTCTGCTTCGACGACGGCATGGGAACCTCGTCGTGCTTTGCGGTGTTCGCGTTACGAACACGGGTCAGCATGTCTGCGATGGGATCTGTCAGCATGGGGTACTCCTCACCAGCTCGACTTCGTCAGGCCGGGGATCTCGCCGGCGTGTGCGAGCTCTCGCAGACACACACGGCAGAGGCCGAACTTGCGGTAGACGGAACGGGCACGACCGCAGCGCTTGCAGCGGGTGTAGGCGCGAACCTTGAACTTCGGCTTTGCGTTTGCCTTGTTAATCAGTGCTTTTTTGGCCATGGTTCAGCTCACTTGCTCTTCTGGCCGCCGTAAGCGGGGCCCTTGCGACGCTTCTTGCGTGGCTCATTGTCGGCGTCGGCGCCCTTCTTGAAGGGGAAGCCATACGCCTCGAGCAGCGCCTTGCCGGCGTCGTTGCTCTTGGCGGTCGTGACGATGGTGATATCCATGCCACGGGGATGGTCGGCGCGGTCGGGATCGATCTCGGCGAACATTGTTTGTTCCGTGAGACCGAACGTGTAGTTGCCATTGCCGTCCCAGCTGTGTGCCGGCAGGCCGCGGAAGTCACGGATACGAGGAATGGCCACCGAGATAAGGCGGTCGAGGAACTCCCACATCCGATCGCCACGAAGGGTCACCTTCGTGCCGATGGCTTGCCCCTCACGGAGCTTGAAGTTGGCGATCGACTTGCTGGCCTTCGTGATGATCGGCTTCTGGCCCGAGATCACGGTGAGGTCAGCAACGGCAGCTTCGATCAACGACGGCTGACCGGCAGCGCGGCCGACACCCATGTTGATCACAATCTTCTCAAGACGAGGGACATCCATGACGTTCTCGATGCCCAGGCCCTCTTTGAGAGCGGCGGCGATCTCGTCGTTGTAACGCACCTTCAGGCGCGGAATTTCAGCTGTCTCAGCCATCAGACTTCGTCTCCACTCGGACGGGCGATACGCACCTTGGTGCCATCGTCTTTCATTTTGTAACCGAGACGCACCGTCCGACCGCCGTGCACGAACATCACGTTCGAAGCGTCGAAGGGGAGGTCCTTCTCGATAATGCCGCCCTGCTCGTTTGCACGGCTGGGCTTGCTGTGCTTCGACGCCGTGTTGACGCCGTGCACGATGATCTTGTTGGACTTCGGGAAGACCTGGTCGACCTCGCCCTGCTTGCCCTTGTCTTTGCCGGTGACAACCTCAACGGTGTCGCCCTTGCGGAGTTTCATCACAACACCTCCGGTGCCAGTGAGACGATGCGCATGAACTTGCGGTCACGCAACTCACGGCCAACGGGGCCGAAGATGCGAGTACCACGCGGTGTCATGTCATCTTTGATCAGAACCGCAGCGTTCTCGTCGAAACGGATATAGCTGCCATCGGGACGGCGCTTTTCTTTCTTGGTCCGGACGACGACGCACTTGACGACTTCGCCCTTCTTGACAGCTGCACCGGGCATCGCGTCCTTGACCGTGGCGACGAACACGTCGCCGATCGAGGCGTAGCGACGGCGAGTACCACCGAGGACCTTGATACAGAGAACTTCTTTGGCGCCGCTGTTGTCGGCAACGCGAAGTCGAGATTCCTGTTGAATCATTTTGCACGCTCCAACACATCGGTGACACGCCAGCGCTTCTTCTTGCTGAGCGCACGGGTTTCCATGACACGAACCTTGTCGCCAATGTTGACGTCGTTGGTCTCGTCATGGGCGTACAACTTGGTGGTCTGCAGGATCATCTTGTTGTACTTGGCATGCGGAACACGACTGACAACGGCCACTACTGCGGTCTTGTCCATCTTGTTCGACACCACGGTGCCTTCGCGTACCTTGCGAGCGCTGCGGTCAGCAGCCTCTTCGGTTGTTGTTGTTTCGTCAGCCATGCTCAGTTCCCTGCCTCGGCCGCTGCGATTTCTTTCGAGCGGATCAGCGTGTTGATGCGGGCGATCTGCTTGCGGACCTTGCCCATTTCGGCGGTGTTCTCAAGCTGACCGGTTGCGTTGCGGAAGCGGAGATTCAGGGCTTCCTGCTTGGTGGCAGTGAGCTCCTCGATGAGTTCACCCATCGACAACTCCGCCAGATCGTTCTTCTTGCCAGCCATCAGATCGGCTCCTCACGGGTGATGATCCTGCACGCGATCGGCAGTTTCTGAATCGCCTTGTTGAGAGCCAACTTGGCGGTCTCTTCGTCCGGATAGGACAGTTCGAACATCGTGCGTCCAGGCTTCACGACTGCAACCCAAAACTCGGGGTTGCCCTTGCCGGAACCCATGCGGGTCTCGGCTGGCTTCTTCGTGACCGGCTTGTCCGGGAAGATGTTGATCCAGACTTTGCCACCGCGCTTGATGGCGCGGGTCATGGCAATACGAGCGGCCTCGATCTGGCGGGCGGAGATCCAACCCGGCTCGAGAGCCTGAATGCCGTATTCACCGAAGTGCAGCCCGGATCCACCCTTGGTGAGACCCTTGGTGCGACCTCTGTGGTGCTTACGGTGTGCGACCTTGCGGGGCATCAACATGGTGCTGCTCCCTTCCTCAATCCGAGCCGCGCATGCGCGGCCCCTCGTTGGTCTCGCCGGCGGCGGTGCGCTTGGCGATGGCTTCTTCTTCGTCGAGCAACTTCTCGAGTTCTGGATCGGCTTCCTTGACCAGCGGCTGGGCCTCCGGAGCGGGAGCGGCCGTCTCGACCTTGGGGCCAGCGGAGCTGACAACCTTGCGCGGCAGCGGTGCCGGGCCTGAAGTCTCACCGACGGCCATCGCAGCTTCGCGCTGGATCTTGTCGTCGTTGGTCAACTTGTACGGCGTGATGTCACCCTTGTAAATCCACACCTTGACGCCGACTCGGCCGGAGGTGGTCTTGGCTTCACGCATGCCGTAGTCGATGTCGGCTCGGAGCGTGTGCAACGGCACACGACCTTCGCGGTACCACTCGGTGCGGCTCATCTCGGCGCCGCCGAGACGTCCCGAACACTGGACACGAATGCCGAGGGCGCCGGCGCGCTGTGCGTTCTGCACGGCACGCTTCATGGCACGACGGAAAGCGATGCGGTTGACCAGTTGGTCGGCAACGCCCTGTGCAATGAGTGCTGCGTCGAGTTCGGGGTTCTTGATCTCGACGATGTTGAGCTGGATCTTGCCGTTGCCGGTGATCTTGGTGATCATCTGGCGAAGCTCGTCAGCCTGGGCGCCACGACGACCGATCACGATGCCCGGGCGGGCAGTGTGCACGTCGACACGGAGCTTGTCACGAGTGCGCTCGATCTCGATGCGGCTGATTGCGGCCGACTCGAGGAGCGTCATGATCTCTTGGCGGATGGTCCAGTCTTCGGTGAGGTACTGCTTGTACTCACGCTCACTGAACCAACGCGACTTCCAGTCGGTGGTGACTCCGAGACGGAATCCGTACGGATTGATCTTCTGACCCATCAGTTCTCCTCCGCCTCGTCAGCGGCCGTGTCGCTTGCTTGATTTGCAGCAGGGGCTGCTTCGGCTTCTGCCGCTTCTTCGGTGTCATCGGCCGTGGCGCCGGGCTTCGAGAAGCCTGCAGCAACGGCTGATTCTTCGGTGTCGAACCACACTTCGGCCTTGGTGGCCTTGTAGTAACGGCTGTCCGGTGTGTGGAACAGCATCGACTGGGCGTTGCCCTTGATCTCGTAACCCTCAGGCGCTTCACCGTCGTCGGTGGCATCGACTGAGCCGTCCCAGATCGCAACGGATGCTGCGTCGGAGGAAGTCTCTTCGACCACCTCGTCAGCGGTCTGCTCGGTGCTCTCTTCGACGGCGTCGTCCTTCGCACGGCTGCGAGCAACACGATCACGGCGGCTCGTGGCGGCGGGACGACCGCTGCCGGCACCCTGACGTTCGGCACGGGCCTGAATGATCGCAATGCGATCGTCGCTCATGCGGGCCACAATGATCGTGACGTGACAGGTGCGCTTGAGGATGCGCGACGCCCGGCCACGAGCACGAGGCTTGAAGCGCTTGAGCGTCGGACCCTCATCAGCGAAGCAGGCGATGATGTAGAGCTCGTCGGCATCCTGATTGTCGTTGTTGACCGCGTTCGCGACGGCCGAGGCGAGCAGCTTGCGCACCGGGATCGCCGTGTGGCGCTCGGTGAGCTGCAGGACCTGGTCGGCCGACTTGACGTCGAGGCCACGAACCAGATCGAGCACTACACGGATCTTTGATGCCGAGGTGCGGACGTACTTGGCGGTGGCCTTCGTGCCGGAGCGTTCTCCGGCGACGTAGGACTTCTCGTTGAGCTTGGGGCCGGTCATTAGCGACGTGCTCCTCGTTCTTGACCCGCGTGGAACTTGAAGGTGCGGGTGGGGCTGAACTCACCGAGCTTGTGACCGACCATCGACTCGGTGACATACACCGGGACGTGCTTGCGACCGTCGTGGACGGCAAGCGTGTGGCCGACCATGTCGGGAATGATGGTCGAGCGGCGCGACCAGGTCTTGATGACCTTGCGTTCGCCGGCTTCGTTCTGGGCGTCGATCTTCTTGAGCAAATGCTCGTCGACGAATGGGCCCTTTTTGAGACTGCGTGTCATGTGTCTGTACTTCTTTCTCAAGCAGCCGCAATCAGCGGCGGCCACGTCCTGAACGACGACGACGGATGATGAGGTCCTGGCTGGCCTTCTTCTTGTTGCGAGTGCGGCTCTCGGGCTTACCCCAGGGCGACACGGCAGGACGACCACCGGAGGTGCGGCCTTCGCCACCACCGAGGGGGTGATCGACCGGGTTCATCGCAACACCGCGAGTCTGAGGCTTGACGCCCTTCCAGCGGTTGCGGCCGGCCTTACCGATTTTGATCAGTTCGTGCTCTGCGTTACCGACTTCGCCGACAGTTGCACGGCAGTCGATGA
The DNA here is from genome assembly GCA_018666235.1 of Ilumatobacter sp. Lineage (GTDB taxonomy): Bacteria > Actinomycetota > Acidimicrobiia > Acidimicrobiales > Ilumatobacteraceae > Ilumatobacter_A. The sequence continues at coordinate 115,288 of JABJAB010000097.1, forward strand.
GCACTCGACGCATCTCGGTGGATGGCATGCGCAGCGTGGCGTGATCGCCGTCTTTGGCGACAAGCTGCACGGAAATCCCGGCCGAACGGCCGATCTTGCCGCCCTGGCCGGGACGCAACTCGACGTTGTGGACGGTCGTACCGACGGGCACGTAGCGGAGCGGCATGGCGTTGCCAGGCTTGATGTCAGAGCCTTGACCGGAGACCACGTGATCGCCGACGTTCAGCCCGCGGGGAGCAAGGATGTACGCCTTTTCGCCGTCTGCGTAGTGCAGAAGCGCAATACGGCAGGTGCGGTTGGGGTCATACTCGATGGCAGCGACCTTGGCGGTCACACCGTCTTTGATGCGCTTGAAGTCGATGATGCGGTACTGCTGCTTGTGACCGCCACCACGGTGGCGGCTGGTCTTGCGGCCGTAACTGTTTCGACCACCGGTGCGGCTCTTCGGAGCGAGCAGCGACTTCTCCGGCGTCGTCTTGGTGACGTCGCTGAAGTCCGAGCTCGTCTGGAAGCGACGACCGGGTGATGTGGGCTTGCGTGAACGAATGGCCATGATGCGCTCAGTTCTCGAACAACGGGATTTCGCCCGCTGCCAGGGTGACGATGGCCCGCTTTTGGCTGGGCTTCTGTCCGACTCGGTTAGTACCGCGGGTGCGCTTGCGCTTGCCCTTGCGGTTCAGGGTGTTGACCTTGAGCACTTCGACGCCCCAGATGCTCTCGACCGCGTCGCGGATCTCAGGCTTGGAGGCCGACTTGTGAACTTCGAAGGTGTAGACACCGGTTTCGATGAGCGCGTAGCTCTTCTCGCTCACGATCGGAGCAATGATGATGTCGCGGGGATCCTTCATCAGGCTTCCTCACTCTCTTCTGCGGTGTCGGCGTCTGCCGCGTCGTCGGCTGCCTTCGGCTTGGCAGCGGCCTTCTTGGCCGGCGCCTTCTTGGCTGCAGCTTTCTTGGCTGCTGGCTTGTCAGCCGGTGCTACTTCGGCAGGCGCCTCGGCGGCAACGGCCGATCCGTCGGCTGCGGGGACGACGTCCTTGCTGAACACGATCCAGTCGTTGCACAGCACGTCGTAGGTGTTGAGCTCGCCGGGGCTGATGACCTGCACGTGCGTCAGGTTGCGGAAGCTCAAGGCAGCGTTGGCGTCGTCGCGGCCGATCACCACGAGCACAGTGCCCGAGATGTCGAGCGCCGCGAGCAGTGCCTTGGCGTCCTTGGTCTTCGGCGTATCGATGCCGTAGCTGTCGACGACGATGACCTTGCCTTCGGTGGCCCGGTCGGACAGTGCCGAGCGGAGGGCCGCCTTGATCATTTTCTTCGGGGTCTTCTGGCTGTAGCTGCGGGGCTTGGGAGCCAGCGCAACGCCACCACCGGAGAAGTGCGGTGCACGGATCGAGCCCTGTCGAGCGTTGCCAGTGCCCTTCTGGGCGTACGGCTTGCGACCGCCACCACGGACCTCGGCCCGAGTCTTGGCGCTCTGCGTGCCAGCACGACGTGCTGCAAGCTGGGCCGTGACGACTTGGTGCATGAGCGGCACGTTCGGCTCGATGCCGAAGATGGCGTCATCGAGGTCGACCGAGCCGGCGTCCTGTCCGGAGGCGTTCTTGAGTGTCAGTGATGCCATGTCAGGAAACCTTTCCAGCGAACTTGACTGCGTTGCGGACGATGACCACACCGCCGGCGGGGCCGGGAACGGCGCCCTTGATCAGCAAGATGTTGCGCTCGGCGTCGGTCTGCACGACCTCGAGGTTTTGCGTGGTGACTTGCTCGTGACCCATGTGGCCAGCCATTTTCATGCCCTTGAAGACACGAGCGGGGAAGGCACACTGGCCGATGGCGCCAGGCTTGCGGTGGTTCTTGTGCGCACCGTGCGAGGCAGGTGCACCCTTGAAGTTGTGACGCTTCATCACACCGGCAAAGCCTTTGCCTCGGCTCGTTGCCGTGACATCAACCTTCATGCCGGCAGCAATCTGCTCGACAGTGAGTTCCTGGCCGACTTCGAAGCCGTCGACGGAGTCGAGGCGGAGTTCCACGAGGCGCTTGCCCGGCTCGACGCCGGCCTTCTCAAAGTGGCCCGCAGCAGGCTTATTCAGCTTGCTGGCCTTCTTCGATCCGTAGGTCACCTGCAAAGCGGTGTACCCGTCGCGTTCATTGGTCTTGATCTGCACGATGCGCATGGGGTCAACACGAAGCATCGTGACGGGGACGACTTTGTCGTCCACCCACGTCTGCGTCATGCCGACCTTTTCGCCGACGATCGCTTGTTGTGCCATTTCCGGCAGCCTTTCCGTTGTCCAAGCCCGCCGACCGGTGTCGGGGGCTCTCCACGCAAATGCTCCGAACACCAATCTGTCCCTGCGAGGCAGGAGCAGCGAGGTGCACGGAGCACGATTCTTTGGGTTTGCTGAGCGGTTCCGGCTCCCATCTACGGGGAAGGCCTACTCAGACATCGATTCTCTGTGGACGAGATTCCTCTCGTTCACGGCCATGCAATGCTAGGGCCGGGCCAACGCGAACCCAACTCGCGTGTTCACGCGGATTGCACGCAGATCGCGTGACTCGCGCCACACGCGAGCCCAAACGGCACATTTCGCGTCGACTCTGCTCACAGCAGTCGGCACGCCCACCGCGCCAGGGGCCACGCCGGCGGTCATGACTCCGGTCCTCACTGCGAGGAGCCGGCATTGATGAGCTGGTCGACCGGAGCGAAGTCGTCCGTGAGGATGGTGGCACCGTCGATGAACGCCGCAAAGTCGGCAACAAGCTCGCCGGGGTCGGCCGCGTCAATGCGCAGCTGGTCGAACGCGGCCGGATCAAGGTACGAATCGCTCGCAACGATCACCGAGTTGCCGCGCCGACCTGCAGCGATCCCCTCCCCGCGCATTACGACCACGTGATCGAAGACGCGAGCAAGCGTGGCTGCCTCGGCCGCCAGGAACTGCTGCCCACCACCGTCAATGATGTTGGCCGCATACACACCTCCGGGACGCAGCACCCGGTCAATCTCGACCATGAACTCTTCGGTCGCGAGGTGAAACGGCACCGACCGGCTACCAAAGGCGTCACCAATCACGATGTCGGCACTGTCGTCGGCGACATTGCGCAGGGAGAGGCGCGCGTCACCGACCACAATGTCGATGGGCTCCGGAACATCACGGTCAAGGCCCATTTGATTCTCGACGACCTCGATCAGTTCACCGTCGATCTCGAACACCGTCTGAGCCGTACCTGGCGCAACGGCACGCACATATCGAGGAATCGTCAACGCTCCCCCGCCGAGATACACGATGTCGTCCGCCGCGGGTGCCGATGCAATGGCATCCACGAGGCGCCGGACGTACCAAAACGAGAGCACCGTGGGATCGTCAGTGTCGACGGAACTGTGGCGGAGGTCGTCGAGCACCAGCACCTGCTGACTGGCATCGTCGGCGTCTTCCACCACCGCGAGGCAGTAGTAGCTGGTTTGTGTCTCACATGGTGAATCGATCGTCAGGACCCCGAGGAGCGACATCGCTGCAAGTCCGGCAACACTCATCAGCTCGGTGGTTTGTGCCGCTGGTGACGCCGTCGCCGACCCCGCAAACACAGCCATGGCGACTCCGCCGAGCATCAGCAGCAACCCGGTGCTGACGATCAAGGTCGACACCCCTGCTGTTGCGACCAGGATGAAACCCGTGAAGAAGGTGCCAAAGATGGCGCCGGCCGTACTCCAGGCCGACAGCTGACCCACGGTGGAGCCGGTCTCGTCGAGGTCGCGCAGCTGCAGCTTGATCACTGCGGGCGGGACGGCGCTCAGGACCGTGGCCGACGGCAGAAAACCGAACGCGCTCAGAATGAGGATCATCGGGCCACCGCCGCCTGAACTGCCGCTCCCGATCACACGGACGACGGGAATGGTGGTGATCGCCAATGCGCCGCCAAGCATCAAGAGCACCGGAAGGAGCCGCCGCGGGTCGACGCGATCGGCGAGCACACCGCCAGCCCACGCACCGACAGCAATGCCGGCAAGGATCGTGCCGATGATCCCGGTGTAGGTCTCGAGGCTCACGCCCACGTACGGCGCAAGCAGTCGGCTCGCGAGGATCTCGAGCACCAACACCGCCGCGGATGTCCCGAACACGAGGGCGACCGCCAGCCATGCGGAAAGCGCAGGGCTGGTCAACGGCAGAGTTGCGTCAGGCCGATCGACGTCGGTGGCGTTCGAAGTCACGGCCAAGAGGGTAGGTCTGCCTGCGCCCGATCCGATCTCGGGCGGCGCCGCGCCATGCTGTGCAGATGAACGACGCCGGCGGACACAGCAGCGAGCGGCGTGCCGTGACCGCTCGGGCGCCTCGGAACGGGCTGATCGCCGCCGAATGCCAGGCGCTCACCGGCGGCAGCCCCGATGTTGACGGCGTGGCAAACTGCGACACCATCGCCCGCATCAGCCGCGCGGCATTCGTCCACCGCGGCATCGCGGTGTTCGCTCGGGCGGCAACGCTCGATGAGCTGGTCGAGCGTGTGCGCGAGCGTTGGGACGCCGACATGGATGCCGATCGGTTCCGCATCGATGTGCACGATCCGTCACAGCGTTGCTCTTCCACCACCATCGAGATCGCCACCGCATTCGCCGACGTCATTCCGTTCGGACCTGACCTCCGTGATCCGCTGCATCGTTTTCTCGTCATCGCTGGTGAGGACGGCTTCACGTTCGGCGCGGTGGAGGCAGAAGCAGACGGCTCGTACCGGGACCATGACGCCAAGCCATGGACGACATCATCATCGTTGGACTCACGTTTTGCCCGGGCGTTGGTCAACCTGGTTCCCGATGCACGATCGATCCTCGACCCGTGTTGCGGTGCCGGATCAATCGTCCTCGAAGCCGCGTCTCTTGGCCTGAGCGCATTCGGCGTCGACTGGAAGCCCGCGCTCGTTGGGATGACCCGCGAGAACCTCGCCCACTTCGGCTACGACGCTGGCGTGGAACTCGCTGACTCACGCACACATGCCCAGACCGCTGACGCGATCGTGACCGACCTGCCGTATGGCCACGCCATCGAGAGCGACGAACACGGGATCCGGGCGATCTTGGAGCAATCCGCAAGCCAGGCTGCGGCGGGCGTGTTCGTGGCACCAGCGGATATCTCGACGTGGCTGGCTTCTGCCGGATACATCGACATCGGGGTGCACACCGTGCTCAAACGTCGGGGCTTCACCCGCTGGGTCCACGTCGCGCGCAGCCAACACGCACCCTGACGCTGACCCGACCCGGTCGACATTGCGCGAGACACAACGGACGGAGTCAGGGAAATCGCGCCGCGAGCCAATCGGCAACGTGGCCTAAGGCTTCGGGGCGATCGCCTTCGAGGTAGTGCAGTGCGCCCTGCATCTCGATGTACGTGACATCCGCCGCTCCAGCTGCAGCAACGATTTCTTTGGCC
>JABJAB010000098.1 GCA_018666235.1 Ilumatobacter sp.
GACGTAACCTCTCACTGCGTCGTTTGGCCAGCGCACTGCGTGAGGGAAAACCCGGTGCAGCGGCTCGACTTTCTCGTCGCAGAACTGTTGGATCCAGTCCAGCTTCGTCTGGAATTCTGGGTCGGTCGAGAAGTCCCATGCGATAGGAGCCACATTGGCACGATCGTCATCAACATCAGTGACTCAGCTGATCGGCGTGTGCACGATGATCGCAGTTCGCAGCAAAGGCCAAGAGAGCTGGTGGTCGCGATCGAACCTCCGGTTGGAGGCGAATGCAGTGAACAATTCGTCTGAAGTTCCCCGATTCCGGTATGGCAAGATGGCTGGCGCGGTGGCCGATGGCATCCATGTCCATCCGTTGCACTCGGTCCACTACCGGAACACGCGACTGCTCCCGTCGGTAGCCGTTGGTGCAGCGGCGGTCGGCCGTGATCCATCAGAGGTTGACCTTTTGATCCCGTCGATCATCGTGCCTGGCGACACGCCAGAAGAACGGGCTGACTTGTTGACGCTCGCCCGCATCCGGATCGGGTTCTACGGAGCTACCAAGAACTACGCCTACCAATTCGACGATCTGGGTTTCGACGGTGTCTCGGCGGAGCTGAATCGCCACCTGAAAGCGGATGATTCCACCGCACTCGCGAACGAGTGAATCCCTAGCCAAGCCGTACCGGGTCCCGGCATGAGGTGACGAAAGGGCGCCCAAGCGGACGCGCCGCCCGACCCTCGCCGCTCGCGCGCCCCACGATCAACCTCCAAGGCCGCTACGAGACAACTGGGCCAAGACCCGTCGGGGCACTTCGACTCTTCTGAATCGGCACCTGAAGCGACTCAAATTCAGGATTCCGCGCAGATCCTCGTCAGACCTCAGGTACAACACCCCGATGCTGCCGATCGATTCGAGCGCGGCAAAGCTCGGCAAGACGTCGTGAATGTTGGGCCCGATTACCGCACCGCCGATTAGCAAGCCCAACAAACCCGGCAACCGGAGTTTCTCTGCGATCAGTGGCCCGAACACCACGATCAACCCGACGACCGTAAACCCGAACGCGGGTCCTGCGGCACCTCAGTCCACGACATCAGGTCAACCTAGACGTCGGCCCCCACGCTGGGCGCGACCCCGTGTCGGTGTCGCCGGTGGTCGCGTCGCCTCAGATTCGGCGGCGGCGACCCCGGCCAGGCGTTACCGCTGCCCCGACGACCGCTGCTTTGGCGACGGGTGCAGGCCCGGGAGTGACTGCTTTGGCGACGACCGCTGCTTTGGCGACGGGTGCAGCCCCGGGAGTGACTGCTTTGGCGACGACCGCTGCTTTGGCGACGGGTGCAGCCCCGGGGGTGACTGCCTTGGCGACGACGGCGGTCTTGGCGACCGGATGGCCGACCACGCCTCTTCTTCCTCGACGTGCTGCTCGCATTGGCATCTCAGGCTCCTTCATCAATGGTGTCGATATCAGCCTCGATCGAGGCAATGATTGCTTGGATAGGAATTCGACCGTTGGCGATCAACTGACCGCCCGCACGACGCGCCGCCGACGCGAATGGAGACGCCCACAAGTTCTCCCAGATCAGGACACCGGCGGTCGACCCCGGATCCATCGCCGCGGCGAGGTTGACGACATCCTCCTCGGCCAGAAGCTCGGCGAGCTCGACCTCGAGCGCCGCCAGAGGACCGAGGTCGTCGACGTCTGACAACTCCATTGCGTCGACCTCGCCGTTGTCGTCCTTGAACAGGATCAAAACGTCAACTAATCGAATCAGACCGCCGTCGACCAGTGCAACTAATTCTTCGGTCATCTCTCCCGTGAAGTTGGTGGCGCCAGCGGGAAACTCGACGACGAGATAGTCGATTGGACCCAGAGAGTCGAGTGATACATCAGTCATGAAGAATCCGTTCGGAGTAGTCAGCAGAAAGGCCCAGCGCGATCCGGCCGGAGGCGTGAATATAGCGTAGAGCTCATCGACCTACTCGGTTCCAACAGCGCGTCAGTGATCAGGCGACGCGACCGCGCCGAGATTCATGGCTGACTCAACGGACTGACGGCGGACCGACTTGCGTTCCGTCATGGAACGGATGGACCTATGCCCGTCGACGTGAAGCGTGTGGATACCTCCGACTGGCCGTGCACGATCGCGCGCAGCGCGGCAGTGCTGGGTGATCACTGGAATCTGTTGTTGGTCCGTCAGGCGTGTCTCGGCACCCGACGGTTCGACGACTTCCAGCGTGAGCTCGGCATCGGTCGCAACATCCTCACGCGGCGCCTCAACCAGCTCGTCGACGAGGGGATCATGCAGCGCGTCGAGTATCAGAGCCATCCGCCCCGATCGGAATACCGGCTGACCCAGCAGGGACGCGAGGTGTATCCGATCCTCGCGGCGATGGCAGCGTGGGGTGATCGGTGGCTCAGCGGGCCTGATGGCACGCCGCTCGTACTGCATCACACGGCCTGCGACCACGACATGCATGCCGTCGTGGTGTGCAGCGTGTGCGACGAACCGATCGACGTCCAGGAGATTAAGGCCCAGCCCGGACCTGGCTACCGAGCCGATCACGAACCGTCGGCGACCGTCTGACAAGCGTCCCATCAGCGCACCGACGAAGACGAACAGTTCACCGTGCACGACCTCAACATCGCCACACGACTCACGAGCGCTGTACGAGCGTGACCGCGGTCGGTGGCGGCACACACCGCCGCTCGCTCGCTACCCGCAACGGGAGGAGCCTGATCCTGGTGGTCAGCGTGGCGGGTCTGATCACCTCGATCAGC
>JABJAB010000099.1 GCA_018666235.1 Ilumatobacter sp.
AGAGACCGGACGCCGCTCAGCGCCATCGTTCGCTCGAGGCCCTCACGCATGAAGTCGAGCATGTGGGCGACGCCGCGTTCGCCGCCTGCTCCAAGTGCATAGAAGTACGGACGACCGATCGAGACCGCGTCAGCGCCCAGCGCGATCGCCATCGCTGCTTGCACCGGCATGATCACCATCGATCAGGTGATCCCAGAAGAATTCGTGAGCGAGTTTGGCCGCCATCGCCACGAGCGACGGTTCAGAAAGGCTTCAGCACTGGCGTTCCTGATTCTGCTGTGCCAGCTTGATCGGGATTTCGGCGGCAACGCGAGCGCCGGCAGCACCGTCACTGGCCTCACGATCAACGCACCGGCTGTTGACGAACTGGTCGCCTACTCGGCGCCTCGACGGACTCACTGAGAATCAATGCTCCCGCCGCACTCGTAGAAAGGCCACTATTCAGACCAGGTTTGTGTCGAAAGCTCAAGGGAACAGGTACCCACTTCGGGCAACCTTTCTGCGATCCAGGCATCAACCTTGGCGAGATAGTCGACACTCCCGGGACCCAGGTCCCAGCCCGGCGGATACTGTCCGGAGTAGCCATTCATCGTTGGCAAATCGATCTCATGTGCGATCAACATTGCGCTGACAATTGAGATGTTCACATCCTCCAGTTCTGCGTCGGTGACGTAAAAGATCTCGCATTGCTCTGGCGGCGGACCGACAGAGGCAAGCATTGCGAGCTGGTCGGATCGATCGAACTGGCGGGAAATCGTCGCGGTGTTGAGTTGCTCCAGACAGACCAAACCGATCAAGACAATGACCACCGAGGCGAGGCTGCGTCGCTGACCATGGTCGATTTCCTCGCCATCGACTGTTGGCGTCGAATCCTCTGCGTGGGCCTCGTCGCCTCGAGCAGACATCCAGCACGCGATCGTCAAGCACGCGAGCATCGATGCCACAATCTCGATTCGGCCGAACAAGCGGAGAGCAGACGCTCCAGGAACAAATCGGTGCAACCACGCCCACGCTCCGCCGAATTCGAACTGAATCGGCGAGACCACCGCAATGGCGGTGGCAACGCCGAGCGCCGCGCCAATTCGAGCGACTCCGTCGCGACGGCTCAAGGCGCCGCTACGTGCCGATGCACGCACTGCCACGAGCCGAATCAGTGCGACGGTGCAGATCGCCGACGTGATCAACAACAGAGGAGTTGGGGCGACGGCGCGATTAAGCGCATCCAGACGTCCGTCACCATCGAGCAACGGCTCGATCAGCCACCCCCACATGACGTTGTGGCGACCGACGTTAATGAGATCGAGCGGCCGCGGGGCCAATCCCGCGACATCGTCATAGGTCCGGAAGTCGCTGTCATCAAGCACCGCTAAGTAGGTGGCGAAGAAGGGCACCAGGCCGACTGTCAGACCGCCGAGCGACGCGGCGCCCATCGCCCACCGAGAGCAGATCGTTCGCCAGACGACACCGAGTCCATCTTGCACAGCGACCACCGCCGTAAGTATCAGGACGAAGAGAGCACCGAGGAAGACGGTGTACCACCCAAAGTAGTACGTCGACCAGAGCAGCAGCCCGACCAACATGCCACCGACCGCGCTCCCGGCAAGACGCCATCGAACGTCGCTGACTCGCCACGCAGCCGTGAAGACAAGCACGACGAGGGACACGATGTTGATGGCATAGATCTGCGGGTGACCAGTGTCGATGAAGATGTTGTTCGCAAAGACCCCGGCGAGCGCGAGCAAGCACGTCGGCAGCAGGTTGAGCCCCAGGTAGCGATGCATCAGCGTGAACAGCGAAGCAAAGCCGACGGCAGTAAGCGCTACCAACGTGAGTTGGAACGCGACGAACTGGTCGAAGCCGACCAACCGAAGCGGCGCGTACAGGACAATGTCGAGCGCAAAGGTGTCGGAGTAGCCGAGCGTGTCGCGTGCGGGAGCAAACATGTCGGGCGAGCGCCAGCTCGCCTCGCCGTGAAGGACCCGCCACCAATGTTCGTGCAGGAAGATGATCAGTCGGGCGTCGCCGCGATAACCAGTGATCGTATCAAAGCCACTGAAGACCGGATCGCGAAAGAACCAGAGAGCGCCAAGCAGCCAGACCGACACGCCGACCCACAGCGGGCGCCGTCGAAGACGCTCACGCAGCATGGGCAAAGGCATCCGCCGAACGCTAGCGCCCGAGGTGCTTCCCAGCCGCCGGGCGGTCGCGAAATGGCACCACTACTTCCAGCGGACGAGCTCGCGATCGATCTCAGCCAGAGACCGGACGCCGCTCAGCGCCATCGTTCGCTCGAGGCCCTCACGCATGAAGTCGAGCATGTGGGCGACGCCGCGTTCGCCGCCTGCTCCAAGTGCATAGAAGTACGGACGACCGATCGAGACCGCGTCAGCGCCCAGC
>JABJAB010000100.1 GCA_018666235.1 Ilumatobacter sp.
AACTTCTCAGCGAAGGTCAGTAGTCGCCAGCTCGATCTGAAAGCATCTGCAGATGACCCGTCTCCTCGACCAGACCTACGCCGTCGCACGTCGACGCTTTCTTGATGCCGCCTCGACCGCCGGGGCTGAGGTCACCTCGTTTCCGCATCCGGTGAGCGGACGCGAAGGCGAGGAGTTGGCAATCGATGTCGCCGTGCTGGGCTCAGCTGACGCCACCGATGTGTTGCTGTTCGTGTCGGGCACGCATGGTGTCGAGGGGTACGCCGGGTCGGCCCTGCAGTCCTGGTGGCTCGACGAATGCTCGGGTCACTGCTCGGAAAGCTTGCGAGTTGTCCTTCTGCACGCCTTCAACCCGGTCGGTTTTTCCTGGGTGCGACGCGTCAATGAAGACAATGTCGATGTCAATCGCAACTTCGTCGACTGGGCCGACGTGCCAGGCAACATGGGGTACGGCGATATTGCCGATCTGCTCGTGCCGGCAATCTGGGACGATGAGACCCAGCAGATGACCACCGCAGCGCTGATGGGGGTGGCGGGTGAGGTCGGCCTCGGCCGATTCCAGGAGATCGTGAGCGGTGGTCAGTACGACCATCCGACGGGAATCTTCCACGGTGGATCGGGGCCGGTTTGGTCGAATCGTTGGATGCATGAGCACCTTGCCGAAATCGTTGGCGGTGCACAGCGGCTTGGCGTCGTCGATCTCCATACTGGGCTGGGTCCATGGGGCCACGGCGAACTGATCTCCCATCACGCCAAGGGTGATCCCGGCTACCAGCGCGGCACGGACTGGTGGGGCGAGGTCCGATCGATGCATGATGGCGAGAGTGTGTCGGCGGCGCTCAGCGGCGACTGGCTGGGGGCTCTTGACGGGCTGCTGCCTGATGTCGAAGTCACCTCGGCCGCTCTCGAGTTCGGAACGGTGGACGTCTTCAGCGTGCTCCAGTCGTTGCGTGCCGATGCGTGGCTGCACGCCTACGGCGATCCGACCGGGGACGACGCGTCGGCGATCCGAGCCCAGGTGCGCGCGAGCTTTGCCGACGATGACCCGGCCTGGCTCGAGGCGCTGATCGAGCGGTTCAGCGCTGTCGCTGGCGAAGCGCTGCAGGCGCTGTCCCGCAGCACCCGCTGACGCCAGCTTTGAGTTGGTCGAGCGGGTGGTCAGCGGGGCGCGTTGGTTCGAATGAAGTTGTCGATCACCCGGCCGACGAGTGCATCGTCGATCGGCCGATCGGTGAGGAGCCGCGCATAGATCAACGACCCGGCCATTGAGGCGAGGCCGAGTTCGACGTCGACGTCAGCGCTGAGCTCACCTTTCGCAACGCCCGCCGATGTGATGGCGGTGTACACCACGCGGAACTCCTGCATGAAGGTGTTGCGAACCAACGCAACCGCATCATCATGTAGCCCGCGTTCCATCATCATCGCGATGATCCGAGTGCGGACCGGGTCACGCAGGTCGCTCGCAAGGTGATCGAGGAACATCCGCAGATCCGTCCGCAGATCGCCCGTGATGTCGTTGTGGTTGGGAACATTCTTTCCGATTGCCTCCGCCGTGACAAAGAGCAGGTCGGAGCGCTCGGGGAAGTGCTTGTAGACCGTGGTCCGGCTCACGCCCGCTGCTGCAGCGACCCGCGCGTGGGTAATCGCGTCCGGGCCATTGTCGAGCAGGAGTTGAGCAGCGGCACTGACGACTGAGGTGCGAGAGCGTTCGACCCGTGGGTCGACATCGCCGGCTGGGACCTGGGTCTCGACGGATGGCTGCGCCCCTGGTTCGTGGTTGGGTTGAGTCATCGCGAATCGGTCGGGTTGTGTCGTTGGACACGATGGGTGGTCAGTGCTTGCAAAGCCTCATGGTACCGACCATGCTCCCATTCATGAACAAATTGTCCAACAACGCGGAAGGCGATGGGGCGACGCCGCTGGGTCCGAACGCGTCGATCTGGGAACGCCTCGGATCGTTCGCATTCCGTCGCCGCCGTACCGTCCTCGCCGCATGGGTGGTCGTGCTCGTGGGCACGTTGGCCGCAGTTGGGAGCATCGGAAGTTCGTCGGAGAGTTCGTTCGAGAGCCCCGACTCCGACTCGCTGGCTGGTTTTGAGATCTTGAAGGAGAATTTCGGTGCGGGAGGAAGCTTCATCTCCGGCTCGATCGTGTTTGAAGCTGAGCAGGGCGTCGGAGCCTCCGTGGTCCAAGTCGAGATGTCGGCATTGTTTGACGAGGTCGGCGCCATCGAGGAAGTCACACTGACGAGCCCCTACTCGCCGATCGGCGAACAGCGCGGCCTCGTGTCTCCCGATGGATCAATCGCCTATGCCAGCATCGACTTCGACGAGAACACCGATGAGCTTCGAGCGAGTGAGATTGGTCGCGACATTGAGACGCTCGTCGACCAGATCGACATCGATGGTGTCAGCATCAAGATCGGTGGCGCCGCACTTGCCGAGTTCGAGCCCCCGGAGTCTGAACTGATCGGCCTGGCATTCGCGGTGGTCATTCTCATCTTGGCGTTCGGGTCGGTGCTCGCAATGGGCCTGCCGATTGGCGTCGCCCTGTTCGGCGTCGGCATCGGTGTCGGCACCATCACGCTGCTCACCAACGTGATGTCAATCCCGGACTTCGCCACCACGTTGGGCGCCATGATCGGTCTCGGTGTCGGCATCGACTACGCGCTGTTCATCGTCACCCGGTACCGAGAGGGCACGCGCGACGGCATGTCGCCGCACGATGCAACAGTGCGTGCGATCGACACCGCTGGACGAGCGGTACTGTTTGCCGGCCTCACGGTGGTGATCTCTCTGCTCGGCATGTTCGTGATGCAACTCGCGTTCATCAACGGTCTCGCCACTGGCGCGGCGGTCACGGTGGCGATCACCATGGTTGCCTCGGTCACGCTGCTGCCTGCACTGATCGGTTTCGCCGGTGAGCGCGTTGAGGTCACCCGCTGGCGTGGCTTGATCATGGCTGGATTTGTCGCCGTGGCGCTCCTGGCCGTCGGCCTCGGCTTCGCTCCCTTGGCTGCAGTGTTCGTCGTGATGGCGATTGCCACGCTGGTGACGTCGTTCTTCATCACGGGGCTGCGCGAAGTGGTGCCACCTCGCGCAGAGAAGCCGCTGCGCGAGACATGGGCCTATCGGTGGAGCCGCTTTGTGCAGCACCACTCGTGGCCGATGGCAATCGGCGTCACCGTGCTGTTGCTCGTAATGAGTATTCCGGTGCTCAGTCTGCGCCTTGGTTTCGGCGACGAGAGCACGTTCGCGGAAGACACCACCACCCGCCAGGCATACGAACTGCTCGCGGAAGGCTTCGGTGCCGGGAGCAACGGCCCGCTGCTGGTGGTTGCAGAACTGGACGACCCGAGTCAGCTCGGCGCGGCGCAGAACCTCGTTGCGACACTGAACGATGCGGACGGCGTTGCGCGCGCACTCGGACCGATCCCATCCGAGAACGAGCAGGCGTTCCAGATCTTTGTCGTCCCCGAGACTGGCCCGCAGGACGAGGCCACCTCGGCCCTGGTGCGCGAGTTGCGCGACACCGTGATCCCGGGAGCGGTCGAGGGGTCGGGGCTTGACGTGAAGGTGACGGGAGCTGTCGCGTCAAGCATTGACTTCTCTGATTATCTCGGGGCCCGACTCCCGGTGTTCTTCCTCGCTGTCTTGACGCTGTCGTTTCTGCTGCTGATGATGGTGTTCCGCTCGGTGCTGGTCCCGCTCAAGGCCGTCATCATGAACCTGCTGTCGATCGGCGCCGCGTACGGCATCGTCATCGCCGTCTTCCAATGGGGTTGGGGTGTTGAGCTGTTGGGAACCGGCAGCGGTCCGATCGAGCCGTTCCTGCCGATGATGCTCTTCGCCATCGTGTTTGGTCTCTCAATGGATTACGAGGTCTTCCTCTTGTCACGGGTGCGCGAGGAATACGACAAGACGGGCGATCCGGTGACCTCGGTTGCAGACGGACTCGCAGCCACCGCCCGCGTCATCACTGCAGCGGCGGCGATCATGGTTGTGGTCTTTGGCAGCTTCGTGCTCGAGGACGCTCGTGTGATCAAGATGTTCGGTCTCGGGCTGGCAACGGCGATCTTCCTCGACGCGACACTGGTGCGCATGTTGCTCGTCCCCGCGACGATGGAGTTACTCGGTGAGAAGAACTGGTGGTTGCCGAAATGGTTGGATCGTCTCCTGCCCGCGCTGAACGTCGAGGGTGGACATGACGAGGGTGCAATCGCTGGCGAGGAGCCCGAGCCCGAGCGCGAACTCGTCGACGCCTGACCGCAGTCGTCAGACGACGATGTTGACCATGCGGCCGGGCACGACGATGACTTTCTTCGGCGTGTTGCCCGCGAGTGTGGCAATCACCTTCTCGTCGGCCAGCGCCGCCGCTTCGGTTGTGGCCTGGTCGGCGTCGGCGGGGATGGTGATTCGGCCGCGCACCTTGCCGTTGACCTGGACAGGGACCTCGATGGTGTCGTCGACGAGTAGCGCCGGATCAGCGGTTGGGAACTCGATGTAGGCCACGGTGTCGTCATGGCCGAGCTTGCGCCACAGTTCCTCGGTGATGTGCGGGACGAGTGGTGCCAGCATGCGAATCATCGCTTCGGCGACCGCTCGGGGTGTGGCGTCGAGTTTGGTGACGCCGTTGTTCAACTCGATCAGCTTGGCGATCGCCGTGTTGAACCGGAGTGCGTCCATCTCAATGCGAACGACATCGATGGTCCGATGCAACAGCTTGTCGGTCGCGGCGTCAGGAGCGGTGTCGACAACAGTGCAGGCGCCAGTTTCTTCGTCGACCATGTTGCGCCAGAGCCGCTGCAGGAAGCGGTACATGCCGACGACGTCACGTGTTTCCCACGGCCGCGATGCGTCGAGTGGGCCCATGGCCATCTCGTAGAGGCGCAACGTGTCGGCCCCGTACTCCTCGTACATCTCGTCGGGCGAGACGGCGTTCTTCAGCGACTTGCCCATCTTGCCCCACTCGCGTGCGACCGGTTGGCCGTCGTGGGTGAAGCCGGCGTCCTCTGACCCTTCGACTTCCGTCGCCTCGACATAGATCTCGCGTTCGTCCTTGAACGCCGCGGCCATGATGTAGCCCTGGTTGAACAGGCGGGCGTACGGCTCTTTGGAGCTGACGTGGCCAAGGTCGAACAAGACCTTGTGCCAGAAC
>JABJAB010000101.1 GCA_018666235.1 Ilumatobacter sp.
AGGCGATATTTTTGAAGATTATCTTAATTTTCTCCAGGAACTTTTCCCCGAGGCTGCCGTAATCTTCAACACGCGGGATTTGGCAGCAACCAGCGGAAGCGGCTGGTGGCGAGATCGTGATGCTGGTGAGGTTCACGCGCACCTCTCGGAAGTCCATAATCAGTTCAGCGCATTCGCCGCTGGACGTTCAAATTGTTTCGAAATCCATTATGAAGATGTTGTTGGAAAGTCGCACCGTCTTCGCGAACTGTTTGTGTTTCTTGGTGCAGAGTACGATGAGAATCGAGTAGAAGCTGTGCTCTCACAACCCCATAGCTACGATCCGAGCCAATCCGATGTTGCGGTCACTTTCTAGGCGATTTAGGGGCGTGAAACCGCACTCCGCTGTGGGCCGCGAGTCATCATTGGCGTTCTTATTTTCGGTTCTCAGACAGCTTGCCCAGCCGTTGAGCACGTTCCTCGTGGAGCGTCGAAGGCGACCGCTCGCAGAACCCGATCAGGCCAAGCGGGAAGATGCAGAACAATACCGAGCTGAACCGGCGGCACTCCTTGGCAGGATTAAGGCACTTGATTCGGTTGGAGATTCAGCAGGCGCTCTTGGAATGGCGCAGCAGTCCCTGGCAAGATTTCCGGACGAAATTAAGATTGCGATCGAGACGAGTCGGCTCGCAGCCCAGTGGGAGAAATGGGATCTGGCCTTCGGAGCGCTTGACGGGCTCAGTCAGCCCAAAGCAGACCGTCCGGGGGTGCGGATGGCCCGTGCTTATGTTCTGGAGCGTTCCGAGAATTTTGAAGAAGCGAGGCGAATTATCGACAACCTCCGCAACGATTATCCAAACGACCCAAGAGTTCGGCGTCGCCACATTGAGTCTCTGCTCGAACGGGGCCAGTTTAGTGAGGCAGAAGCCGCTATAAACGCCGCAGATAACCCTGATCGACTCCATCGCAAGCTGTGCGAGGCACGTTTCGACTGGCACGGACTGCTCAGGACTTTACGACACCGCACTTCTGAGCAACCGGATGACCTGAACGCGCGCATCGCGACATGCGGTGTGCTCCTCCGGTTGTTGTACCAAGAGGTGGACTCAGTGATCGACTTTGAAAAAGAACTTCGAACTGAAGTTGCTGCTCTCGCTCGAGTGAGTCCGAGGCAACGCTCGCAAACACTTTCCACTCTGATCAGAGTGGCCGTTCGGAATGACTCGGTGTCCGAGGTCGAGTCACTTTTGCGAGAAGTTCCCGAAGACTGGCGGCACCGCTGGGTATTCCAGGCTCGAGCTTGGCTTGCTCTCCGCCAAGGAGAATCGATTGACGACGTTCGCCATACCTGGGAAAAGCAAGAAGACTTCCACCACGTTCGAGAGCTGCGTCCTCTTACTTCGGGAGAATTGTCATATTGCTCGCCCGTCGAGATCCCCAGAAACTTTGACGGCATTCGGCTTTTTTCCGTTGTCCGCAACGAACGCTGGCGGATTCCATGGTTCCTCGACTACCACCGCAGAATCGGAGTCGATCATTTTTTTATCGTCGATAACAACTCCACCGACGGCACCGTTGAGCTACTTCTCGAGCAGCCCGATGTCTTTGTATTTCACACTAGCGAGTCCTATTCAAGGGCTCGGTCAGGCGTGGTTTGGATCAATAATTTGGTGACTGACTTCGGGAGGACAGGTTGGAACATGTACCTCGACGTCGATGAGGCCCTCGTATTCCCGGGCATTGAGGAACTAGGGCTTCGTGGTCTCACCGAATACATGGATGAACGCGGACATGAAGTTATGGCGGGATTCATGATTGATATGTTCGCAGAGACTTCCGCCGTCCTAGATGCGGACGGATTTGAATCAGACTTCGTGGGCAAGTATCCGAATTTCGACCCGGCCTACCGGACCTCCCCCATCATGAATTGCCCGTACGTTGACACGTACGGCGGGATACGACGACATCAAGCAGCCTCCCCGCGGATGACGAAGACCCCTTTGTTCAAGGCGGGCAGAAACATCCGATTGTTAGCCAGCAGCCACATCGTCACTCCAGCGATCGTCACCGATGTCAGTTGTGCGCTGCTGCATTACAAATTGACAGGGGACTACTCGGCAAACTTCCAGACGGATGTACTTGAGTACAGCCGTACCCCAAGTAGTCGCCGGCGGCACATAATCTACCTAGATGCCATCGCCGAGTCAGGAGGCACTCTTACGGGAGAAATGAACGAGGCCACCAGACATTTCGAGTCATGGCGAACACTCGAGCAACTAGGACTGATTAGCTCACCACCCGATTTCAAAGTCCGGATCGAGTCGTGAGAAATCGATCGTGCCCATTGTCCTTTTCTTGTAATCACTCTTTCGTCTGGTACCGAGTCGCCAAAACCGGCACTCGTTCAATAAACCAAATTTTCGAGGAGGAGATCGACGACTATGTCTACTTGACACGATTCAGCGCGCGTCATCCACAGGAAAGGAAGGTCTTTAATATCGACCACTTTGCCTTCACCATAGTCCGCAACCCGTGGAGCCGATCCTGGTCGGCTTGGAACAACAAAATCAAGGGTTGTGACCCCAACGCCGACAACGTTGGGGCAAGGCGGGTGATGAGCCTTGCTCGGGGTGATTTGGGTCTGGCTCGATCCGTCACAGAGAGTTACCCCTTGTTCGTCCAGCACCTCGGGGCCTCGAGGCTATTCCAGGGAGACGTCCACTTTATGCCGCAAACGTCCCTGTTAGATGGTAGGCGGCTCGATCACATCGGAAGGTTCGAGCGGTACGCCGCCGAGGTGGAACACATCCTGGGCCGCGTAGGGCTCGCTGATTGTGAACCCAAAATACCGCACATCAATATCTCACTCGACGGCGGTGCTTTCCTAAACAACCTTGATAACGAGACAGCCCGAATCTTGAGAGATCTTTATCGGCACGATGTTGAGCGCTTCAACTACCGTTCGCCATTTGGTTAGTCACCGTCGGCTAGAGCCGAACTTTCTTCACGTCCCTTACTCCGCAACGAGTGCCTTCTTCCCGTCCCATGACAAATCTTTTCTTGCAGAGCGCTGAAACGCTGGAGTCAGCGTTCCTGATTGAGCCTTTGGTGTATGACTGCTGCCGTCAAGGAGGCTCCGGCGCGCAGATTGGCGCCAACCAATAAATCTAAAGAGAGTTCAAAATATCGGTGCGGTGGGGCCATTGGTTGGAGGCGCGGCGCCCCTCATGGCTAATGCCCATGTCAACTGCGAAGCTTCGATAGCTCGCCACGCAGGGTCAACTTCGAGGGTTGGTCGACGGCGGCGGTAACGGTGCTGGCTTCTTGCGAAATCGCTGGATCGGGCCTGACGTTTTTGACATCGGTTCGAACACCGGCCTGTACTCGCATCACGCGCCTATGGAGCCCCTCCAAAGTCATGGCCTTTGGGCCGTCGCCCGCAACAGTAGAGATATTGCGCAAGAACACCCGGAGGAACCGTCTGCGGAGTCAGTTCATTTAGAAGTCTTAGCTGTCGCCGATTTTGTTGCGTCGTCCGGTTTGGCTCCGTTGCGGCCAAGCTCGCGAGATCTCGGGGCACGGTCAGACTGGTGCGCCTGTGAGCCGTGGACGATCTGCCGACTAGCACTCCGCAGGAGGCCCACCGACCACGCTACATGGATGACAATAAGTAGCGTTGGGGCTCGCAGCCGTTCCCTACTCGACCGAACCGATCCGCTAATCGCCGCCGTGTACGCGACCGGAATAACGAACGCCGGCCGCCAGCGGGTCCCGAGCAAGAGCCCGGCGAGCACACCGATGATCCCGACGGGTGGAATCAGCTGCCGCAATTTCAGCGATCGCGGGTGTTTGCGCAGCACGACTGCTTTCCACCATCCGTACTCGTAGTACTGGCGAGCCAACGCTGACCACGTTGAACGGGGTGTGTATCCGACCGACAGGGTCGGGTCGAACCACACCGTGCCGCCGTTGTCACGGAGGCGAATGTTCAGTTCGTAATCCTGATTGCGAATCAGGTCTTCGTCGAAGAGTCCGACCGCCTCGACCGCGGTACGGTCGAACACGCCGAGATAGACGGTGTCGACCGCTCGTGCTGCCGACCCGACCCGGTACGACGCTCCGCCTGTGCCGAGGAGTGACGTGGTGGCATCGGCCACCGCCTGCTCGAATGGAGTCGTCGGCTCGGGACGTTGGATACCGCCGACGTTGGCAGCACCGGTGTCACGGAGGATCTCGACCGCTCGGCGGAGGTACCCAGCCGACAATTCACTATGGCCGTCGACGCGGACGATCACCGGTGCCGAGCCTGACCGGATCGCCGCGTTGAGCGCGCTCGGGGTCTTCCCCGACGGATTCGGGACCACTTCGAGATCGACGGAGGACGCCGCCATCGATTCCGCCAGCGCCTCGGTGCCGT
Organism: Ilumatobacter sp.; assembly: GCA_018666235.1. Classification (GTDB taxonomy): domain Bacteria; phylum Actinomycetota; class Acidimicrobiia; order Acidimicrobiales; family Ilumatobacteraceae; genus Ilumatobacter_A. The sequence goes on from JABJAB010000101.1 coordinate 4,397, forward strand.
CGGTCGACGGCCCGACGCCCAGAATGATTCGCATGCTCCCTGGGTAGTCCTGTGCCCGGACCGAAGCGATTGCCGTAGCCAGGTGGTCTGCCTCGTTACGGATCGGCATCACGACATCGACGTCGGGCCAGGCAGGGTCATTTCGCCAGTCAGACACGCCGACTCAAGACGACCCAGACGGTCCGGACGAGAATCTGGGCGTCGAGGACGAGCGACCAGTTCACCAGATACTGCAGGTCGTACCCGAGCTTGTACTCGGCATCGGTGTCGTAACGGCCGTTGACCTGCGCCAGCCCCGTGAGCCCTGGTGGAAGTTCGTTGCGGCGGATATACCCCGGGACGCGTTGAGTGATCTCCGCCACGAGCTCGGGGCGCTCAGGTCGCGGTCCCACGAGGGACATCTCGCCGCGCAGGACGTTGAAGAGCTGGGGTATCTCATCGGCGCGCATCGAACGCATCCAGGCCAGGGCGGGCACGATGCGATCGTCGTTGAGCGAGGCGAGTCGGGCACGGCCGTCCTCCTCGGCGTCAGGGTGCATGGTTCGGAACTTCACGCATTCGAAGGTGCTGCCATCACGCCCGACACGAGTCTGGCGGTAGAGCACTGGGCCGCCGGCACGGACCCGGACGTACAGCGCAACGAGCGCCATGACCGACAGCCAGATCGGTGCGAGCAGCACGATGATGGTCAAGTCGAAGATCCGTTTCAGGCGGACCTTATGGGTCGGCACAGTGTGCAGCCGGAGCGGAACGAACGGCATGCCTCCGACCTCTCGTACCGTCTTCAACCCGAGCAGCGTTTCGCGCGCACTCACTCGCTGGAGAAAGCCCACGCCAGCTGCATCGAGTGAGTTGAGCGGCTCGGGGTACACCGACCCGAACGCGGTCACGTCGAGCAGGAGGACATCGGTTGCGTCATTGTCGACGACGGACTGCGTCAGCAAGTGGGGTGATGCGACTCGGCCGACGACTTGTGCGTCACGATCGCTCTCCGCGAGATGCTGTGCGGCGAGGTCAAGTGACTGACTCGCCCCGACCAACACTACCCGGGGTGCACCTTGTCGACGTCGTGCGAGGCGCCGGCTCAGGCCGCGATTCGCGACGAGCACGAATGAGGCGAGGCACAAGAATGCCGCAAGGTTGAGACGCGGCATCAGGTATCGGTTGAGTGCGACAAATGCAAGGCCCTGAACGGCCACGCCGATGGCAGTGGCAAGAAGTGCCCGGGGAAACCATGGACGGATGCCGAGCCGAGGCTCGCGTTCGTACAGCCCAGTGAAGTAGTTGACGAACAGATGGATGCCGGTCGCGATCGAAAAACCGATGAAGTAGTGCGACAGCGGGTAGGTGTCCCAATCAAACGAGAACCCGAACCGCACGAAGCTGATGACGACCATGAGCGCGTACAGAGCGACAGCGTCAAGTACTGAGAGGAACCGGAACCCGCGCTCCCATAGCCACGAAGCAGGACGGCCGACCGATGAGACCACACGCTCGACCGGCGCGGGCAGGGGGCGAGGTGCCGCTGCTGCTCCAGCCGAGGACGGGTGAGACGTGCTGGTCATCTCACGCTCAGGCTAGTGGCGTCCGCATCAGCGGCAGAGCCGCCAATTCGGTCAGACTCACTCGTCGAAGCCCGACCAAGTCGGATGCAGCGTGACGAGGCCGTAGATTTCCTTGGTGTCGCCAGCGATCACGTCGAAGGTCTGGGCGTTCTGCACGTGGTCGTAGACGTGCTGACGCCCCCATCCCGTGATCTCGGTGTGCAACACATACTGAGAAGCAACCAATGGAATCGCGTCGAAGCGGACATCAACGTGGCCGGAACCAACGAGCGAGTCGGGAACCATGTCAACGTCTCGGGTCGACGGGGCAGTCAGCGTCGCACCAGCGAGGCTCGCAATCGTGACGGAGAAGACCGGCTTGGCGACTGGTTGCTCAGCCTCCCAGTGCAGCCGAATGGTCACGTCGTCGCCATTACGGAACCGGTCAACGGGCACGCCGCCAACCAACAACTCGGTCCGGGTCACCTTGATCCGTCCGTCACCGCGACGGCTGCTTTCGGCGCCATCGGTGGTCTCGGCGCCCAGCATGGTCTCGGTGTATTCGTCGACGACGTCTGCCGGGTCGCCGTCTCGACGGACGACGCCGTGGTCAAGCCAGATTGCCCGGTCGCAGAACTCGCGAACCGTGTATGGATCGTGGGTCACCAGCACCAGGGTTCGGCCCTGGGTGCGAAAGTCGACGAACTTCTCCATGCACTTCTTCTGAAACGCGACATCGCCGACCGCAAGGATCTCATCGATGAGCAGCAGCTCAGGGTCGACGTTGATCGCAACGGCGAACGCGAGCCGCACGTACATTCCAGACGAGTAGGTCTTCACAGGCGAATCGATGAAATCGCCGAGACCCGAGAATTCGACGATCTCGTCGAAGCGGGCGGCAATCTCCTTGCGACCCATGCCCAGAATCGAAGCGTTGAGAAACACGTTGTCGCGCCCGCTCAACTCGTGGTGGAACCCAGCGCCGAGCTCCAGCAACGCCGCCATCTTCTTGTGGACGTCAATACGGCCCTCGTTCGGCGTATAGATCTTGGCCATGCATTTGAGCAAGGTGGACTTGCCAGATCCATTGTGACCGATGATGCCAACCGCCTCGCCCTGATCAACGCTGAACGAGACGTTGCGCAGCGCGACGAATTCCTCATAACGGTTGCGGCCCCCGGCAGCGATGTACTGCTTGAGCGACGATGCCCGTTCGTGATGGATACGGAACGTCTTGGTCACGTTGTCGACCGTGAGGGCCGTACCGGCGCTGCGGTGATCACTCATCTCGGGCCAGCCTCATCAGATCTCTTCAGCAAATCGTGGCGACAGTCGGTTGAAAATCCACGCGCCAAACGCAAACGCAACGATGCCACAAACAGCGATGTATCCCCAGCGTGCAAGGCTCGGAAACACGTTGTCGTACAAAATCTCATGCGACGCAGTGACGAACGCTCCCGTCGGGGTCCACGCTGCCCATTTGTTGACGAAGGGGCTCGGAACTTGACCGATGACAAAAATGATCGGACTGGCGTAGAACAGCAGCTGAGCAACGATGCCCCAGAGATAGTTGATGTCGTGGAAGAACACGTTCGCGGCTGACAACGCGAGGGAGACACCCGTGGTGAAGATCGCAATGAGGATCAGCAGCGCCGCCATTGGAATCAACCACTGGAACATGAAGCTCCCGAAGATCAGAAACGTGACTGAGAGAACCAACAATTCGATACACACGGTAACGAACTGGGTGAACACGATCGAGAGCACCAGATGTTCATGCGGGAACGCAACCTTCTTGATCAGACTGGCACCGCCTTGCACCGAGCCGATACTCGCCCCAACTGAGATCGCAAAGAACTGGAACGGAAGCAAACCGGACAGGAAATAGAGCGGGAAGTTCTCGACGCCGCTGGCACTACCGCGTGGTGGGACACCGCCAAACACCTTGAGGAAGATGATGCTGAAGATGATCATTTGGCTGATCGGGTTCAGCAGACTCCATGCCCAGCCAAGAATCGACCCGCGATAACGCGTGCGCAGCTCCTTCAGCGTGAGGAGATAAAGAAGATTGCGGTGGGCCACCGCCGACCGAAGCGACATGTCGGCCGAACCCTATCCACCCGATGAAGGAACGGCCGCTCGCAGCGAGTCGCTCACGCCGTCACCAACTGGAACAAGGTGTTCAGTCCAGTCAGGACCGCGACCCCCCAGACCACTACAAGTGTCTCGCGGCGCTGGATGGCGGCCGAGGCAGCCACGGCGATCAAGGGAATCAACGGCAGTGCGAACCGAGCCGGAGCTGCGAAGTCTTGGTTGCTGAAGTACGCGAAATAGAAGGTGTAGAACGGCCCGGCCGTAAGGAGCATGACCACGGTGATTCGTGCCAGCCAGGTGAGGCGAGCACCGCTGACGACGATGACGGCGGCGCTGAAAAGCAATGCGATGAGGAGCCAATTGGTGAGTTCGAGACCAGCAATCGTCAACTGCGAGCGAAGCGGGGGAGACAGGTACGGGTTTCTGACCGGAGTGAACGTCGAGCTGAGGTTGGCAACAATCTTCTCGAACGACACTCCTTCAGCTCGATTGACAACGAACATGGGTGCACTGCCCATCGAGTCAGTCGACACGGAGACTGGCGCTGTGGGAAAGAACCTGGCGTGGAGACGCCCCGCTACTTCGAGCCGGAAAAGCAGCACGGCTGGGAGGATCGCCAACGGTGCAAGACGTTGCGTCACCGACGCCGTCGCATCAGGGGTCCTGCGTACCATCAGATACAGCCCACACGCCGCTACCGCAAGGATGTTTGTCGCTTCGACAAGGATCACGCCGACGTAGACGAGTGGAACCCACCACCACCTCAGTCGTCCCGCTTCGTACTTCACGGTGGCGAGAATGGCCAACGCCCCGGTCAGCATCAGGCTGACGTCAGCATTCACGGTCGCTCCCGCATGGAAGATCGTGAGCGGTGTGACCAGCAGGAGCACGATGACAGGTGCACGCGATCGGCGGCTGAGGCCCAGGCACGCCATCAGGTACCAGGTCACCGAAAGCGCAGCTGCCAACCACACGGCGCCGAGCATCCGCGCTGCAGTGACCTTGCTCTCGAAGAGACCGACGGCTGTGAGGAGCCGGGCGCTCACTCCTGTTGTCAGGTAGTACGGCGGGAACTGCGCTGCGGCCGTGTTGAATCCGTTTTCCTGAAAATCGTTGGGGTCGTAAGTGGCCAGACCGCAAGCCGGCCCGACGTAACCCGGGGCGTCAACGCTCCGGCACGCCGCCTCGGCGAGGGTTTCCTGCCCGATGCGATCGTTGCGCACCGGAATGTCGAAGTCCCCCGCTCGGATGACGTAGTCAATGTGCTGTAACTCATCAATCGGTGACAACGTCTCGTAACTCCTGACATGGAGTCCCACCAACAGCAGCGACGCGACGAGCAACAATCCGCAGATCTTCCAGTCGGTTCGCGTCCAGATCGGAGCTGGGGGTGAGCCCTGATCTTCGCCGTCTACTGGGGTGGAGGCATCTGCCTCTGTGGCGCTGGAGACGTCGTTGGGTCCGGCCGATGATGCCGAGTCGACCGACTCCGTATCGGACCCAAGATCGCGGACGCCCTCGGGCTCCGCTGGCTTTGAGGAGAACTGGACCACGGGTGGTCAACGTATCAGTGGTCGGATCGTTCGCGAACTCAATGACTCACGGCTGAGGCCTCGAGCGATGTTCGGCGGACTGGGGAATGCAAGTCATGATTCGACCTATCAGAACACGCTCATCGAAGATCCTGATGACCAGCACCGTGAGTGCCCGGTGGGCCGTCGTCAAGAACTGTTGCGCTTGATGGAGCGTCGGACCGCCATCGCGAACGTGTCGGGTTTGGTGGCTCCGTGGCCAGCGAAGGTTGGCTCATCGAGCGGCCACTCGAGCCAGTCGAACCAGAGAGGCGAGAGTCGTGGGTTGTAGTACGGGTCGTTGCGCAACTCGTGTGCCCAACGCTGCTCGATGTATTCGGTCTCTCTTGGCAGCACCTTGCCGATTCGTGTCCGGCTCTCAAAGTGGTACCAGAGTGAATGTGGTGTCCAAATAATCCGATAGCCAGCGGCACGAATGCGCAATGACAGGTCGACGTCGTTGTAGTTGAGCGGTAACTCTTCGGGAAACCCGCCGACCTCGTTGAAGAGCTCAGCAGACATCATGGCCACAGCGGCGGTGACGCCGCTGCACTCCCGCGCGACAGCGAGCGGGCGAAGTGGCAGTGGGCCGGGCGAGGCGCCCGACCAGCCGGTGCTGGCGTGATGGGGCCCGTGGAAGTAGACGTGACCACCGTGCTGGATGGTGCCGTCGTCGAAGAGCAGCTTCGAGCCGGCCATGCCGACAGGGCCCGATGCCCCTTCGCTCGGGCCGGTCACAAGGCCGACGAGTACCTGGATGCTGTCCGGCTCAATCAACTCAGTGTCGTCGTTGAGGAACAGCAGGAGATCGCCTGATGCAGCGGCGGCTCCCTCGTTCATCTTCGTCGAGAAGTTGAACTCGCCGTGGTGCTCGACCAGTACGAGGCGCTCACCGACGAGATCTTGGAGCGTGGTGATCACCGCAGGAGGGGTGTCGTCGTCGATGATGACGACGAACTCAAGGTCGGAGTACGTCGACCGTTCGACAATGCTGCGCACGGCCTCGACGACGAAACACCGACTGATCCCCCAGATATGGCCCGCCGACCCACGGGTCGGAATGAGGACACTGACCTGCGGAGGGGGAGACGGCAATGTGTTCTGGACCCGATAGATGCCCTCGTGTTCTGTCGTGTTGACAGTTGCGTCGAGACCGATTCGCTCGCAGTGCTCGGCCACAGCGCGCTGACCGGCATCGAACGCCCACGGTTTTGCATCGACGCCGGCCGCGACACTGGTAGGCGCCTGACGCCAGTGATAGAGCACCGCGGGGACATGCGCGATTTGTCGGGCGGTCTCGCCAAGTCGAAGCATGAGGTCGTGGTCCTGGGCGCCGTCGAACCCAGAACGAAATCCGCCGAGGTCGACGACGAGCGACCGTCGCGCCATGACGAAGTGGGTGATGTAGTTCTGATTCCGCAGTCGTTCGGGCGACCATTGGGGTTTGAGGCACGGCCCGATGTGTTGGCCGCTCGCGTCGAGGAAGTCGTGGTCGCTATAGACGACGTCCACGCCGTCGTTGGCTGCGGCGAGCATCGTGGCGATCGCGTCGCTGCGGAGGACGTCGTCATGATCGAGGAACGCCACGAACTTGCCGGTGGCTGCGGCGAGGCCGTCATTGCTCGCTGCGACGATTCCGCCCTGCTCAGGTCGATGCAGAACGATGTTGCTGCTCCGGTCGGCTGCTCGACGAAGGAGTTCCGCAACACCGTCACGTGTCGACCCGTCGTTCACGATGATGTGTTCGACGTTGTGTGCGGTCTGGAGCTCAACCGATTCGAGGCAGGCAGCGAGATGAGCCGGATCGGGATTGAAGACCGGTGTGATCACCGAGACCAAGGGGTCGATGAGCGATTCTTTCATCGCTCGAATGTCGCGAGTCGGCGCTGGACTCGTCGAACGACTCGGCCGACCATATGTCTTGCACGTTGGATCACGATGCGATGAACTTTGCCAATGTTGTGTCGCGCCTGGCCGAGAGCGACGGTGAGTTCCATGACCTCCCCACGCAGTTCGCCGTTGGCCTGCTCGGCGATCTTGACTGCCTCGCTCGCCCCAACAAGTTCAGTCCGAAGATCGTCGTAGCTCTGCTCAAGTGGTCCAACCAGACGTCGCAACCGCTTGTTCTCCGCAATTAGCGCCTCGACGTCGTGGACCACCTCTGTTTGGTCCACTTCAGGCATAGCTCAAGTGTATCTTCGCTCCCATTGGGGCTCGCGGTGCTCGATCAGCAATGTCATGACCCGTAGAGGCGTCGGCAAACCTCAACCAGAAACACTCTGAGAGTACGCTCTGCCCAATGTTTGAACCCGTCGCAGCCCGCGATGGCGTGGGTGCACAGCGTTCCGGGGCGCCTGCACGGGAGACAACACGGCAACCACTGCTGCGCGTGGGCCAGCTGATCGCGAGGTTCGCCGAGTGACTCCTCCGCTGATTCCGGTGGTCGTCGTCACACACGAGGGCCTGTCAGAGAGGCTCAGCCGATGCCTGGAGGCACTGCGCGATGCCGGTGGTGTCGGACCTGTCATCGTCATCAACAACAGTGAGCGGGAAAGCAAGAGTGAAGCAGATCTCGAAGATCTGTACGGTGCGGTATTGATCCGTACAGCGAATCGCGGGTACGGCGCGGCGGCCAACGACGGGTTCAGCGAAGTCCGTCGTCTTTCCCCCAGCGCAACGGCGATCGCACTCCTCAACGACGATGTCACCGTTGCTCCCGGCTGGATCGAGGGGTTGAGCGACGCGCTGGCAGAAGGATGGAACGTCGCCCAGCCCAAATTGCTGATGGCGTCATCGTTGGCAGCCGACGTCGCCCTGGTGAACAGCGTGGGCGTCACACTCGACCGGCACGGCGCCGGAGTCGATATCGGCTACGGCGAACCCGACAGTTCGGTATTTGACGGGATCGCCGACATCGAGATCTTCACCGGGGGAGCGGTGCTCTTCTCCCGTGCGTTCCTCGATCTCACTGGGGGGTTCGACGAACGCTTCTTCCTCTACTACGAAGACGTGGACCTGGCACTGCGCGGCAGAGAACTGGGCCAGCGTTACGCGTGTGTTCCCGATTCGATCGCCTGGCACGAAGGCGGCGCCTCGACTTCGGTCCTGGGCGAGATGACCCGCCGCCTCCAGGACCGCAACCGGGTTTGGTGCGCCATACGCTTCGGCCGGCTGCCGACGATCGTTCGAGCCGTCTGGCTGTCGTTGCGGCGGCTTCGCCGCGCCCCACATGCAGCCCACTGGCGTGCCCTTGTCGGTGGACTGGCTGGCGGCCCACGACGTCTCTGGGAACGGACGCAGGCGCGACGACCCCGACACCGAGATGCGGACGCCCCGAGCCCACCGGGCGACGTCCGCACCGAGGGCGTCAACCTGCTCGGATACCACCATTCAGCCAGCGGCCTGGGCACAGCGGTGCGACAGCTCCACCGTTCACTCGCCGCTGCAGGCGTGGCGGTCTCGATCTTCGACGTTGACACCTCCAACAGCCCGCGCGTCGAGGCCGACGACGGTGCCCGGGGGTCGACGATCGTTCGACAGACGACGCTTGCGGTCGTCACCGCGCCCGAACTTCCGGGAGCGTTGGCAGCGCGTCCGAAACTTCGTGCGGTGGACCGGGTTGTCGGCTACTGGTTTTGGGAAGTGGCCGAGGTTCCTGTGACGCATCGATCCGGAATCGAGCTCGTCGACGAGATCTGGGCGCCGACGACCTTCATTGCGGACGCCTATCGCTCGGTCCCCGGCGGGCCGCCGGTTGCGCATCAGCCGATGTACCTCTCCTGCCCCGCACTCGACGATGGAGCGCGGGATGCGTGGCGTCGCCGCTGCGCACCGAATGGCGAGTTCGTTTTCCTCGTCACCCTCGACCTGTTCAGCATCGTCGAACGCAAGAATCCCTTCGGCGCCATCGATGCCTTCGTTGCGGCATTCGGACCGACCGACTCGACGGTTCGGCTGGTCATCAAGACGCTCAACGGCGACCAGCGTCCCGAGGCACTGGCCCGCATCGCGGACCACGCGGCGCAATCCGGCATCGCTGACCAGATTGAGATCTTCGACTCCTTCATCAGCAACGATGAAATGACTGGACTCATCTCCGCCGCTGACTGCCTCGTCTCGTTGCACCGCGGCGAAGGGCTGGGTCTCCAGCTCGCATCAGCGATGTGGTTGGAAACCCCGGTGATCGCCTCTCGCTACTCGGGCAACCTGGACTTCATGTCCGACGAGACCGCAGCGCTGGTCGACGTGAAACTGATCGACGTCGAGTATGGCGAGGGCGCGTATCCCGACGGATTCCAGTGGGCGGACCCTGATCTCGGTCAGGCAGCGACGTGGATGAGCCGCATGGTCAATGACCTGGACCTTCGCGGGCGACTCGTCGAAGCTGCGCTTGAGCACATGCACGGCCAGCCAGCCGAGAAGGCATTCGGTCTGAATTGCGCTCGAGCCCTCGGCATCAGCGAGCAACCCGCAAATGGTCCCAACTGATTTGGACTGTTGGCGCGGTTGCGCGCCTTGTCGCAACAATTTCCGATTCTGAGCTCGTCGATCTGGGGTGACGGGAAAGGTACCGCTGAGGGTCACTGCGCTGGGCGAGAGGCGACGACGCTCTTCCACCGGTTGAGGAAGACTTGTTGCTGCTTGGAAACATCGGGTGGGGATGTAGCGGAGCCATGATGTTCATGAACAACGCGCACCGAATCAACGACCTGGGTCCCTCCACCGAGTTCGGCGGCGCGTAGGGCGAAGTCGACGTCCTCGTAGTAGGCGGGGTGATACGCAAGGTCGAAGCCCCCCAATCTGGAGAACAATTTCGACGAGAGGAACCAGCACGCAGCCGAGGCGTAGTCCGGCGTATGCGATCCGGCCTGGAGAATCGGTCGTGTATCACCGTCGTCGATGATCCTCATGCCCAGTTCTTGGAGCGACCCGTCCGGGAAGATCAACGCCGGCGCCGAGATGAGGTCGGGCTTCGACCGGGCGGCATCGAGGAGCGAGCGCAGTTGGCCGGAGGACACGATGACGTCGGGATTGACGAATGCGAGCATCGCAGCGCGTGCCGCCGCGGCCCCGGCATTATTGCCGCCACCAAACCCAAGATTGGCCGTTGGCTGAATCAGGCGGACCCCTCGTGAGGAGATAGCGACTCGGTTGCCTGCGGCATGACCACGGTGCGGATGATCATTGTCGACAACAATTACCTCGGCCGCGATCCCATCTGCGGCGACGGACGCGCCGAGCGAGTCAAGGCAGTGATCAAGAACCAATCCCGTCCCGAAGGCAACAATCACAATGCTCAGCTCGGGCCTCTCGACCCATGGAAAGGTGACGCGAGGAACGGGAGAGTCAGTGACACGGACGACTGCTGCTTCCTGTTCGATCACGCTCAACGATCCGACCTGTGCGTGATCGGCAAGCTGGCTGGTTGATGGATCATTCCTGAGCGGACGCAGCGTCACGCGGGTCTAGTGAGGGTTGCGGCTGTGCCATCAGGGCGCTTGACCAACTCGGCGACGATTGCCAGAAGTTGATCGTTGGTCGCCTGGAGTTCGGCGATCGTCGTTTCGAGCGCCGTCACCCGCTGCATCCGATCGTCAAGTATGGCGGTGATCGCTGAGAGCGATTCGCTGGCGAGAACGGTTGCCTCGGCACGAATGGCGTCGATCCTCGGGAGCAGTGCGCCTTCAACGGCGGACGCAATGGCGCCGCTTAGCTCGGCTGTCTGACGGCTGGTACGTTCTCGGCCATCTTCCTTGACCGCTTCGAAGTGTTCGTTGAGGTAGCCCCGCAGGGGACTCGTCACGCTTCGAGCAGCGCTGGCCAGGCGAGTGTTTGGCATCTGGCGTACGTTAGCCCGCGTCGTCAATCGCAGCGCCTGGTCGATGGCCCGCTCCGAGCGTGGTCAACTGCTCGATGAGCGCGGCGGAGTCTTGGCGGTGCTGGGTTTCCATGCGAGTGTGAGCCGCTCGGCCGATCCTTCCGGCGAGGTCCGGTTCGTCGACGAGCCGGCGCATCAAGCGTGACGCGTGATCGACGCTCGGTCGCGCCCACGTTGCCTCGGCGGGGTATGCCCAGCCGCCGTCCGCGCCGACGTCGACGAGTTCGGAATCAACCAACAAGGCGCTTGCGTCATCCATAAAGTCAAGATTTCCCGAGTATCTGGTGGCGATGACCGGGACGTTCATCCACATCGCTTCAGCAAGGTGGAGGCCAAGTCCTTCACTGCGATGCAGCGACACAAGTGCATCGAGATGTCCGATGAAGGCAAGATGTTCGGCAATGGGGAGATGAGCATCCCACACAGTGATATCTGGCCGCTCGGCCGCGGCGAGGAGCAGTTCTTCGTGCTCGCGCCAGCGCTGCTCACCGTTGATCGTCTTGATGACCAGCAGGGGTCCCTCGTCGGCCGCAAAGGCCTGCGTGAAAGCAGCGATCGCACCGAGTGGATTCTTGCGCGCCGTCACACTGAGGTGGTCGAGGACGACGCCGAACACGAAGCGGCCATCGGCTTCAGCCAGGGGCAGAAATGAGTCGCGTGCGACGTTGGATCGGACGGGTCGTGCGAGTGGCAGCGGTGCAACCCGGACCGGGACCCCGTGTTCGGCGAAGGCTTTGGCCATGAACCGTGTTGCCGACCAGATCTCCTGCACCGTGTCGACGGCGACAGGTGGCCCACCAGCAACCGTGGAGAGCTCCCAGAACCAATAGCCAATGACGCTGCGGCCGGGCCCGAAGAGCTCAGGATGATCGGAGCGCAGGTTGGCCATCTGGTCGCCGTTGACGCATGCCAGCGTCGTAGCGAACTCGACGTGTTGGTCACAACGTGGAGGTTCGTCGAGGAGCGGGTTTGCTGTTCGCTGGTACGCAATCGCTGAGTGCGGAATACCGGCCTCGGCGAGCACCTGCACGATGGTGCGCCCGACGGCGCCGACACCGGACTGTCGGTCGAGGTACCCGACGACGTTGATGCCATCCGTTCGACAACCCGTCACCTTGAGATGGGGAGTCGGGTTGGTCAATCCAGCAGGATCGATGAGGAGGGGCGCTTCGTTGCGGCCCGCTGCCCCGAATGCCCATGCTCGGAAAGCCTCTACATCGACGTCAGCATCGACACCGAAACGTGCGGCGAGGTCTGGCCGAGATTCGAGCAGTGCCCACCAGTATCGCTGGCTGAGCCAGTCGCGAAACTCCTTTGCCTGAGTCCATGGCTGCAGGCTGTGGCCAGGGTGCCGTCGGGCGAGGCGGCGTATTGTGGCGTCGATGGCGATCCCTCCGGGCAGTGTCAGCGCATCGCTCCGAGGGCTCAGTTGGTCAGCGACTCCGCGCACCGCGGCGAGGCGGTCGGCATTGGCGAGTGAAATGCGGGGCCGACCTGCAATCGTGCGATCCAGCAATGCCGGACCGTCTTCGGCGAAATGAGGGGCATCGATCAGCGCCGTCTCTTGGCCATCTGGCCAACGCCAGGGCGACGCGCCAAGCGTTGGATCGGTGCATTGGCGTTGCCCGAAGAGTGTTGTCGCCACATCGAGCCGCCGTCCGAATGTCACGTCGCTCCCAGCAACCAAGCCCTCAAGCAGCCAGGTGATCGCCGCTAGAGCGTTCGCGCCGAAGCCAACCACCGACGACGACACTGAACCGGCCACGAACAATTCTGCGACGTCTGGAAATCCGTTTGCCGGGGTCCCGACGGAGCGCGGGATGACAACGAGCACGTCCGTAGCTGCGGGTACCAGCGCGTCCAATGGGCCAGCAACTGCGATGGCGCCCGCAATGAGCACAATGACAGGGTTTGCATTGTCGGACACAACGGAGCGAGCTGCTGTGAGACCGGCGAGCCAAATCCGATCGTCGTGGGCGGCGCGGCACAGGTCAATCTCGGCGGGTACATCACGTGCCCATTCAGTGCCCGCCGGAGCGTCAGGGCGAAGCTGCGGGTCGCCAGCCCACGACGCTGAAATGATCCAGCCGGGATGCTGCGTACGTACAGCGCGAACCAATGCTGCAGCGGTGTCGTCGGCTGAGTTGACGGCAACGATGACCTCAACAGTCCCGCCACGTCGATCGCCCGAGGTCATCTGGACCGTTGGTCGCGACCGGTCATCCGCTGGTCGACATCATCCAACACGGCTGACACGGAATTTCGGATGTCAGCCAAGCTGGCATCTTGCTTCAAGTTCAATTCGGCGAGCTGGATACGCAGCTCGTCGACCGAATGCTCAACGCGTTCGAGACGGGCTGGCCCCCGAAGGATCCACGACAGATAGGACCTGATGGACCTGACGGACATGAGGAGATGGTATCCCAGCGCCCGAATCTTGTGTGGACCGCCGATGGTAATAATCGCAGCGAGTGCGACGCCGAATCAGTTCCGTGACCGAACGAGTTGCATCCAGCGCTTGCGCACACTAGCGAACCGCGCCCGCAGACGGTCGGGCCTTGTCAGCTCGGCGGCCCGCGGTTTGCGAGGTGGAGCAAGATCGCCGAGGTGGGTGATTGCATCGTCTTCGACGCTGAGCCACATGTGGAAGTTTGCAGCGTCGGAGCCGTCGACATCGGGAAACGCATTCTGGAGGTCGCGGCGTTCTTCCCAGACGCTGCGCTCCATTCGGGTCAGCGGATGTTCGGCGGACCCACCGATTGGTTCGTTCAACCAGAGGAGGAACGCGCTGTCGTCGGCTCCGAATGCGGTGGGCAACTTGAGTTCGTCGACCGTCGCTCCGCTGCGGAGCTGGTCCAGAGCGGCCTCGCGGCAGAGGCGGCGCATCGTCGAGGTTAGTGCCATCCCGTTGGCGGTTGTAGACCACTGATGCGGGCCGGTCCGCCGTTCAAGGTGGCCGCGGGCGATGAGGGCCCGGCCGTACTCGTCAGCGAGCTCTCTGATCGTCGTGCCGAGAGCGTGCGGTACCCGGGGCCGGGAGGCTTGGTGCTTCGACAACACGTCCGGGACGACGGGGTCGTAGCCGCTGTAGTGGATGAAGCGAACTGGACGGCCATCGACCATCGGGTGCTGGTCGCCGGGGTCAAGGTCGCGTTCGTGGATGTTCCACCAGGCGATGTTCATCCCCGGATCCCGTGACACGGCGTGATCGAAAAGCGCCGGAACCCAGTCGACCCACTTCTGGTCGGTGAACAGATGCCGGTCGAGGTCGACCACGGCGTCGGTGAGTAGTCGTTCCATCCACCAGTCGAGGAACGGGAGGGCGCTGGCGCCGACCGCGATAAAACCGAGGTTGAACATGCCCGACTCCATCACTGCTTGTTCGGAGATGGCCAGACCGTCGCGAGGAACTGGCTGAAGGACGTGTGGGGTGAGGACGATGCCGGCGCTGTCGACCGCGGCGATGGCATCGTCGAAGGGGGAGTAGACGTAGATGTCCGGGTCGAGGTAGCAAACGGTGTCAGCGCTACCGAGCAGTGTGCGTAGCAGCGACGGTTTGACCGCCGTGCTGAGCTCCATCACGTCGTAGATGGTCTTCATGAGATCGAGCTCAAATGCGGTGAGGTCGAGGTCGGATAACCGCAGTATCTCGATGCCGTCGACGACGGAGCCGACGGCTTGCTCGTCGATGACCAAGATGGCGAATCGACTCGCAGGGTGATGGCGAAGGAATGACTCGCCCAACAGTTGGGCCATCTCGACGTAGTTCGACGCAACGATGGTGCCAGCAAACATGTGGTCGCAGGCTAGTGCTGGAGGTCAGTCTGTGAGCGGCCTATCTTGCTTGTCCTTCTTGGCTGCCTTCTGAGCTTTCTTCCAGTCTCGCACCCTGCCGAGCGACGCTTCGTCGGTGATGTCGGCGACCGAGCGGGGGACGTCGTCGCCGAATTTGCCGGCCGCATTGCGCCAGCCTTCGGGTGCAACACCCTGGGTCTTGCCAAGGATCGCGACGAAGATCTTCGACTTCTCGTCGCCGTAGCCAGGGAGGGCCTTCAATCGTCGGAACAACTCCTTGCCGGAATCGACGCCGGTCCACAGATTTGCTGCGTCCCCGTCGTACTGGTCGGCCACGACCGCGCAGACCTGATGGATTCGCTTGCCCATCGAGCCAGGGAACCGATGAATCGCTGGCTTCTCACAGCAGATGCTGACGAAGTCGTCCTCGGGCATAGCGGCGATCTTGCCCGGGTCGAGGTGCCCGAGTCGTTCTTTCAGTGTCGACGGGCCGGCGAAGGCCCATTCCATGGGAACCTGCTGGTCAAGCAACATGCCCAGCAGCAGTGCATTGGCGTCAGTGTTGAGCAAATTGTCGGCGGCTGCGTCGCCGGTGATGTAAAGCGTTCCGGTCACCGGCGTTAGATGATGAACGGGTCGATGGCGTCGGGGTCGATGTCGTAGCGCCGGATCGCGTCATCGACGACGGAGGCGTCAACGGCACCATCACGGAACAAGCCGGACAGCACTGCGACGACGACGTGGCCGGTGTCGATCTCGAAGTGGCGACGGAGGGCCTCGCGTGTGTCCGAGCGACCCATCCCGTCCGTACCGAGCGGAATGAACGTTCGACCCGGGAGGAAACGAAGCACCTGTTCAGGCACCGACACCATGAAGTCCGAGACGGCCGTGATTGGGCCTTGCGCATCGGCGAGGATCTGAGTGATTCGAGGCACACGTTGTTCGCCCGAAGGATGCAGCCGATTGTGACGCTCGGCGGAGAGTCCCTCCTCGCGCAGCGCCTTGTACGACGTGGCCGACCAGAGTTCGGCCCCGACCCCGTAATGCTCAGCGAGCTCGTTGACCGCTTCGCGGGCAGCGCCCTGAGCGGACCCGGAGAACATGATTGTTGCCGGCTTGAAGCCCTCGCCATCGGGAGCATCAGCCCATTTGTAGAGACCCTCGACGATTGCTTCGGCAATGCCCTCGCGGTCGGGGAGCTCTGGCATCTCGTAGTTCTCGTTGTACAGGGTGATGTAATAGAAAACATCGGTCTCGTCGGGCATGCCGCCGCCGTACATCCGCTTGATGCCAGCATCGACAATGGCACCAACCTCATAGGCAAAAGCGGGGTCGTATGCCTGCACCGCGGGCACGGTCGAGGCGAGCACGAGGCTGTGGCCGTCTTGATGCTGGAGGCCTTCACCCATCAGCGTGGTGCGGCCTGCGGTGGCGCCCATCAGGAAGCCGCGAGTGCGCATGTCAGCGGCCTGCCAAATGAGGTCGCCCACACGCTGGAAGCCGAACATTGAATAGAACGTGTAGAACGGGATCATTGGCACACCACGCGTGGCGTAGCTGGTGCCCGCAGCGATGAAGCTCGACATGGCGCCAGCTTCAGTGATGCCCTCTTCGAGAATCTGGCCGTCTTTGGACTCGGCGTAGGAGAGCAACAGGTCGTGATCGACCGGTTCGTACTTCTGGCCCTGCGAGGCATAGATGCCGATCTCGCGGAACAGCGAATCCATACCGAAGGTTCGGGCTTCGTCGGGAATGATCGGAACGATCCGTTCGCCGACGTGTTCGTCACGCGTCAGGCTGCGGAGCAAGCGAGTGAAGCCCATGGTGGTGGAGACCTCTTGGCCATTGGATCCTGCCCACATCTCTTTGAAGGCGGATGGATCCGGCAGCGACATCGGCTTGCGGACACGCGTCGTTCGCTGTGGCACGAAACCGTCGAGGGCACGACGACGTTCCATCATGTACTGGTATTCGATCGAGTCGGGGCCGAGCTTGATGTACGGCGGGTTTTTGTCGTCCACCTGATCTTCCGGGATCTCATCTTGCAGATGGAGGCGGTCACGCATTTCCAGCATCTGTTTCTTGGTCATTTTCTTGATCTGGTGTGTCGAGTTGCGTCCCTCGAAACCTTCGCCCAGTGTCCATCCCTTGACGGTTTTGGCCAAAATCACGGTCGGGCGGCCAGAGCCGAGATTGTCGGACGCCGCCTTGTAGGCGGCGTAGAGCTTGCGGTAGTCGTGGCCACCGCGCGGCAGGTTGCGGATGTCGTCGTCGGTCAGGTGCGAGACCATCTGGCGCAGGCGGTCGTCAGGGCCAAAGAAGTGATCGCGTGCGTATCCACCCGGCTCGGTGGCATAACGCTGGAACTCGCCGTCGACGGTGGTGTTCATCTTGTTGAGGAGCACACCGTCTTTGTCCTGGGCGAGCAAGTCGTCCCACTTCGATCCCCAGACGACCTTGATGACGTTCCACCCCGCACCACGGAAGGTCGCCTCGAGTTCCTGAATGACCTTGCCATTGCCCCGCACCGGACCGTCGAGGCGCTGCAGGTTGCAGTTGACGACAAACACAAGGTTGTCGAGCTGCTCGCGAGAGGCCAACGAAATGGCGCCGAGTGTTTCGGGCTCGTCGCACTCGCCGTCGCCGAGGAACGCCCAGACGCGGCTACCGGAGGTGTCATCGATCTCGCGGTTTTGCAGGTATCGGTTGTAGCGGGCCTGGTACAGCGCCGTCAACGAGCCGAGGCCCATCGACACCGTGGGAAATTCCCAAAAGTCCGGCATCAATCGCGGGTGGGGGTACGAGCTGAGGCCGCGACCGTCCCGGCCGAGTTCGCGGCGGAAATGGTCCAGATCGTCTTCGGTCAGTCGGCCTTCGAGGAACGCGCGTGCGTAGACACCGGGTGCGGCATGGCCCTGGAAGTACACGTGGTCGCCGGGCGTGCCATCGTCTTTGCCGCGAAAGAAGTGATTGAACCCGATTTCATACAGCGCAGCGGAGCTCGCAAACGTCGAGAGGTGGCCGCCGATGCCGTCGGCGGCCTTGTTGGCCTTGACGACCATCGCTGCAGCGTTCCATCGGATGAAGGCCCGGATGCGTCGTTCGATGTGTTCGTCGCCGGGGAACCACGGCTCTTCGTCGCGCGGGATTGTGTTGACGTACGGAGTCGACACGGTGGCCGGGAACGAGACCTGACTGGCCCGGGCCCGTTCCATGAGCCGCGACAGGAGATACCGCGCTCGGTTCTTGCCGTGGACGTCGACGACGGCATCGAGGCTGTCGAGCCATTCCTCGGTCTCGACCGGATCGATATCGGGCAGCTGATGTACGTGGCCGTCGAAAATCATACGAGTGCCATTGTCGCAGGGTTACCGCGCGGTACGCGACGGGTGATCGAAAGTGTTCACACTGACTTGGGCAGATGGCTTGGGAGCGATCAGGTGGGGCCGAGACGGGTGGCGGCTGCGAGCCCCGGGCCTGGTGGCCGTGGGCCGAGCGGGTCGGCGAGGAGCGCCGAGATTCGATCGATATACATCTGTGTGAACACCTTGACGCCCGTGAAGTTCTGGTGCACATGGTCGACAAACCAGTCAGGTCGTGATGCGGAGAGGTCGTGCCATCGAATGTGGGCGATGTACGGATCCTGCGCAGCTCTGATTCCGATCGCAGTGTTGAACCAGCGTGAGGCATCCCACTGGGTGCGGTTGGCCACGGTGACCCAAGCAATTGGAACACC
>JABJAB010000102.1 GCA_018666235.1 Ilumatobacter sp.
ATCGGGCAGTCCAAAATGGAGGAACTCGACGATCGGTTCAAGGCCAGCGGCCGCACATGCCGCGAACGCCCGATCCCAGAGCGACCAGTCGTAGACACCGGGCTCGGGTTCGGCGAGCCGCCACGGCGTCCCGTACCGCACGACCTGTACGCCGAGATCTGCGATCGCGACGAGATCGTCCTCCATGTGCTCGTCATGTCCCGACTCGGCGAACTGGTCCTGTCGATACCGCTCACCCTGGCGCATCACGATTGGGTCAGATCCTTCTTCGCCGATCGACCAGACGAAGTCAGGAAACGCATTGGGGTCAGCCATGTGGGAAGGGTAGATCGGCACCGGTTTGCTTCCCTTGTCGTGGCCGACGAGACGACGAGTTCAGGCAGATCGTCGGTTGATCCCTCGACATCGGCACGCGACACTGGCACATGGACACGGACTACTTGATCGTCGGCGCTGGTGCGATGGGAATGGCGTTCGCCGACACAATCCTCAACGAGACCGAAGAAGCCACCGTCACGATCGTCGACAAACACGCCCGGCCCGGCGGGCACTGGAATGACGCCTACCCGTTCGTTCGCCTCCATCAGCCGTCAGCGTTCTATGGCGTCAACTCACGTCCGCTCGGCGACGATCGCATCGACGTCGTTGGCTGGAACGCAGGGATGTACGAACTTGCCTCAGGGGCCGAGGTGCTCACGTACTACGACCACCTGATGCACCGTGACTTCCTCCCCTCTGGGCGGGTGAGGTACGTACCGATGAGCGAATACGACCCTGCGAGCGATGACATCGTCTCGCTCACCACCGGTGAGCGCACGACCATAGATGCCGCCACGCTCGTCGATGCCAGCTACATGAAGGTCAGCGTTCCGTCGCAGCGGCCGCCCTCCTACGCGGTGGCCGATGGTGTGCACTGCGCTCCACTGAACGACCTGCCGAACATCGCTCGGCCGGCTGACGGGTACGTCGTGATTGGTGCCGGCAAGACTGGCGCAGATGCCTGCCTCTGGCTGCTCAAGAACGGCGTCGATCCCGATGACATCCGGTGGGTCATGCCGCGCGACTCGTGGTACATCGATCGGGTGGGAATCCAGCCCGGCCAGTTCTTCGAACGTACCGCCGAACGCTTCATCGCTCAATTTCGCCATATTGCCGAGTCGGACTCGATCGCTGATCTGTTCCGGCGACTTGAGAGCGACGGGATCCTCCATCGTCTGACCACCGACATCACGCCGACGATGTATCGCTGCTCAACCATGACGCAAGCCGAACTCGAACAGCTCCGACGGATTGCCAACGTCACACGGCTTGGGCGAGTGCAACGCATTGACGCGACAGAGATGGTGCTCGACGGTGGCACCGTGCCGACCACCACCAGCACCGCGCATATCGACTGCACTGCAGACGGTCTCGAGCGTCGCCCGGCCGTGCCGGTCTTCGACGGCAACCGCATCACGCTGCAGACCGTTCGTCACTGCCAGCAGGTGTTCAGCGCAGCGTTCATCGCGCACTGCGAGGTTGCCTATGGCACTGAGGTGGCGAAGAACAATCTGTGCGGTGTCGTGCCCCACCCGGACAGTGCGACCGACTGGATTCGCACGGCCCTCGGTAACTCGCTCAATGGAGCGCAGTGGAATGCCGACGCTGACCTGCAGGCGTGGCTTGCTGGTAGCCGACTCGATGGCTTCAGTACAGCTGAGCCGCCGAGTGACGAACTGACAGCCGTGATGATGGGGGCACTCGACGACGCCGAGCCAGCTCTCGCGAAGCTCGAGCAGTACGTTGCCGAACTCGACGCGGCAGGTCTGTGAATCGTTCGGGGTGACACGTCAGTCCACTCCGGCGACGAGACGCGGTGTTCGGGGGAGAGAGCCGAGGAGAACAGCATGGAACACCACAGAGAAGTCCGAATCACTGACCTTCCGGGCCGGGCCCGCGAGATCATCGATCATTTCGAGCTGGAACCACACCCCGAGGGCGGTTGGTTCCGTCAGACCTTCCGCGATGTGGGTGCCGATGGCACAGTGCCTTCGACAGCGATCTACTTTCTCCTTGCTCGCGGTGAACGTTCGCATTGGCATCGGGTCCACCACGCCGCCGAGGTGTGGCATCACTACGCCGGCGATCCAATCCGACTCTGCCTGTCGGTAGATGGCGTCGCTGAGGACGATCATCTGCTCGGCACTGACCTGGCGTCAGGTGAGCGTCCGCAGGTGATCGTTCCACTCGGCTGTTGGCAGTCGGCTGAAACGTTGGGCGATTGGACACTGGTCGGTTGCACCGTCGCGCCCGGCTTCGACTTCACCCATTTTGAGTTGGCTCCGCCGGACTGGCGACCCGGTTGCTCACTGGACGTGCCAGACCTGCCAGACGGAGCTTGATCTCTGCGTTGGTCGACGCGGCGTCGAGGATCGGTCAGGCGTGAACGTTTGCTCCGAACATGCCACGAAGCGCGTTGCCCATCGCCTCACGTGTTGCAGTCGGGGTGATCAGCACGTCGACTGCACC
>JABJAB010000002.1 GCA_018666235.1 Ilumatobacter sp.
CCCCGTATACCGCTGCCGCCCGGGCGAGATCAGCCGTCGATCCTGTTGTCTGCCGTGGGGTCATCGAGTCGCAGGTCGTTCACTAACTGCAGCTCGAAAACGGTTGATCAAGACGCCCTGAGTTGTAGCGGTTAGCGGCTCCCGAACTCGCCGAAGACGCTCAAGTTGTGGCAGCTGTTATGGCTGACCAGCGTCGGGCATACGCCGAGGCGATCGCCGGCATGATTGGACCATCCAAACGCAGGGGCCGCCGTCCTCAGGGCAACGACTTCTGTGCTCAGGTTGCTGTACAAAGCGGTTGCTGACCAGGTGTCAAAGCTTTGACCATTGGCAGATTGGAATGACTGATCACGACCGGACCATGCCCGTTCGCTCAGATCCTGCAGTCAAATTCCGATGTTTCTCAGAGCCTTTCAGGGTCGCACTGAAAGCGCTCAGGGGGTGGCACTAAAAATCTTGCCCCTTACCGCCGTCGGCCTCTCAGGGGTTACACAAAAGTTCTCTACCTTTAGCCCGCGCACTTGTCGATCGTTGCGAGGCCGATGTCGATCGCCTCGGCGCCCATGTGCATCGCAGCGAGCGTCTCGGGAAGTAGCGCCGGGGCGGCGCGCAGGAGTGCTGGCACCGACATGTCGTCGTGGAAGGCGAAGAGCTTGAAGGCCTCGGTGCCGCCAAGTGTCAGGACGTCGTCGGTGGGATCGGTGTCGACCACGGCAGGCATCCGTTGGGCAAAGCCGCGTTCGTGCGCCATCCCCGCATCAGTCGCGATCGCGAAGCCGGTGCCTGGCAGTTCCTGACGGAAGGTTGCGATCGCCTGGTGCGCGAGATCGATGTCGAAGCCCATCAGCCGAAGTAACTGCCCGTCAGGAAAGGTGCCGATCATGGACCCGTTCGTGCCGACGACATGTGAGACCGAGGTGCCGAGTTGGCCACCGAGGTCGGCGACAAGGTGGAGCGGCCGACCCGTGGCAATCACAACGTGATGACCGGCATCTGCGACGGCCTGGACGGCGGCAACGTTGCGTTCCGAAACGTCGCCTCGGGATGTGAGCAGGGTGCCGTCGAGGTCGAGCGCGATCAGCTTGGGGGTCACGGCGTCACCGTACCGATCGCTCCGATGCAACACCCGGGACTGCCCGACGCCACGGCGCCGACGGCCACGCTGATCGACCGTCGAACGCGGAGAGCTAGCGTTCGGAAATGGGCGCATCTGCGGACGGTCTGCTGACAGTCAGCGAGGAGCGAGCGCGAGCGCGGGTCGGTATCAAGTGGACCAAGCATGGTGTCGACGTCATTCCGTCATTCGTGGCAGACATGGACTTTGACCCGCCACAGCCCGTCCTGGACGCCATTCGGGGCCACGTCGATCGCGGCGATTTGGGCTACGGGCCGTTCTCGGCTGAGCTGGCTCCCGCATACGCCGACTGGCAAGAACGCCAGCATGGGTGGCGCCCGGACGAGCGTCAGATTCGGCCGTTCACCAGCGCGCTGCACGCCCTCGAGGTCGCTCTCTGGAACACGACTGAACGGGGCGACGGCATTGTCGTCTTCACGCCGATCTACTACCCGTTTCTCGACGCCATCGCCGACAGCGGCCGACGGCGCGTCGACTGCCCCCTTGATCCCGATGGATGGCGTCTTGACCCCGCACGACTCGAGAGCGCGATCGACGCCACGACCAAGGTGATCCTCTTCTGCAACCCTCATAACCCGACCGGACGCGTTTTCGATGCGGCCGAGATCGCGGCGGTCGCCGATGTCGCCGAACGTCACAACCTGCTCGTGATTACCGACGAGATCTGGGGCGAGTTGTTGCACCCCGGCGCGGTGCATCGCCCGCTCGCGATCTGCGACGAGCGATTCGCTGGTCGGCTCGTCACGCTCGGGTCGGCCAGCAAGACGTTCAACATCGCAGGCCTACGCACCGCCGTGGCGCACATCGATCATGAGCCCCTGCTCTCCGCACTCGCCGCGATGGCCAGTCATCAACAGGGCTCGCCCAGCTCGCTCGGCATCACCGGCACGCTGACGGCGTGGACCGACTGCGACGACTGGATGCGCGCCGTACAACGGACGATCACCGCTCGCCGCGATCAGCTCACGCGGCGTCTCGCTGCTGACGCCCCGACGATCGGCTACCGCGCACCAGAGGCGACCTATCTCGCCTGGCTCGACTTCACTGATGTGGCTGCTGGTGCTGCAGGTGGCGGGTTGGGTGATGATCCGGCGGAGTACTTGCTCGAACACGCTGGGGTCGCACTGTCCAACGGCCCGAAGTTCGGCACCGGGGGAGTGGGCGTCGCTCGACTCAACTTCGCCACGTCGGAACAGATACTCGATGACACGATCGACCGAATCGTGCACACGATTGACCAGCACGATTGACCAATTGGAGACATCCGCATGACCGACACGACCGCAGGCGAGAACGAGCAGCAGGTGCACATCCGCATGGGCGCACCCGGCGACATCGACTGGGCGTCGACGTTGGCCCGACTCGACAAGGTGCTCCGAATTCGGACCACGCCCATTGGCATGAAAATGTTCGAGACCGTCGAGGAGATGGAGGCAGTGCCGAAGATTCGGCGACCGAAGGACGTGCACACAGCAGACCAGATCGTGTCGATGGCGTCGCGCCTCAACTGGACCGTGGGTATCACTGGTGCCGATCTCGTCGGCGCGCAGTGCCAAGCGGTGCTTGGCCTCGGCGCGCAGGATGACGAGTGGTACTCCGGCAAGCACATGGCCGGCGTCTGGTTCGAAACCATCGAAGACTCAGCTGCCCATCAGGCCGCGATGACGATCGTGCCCGTCGGCCGATACCAGGCCATGGCGGTGTCACCGCTGAGTACTGGGCGCCTCGACCCGCCCGACATTTGCATGGTCTACGCGACGCCAGGACAGATGATCTTGCTGATCAACGGACTGCAGTGGTCGGGATACAAAAAGCTCGAGTGGGGCTGCGTCGGCGAGTCGTCGTGCGCCGACTCGTGGGGCCGGGCACTGTCGACAGGCGAGCCGAGTCTTTCCATCCCGTGCTACGCCGAGCGCCGATACGGCGGTGTGCAGGACGACGAGATGTTGATGGCGCTGACCGGGGAACAGTTGGTACAGGCCATCGACGGCATGGAGGCCCTGTCGCGAAACGGTTTGCGATATCCGATTCCTCCGTATGGCATTCAAACCGATGCGCGGGCGGGCCTCGGCGCCAGCTACTGATCGAGCACGGCGCCGGTGGTCTTCGTGGGCCAGCGCGCTCATCGGGTCAGCAACGCTCCCGCTTGTCGTCACGAGGGCGGGAACCGTCGGCCTGCATTTGAGCCACGCGGATCGCATACGGTGCGGAGATGAAGATCTGGCGACTCAAGCAGCACGGCGACCCTCTCGAACAGCTCGAACTGGTCGATGAAGACGCACCCGTTCCGGGCCCCGGAGAGGTGTTGATTCAACAGGAAGCAGTCGGCCTCGCGTTTCCCGACGTGTTGTCGTGCCGGGGGATGTATCAGGTGAAGTCGTACCCCGGGTTCACTCCGGGCGGTGAATCGTGCGGAACCGTCGCGGCGCTTGGCGATGGCGTGACCGGAATCGAGGTTGGCCAGCGGGTCGTCTATCTCGGGAGTAACGGTGGGCTCGCCGAGCAGGTCGTCCACGCCGCGGATGCAGTCTTCGTTGTTCCGGATGGAGTGCCGGCTGAAACAGCCGCAGCGATCCCGATCAACTACTGCACCACGCTCTACGCGCTTCGCGAGCGCGCCAAGTTGCAGCCCGGTGAGTCCGTGCTGATCACGGGTGCTGCGGGCGGTACCGGTACGGCGGCCATTCAGCTCTCCAAGGCGATGGGGGCGACCACCATCGCCGTCGCCGGTGGCGCCACGAAGGTCGGTGTGCTGCGCGATGTCGGCGCCGACGTCGTGATCGATCACCAGGAAACACCCGACTGGGTCGATGCCGTGCGCGAGGCCAGTGGTGGCGGCGTTGACGTCGCCTACGACCCGGTGGGCGGCGACACGTTCCATCAGGTGCGGCGATGCATGGGCTGGGACGGTCGCCTGTTGGTGATCGGCTTCGTTGCCGGGATCCCTGAGTACAAGACCAACCATGCGCTGTTGAAGAGCTATTCGGTCGTCGGCGTGCATTGGGGTGCCTCGTTGCCGCGGTTCCCCGATTCGTTGGGCGAGCAGATGCACACGCTGCTCGACATGGCCGCGGCCGGCACGATTGACCCACCGCTCTACCCGCCGTACGCGTTCGACCAGGCGAGCCAAGCGTTGCAAGATCTCGCCGATCGCAAAACGCACGGCAAGGTCGTCGCCACCTTCTAATCGGACGTTGCTGATCCTTCCGCCGTCGCTGAGGCGTGACGGCGGGCGAGTTCGGCGATGTGTTCGGGGTACATGTCGCAGCAGCCCCCGATGATCGTTGCGCCACCGGCCACCCATTCGTCGACGATGTCCCCGTACGCCTCAGCGGTGAGGTCATCGCGTCGTTCGTAGATGACGCTGTTGGCGGCGTAGTCCTCGGCGTGGGCGTCGGGGAACGCGTTTGCGTACGCGCCGGTCCGGACGTCGAGCCCTGCGTCAGCAAGCTTGGCGGTCAACTCCATCAAGGCGGGGCCGATCTGCTCAGGGAGTGAACAGTTGAACAGCACTGCGTCGACAACGTCGCGATGTCGGCCGACGGCGGCCACGATGTCATCGATCGTGTCGCCCGAACGCAGCGCGATGTGGGCGCCGTGCTTGTCGTCGCCGCTGTAATGATCGGGAAGGGCGAACGCTGCCCAGAGACGCTGCCCGGCACCGTGCTGTCGCACCGCCTCGGCGATCACGTCGAGCTCGGACACGAGGCTGAGTGTCTCGGCGACCCAGAGATCGACGAACGGTGCCAACGAGGCAACGATCATCGAGTACAACGCTGGCGCTCGAACCGCGTCGAAGTGTTCTGGTTCGTACGAGCCAAATAATGGTGGCAACGAGCCGGCGACGCTCACCGGGTGCGCGGCAGCGTCGGCTGCTTGGCGGGCGAGTTCTCCAGATGCGCAAGTCAGCGCAGCGCCTCGATCGGCAATGACGTCATCGCCGAGGTGATACGGCACGACGGCGTAGTTGTTCGTGATGATGGTCTGAGCGCCCGCCTCGATGAAGTTGGTGTGTGCTTGGAAGACGAATTCTGGTGCGTCCATGAGCGCCAGCGCCGACCACTCCGGTTGTCGGAACGGCGCACCGATGCGACGAAGTTCCTTGCCCATGCCGCCGTCGAGAATGGTGAGGTGATGCATCAGGTGCCACGTTAGTGAATGGTGTTGCAAAGTATTTCTTGCAATCCTCTTGCATTTCTCGCTATGCGTGATAAAGTACGCAGTACAACAACGGATCAAGCAGTGAGTCAATCAACCGCCCAGCCTGTTGAACAACCATCCAATCCCCCCACATCCGCCAGAGGAGCATCCGATGCGCAACCAGATCAACACCATCGCCGAGAAGATCAACGACCAGGTCACCGAGCAGGTCACCACTGCCACCAAGACCTACACCGAGACCAACGATCGCATCCTCGACGCCATTGTCGACACCAACCGCAAAGCCGTCGACTTCGCCGTCAAGACATTCGATCAGATCAACGATCGCATCGCCGACCAAACTCCGACCATCGAGCTTCCGTTCGACATGCCGAAAATGGACCGCTTCGACGTGCCGACCGCAGCCGACGCTGGCAAGCGGTACATCGACGTTGTCGAGCGCATGGCCGACATGAATCGTGACTTCAGCGAGCGAGTCGTTGCGATGCTCCCCGCCGACAAGCCGGTCGTCAAGCCCGCTGCGACGGCCACCAAGACAGCTGCAGCGAAGAAGCCAGCCGCCAAGAAGGCTCCGGCGACCAAGAAGGCTCCGGCCCGCAAGGCTGTCGCCAAGAAGTGAGCTCGTGCGGCAGGCACCTTCCCTTCCCCCCATCGGGAAGGTGCCGCCGTTGAAGACTCCAACAGAGGGACGACAACGTGCCAGGCACGTTGTCGTCCCTCTGTTTGTTTCCGCCAAGAAGTGAGAGGATGACGCTGATGTCAACCAGCTCAAACGACAGCAATCCGCTCGGTGTCGGAGCGCTTGGCGACTTCATTCGTAGTCAGCGCCGACTCGCTGAACTGAGCCAGCGTGAGCTCGCCAAGCTGGCCGATCTCTCTGACGCCTACCTCAGCCAGCTCGAGCGAGGGCTGCACGAGCCATCGGTTCGCGTGGTCAATGGATTGTCATCGGCGCTCAATGTTCCCGCTGAGAAGCTGCTGAACTTCCTCGGCCGAGAACGTGCCGAGGGCGCCGACGTGGTCACCACGGAGTCAGCGATCGCCACCGATGAATCGTTGACAGACGCTCAGAAGCAGTCCCTGCTCGACGTCTACCGCGCCTTTATCGCCGCCAACGAACACACCTGACGTCAGCCGTCGCCAGGATCCTGAGCGGTCAGAGCAATTGGCGTGCTGCCTCAACAACGACCTCGACGACGCCGGACTCGGCTGCTGCGATCACCGCGGCGTCAGGGGTCTCCTGCTGAGTGCGATTGACGAGCACTCCGGCAGCGCAGCCGGCCCGCCAGCCTGACGACGCGCACATCGTGAACAGCGTCGCGGACTCCATCTCATAGTTGAGGACCCCCATCGACTGCCATTCGTCGAGTGAGCCGCGGAATCGTTCGACCACGCGCCCCGATGTCGTGTCGTACCGCTCCTGGCCCGGATAGAAGGTGTCGCTTGACGCGGTGATGCCGACGTGCACGTTTGCGCCAGAGGCGCGAGCTGCGTCGACCAGTGCAGTGGTGCACTCGAAGTCGGCGACAGCGGGGAACTCCATTGGCGCGAAATGCAGGCTCGCACCGTCGAGGCGAACAGCGCCCGTGGTGACGATGATGTCGCCAGGATTCGCGTCGGGTTGGATCGCGCCGGTCGTGCCGACTCGGAGGAACGTGCGCACGCCGAGTTGGGCCAGTTCCTCGACCGCAATCGACGTCGACGGTCCACCGACGCCGGTTGAGCAGACCACGACGGGTGTGCCGCCGAGGAAGCCGAGCCACGACGTGAATTCTCGATGTGCTGCAAGCGCAACGGGCTCGTCGAGGAGCGATGCGATGCGTGCGACGCGCTCGGGATCGCCCGGGAGAATCGACAGCGTGGCACCTCGCAGGTCGGCGGTGTCAAGCCCCAGATGAAACGTCTCAGCCATTCGGCAACCGTACCCGGAACCGTACGCGTGAGGTCAGTGGCCGGTGACGCCGTGGTACGGGCGACCGGCTTCGTTGAACTCGGTGTAGATCTCCATGAATGCATCACCGAATGGATTGATCCCACGTAAGGGCTGCGAGGCACGGCGCACGGTCCAGTCGTTCGGCGCGAGCGCATTCGCTCGCTCGAAGTTGCGTTCGGCCCCATCGGTGTCACCGTCGCGGCGGAGCTTTGCAGCGATGCGGAAGACGAGGCGAGCCTCTTCCTCTTCAGCGCTGAGGTCGCCGACGACTCCCTTGGCCTCATCCGGGGACATTCGCAGTGTGCCGTCCTTGGCCCAGGCCCGAATGTGGTCCTTCTGCTTCTCGGAGTCGATGCCCGTGAGCTCGCGGAACGTGTCGCTCGCGTAGGCGCTCCAGTTGGGCTGAACGATGTTGTCGTCTTCGTCGATCATCAGCACGGTCGGCACGTTCGAGATCGCGTAGAGCTCGGCAACGATGTGCTCGGCGTCGATGAGAACCGGATAGGTGATCCCGTCACACCCGGCGCGGACCGCCTCGACGTCTTCGTCGATGGCGACAGCGATCACTTGGAAGTTGTGATCAGCGAGTTCTTCTTGGAGTGCCTGCCAACCTGGCAGATCGAGGAGGCAACCTCACCACGACGAAAATGCGACGAGCAACCGCTTCTTGCTGCGGTGGTCGGAGAAGTTCATCGGCAACCCATCGATATCGGGCAGCACGAAGTCCGGCGCCTTCATGTCGTTCACTGCAGCGCGACGCTGTTCGCGAGGTGCGCCAATGGCCACCAGGCCTGACTCGGTGTCGGTAGTTGCCGGGCGATCGAGGAGTGATGCAACCGCGGTGACGTCGATGCGGTCGCCATCGAACAAGGCATCGCGATCGTTGACGATCACGCAGGCGTCGTCCTTGCACAGACCTTCGGGCTTGAGCGTCCAGCCCAGCGCATCTTCGAGGCCAGCTGCGTCAACGAGCGGACCACCTTCCAGCATCACGATGTCGTTCGTCGTCATCTCGCCACCGTACTGGTCGTGTCGCGTCCGGGTCGCTTTGGCGCGTTCCGTCGCGCCGAGAGCCCAGGGCGGCCGGATGAGCGTGAGGGAACGCTGGTCGGTATCGTGCCGCGGTGAGCGAGGTGGGCCCAGTGCAGCGAGCGCGTTCGGAGCGCTCAGTTGTCGCATTCCTCGCCTTCATCGGCATCTTGATGGCCTTTGGTATCGATGGAGCGCTCCCGGCCTTCGACGAACTCAGAGTCGCCTTCGACCTCGACGATCGCGGCCTCAGTCCGGCGATCACCGGAACCGTGTACTTCGTTGGGATGGCGCTCGGACAGCTGGTCTATGGCGTGCTCGCCGACCGCTTCGGCCGTCGCCCCGTCCTCCTCGCCGGTATCGGGATCTATGCGGTCGGCGCGCTGGCCTCGACGATTGCGCCAAACCTTGCCGTCCTCCTGGTGGCTCGGTTCGTCTGGGGTCTGGGCGCCTCCGCGCCGACAGTGTTGAGGTTCGCCATCGCCCGTGACCTGTACGCAGGCGATCAGATGGCTCGGGTGGTCAGCACCTTTAGCGCGGTGTTCTTGCTCGGCCCGATCATCGTGCCGTTCATCGGCGAAGCGATCTTGACGGTTGGGGACTGGCGCGCGGTGTTCGCTGCCGCGCTGGTGCTCGCTGCCGTGACCGGGGTGTGGACCGTTCGATTCGGCGAGACCCTCGATCCGGCCAATCGCCGCACGCTTCAGCTCGCTCCGCTGCTCGACGCTCTCCGAGCGGTCGCGGCCACGCCGGTCACTCGGTGGATACTGATCGCTCAAGCATTCTTCGGCGGCGCGTTCTTCGTGTGGCTCGGCAGTGCCCAACCAGTCGTCGACGAGATCTACGACCGCTCCTCGCAGTTCACGCTCTTCTTCGGTGCGTCGGGAATCGGCATGGCACTGGCACTGCTCTTCAACCGTCCACTCATCGAACGATTTGGCGCCGCCCGGATGGTGGTGCTGGCGGCGACGGCATTCGTCGCCCTCGCAGCCGTTGGCCTCGCCGGAACGTTGGCTGCCGACGGTGTGCCGTCGATTTGGTGGTGGTTCGGCTGGGCATTCTTGGCCAACGCGATGTCGATGATCATGGGGCCGATGAGCGCGTCCCTCGCGCTCGAACCGATGGCGGACAAGGCGGGGACAGCTTCGGCAATTCTTGGTGTCGCTCAGCTCGGTGTCGGCGCCGGTCTGGCGGCGATCGTCGATGCGCAGATCGATGCGACCGTCACCCCGATGTTGTTGGGTGCGCTGGTGTACGGCGTACTCGGTCTGGGTTGCCTCGTCTTGGCGACGCGTCAACCTGCCGGGAACGTGCCGAGCCCACGCCCTGTGTCAGTCGGCGAACGCTGACTGCAGATTCTGCATCGTGATCTGACAACCCCTCTCGAGGTTGTCGCGACGCCCTTCGATCTTGCCGGGGTACACGTCGGGCAGCGCGAGCATTGGAGCATCGAAGGACTCGGTCACGCGACAGGACGACGGCCCGGTGGGCTCGATGGTGTAGCTCCATGTCGTGGCATGTTCGAATGCGGGTGGTACCTCATAGGCAAACCCGCTTCCCGGATCAGCGACAGTGACTTCGCAGTCCGCGTGCCAGGTGTAGTCCTTCGCTCGGTTGTGCCCGCGGAAACGCGTCCCGACAGCGATCGCTGCCGCGTCGTCCAGGAACTCGCACCGTTCGTTCTCCGGACTGAGTGTCGGCAGGCGTTCGAGATCGGTGAGAAAGGTGTAGACGTCGGCGGCCGATGCGTTGACGTCGACGGTTGCAGACCCGTTGGTGGCAGATGGCTCCATGGGAGCAGTGTCGTTGATCTGAGCGCCGTCGCACGGATCGAGCTGGAGCTCAGGACATATTGGCCCGGCATCTTGGCCCGGGGTGCGTGGAGGGTGGCCACGCCAATCGCTCAGCCGATTTCGTCGGGCATCTCAGCCTTGCGGCGCCCGATGTAGTCCTGCAGCTCTGCGTCGATGGCATCGTCGATCGGCGGCGGTTCGTAGCTGGCGAGTGACGCCTTCCATGCTGCGTTCGCTCGGTCAGCGGTGGTGGTCGAACCGTCTTCCATCCACTGCTCGTAGCTGGAGTTGTCGGCCAGTGTCGAGCGATAGAACGCAGTCTCGAAGTTGGCGAACGTGTGGCCCGTGCCGAGGAAGTGCTCGCCCGGCGTGTGCTCGAGGAACGCATCGACGCCCTGGCCGTTCTCGCTCATGTCGAGGCCCTGGCCGAACTTCATCATCATGCCGAGCTGATCAGCATCCATCATGAATTTCTCGTACCCGACGGCGAGGCCGCCCTCCATCCAACCCGCCGCGTGCAGCACGAAGTTCACACCCGCCATGACGGTCGGGATGATCGTTGACGCAGACTCGTACGCCGCCTGTGCATCGGGCAGCTTCGATGCTGTGAGCGAGCCGCCCGAGCGGAATGGGACGCCGAGGCGTCGAGCGAGGGCCGAGACGGTGTACAGGACGATGGCGGGTTCGGGCGTGCCGAACGTCGGTGCGCCAGTCGCCATGGACATCGACGACGCGAACGATCCGAAGATGACGGGGGCACCTGGGCGCACGAGCTGGCAGAACGCCATTCCGGCAAGCGCTTCAGCGAGCGTCTGTGCGGCGACGGCCGCCGCTGTAGTCGGGGCCATAGCTCCGGAAAGGATGAACGGAGAGATGATGCACGCCTGATTCGCCGCTGCATAGGTTTCCGCAGCGGCCAACATCGTGTCGTCCCACACCAGTGGGGACGAGGCGTTGATCAGCGATGACATCACGGTGCGGTCGGCCAGATCTCCACCGAACCCGATCCGGGCGAGTTCGATCGAGTCGGCTGCCCGCTCGCCGGCGGTGACCGAACCCATGAACGCCTTGTCGCTGTATTTCAGGTGGGCGTACACCATGTCGAGATGCCGCTTGTTGACGGGAACGTCGACGGGCTCGCACACCGTGCCGCCCGAATGATGCAGGTGAGGCGACGAGTAGGTGAGCTTGACGATGTTCTCGAAGTCGTTGATCGTCGCGTAACGGCGGCCTTGGTCCTGGTCGTAAACGAACGGTGAGCCGTAGTTCGGCGCAAACACCGTATTGGGTCCGCCGATTTCGACGTTACGTGCAGGGTTGCGAGCATGCTGCGTGTACTGCCGCGGCGCAGTCGCCTGAACGAGTGTGCGACACAGCCCGCGAGGGAACCGGACACGTTCGCCGTCGATCTCGGCACCTGCATCGCGCCACATCTCGAGCGCGCGTGGATAGTTCCGGAACTCGATGCCGACCTGTTCGAGGATCGTCTCAGCGTTGTATTCGATCAGCTCGAGGTGTTCGTCGGTGACCAACTCGTACGGACGGATCTGTCGTTGCAG
Organism: Ilumatobacter sp.; assembly: GCA_018666235.1. Lineage (GTDB taxonomy): Bacteria > Actinomycetota > Acidimicrobiia > Acidimicrobiales > Ilumatobacteraceae > Ilumatobacter_A. The sequence goes on from JABJAB010000002.1 coordinate 11,611, forward strand.
GTAGGGCGGAGTCGGCGTTGCCGACGTGGCTCGACTCGCCGCTCGCCCGGCGCGACCACCGGACCTGCGTCCTCGACGTTCTTCACTCACCAGGACCCCCATCACGACGCACTACCGCTCGACGTCCCACCATGCGGAACTGTTCCAGCATACAGAACACTCATCCCCCCGTCGACCGGAGCACAACTCCCGAAAAATGCTGCATAAGCGTCGCTGTGCGACGCTCCTCCGACATTTTTGGGAGTGGGAGTGGGAGTGGGAGTGGGAGTGGGAGTGGGAGTGGGAGTGTCAGGTGGGGCGTCGACGGCGGCCGGTGCGTTGACGCCCGCCGACGGCGTCGAGCTTGGGTTGTGCTGAGGGCAGGGCGGTCTCGCTCGCAAGGTTCGGAGTTGGCTCGGTGGTGTGTGGGAAGCCCATTGCATTCACGAACAGCTCCTGGAAGCGCGGCTCGGTCGCTGTCTCGATCTTTTCCACGCGCCGGACAGCCGCCTCGATCTCGACACGTTGTGCGGCTGATACGAGCGCTCGAACAGCACCGGCGCCTGCGGCGTTTCCGACCGAGGCGACCTGAGTCACCGGCACGTCGGGAACAAGGCCAAGGACCTTGGCATACAGCGGGTCGATATGCGCCCCGAATGCACCGGCAAGACGCACCGAGCCGATCTCGTTCGGGTCGGTCTTGCCAGCGTGTTCGCAGAGCAGATCGATGCCGGCGCGCAATGCTGCCTTTGCGAGTTGGATCGCACGGACGTCGTCCTGCGTGACGTTGATGTTCGCCGTCGGATCATCGGCGTCGCCGAACAGCCGATAGGAGAACGTCCGGCCATCGGCGAACACCCGGTCGGTCTTCGACGGCCCGTCTGAGCGGACCGTGCCGTCGACATCGAGGAGACCTGCGAGATAGAGCTCGCCCATCACCTCGATGATCCCCGAACCGCAGATTCCTGAGATGTCGAGTTTGGAAGTTTCTGCGCTGAACGCTGGATCGTCGGACCACAGGTCACTGCCGATCACCTTGACGCGAGGCTCGAGGGTGTCGCGATCGATGCGCACGCGTTCAATGGCACCCGCCGTTGCGCGCATCCCCGCCGAGATCTGAGCACCTTCGAAGGCTGGGCCCGTGGGGGAGGAGGCAGCGAGCACGTGCTCGGAGTTGCCGAACACGATCTCGGCATTCGTGCCGACGTCGACGAGGAGTTGCAGCGCGTCCGAGCGATGAGGACCCTCAGCCAGGATGGCGCCAGCGGTGTCGGCACCGACGTGGCCGGCAATGCATGGCAAAAGGTATGTCGACGCGAACGGCGCATCAATTTCGAGGTCAGTGGCGCGGACGGTCACGGCGCTGTCGGTCGCAAGGAGGAAGGGTGCCTGGCCCAGGGGAGTGGGGTCGATCCCGAGGATGACGTGATGCATGATTGGGTTCCCGACGAGGGTCATGTCGAGAATCGACGACCGATCGATCGGACGCAGCGTGTCGACGCTGGTCGCAGCGTCGTCGACGAGTTCGCCGACCATGGTGTTCAGCGCGGCGCGGATCGAACGGGTGAGCTCGACATCGCCACCCGGGTTCATCATCACGTACGAGACCCGCGACATGAGGTCATCGCCAAATCGGATCTGTGGATTCATCACGCCATTACTCGCGACCACCTCGCCGGTCGCTAGGTCGACCAGGTGGCCGGCGACAGTGGTCGACCCGACATCAACGGCGACGCCGAAGGAGCGATCGACGTAGCCGGGATACACGGCGCACACATCGCAGCCGTGCCGAACGCCGACAGTGATTGCGTTGTCGCCCTGCTTGGCAGCATCGGCGATCAACGGCAGCACGTGCGCGTCGAGGCGCGCCATGGTGACGTCGTAGTCGGCGAGCAATGCCGCGCCGATCTGTTCGCTCAACCCGCCGAGCTCGGCTCCCAACTCCGCCTTCGGTAACTCGATGTAGTGCAATCGCACCAGCGGGTCGACTTCGATGTTGCCGAGATCGACCGACTTGCGGACGACCTGCTTGTGCACTTGGCTTGCCGCAGGGATCTCGACGACGACGTCACCGCACACCCGCGCTGCGCAGCCGAGACGCTGACCGTCGAGGATCGGGCGCCGCCCGGTGTACTCCTCTTCGGTCGAGGCCCAACCGGTGATCGAGTTGTCGGTCGACTCGATCTGCCACTTGGAGAACGACCCGGCTGTTGGGACGACTTGGCATCGCCCGCACAATCCGCGACCACCGCACGTGGAGTCGAGGTCAGCACCTGCCTGCCGTGCCGCATCGAGCACCGTCGTGCCCTCATCGACGGTGACCAAAAGCCCTGACGGCGCAAAGACCACCCGATGTCGTGCATCCATGCCGCTGGATCAGCCTTCGACGCGGGCGCGTCGCCCGCCGCGTCGACGTGGGGCGCCGCCCGCCGCGTCGCCAGCCGCTTGGCCGCCACCCTCGCGATACGTCGCGATCCAAGCGCCGCAGTCCTGATCGTGACCGGCGAGTACGTCGGCGGCTTTCACGGCCTTCTTCACCTCATCGTGCAGTGGGCTCATGATTGCCGAGGTCATCCCGTTCGAAATCGCCATCGCGAGGAAGGTGCCGGTGATCGCATGACGTTCCGGCAATCCGAAGCTCACGTTCGAGGCTCCGCAGGTGGTGTTGACCTTCAGCTCGGTCTGCAAGCGGCGGAGCAGCTTGAACACTTGCTGGCCGGCCTGACCCATGGCACCGATTGGCATCACCAACGGGTCGACGATCACATCGGATGACGGGATGCCGTAGTCGGCGGCACGGTTGACGATTTTCCTGGCGACTTCGAACCGCACGTCGGGATCCTCGGAGATGCCGGTCTCGTCATTCGAGATTGCGACGACAGCAGCGCCGTACTTCTTGACGAGCGGCAGGACTCGCTCCATCTGTTCGTCCTCACCGGTGACCGAATTGATCAACGGCTTGCCCTGATAGACGGCGCAGCCGGCTTCGAGCGCTTCGACAATCGAGGAGTCGATCGACAGCGGCACGTCGGTGACTGACTGCACGAGCTGAATTGCCTGCGCAAGAAGAGCCGGTTCGTCAGCGAGCGGAATACCGGCATTGACGTCAAGCATCTGGGCGCCGGCGGCGACCTGCGCGAGTGCGTCAGCTGCCACGCGCTCAAAGTTGCCTTCCTTCATCTCCGCTGCAAGCAACTTGCGACCGGTTGGGTTGATGCGTTCGCCGATCATGACGAACGGACGATCGAAGCCGATGACGACTTCCTTTGTTGCGGAGCTGATGATGGTCTCGGTCATATTGCTGTCGATTCTCTTCGAGTGACTTCGGAGTCGAGTTACTTTGGGGTCGGGACCAGGTGTCGCTGGCGGGGTGCGGAGGAGTGAACAGGTCGGTCAGGCAGGCGGGCCGTCGGGATCGAGGCCGCCGTTGGCGACGATGGCTTCGAGGCGTTCCTTGGGATATTGGTCTTCGATGTCGGCACAGAGCTGGTCGAGCTTGGCACTGATGTCGCCCTCGCTCAACGGTGCGGCGGTGTTGCGCCACTCTTTGACATAGTCGTCGGTCGACGTCAGCCCGGCAACGCCAGCGGCACGATCGATTGCGTGTTGGAACCGGGCGTGCAGCAGCACCTTGCTCTGCTCGGCGGCACCGCGGGCGGTGAGTTGCGCTGGGATGTCGCGCCAGTAAATCGTGCTGACCGTGGGCCCGCCGCCACCTCGCCGTCGGTTCGTCCGTCTGCCGGTCTGGCGCTCACGCATCGCGCCTTGATCGAGTTCGTCGCCTGCTGATTGTTCTTCGCTCATCACGCTGTTGCTTTCCGTGTGAAGTCCACCATGGTGGACTCGAGTTCGCCGTAGCCAGTGTGCTCGATGTGCAGCTCGAGCCCCAGCCGGTCAGCGCACTCATGGGCGGCGGCCCGGGCCTTGGGGTCATCGGTCTGTTCGAGATACACGCACCGGGTGTAGTTGCCGAAGTACATGTCGCGCAGCTCGGGGTGCTTGGCGATCCCCATGCCGTCCCAGATCAACCGCTCCCAGTTCCGGGCGAGGAAGTCGGTCAGGTAGAAGCTGCCGAGCGCATGATCCTGGAGCTCGTCGAACCGGGGTGCAGTGGCGAAGAATTGGTAGCAGTGCGCGCCGGCGAGCATCTCCACGTTTTCCTCGGCGCACACCTTGTCCAACAATCCGCCGGTGCCGCAGTCTGCGTACCCGATCAGAATCTGGTCGAACGTTCCTGCCGCTGGCTCTGTACCCGCATCGAGGAGTTGATTGTCGCCGGGCGGCGACGCGCCGGTCGACGAGTTGGTGCCTGGCACCATGTCGTCTTGCAGCATGTCGTCCTTGCCGCGGGCCCGGTGGATTCGTTGGCGGACGAGTTCGGGGATTTCTTTCGGGCGGTTGTGCAACGAAGCAGGAAGGCACTCGACGGTCACGTTGACCAGGCCGTTCAGCTCGGTGATTGCGAGCAGTTCACGCGCCAGTGCCCCGCACGCGATGACGAGCACCCGTGGGGCGGTCATGGCTCAGGCGTGGACTGACGGGCCGGCGGGCTCCGGGTTGCCGCGTCGCGCCGACACCAGGGACTTGGCCTGCTCGGAGGCCACCGCTGCGTCGCGGCAGTAGGCGTCCGCGCCAATTGCTTCGCCGAACTCCTCATTGAGTGGAGCGCCACCGACGAGGATGATTTGATCGTTGCGACGGCCTTTCTCGGTGAGGGTGTCGATGACGACTTTCATGTACGGCATCGTGGTGGTGAGCAAGGCCGACATGCCCAAGATGTCGGGTTGGTGCTCGTCGAGGGCGGCGATGAATTCGTCGACGTCGGTGTTGATGCCAAGATCGATCACTTCGAACCCGGCACCTTCGAGCATCATTGCGACCAGGTTCTTGCCGATGTCGTGGATGTCGCCCTTGACGGTGCCAATGACGACCTTGCCGACGGACTCAGCGCCCGTCTCGGCCAACAGCGGACGGAGAATGGCCATGCCCGCCTTCATCGCGTTTGCGGCGAGCAGGACCTCGGGAACGAAAAGAATGCCGTCACGGAAGTCGATGCCGACGATGCGCATGCCTTCAACGAGTGCGTCGTTCAGGACGCGGTCGGGCCCCCAACCGCGGTCGAGCAGGATGGTCGTGCCCTCCGCTATTTCTTCCTTCATGCCGTCGTAGAGGTCGTCGTGCATCTGGGCAGTCAGATCCTCGTCACTCAGCAGCGCAAGATCGATGTCTTCGTCGCCGTTCGAGTCGCCGGCGGCGTCGATGTCGTCACTCATGTTGTTGTCTCCAGAGAGAGGGGCGGAACGAGGGGGCCTCGTGCCGTTGTTCCGCAATGCGGAACTGTACCGTATGGTGAAACAGTACGCCAGGCCCCTCTGGGACGAGCGATCTCTGCAGGCTAATGATGCAAGTCGCGTCCTGCAATGATGTCGGTCGTCAAGCCTGGTCGCCGCGACGTTGCGCACGTCACCAAAGCGTGCAGACGGCTCCAAAGCTGCTATCCAAGGTGCATGGCAGGTGTGCAGTCGATCGAGCGAGCCTTCACGGTGCTTCGCGAACTTTCACTCGGCCCGGCTGGCGTCACGGAGATTGCTGAGCAGGTCGGTCTGCCGAAGTCAACGGTGTCTCGCTTGCTCTCGGCGCTTGAAGCAGAGGGCGCAGTCGCACAACGCGAAACGGGTTCGGAGTACGAACTCGGTGCCGGTCTGGCAGCTCTGGCCGATGCTGCAAACAACGACGCGAATATGGCGGCTGTCGTCCGCCCGTTCTTGATCGAATTGAGCGAGGAAACCGGAGAATCAGCAGGATTCGTGGTGCGTTCAGGTCGAAACGTGTACTGGGTTGACAGCGTCGATGACGAGGAGTCCGCCGTGCAGGTGCAGAACCGCACCGGTTTCTACGCGCCCATGCACTCGGTCCCGGCGGGTCTGGCGCTGCTCGCCCACTTACCGCCCGACGAGATTCAGCGCTATCTCGCTCAGCCGCTCGAGCGGGTCAACCAGCGCACGATCACCGACGTCGCGACGCTGCGCGCGCACCTCGATCAGATCGTCAACGACGGTCTCATGTGGTCGATCGACGATCTCGGTGACGGCATCACGGCGCTCGATGTCCCGTTCCGCGGCGCAAGTGGCCATTTTGAAGGCGCCCTCTTTGTCAACGCTCCGAGCTTCAGATTTCCTGCCGAAGGTGACAAGGACCGCGTCGAAGCCCTCGTCGTCGATGCTGCGCAACGGTTGTCGGACCGCTTCACCGTGCACTGAGCCGTTGCCCATCTGTTTCACCAGACGGGTTTCACCTCGACGGTGCAACGGTGATGACGGAGTAACCATGGTGCAACAGACGAGACGTTTCGCGCTGGGTGCGGTCGCGAATCGGCAGTAGCTTCGACGGGGATGAAGCGACAGGACAAAGCCGACCGCATTGGCGAGATGCTCGACGATCTCTACCCGAACCCGCCGGTGCCGCTTGATCATCGCAACCCCTACACGATGCTCGTCGCCGTGGCGCTGTCCGCGCAGACGACTGACAAGAAGGTCAACGAGGTCACCCCTGCGCTGTTCGACGCAGCATCAACACCGGAGGAAATGGCACGTCTGTCACCGGAGGAGATCCTCGGCTTCATCAAACAGGTCGGCCTCGCACCGACAAAGGCACGCAACCTGTCGACCATGGCGCACCAGATTGTGGACGCCGGCGGCGAAGTCATTGCCGACTGGGAGTTCCTCGAGGGGCTCGCCGGGGTCGGGCACAAGACCGCTGGTGTCGTGATGGCCGGGGCGTTCGGTTTTCCAGCGTTTCCTGTCGACACCCACATTCATCGCCTCGCAGATCGTTGGGGCCTGAGCGATGGGAAGAACGTCGAGAAGACCGAGCGAGACCTCAAAGCGGTGTTCCCTGAAGACACGTGGGATCGACGGCACCTGCAGATCATCTACTTCGGCCGGGAGTACTGCCCCGCCAAATATCACGATCTGACTGGCTGTCCGATCTGCAGTTGGGCCGCCACCAAGAAGCGCATCGCCGCCGAGTCCAGGTAGTTCCACCCGACCCCAACGTGACACACGGCGGGAATAGTCTCCCCTGAGGTTGGGAAGAGATTCACAAGGGCTGATATCTTCGGGCCCGCATGTCGCTCTTTCTTCGCGATTACCTCAACGTTGTCTGGTTTGGTATTGCAGCGCTCGCCATTGGCGGGTTGCTGCTCGGACTCGCCGCGGCGATTCGCCCGTCCAAGCCCAACTACGACAAGTCGATGGCATACGAATCGGGTGTCGACCCGGTGGGGATGGGCTGGTCTCAGAGCCAGATCCGTTACTACGTGTTCGCCCTGCTCTTCGTCATCTTTGATGTTGAAGCGGTGTTCCTCTTCCCCTGGGCAGCGTCCGCAGAGAGGTATGGCACGTTCGGCCTCGTCGCGATGCTCGTCTTTATCGTGCTGCTCCTCGACGGCCTGGTCTACGCCTGGAAGCGGGGGCTCCTCCGATGGGTCTGATGTTCCTTCGCTCCGCCATGGGCTCCAACTCGCAGAGAAAGACGGTCTGACATGGGTCTCGTCGACAAGGGTCGCCTGCCGGCTCCGCTGACCAAACTGTTCAACATGAGCCGCTCCTACAGTCTCTGGGTGTACCAGTGGGGTCTCGCCTGCTGTGCCATCGAGATGGGTGCAGCGTTCGGTTCGCCTCGTTACGACGTGATGCGGCTCGGCGTGATCCCGCTGCCTGCCAGCCCACGCCAAGCCGACTTTGTCTGCGTGTCCGGCACGGTCACCGACAAGATGGCGCCGGCGGTGAAGCGACTCTGGGAGCAGATGCCCGAGCCGAAGTACGCCATCTCGATGGGTTCGTGCGCCAACTGTGGTGGCCCCTACTGGGACAGCTACTCGGTCACCAAGGGCGTCGACCAGATCATCCCCATCGATGTCTACGTCCCCGGCTGCCCGCCGCGGCCTGAAGCGCTGCTCGAAGGCATCGTGCTCCTCCAACAGCGGATCAAGAACGAAGACATGGCCGCCAAGTGGCGCGGTGACGAGTTCACGACCCTGCAGCGAACCCGCGCCATGGAAGCCGGCGAGGTTGACCGTGATGGCGAGCTGATCAACGAGCCGACCGACCCGACCCCCGAGATGGCCCAGGCGGCTGATTCGGTGCAACCCGAACCGATCGTCGTTGGCGGTGGCCCCATTGAGTGACGACACCACAACCCAGGACGCGCCCGGCGCCGACGCTCCGGCAGCACTGCCCGGAGACGGACTGCGCGAAGGCATCATCGACAACCTGCGCAGCCACATCGGTGACGCGATCGTCGACACCAAGATCACGCCCAATGACGATCTCTGGATTCGCGTCAGCACTGAGGCGTGGTTGTCGACTGGTCAGGCGTTGAAGGACGCCGGGTTCACCTACTTCTGCTTCCTCTCGGGGCTCGACTGGATGCCGTCGCCGTACGGCACGAGCGAAGAAGACCCGGATGACGAGCCCAAAGAACCCGACACCGAAATCGTGCAGGGTTACACCGGTGGCGAGACTCGCTTCCAGGTGTTCGCGCGTCTCACCGACCTCAACCGTCACGTGGGCGTCACGATCAAGGCCGACGTTCCTGACGATCGGCTCGTCATGGAATCGTGGAGTCACCTCTTTGCCGGGGCCAACTGGCACGAGCGTGAGTGCCACGAGATGTACGGGATCGGGTTCGACAACCACCCCGACCTCCGCAACATGTACCTGCCGGGCGACTTCGAGGGCTACCCGCTTCGCAAGGACTTCCCGCTGCTCGCCCGCATGGTCAAGCCATGGCCGGGCATCGTCGACGTCGAACCCATGCCGGCTGAAGACGAAGCAGAAGCACCCGTCGACGAGAAGGGTGACGAGTCATGACGTTGACCGACCGCCAGCAACTTTCGTACATCGCGAGCCAGGCTGCCGACGCGCGCCTCAACGTCGAACTCGAGACCGAGGGCATGACCCTCAACATCGGTCCGCAGCACCCGGCCACGCACGGCACGCTCCGCATCATCTGTCGCCTTGACGGCGAGCAGGTCGTCTGGGCTGAGCCGGTTGCCGGATACATGCACCGCGGCTACGAAAAGCTCACCGAGGTCCGCACGTTCCCGCAGGTCACCACCCTCGTCAACCGCATTGACTGGCTCGGCAGCTTCGCCAACGAAGTGCCGTTCATCCTCGCTGCCGAGAAGCTGATGGAGATCGAAGCGCCACCGCGTGCTCAGGTCATCCGCACCATCCTCTTCGAGTTGTCACGAATTGCGAACGTGTCGCTGTTCCTTGGTGACCTTGGCGTGCAAATGGGCGCGATCACGCCGGTCTTCCTTGCCTTCCGTGACCGTGAATACATCCTGAACCTCATCGAAGGTGCCACCGGTGGTCGCTTCCACCCGAACTTTGACCGTATTGGCGGCCTGAAAGACGATCTACCCAAGGGCTGGATCGAAGAGACGCGCGGCGCCGTCAAGAAGCTTGAGCAGTTCTGCGACACGATCGATGACCTGCTCTTCGGCAACGAGATCTTCCAGAGTCGGATGCGCGGCATCGGCATCATTCCTGCCGATATCGCCAAGGACTACGGTCTCTCCGGTGCGAACGCCCGTGCGTCCGGCATCGACTGGGACCTCCGTCGCGATCAAGACATCCCGCTCAGCTACGACCTTGCCGACTGGAAGGTGTGGACACACCCCGACGGCGACTCGTGGGCCCGCTGCTGGATTCGTCTCCAAGAGACCCGCGAGTCCTGCAAGATCGTGACGCAACTCCTCGATCAGATCCCGGCCGGCCCGGTGATGACCAAGGTGCCACGCATCATCAAGGTGCCCGAAGGCGAAGCCTGGGTGTCCACGGAGAACCCGCTCGGCGAGATGGGCTACTACGTCGTCAGCAAGGGCGGCCTCGGGCCGTTCCGCGTCAAGATTCGCTCGGCGAGCTTCAACAACATCTCGATCGTGCCGTGGGCGTTGAAGGGCGTGTACGTCCCTGACGTCATCACGATCCTTGCTTCGCTCTACTTCATCCTCGGAGACATCGATCGCTGATGCTCGCTCAACTTGCAGCCGAATTTCCGGACTTCTGGCCGGAGTGGTCCATCCCGTATTGGCTGATGTCGATTTTGCGCGTCGTGGGTGGCCTCGTCGCGGTGCTGCTGCCCGCCGGTGGCATCGTCTATCTGTTCCTGTTCAAGATGATGTCGTTCATGCAGAGCCGTCTCGGCCCCATGGAGGCCGGTCCGTACGGGTCGATGCAGCTGCTTGCTGAAGTCGGCAAGTGGATGCAAAAGGAAGACCTTGCGCCGGAGAACGCCGACTTGCGGATCTATCGCATGGCGCCGCTCATCGTGCTGCTGTCGACGTTCCTGCTGATCGTCGTCGTGCCGTTCGGTCCCCAAGCGTGGTTCACCAACTTCGAGACCGGCATCTTCTACGCGTTGGCCGTTGGGTCGGTCAGCGTGCTCGGCATCCTCATCGCCGGCTGGTCGTCGGCCAACAAGTACTCACTGCTCGGCGGCCTGCGTGCCGGCGGTCAGCTGATTGCTTACGAACTCCCGATGGTGCTCGCCACCCTCGGCGTGGTCATCCAAGCCGAGTCGATGAACCTCAACCGGATCATCGAAGTGCAGAACACCGGTGAGATCTTCGGCATCGGCTGGTTTGGCAACCCGTTCATCATCACGCAGTTCGTTGGCTTCTTGATCTTCATGATCGCCGTGCAGGCCGAGCTGACGCAGGCACCGTTCGACATGCCGATTGCTGAGTCCGAGCTCGTGTCCGGTTACATGACCGAGTACTCGGGCTTCCGATTCCTGATCTTCTTCATCGCCGAGTTCGCCACGGCTGGCGTCTTCAGCTTCATCGCTGCGGCGCTGTTCCTCGGTGGCTGGGGCGTTCCCTTCGAATGGTTCGGCTGGGACAACCTCGGCGATGTCGCCTGGTGGATGAACTTCGTGGGCCCCGTCATCATGTTCACCAAGATGTTCGCCCTCGTCGGTGTCATCATGTGGGTGCGCTTCAGCTACCCGCGTTTCCGTGAGGACCAACTCCAGACCTTTGCCTGGAAGGTGCTCATCCCGCTCGCACTGGCCAACACGGCCGTCACTGCAATCTTGAAGGTGGTCCTCTGATGCCCAAGGTTCCTGGACTCATCAAAGGTCTCGGCGTCACTGCCGGCATCCTCGGCAAGACGCTGAAGAACGGTGCCGACACCGTGCAATACCCGCACGAGAAAGAAGCGCCGCCGATTCGCGCCCGCGGCGTGATTGCGCTGCACGAAGACAACTGCACTGCCTGCATGCTCTGCTCGCGCAGCTGTCCCGACTGGTGCATCTACATCGAGGGCCACAAGCAGCTCGCGCCAGCGCGTCGCGCTGGTGGCAAGCCGCGCCAGGTCAACCACCTGGACCGATTCGACATCGACTATGCGCTCTGCATGTACTGCGGTATCTGCGTCGAGGTCTGCCCGTTCGACGCACTGTTCTGGAGCCCTGAGTACGAATACTCCGAGCCGAAGATCGCCGATCTGCTCCACGACAAGGCCAAGCTCGGCGAGTGGATGGAGACGGTGCCTGAGGCGCCCGAACTCGAAGCGGGAGCCGGCAAGTGAACACAGGCGCCATGAATGACGTTGCCCTTCAATGGTCGCGAGGTGGACAGTGAACCTGCACGCTCTGATTGCGCAGACCGACGCTGAACCGGCGGTCAATGTTGCCTTGAACATCGGGTTCGGCCTCATTGCCACGGTGATGATCTTTGCGGCGTTCAGCGTGGTCACCACGAAGAACGTCGTGCATGCGGCGTTGTATCTGGTCCTCGTCCTCGCCGGCGTTGCGGCACAGTTCATTCTGGCTTCGGCGGAGTTCCTCGCGGTGGCGCAGGTGATGGTGTACATCGGTGCCGTGATGGTGCTGTTCCTGTTTGGCATCATGCTCACCCGTGCCCAGATCGGAAAAGAAGACGGTCTCAACAACCAAGGCTGGCAGCTCGGTATCCCCGTCGCCGTCGTGCTCTTCGGGCTGCTCGGCTACGTCATCTTCAACACCTTCGAAGACGACGTGCTTGAAGAGCGTGCGCCGTTCCCGACCGAGCAGCTCTCCGACCAGTATCTGTCGGCCTACCTCGTGCCGTTCCTGGCAGTGTCATTTGTTCTGCTCGCCGCCGCCATTGGCGCCATCGTCCTGGCCCGGAAGGACTGAGGCTCATGCTTGCTGTCAACTTCCTCCTGCTCGCAGCGGTGCTGTTCTGCATCGGCGTGTTCGGTGTCATTGCGCGGCGCAATGCCGTGCTCGTGCTGATGTCGATCGAGCTGATCCTTGCTGCCGTCAACTTGAACTTTGTCGCCTTTGCGATGATGAACGACAACATCGACGGGCAGGTGTTTGCACTGTTCGTCATCGCCATTGCTGCCGCCGAAGTCGGTGTCGGCCTCGCCATGGTGCTCATGATCTACCGCAACCGCAAGTCGATCGCCCTCGACGGACTCTCGGAAATGAAGGGCTGACGTGCTCGCCGTAGAAGACACACATGCTGCGCTCGAACTGAGCTCAGGCTGGTTCCTGGACAACGCTTGGCTCATCGCGCTCATCCCTGCCATCGGTTTTGCGCTGATCATCGGCCTCGGCAAGAAGATGCCGATGAAGGGTTCCGAGATCGGTCTTGCATCGATGGCCGCATCGCTCGTGATTGCGACGGGCGCTGGCATCCAGTGGATGCAGCGCACTGACTCTGCATCGCACGGTGGCGACGAAGCGATCGGGGGCGCCTTCAGTGGTGTTCGCGGAGTACTGCGCGCCAGCGAAGGTGGCGAGGTCGAGCCATACATCGAACCCGTCGTCACCCAATGGGTGTGGTGGCAGAACTCCGGCCTCGAGTTCGGCCTCGGTTCCCACATCGATGGCCTGTCGGTTCTGTTGCTCTGGCTGGTGGCCTTCATCTCCCTGCTCGTCCAGGTCTTCAGCCTTGACTACGTTCGAGGCGATCGTCGTTACACCCACTTCTTCGCCGCACTGACGCTGTTCTCCAGCGGCATGTTGGTGATGGTCATGTCGTCCAACATGGTTCAGCTCATCTTGGGCTGGGAGATCATGGGCCTCTGTTCGTTCATGCTGATCGGTCACTGGTGGGAAGACGCTTACAACAGCCACTCGGCCCTCAAAGCCTTCTTCACGGTGCGCGTCGGCGATGTCGGCCTGCTCGTCGGTACGGCGATCCTGTTCTTCGGCGCCAATGACTTCGCCGTGGCGAACCTCGACTCGAACGGGTTTGACATTCGAGCCATCCAGGCGTGGGCGTTGTCTGGAGACGGCTCGAGTTGGACCTTGATCATGGCGTCGAGTGCGCTGTTCATTGCCGCGATCGGCAAGTCGGGCCAGTTCCCGCTGCACACGTGGCTCCCCGACGCCATGGCTGGTCCGACGCCGGTGTCATCGCTGCTGCACTCGTCCACGATGGTCGTCGCCGGCGTCTTCCTCGTTGCTCGCATTTACCCCGTGTTCTGGGAGGGCTTCAACATCGCCAACGGCGGGTTGAGCTTTATTGCGATTATCGGTGGCATCACGATCGTCGTCGCGGCGCTTCTTGCCTTTGTGCAGGACGACATCAAGAAGGTGTTGGCGTATTCGACCGTGTCCCAGCTGGGCTACATGATGCTTGGCCTCGGTACCGGCGCCTGGCTGCCGGCTGTCTTCCACGTGTTCACGCACGCCTTCTTCAAGTGCTGCCTGTTCCTCGCTGCTGGATCGATCAGCCATTCCGGCTCGCATCACTCCTTTGACATGAAAAAGGACATGGGCGGCCTGCGCAAGTTCATGCCCATCACCTTCGGTGCGTGGTGTGTGTCGACGCTCGCCCTCACCGGTGTGATTCCGTTCGCCGGCTTCTGGTCGAAGGACGAGATCATCGACAACGTCGGAGCCAACGGCTACACGTTCCTCTTCTGGGTCGGCCTCGGCGGCGCGGCGCTCACGGCGATGTACATGACCCGTGCGACGTACCTCACCTTCTTCGGCGAGCCCCGCGGCGCTGCCGCCGGTATCCATCACGACGACGATCATGGCTACGCGACTGAGTTCCGCGAAGAGATCGTTCACGCCGACGCGATCGACCGCGAACTCGTCACGGCGGGTGCTGCGCCGAAGTCGCTCAGCGCAGCGGCCGCACACACCGACGATCACGGCGACGACGGTCACGGCGACGACGGTCACGACGATCACGACGATCACGGACCACATGAGTCCGGCAAGCTGATCCTCGTCCCGATTGTGATCCTCGCCTTCCTGGCACTCACGTCTGGCTTCGTCAACCCGACGCCGCTGGCCGGTGACGCGCTGGGCGCGAACCTCGGCGAAGGCGTTGAGCTGCTCAAGAAGTACGTCGAGCCCCGCTATGAACCTGTCGCCATCGGCGAGACGGCGGGGCACGCCGGCGAAAGCGTGCAACTGCTCGAAGTCACTCCGTTGCCTGCAGCCGAAGAAGGTGCAGATGGCAAGGACGCCTACGCCACCGGCTGTGGCCGAACCGATCCCGAGCCCGGCACGGTCTGCTACTTCCCGAAGGTCAAGCACGCTGTCCCCGAGCTCAGCAAGATCCTGCTGTCGCTTGGTGTCGTTGCCCTTGGCTACGCCGCCGCCATTGGCTTCTGCATCGCGTTCTACAAGAACAAGAACCCGCGACTTGTCGGTCTGACCGAGCGCTCGCGGATCGCCCGCGGCGGCTACCTGTTCCTCAAGAACAAGTACTACCTCGACGTGCTCTACCAGAACGTCTTCGTGTACTTCGTTTCCCGCCCGCTCGCCAAAGCCACGTACTGGTTCAACCAGAACGTCATCGATGGCGCCGTCAACGGTGTCGGCACCAGTGGCAAGAAGGCTGGCGACTGGGTCTACAACAACATCGACCAGAAGATCGTCGACGGGGTAGTCAACGCCTCGGGCACGGTCGCTTCAGAAACCGGTCACGGTCTGCAACCGGTGCAGTCCGGCAAGGTCAACCAGTACGGCGCCCTGCTGTTCGGTGCTGCAACTGTTGGCGCCATCGTCCTCGTCATCCTCAACGTGAGCTGAAAGAACGACTACTAATCTCATGGAAACACTCACAGACAACAATTGGCTGCTGACCGTCGGCACGTTCCTGCCGCTCGTCGGCGCGCTCGTCATGATGTTCTGGCCGAAGGACGATGAGTCCGGCGTCAAGACCATCGGCATCGCGACCGCCGGAGCGACCTTGCTGGTCGGCATCTACACGCTCGTCAAGTTTGACTATGGACAGAGCGAGAAGCTGCAGTTCGCGGTCGATGCCGAATGGATCGAAGTGATCCGGTCGGGTTACACCATCGGCCTCGACGGCATCAGCCTGCCGCTGTACTTCCTGTCGATGTGCGTCACGTTCCTCGTGATGATCTACACGTGGGACAACATGCCCGACGCCGGCAACCCCAAGGCGTTCTACATCTTGATGCTCGTGCTGCAGACCGGTATGGCCGGCACGTTCATTGCGCAGGACCTGATCCTCTTCTTCGTCTTCTTCGAGGTCGTGCTCCTGCCGATGTACTTCATGATCGGCGTGTGGGGCGGCGAGCAACGGCAGTACGCCTCGCTCAAGTTCTTCCTCTACACAATGTTCGGCTCGGCATTCATGCTGGTGGCCTTCCTTGCGCTGTTCTTCCAGACCGGTGCGGAGAGCTTTGGTTTTGCCACGCTGATCGACCTGGGCGCCGGTATCGACCGTGACGTCCAGATCTGGATCTTCGCCGGCATGTTCCTGGGCTTCGCGGTCAAAGTGCCGATGTTCCCGTTCCACACCTGGCTGCCCGACGCGCACACACAGGCACCGACACAAGGTTCGGTCATCCTGGCCGCCATCCTGCTGAAGCTCGGCACATATGGTTTCGTCCGGATCGCCATCCCCATGCTGCCCGAAGGCGCAAAGGCATGGGCGCCGGCGATCGGCATTCTTGCTGTCATCGGCATCATCTACGGCTCGCTCGGTTGCCTCGCCCAGACCGACATGAAGCGCCTCATTGCGTTCTCGTCGGTGGCTCACATGGGTTTCGTCATGCTCGGCATCTCCACGCTCACCACGTTCGGCATCAACGCCGCCCTGTTCGGCATGGTCGCTCACGGCTTGATCACCGGGATGCTCTTCTTCGTCGCCGGTTCCGTGAAGCACCGCTTCCACACACTTGAGATCAGCCGTTTGGGTGGAATGCTCATCCAGATGCCGAAGATGGGCTGGATTCTCGGCTTCGCCTCGATGGCCTCGCTCGGTCTGCCCGGCCTCGCCGGCTTCTGGGGTGAATTCCCGGCCATTCTGTCGGCCTACAACCCGAACTTCGGGCTCAGTGAGCCGCTGTTCCGGACGCTCATGGTCATCGCGGCGATGGGCACTGTCCTGGCAGCCGCCTACCTCCTGTGGCTGTACCAGCGCACCGCGTTCGGTGTGCCGAGCGACGAGTTCAAGGGCCACTCGACTGCTGAGATCGACGCCGGCCACGGTGCAGACGATCACGGTCAGGCCATGGCGCACAGCCTCAGCTCGGCAGCCAACGCCGACGCGGATGCCCATGAGCATGAAGAGATCAAGGACGTACAGCTCACCGAGTGGATTGCCTGGACGCCGTTCCTCGTCGCCATCGTCGTCTTCGGTGTGTACCCGCAACTGATGTTCAAGGTCATGGACCCGGCCGTGCAGGCCATGGTGGAAACCCTCGGGAAGTCACTGGGCTGATGCTCGCTGCTCTATTCGCACAAGCGACCGACTGGGTCGCTCCAACTATTGATTGGCATGCCATCGCGCCCGAGCTCGTGCTCGTGGCGGGCATCAACATCGTCCTCCTCATCGACCTCAACATCTCTGAGTCGAAGAAGTGGATCATGGCCACCCTCACGGGCTTCGTGATGTTGGCGGCGCTCATCCCTGTCGTCACGCTGTTCGTCATCGGTGACGACTCGCGATCGATGTTCGGTGGCCGGTACGTCATCGACGAGTACGCGCTCATCATGAAGGCGTTCTTCCTCCTGGTGGCATATGTCGTCATCTTGATGAGCCAGACAGAACTCGAAGAAGGCGGGTACTACCAGGGCGAGTTCTATGTCTTGATGATGTGCTCCGTACTCGGCATGGTGATGATGACCTCGTCTCGTGACCTCATCAGCATCTTCGTCGCTCTCGAGCTGCTCTCGATTCCGGCCTACATGATGGCGGCCTGGAACAAGCGCAGCTCGAAGTCGAACGAAGCAGGTGTCAAGTACTACCTGCTCGGAGTGTTTGCCTCGGCGGTCATGCTGTACGGCATGAGCCTGCTGTTCGGTTCGACCAACTCGACGTTGCTCACTGACATCGGTGCCTCCTTGACCGACGGAAACTTGAACGGCATCGAAGTTGTCGGCATCGTCTTCATCATCAGTGGTTTCGCGTTCAAGATCTCAGCTGTTCCGTTCCACAGCTGGGCGCCGGACACCTACGAGGGCGCCCCCATTCCGGTCACGGCGTTCCTGTCGGTGGCATCCAAGGCGGCAGGCTTCGTCGCTCTGGTGACGATCATCTACCTCGCCCTCCCCAACGCATCCGACGTCTACCAGCCGTTCATCTGGGCCCTTGCTGCGCTGACAATGACGGTCGGCAACGTGCTCGCTCTGCGTCAGACCAACATTGTTCGCATGCTTGCCTACTCTTCGGTCAGCCAGGGCGGTTTCATCCTGATGCCGTTGGCGTTCGCGGGTGAGGCCGAAGCTGCCGGTTCGGCTCTCAACGCCGTGGTCGTCTACCTGCTCGTGTATGGCTTCATGAACCTCGGTGCGTTCGCCGTGGTCATCGCCGTGACCCGCAAAACGCGCAGCGGTGAGATCTCAAGCTTCGGTGGCCTGTTCGGCTACGCACCAGGTCTTGCCGTGCTGACCACGATCTTCTTCGCGTCGCTCGCCGGCATCCCGCCGCTCGGTGGCTGGTTCGCCAAGTTCAATGCTTTCAAGGCCGTGCTTGACGCTCAGAACAACTGGGCGTACGCGCTGGCATCGATTGCCGCTGTGAACACCGTTATCTCGGCCGCGTACTACATGAAGGTGCTCCGAGTCGTCTGGATGGACGACGCACCCGACGGCGATACGACGCCGATCGTGACGCCGAGCCCCATCATGGCCGCGCTGGCGCTCACCGTCATCGGCACGATTGCCGTTGGCGTGTATCCCCGCCTCGTCGCCGGCTTCGGCGAACTCCAAGACCTCACCGGCGCCGTCCTTCCCTGATCCCGATCGGTGGCAACTCGGCCTCTCTGCATTGCCAGAGCTCCGATGCGTGCGCCGCTCGCTGCTCACCGTTAGTCGTCGCTGGTGGTTGGGGGCGTGGTCGCTGGCCCGGCGGCGACTGCTGCGGCCAGGGCGGCCAGGGTGACCGGCCCGGCAACGCCGTCGACGATCAAGCCCTGCGACTCCTGGAAGCGGCGGACTCCGGCTGCGGTGCCCGGGCCGTACTTCGAGTCGGCCGCAGTCGACGGAAGAATGGCCAGGGCAATGAGTTGCTGCTGGACCGCGAGCGATCGCGGTCCTTCGACTCCTACGAAGAGCGCTCCTTCAGGGAGTTCGGCGACGTAGACGAGCTCGGTTGTGGTCGGTGCCAAGGTGGTGGTGGTGGTGGTGCTGGTCGAGGCAGCCACGGTGGTCGTGGAAACCGTCGCCGAGGCCGCAGATGACGTTGGCGGTGTGGCATTCGGGGTGACGGTCGGAGTGACCGTGACGGTGGTCGTCGTTCGCTCCACCGTGGTCGGTGGCCGGGTGGTCGGAGCGGGCGCAATCGTGCTGATCGGCGGTCGAGCGTCCCCGGCGGTGGGGACACCAGGCGCCGCCACGCTGTCGGCAGGTTCGCCACCGCACGCACCAAGGGACAGCAACATGATGGCGCTGACCGTTCTCGCTCGCATCCGCACAGCTTGCCTCATCGGCAGGCGCCATGTCCCGCGCCTCGCTGGCCTGTTCGGAGTCGGTCCGACCAGCCCGCCCGGCGGGACCCCGCAGAGACGGACTGTTTCGTCAAAATCGTTGCTCGAGCGAGGTTGAAGCATCCGGACTTGGGAGACTGAGCTGGTGAGTGCGAGAGAGCCGCAGCCGGTTCCGTTCGACGAGTTCATGCGCGAGGCGCTGTACGGCGAGAACGGGTTCTACACCCGTCCGGACGGCGGGCACGCCGGTCGCCGCGGCGACTTCTTGACATCGCCCGAAGTCGGACCGCTCTTCGGTGCAGTGATCGCGAACTATCTGGATGCTGAGTGGGCTCGTCTTGGACGACCCGAACAGTTCACCGTGGTCGACGCGGGAGCCGGGCCGGGGACCCTCGCCCGATCGATCCTCGCCGCCGGACCTGCGTGTGCCGATGCGCTCGACTATGTCGCCGTCGAACTCTCTGCGTCACAACGGGAACGTCACCCCGACGGTGTGACGTCGCTGGCGACGATGCCGACGGCTCCGCTCGATGGGGTGATCATCGCGAACGAGTTGCTCGACAACCTCCCCTTCCGACTGGCTGTCTTCGACAGCGGTTGGCGCGAGGCCTACGTCGCAGTCGACCAATCGGGCGCGCCGAGCGAGATGTTGTCCGCGCCGTTCGATCCGCCGCCGGCCCAACTGCTGATGGGCGCAGCGCTGGGCGCCCGAGTTCCACTGGTCGAACAGGCGGCGACATTTGTCGAGGACGCCCGCCAGCTGCTGCGGTCCGGTTCGCTGCTGATCATCGACTACGGGGTGCCACTCACCGCCGAGCTGGCAATGCGGCCATGGCGTGAATGGCTCCGCACGTACCGGGGCAACGAACGCGGCGACCACTACCTCACCGCGCCCGGATCGCAAGACATCACGACCGACATTCCCTTCGATCAGCTCCCCGAGGCCGATGCCATGCGCACCCAGGCACAATTCCTCCAGCGTTGGGGCATTGACGAGTTGGTCACCGAAGGCAAGCGAGTGTGGGAGGCCCAGGCCGCGCGGCCTGGGCTCGAGGCGATGAGGATGCGGAGCCGGATCAGCGAGGCCGAAGCGCTCCTCGACCCAAGCGGACTCGGGAACTTCCTCGTCGCTGAATGGCGAGCCTGAGTCCGACCTCTGAGACGGCCGTTGCTCTGATCTACGATCACGGAATGAGCGACGAACAGCACGACACCATCGACGCACTTGCCTCCGAGAATCGAACCTTCCCGCCGTCGGAGAGCTTCAAGCGTGATGCCCTCGTCGTCGACACATCGTTGTATGACGAGGCGAATGAGGACGACGAAGCGTTCTGGGCACGTCAAGCAGGCGAGCTCGTCGAGTGGTTCGAGCCGTGGGACACGGTGCTCGATTGGCAGCTCCCGTACTCGAAGTGGTTCGAGGGCGGAACGCTGAACGTGGCGTACAACTGCCTCGATCGCCACGTCAATGCCGGCAACGGCGGCAAGGTGGCCATTCACTGGGAGGGTGAGCCGGGCGATACGCGCAAGATCACCTATCAAGACCTGCTCGACGAGGTGTCCAAGTTCGCCAACGTGCTCAAAGGTCTCGGTGTGCAGAAGGGCGATCGGATCAACATCTATCTGCCGATGATTCCCGAAGCGGCCGTTGCGATGCTCGCCTGCGCTCGGATCGGAGCAGCGCACAGTGTTGTGTTCGGGGGGTTCTCGAGTCAGTCGCTGAGCGACCGCATCAACGACGCCGAAGCGAAGGTGTTGATCACCGCAGACGGTGGATACCGGCGCGGCGAGGTCTTTCCGCTCAAGCCTGCGGCTGACGAGGCGTGTGACTCGGCGCCCACGATCGAGCACATGATCGTCGTCAAGCGTGGTGGCAACGACGTCACGATGCACGAGGGACGCGACCACTGGTACCACGAGTTGCTGGACGGAGCATCCACCGACTGCCCGGCCGAGCCGATGGAAGCCGAGCACCTGCTCTTCCTGCTCTACACCTCGGGGACCACGGGCAAGCCCAAGGGCATCATGCACACCACCGGTGGCTATCTCACGCAGGTCACCTACACCCACAAGTACGTCTTCGACCTCAAGCCCGAATCCGACGTGTTCTGGTGCACCGCCGATGTCGGCTGGATCACGGGCCACAGCTACATCGTCTACGGACCGCTGAGTAATGGCTGTACTCAGGTGATGTACGAAGGCGTGCCGAATCATCCAGGCAACGATCGGTTCTGGGAGATCGTTGAAAAATACGGTGTGACCATCTTCTACACCGCGCCGACGGCCATCCGTACGTTCATGAAGTGGGGCGCGCAGGAACCCGACAAGCATGACTTGTCGTCGCTTCGACTCCTTGGGACCGTTGGCGAGCCGATCAACCCTGAAGCCTGGATGTGGTACCACGACACGATCGGCAAGGGCAACTGTCCGATCGTGGATACCTGGTGGCAGACCGAGACGGGCGGCATCATGATCAGTCCGCTCCCGGGAGCGACCACGACCAAGCCTGGTTCGGCGACGTTCCCCCTGCCCGGCGTGTCCACCGAGTTGGTCGACGACGATGCCAACACCGTGTCGAACGGCGGCGGCTACTTGACCCTCACCCGACCGTGGCCGGGCATGCTGCGCGGGATTTGGGGTGACCCCGATCGGTACCAGGAGACGTACTGGTCGCGTTTCGAAGGTCGGTATTTCGCTGGCGACGGCGCCAAGCTCGACGACGACGGCTACTTGTGGCTACTGGGCCGCGTCGATGATGTGATGAACGTCTCCGGGCACCGAATTTCCACCACGGAGGTCGAGTCGGCGTTGGTCTCGCACCCCGCAGTCGCTGAGGCAGCCGTGGTGGGTGCGACCGATCCGACGACTGGCCAGGCCGTCATTGCCTATGTGATCCTGCGCGGCGGGGAGGATGTCGGCGAACAGGATCTTCGGAACCACGTGGCTGCCGAGATCGGTGCCATTGCCAAGCCCAAGCAGATCTACATCACACCCGATCTTCCTAAGACGCGCTCGGGAAAGATCATGCGTCGCTTGTTGCGCGATGTGGCCGAAGGACGCAACATCGGAGACACGACCACGCTGGCCGACTCCTCAATCGTCGACGAACTCCAAGCGAAGGCAGCCCAGTCGGCCGACGACTGATGCCCACCTGACGGCCATGCCAACGGGCGGGTCGGAGGTCGGGGGAACTCTCAGGGGAGTCTCAAGGTGCTGACGGATTGTGCCGATGACCTGGCATGAGCCCGCAGCCGGACCAGAACACCGATCGTTCTGTGCTGTCATGGGAGTCCGTTCTGGACGCCAACGACACCGCACCGCAAACCGAGCCGAACGCTGAGCTGAGCGTCGTTCGGGCTGGCGCCGAAACACAGACGCCGCTCTCGGCGCCAAACCCCTCGCAGGTCACTTCGCCCGTCTTGGGTGACTTCGACTTGACCATGAAGCCCCTGACGCTCGACCCGCTGCCGTTGGTCGGCGACCGTTCGGCAACTCCCGGGCCCGCCGCAGATGACAATGCGAATGTGCTCGGTGAGCTGCACCTCGAACTTCCGTCACTCCGCCTGGACGACACCCCGTTGCCCGCGCCGCCGGGCCAGGCACTGGCTCCAGCAGATCCCGTGCCGGCAACTGCCCAACCTGTCGTCGGTGACATCATCGATCTGACGATCGCCCCGCTCGACATCCCCGACCTCACTCCGAGTGGGCGTGTTCCTTCGGTGGAGCCCGAGGGGCGAGCGCCGGCCGCCGGGTCACCCGGACCCACGGCGACGAAGACGGTGTCGCCTCGTGCACCCGAGGTCGTCAACGACGCCAGCAGTCCTTCGGCAGCGGTGGCTGCCCTACCGACCGACGTCGTGTCGCAGGATCATGCGCCAACCACAGTGATTGCGGTGCAAGCCGCGGCGGCCGCTGCGGGGGCTGGAGCTGCTCCAAGTAGCGCGCCACCGGTTGCGGTCCCACAGTTGCCGGGCAGTCAGCTCAATCAGTCTGGGCCCCGGCAGGCTGCGCCCGCGACAGCGTCGCTCCAGACACCGACTGCTGTCATCAGCCGCAGGGATCGCAAACACCAGAAGAAGTTGAAGAAGCATCAGCAGAAGGTTGCGCTCAAGAAGGCCAAGGCTGCCTCGGCCCGCTCAGGTGCCGGCGGCTTTGCACTGTTCTTCACGTTGCTGGTTCTCGCTGGCCTCATTGCGGGCGCAATCATCTTCGGGCGTCCCTACCTGTTTCCTGACAAGTGGGATGACGACGCTCGCCCGTACGGCGAGGCAGTCGAGATCGCCCGTGGTGCAGAGTTTGCTGAGCCGGTCGACGTGAAGCGCCGCGCCGCCGACGTGTACGCCACATCGATGACGGCGCAGCTCGTTGGACCATGGGAGTCCGAACTCCCCACTTGGCGCTCGTTCGGTCTGGTCAGCGGGATGCTTGACGCACCATTGCTGCACGAACTTGTCGAAGACTGGACGGTGGCCTACTACTCGCCGGTCACTGGAGAAGTCATTGCCAACGATGCGGCTGGACCGGCGCTGTTTGACGCTGCAATGACTGAAGCCATGACCGCAGCC
>JABJAB010000103.1 GCA_018666235.1 Ilumatobacter sp.
AGCACTTCGGCCGGAAGCCGTTCTGGCTGCGTCACGGATTCGCTCGCGAGGGGACTTCCTCGAACAAAGGTTCGATTAGATGCGCAACTCTGTGACTCTGGGTTGTCATACTTGACAACGTGCTGACCGAACTCCACATTGAGAACCTGGGCGTGATCGAGCGACTCGAGCTGATGCTCGGCGCTGGGCTCACAGCGCTGACGGGCGAAACCGGAGCCGGCAAAACGATGCTCGTCGACGCGATCGAACTGCTGGTCGGTGGTCGAGCCGATACCGCAATGGTTCGGCAGGGCACGACCGAAGCGCGAGTCGATGGTCGTTTTATCGCAGCTGATGGCACCGAGACCATTCTGAGTCGGGTCATTCCGGCAGAGGGCCGTTCCCGGGCGTACGTCAACGGTCGCCTGGCGACGGCGACATTGCTCGCTGAGTCAGCTGCGGATGCAGTCGATCTGCACGGACAGCACGCGCACCAGAACTTGCTTTCGGTGTCCACGCAGCGGGCTGCGCTCGACGAGTATGGCCACGTCGACCTCGGTCCACTGCGCTCGGCGCGTGGCAGGCTGGCAGAAATCGATGCGGCGCTGGCCACGTTGGGCGGTGATGCTCGGGCGCGTGCCCGAGAGATTGATTTGCTCCGGTACCAAGTCGCTGAACTCGATGCCGCAAACGTTGTCGATGCCGGTGAGGACGGGCTGCTCGACACCGAGGAGTCAGTGCTCGCTGACGCCGTTGCCCACCGCGAAGCCGGAGGCAGTGCGTATGCAGTGCTCGCCGACGATGATGGTGCTCGTGATGTTCTCGGGCGGGCGCTCTTAGCGTTGGACGGCCGACAGCCGTTTACGGCCCAGGCCGCACGACTCCGCGAGTTGCTCACCGAGGTCGATGATCTCGTGGCCGAAGTGCGCGATATTGCTGACGGCATTGATGAGTCACCTGACCGGCTCTCTGTGCTTCGCGCTCGGCGCCAGGCGCTGAACGATCTTCAACGCAAATATGGCGATGGTCTGTCTGCAGTCATGTCCTTTCACGCCGAAGCCGAAGATCGGCTCCGCGAACTGGAGAGTTTCGACGAGCGCGCTGCTGTGTTGGATGCGCAACGCCAGTCGGTCCTCGCCGAAGAGCGCGCCGTTGCCGAAGCGGTCGGGCGTGCCCGCAGGGCAGCGGCGCCCAAGCTGGCAGCTGCGGTACAGAAGCGGCTACGCACTCTGGCCATGCCGAATGCGGCGGTTGCCGTCGAAGTTGGAGAGCATGGCGACGACCACCCGGGGGATCGCGTGCAATTCCTCCTCGCTGCTAATCCGGGATCGCCAATGTTGCCGCTGACCCGCGTGGCATCGGGTGGCGAGCTTGCCCGAGCGATGCTGGCGTTGCGACTCGTCCTGTCTGCTGCGTCCGGCGCCCGCGCTCATGACACGTTGGTTTTCGACGAGGTCGACGCCGGAATCGGGGGCGAAGCGGCACAGGCCGTCGGCGACGCACTCGCAGCGCTCGGCCGCCACCACCAGGTACTGGTCGTGACCCACCTGGCCCAAGTCGCCGCCACAGCCGACGCCCACGTATCGGTGTCAAAGAAGGTCAAGAAGGGCGCCACGTTCGCCACCGCTCGACATCTCCCAGGTGATGAACGCGTCGACGAAATCGCCCGGATGTTGTCGGGCTCGTCAACTCAATTGGCCCGCGAGCACGCCCGCGAACTCCTTGCGGAGCTACCCGTATGAAATTTGATTCGCAACGCGGTAGGGTGAGTTCCCGTCGTAATGTTCTTTGACGGAGGTCTGAAATGCCCAAGCACATTTTCGTGACAGGAGGCGTTGCCAGCTCCCTGGGCAAGGGCCTCACAGCCTCCTCACTTGGTCGCTTGCTCAAACACCGTGGCTACCGCGTCACGATGCAGAAGCTTGACCCGTACATCAACATCGATCCGGGGACGATGAACCCGTTTGAGCATGGCGAAGTGTTTGTCACCGACGATGGCGGCGAGACCGACCTTGACCTCGGACACTACGAACGCTTCATCGACGAGAATCTCTCGCGCAATTCCAATGCCACGACTGGTTCGATTTACCAGTCAGTGTTGGCCGCCGAACGACGTGGCGACTACCTCGGCAAAACCGTGCAGGTCATCCCGCACATCACCGACGAGATCAAGCGACGCATTGAACGTGTCGCACGCAACGACGTCGACGTGGTCATCACCGAAGTCGGCGGCACGGTTGGCGACATCGAGATCCTTCCGTTCCTTGAGGCGATCCGCCAGTTCCGCAACATGGTGGGCCGCGACAACGTCTGCTACATCCACGTCACGCTCGTTCCCTTCATCGGCCCTGCCGGCGAGCAGAAGACCAAGCCGACGCAGCACTCGGTGACCGAACTGCGCAGCCGGGGAATCCAACCCGACGTCATCGTGTGTCGCAGCGAAGAGCCGCTGTCCGACGACCTGAAGCGCAAGGTCTCGGCGATGTGCGATGTGGAAGAGCGGGCCGTGGTCAACGCAGCGGACGCCAACAACATCTATGAGCTGCCGCTCATCCTGCACGACGAGGGCCTCGATGACTTTGTCTGCGACGTACTCCGACTCGATGGAACGATTGACCTCACGTACTGGCAGCAGTTCGTCGCCAAGGTTGAAGCCGCCACAACTCCGGTCCGCATTGGCCTGATTGGCAAGTACATCCAACTGCCCGACGCCTACCTATCGGTGGTCGAGAGTCTGAAGCACGCCGGATTCCACCACGGCGCCGATGTCGAGATTGAGTGGATCCAGTCTGAGAACGTCGAAGGGCTTCTCGCCGCAGGCCAGTTAAGCCATCTCGACGGCATCGTGATCCCAGGCGGCTTCGGCCATCGCGGTGTCGAAGGCAAGATTGCCGCCGCCCGTTACGCACGCGAGGAACAGGTACCTTGCCTCGGCATCTGTCTCGGGCTGCAGGCCATGAGCATTGACTACGCCCGCAACGTGGTCGGACTCGCAGATGCGAATTCGACAGAGTTCGACCCCACCACGCCGTACCCAGTCATCGACCTCATGCTCGATCAGCGTGGAATCGAGGACAAGGGTGGCACCATGCGGCTGGGTGCGTACTACGCCGTGCTCGCCAGCGGTTCACAGGTCGCGGAGGCATACGGCGAACCGGTTGTCAGCGAACGGCACCGCCACCGCTATGAATTTAACGAGCAGTACCGAGGGCAACTCGAAGAGCACGGCCTCTGGTGTTCAGGCACATCGCCCGACAACCGCCTCGTCGAGTTCATCGAACTTCCCGGGCACCCGTTCTGGGTCGCGACACAGGCGCACCCAGAGTTCAAGAGCCGCCCGGACCGCCCGCATCCGTTGTTCCGCGAACTCATCGCCGCGGCCCTCGAGCGGCGGGCGGCAACAGACGGCACGGATGAGCCAGTGGCCGACGCGTCGGTGCCTTCCGAGCCCTCGTTGCATTCGTGACCGCACCCGCTGGATTTCGGCGGCTCAACGAGTCGAAGGTCCACCAGGGCTACGTGTGGCACGTCGCCACTGCTGAGTACGCAGCGCCGGACGGCTCCACGTTTCACCGCGACATTGTTCGTTCGCCGGGTGCCGTCGGTGTCCTGCCGATCGTGTTCGATGCCGAGGGCAATGCCTCAGTGGTGCTGGTGACCCAGTACCGCCCGCCCTATGAAGAGATCGTCATTGAAATCCCCGCTGGGATGCGTGACATCGAAGGTGAACCAACGGCTGAAGTAGCCCGTCGCGAACTGGTCGAAGAGGCAGGTCTCGTCGCCGGTGAGCTTGCTCTCTTGGGCGAGATCTATCCCTCACCGGGCATGACTGACTCGGTCACGTCGCTGTACCTCGCAACCAACTGCACTCCCACGGCCACCGACCGCCAGGGACCAGAAGAAGAGCACATGGAAATCATGCACGTACCGCTGGACGACGCGCTCGTCATGATCGATCGCGGCGAAATCCGTGATGCGAAGACCGTCACGGCATTGCTGCTCACCGATCGACGACTGCGGAGCGCCGACGCCGGCTGATGGCTCGCGCCGAACTACCCCTCGCCATCGAGGAGTTCCTCTCGTGGATGGTGGCTGAGAAAGGTCGATCTGCGAACACGCTCGCGGCCTACCGGCGTGACCTCACTGCGTACTGCGACTGGCTCGATCGACGCGACCGGACGGTGTGGTCGGTGTCGCACAGCGAGTTGGTCGACTTTGTCGGCGAGCGACGCGCATCGGATGCAGCAACGTCATCGATTGCGCGTCAACTCGCTGCGATTCGGATGCTCCATCGCTATCTGTCGATTGAGGGCGAACGCCCAGACGACCCGGCAGCGGAGTTGGAGGGCGTTCGAGTCCCGTCCGGTATTCCCAAACCGCTCACCGAGGACCAGGTCAGCAGCCTGCTTGACGCGGTCATCGGCACCGAGCCGCTGCATACTCGTGACCGGGCGTTGTTGGAGCTGTTGTATGCGACCGGTGCCCGGATCTCCGAGGCAGTCGGCCTGTCGATCGGCGACATCAACCTCGATGACAAGCTCGTGCTGCTGTACGGCAAGGGCGCAAAGGAGCGGCTGGTTCCCTTTGGTGGAGCAGCCCAAATGGCCATCGAAGAATGGTTCGGCAGAGGAGGTCGTGAGCGGCTGATTCCGGCTCAGTGGCGGAAGCGAGGTGACGCGGAGGCGGTCTTTCTCAACTCACGCGGCGGGCGTCTGACACGTCAGGCCGCCTGGCTGATCGTGAAGAAGTACGGCGATCGAGCTGGTATCTCGGAGCAACTCTCGCCGCACGTGCTGCGGCACAGTTGCGCCACTCACCTGCTTGACCACGGCGCGGATCTCCGCGTTGTCCAAGAAATGCTGGGTCATGCCTCGATCTCGACAACGCAGATCTATACACGAGTCAGCCAGGAGCGATTGTGGGACGTGTACCGCTCGGCGCATCCCCGCGCCACACTGCACTGATGTCGTCGCTGTCGCTCAGCCCGACGGGCGTCTGGCACCTCGTCGCCCGCTTCGTCACTTCACTGGCCCCGACGCCGCCGCCGGCCGAGCACGAGGCATGGGTCGATGAACACCTACTGCCAGGCGAACGTGCCCTCTGGGTCCAACTCAACAATCAGGATCGCCGGCACAGCGCGCTCGTCGCTCAGCGGTTCGTCGTGGAGCGACCGGCGGCGAGTAGGGCAGAGATCGCTGGCGCGATCCTGCATGATGTCGGCAAGATCGAATGCCGGCTCGGTACCTTCGGCCGTGTCATTGCAACTATTGTCGGTCCTCGAACCACGCGTTTCGCTGCGTACCACGACCATGAAGCGATCGGTGCCCGGATGGCTGTTGCGGCCGGCTCCGATCCGATCACCGCCGAACTGATTGCGGGCGAGGGTTTGGCCTACGAGGCACTCAAGGCGTCAGACCACGCGTGATGCTTGCCGCAAAGCACGGTGGCTGTCCGGCGATGGTTGACGATGGCCCGGAGTGTCATCCACACCAGCAGGCCGAGCCAGATTCCTACGATTCCGAGTGATGGC
>JABJAB010000104.1 GCA_018666235.1 Ilumatobacter sp.
CCCCTCGGCTTCGAGCCGATCCGGGCGCATCGCGACGGGCCCGGCAGCTACCAGATTCATGACCGACGCCATAGCCGTCTGGGATTGCGGCGGCGACACCACGCGCTGGATTGCGCCGTCGTGAACCCCCACCGCATTCTGCGGTCGATGCGTGGTTGACAATGCGCGCGGCAGACTGACGCGACGCAAAGTGCCGCCATCAAGTTGGGGTACCAGTCGTGTGACCGGGTCGATTCTGGTCAGGCTGGGTGGTGCGCTGCTGGCGGTAATCTCACTCTGAAGAAAGTTCGCCGAGGGCGCTGCTGCCGGTGGGGCAACGGACAGCGAACGTTGGACGTCAATGTTCAGGGACTCATCAGCGCGCTCACGAAGTGCGCTGACCGCCTGGCTCCGCGCTTCGTCGATTGCCGGCGACCTCAGCGGATCCTGGGAAATCAACCGCTGCATCCGTCGATCCGCAAGCTGCATTCGCTGGCTTTGCACCCCCGTAGCCGGTGCCTCAATGAGCGACTCAGCGCTCCCAACAATGCGTTTGCTGTCTGCCCCCTCAGTTCGTGGGTCTTCAGCCGTGAGCGCACGCTGTGCCGTGTCGTCCGCCTGATTCGAAGAAGTCAGCGAGGGTGGCGGCTCAGACTGCGTGAATTCAGACCGTCCAGGCTCAGACCGTGGCGCGCGTTGGACGACGTCAGGGTTCAATGCAACGCCGTCGTTGCCCGATGGTCGGCTCCTCGGTGCACTGCCGACAGGAGGTAGTGCGGTCCGGTCGCGTCCAGGTCGGGTCGAAGGCACAGCGTTGTCGGCCTGCGACCTCCGCTCGCTGCTCGACGGTACGGAGTCGCCCGACGGTGGGAGGTCGCCTCGTTCTTCAAGAAACGCTTGCAACTTCTCCATGCGCGACGCTGGCGCGACAGCCGGTGCCGGCCCACGCGATGGTGATCGACCAGACGCCTCGCTGGCCGTACGCCGCTGAATCGAGCGTTCCACGATGTCCGACGACCGCTGACGCGGCGATGCGGGAGCCGCATTCGAGCGTGGCGCATCGTTCGCGGCCGGGGATCGCTGCGACCGGGTCCGCAGACGATCTGAGCGGGACGGCCCGGTCGTCTGCGTGGAGTCAGA
This sequence comes from Ilumatobacter sp., assembly GCA_018666235.1. Classification (GTDB taxonomy): domain Bacteria; phylum Actinomycetota; class Acidimicrobiia; order Acidimicrobiales; family Ilumatobacteraceae; genus Ilumatobacter_A. The sequence continues at coordinate 1,120 of JABJAB010000104.1, forward strand.
CACAGAACGCGCCGAGACGTCAGGGGTCAGACGTTGCGGCATCGGGCGCTGCGTCGACCGACCCGCATCCGAGTCGCCGATCGATTCGGGCAAGAGACGCTCGGAGAAGCGGCCCGGCGCGGTCGCCGGACCAGCCTGAGTAGCGTCACGACCAGACTCAGAATACGCAATCACAGGAACCGTGGGAGCCTCCTGTCCGGCGTGTGATGCAGGAGCCGCCCGACCGGATGGCGCTGTCGATCTCTGCGATGACGGAACCCTCGAATCCGCCACGGAACGCTCGGCCGGACTATCGCGCCGGACTGAGGCACGACCTGGCTGCGCATCCGGAGTGACACCCTCGGCCATCATTCGTCGGAGCTCGTCAAAGCGCGCCGATCCGCTCGATACGAACGGTTCAGCGGGCGCCTGCTGTCGCTGCACATGAACCGCCTGACTCGGCCTCGCGGAGCGTGTGGAGCCTGCCGGTCGCACCGACGGCTCGATCAAACGGTCCGTCCACGTCGCTGTTTCACGTTGGACCGGCGCGTTCACAGAGGCCGCTGCACCATTCACACCCGAGGCCGGCCGGCGAGATGACGTCGTCGCGGCAGCAGAACCAACCGGCAATCTGGACGGTGCTGCAGACCGTGAAGCACTGGTGGCGCCGACTCCATCGTTGCCAAGGGCGGTGGTCGCGTCGCCGTCATCGTTCCGCCAGAATCCTGGCGGTGGACGAAGCGTCGATGTGTTGAGGTCGCTCGGACCGACAACGGGCCGCACCGCTTGGGCTCGACCGATCGCTCGGCTGAAGCCCATGCTGGCGCGGCCGACCGCCCCAAGCAGGGGACGCGAAGCTCGCCGACGGATCGGCGCCAGACGCGGCTGAACTCGCAGCGCCATGCAGGTGCCGAAGTCACCGTTGGAGTGCGTCGAGTCAGACGTCACGGGCCCGGAATCCATGATGGGCGATTTCTAACTGCTCTTCGGCCATATCTGTCGAGGACGCAGAAAATGATGGACCGGTCCACTTGACGGGGAATGCGCCGTCGAAGTCCCAGGATCGGATACGAGCGCCGGCGGGACCCATCAGCGTGATCGCTGCCGTGGACCGTTCGAGCTTGTTCCCCGTTTCGGTGAACTTTTCTCCTGATGACTTGTTCAGCCATGTCAGCAACCCGTCGGTCTGAGTGATGCCACGTTTCAGCGTGATATTCGGCCATGTCATCCGGCCGGGCAGTTTGTGGACAAAGCTATTCTGACCGCCCTCTTGGATCTCCTCGGTCTCGACAGTGACCTCAAGACCTGACACCTCCATGAAACGGCCGATTTCGACACCGTCAACTTCAAAGAGGAAGGTCGCCGCAGTGATGCGTTGTCCTTCAAAGGAATCATCGGGCATCGGTCAGCGCCTCCCAGGCCCGATCGTTCATGTCAGCCACGAGACGGATCAATCGTGCCCGATCATGGTGTTCAAGATCTAAGAGTGATGAAATGTCCCAGTGCAAGTGGTACGCAAGGTATGCCATTTCGCTCCACAAAGACTCTTCGGGATATTTCTTCACGGTCTTCTCCCGCCTGGAATCGAAGAACGGGACATGCCCTATCGGGCAACTTCTTCAATCCGCGCATTTCCACGCCCACGTCCGCGTGGTGCCTCATCGGCGACAGCGGTGTCGGGTTCTGTCTCGCCATCGCCGTCCTCAGCGCCGGCAGTGTTCGCTTCGTCAAGAACGACCGCGTCATCGACCTCGGTGTGATCCGACGCGCCCGGCGGCGTCACGCTGTCCTGTAGCGCGGCAACGTCTGCAGGGTCACCGAAATTGATGATCCCGTAGAGGTCCTGCAGGAATGCGAGGTCGGCTGCGAACAGCCGCTCGACTTCGTCGATCG